>NZ_CVTB01000270.1 GCF_001050015.1 Mycolicibacterium malmesburyense
GGGTGTGAGTCTCACCAGACGTCGCCGTCGCGCGGCGGGTTGTGCGACGGCGTCACGACGATGCCGTCGGCCACATCACCCTCACGCCCACGGTTGAATGTCAGGATCGCGTGGCTGACCGCCGGTGTCGGCGTGTAGCGCTCCGCCGAATCGATCATGGCCACAACGTCATTGGCGGCCAGCACCTCCAGCGCTGACGCCCACGCGGGCTCGGACAAGGCGTGGGTGTCGCGACCGATGAACAGCGGCCCCGTCGTGCCCTGCGCTGCGCGGTACTCGACGATGGCCTGCGTCGTGGCCAGGATGTGCGCCTCGTTGAACGCCGCGTCGAGGCTGGAACCGCGATGCCCCGACGTGCCGAACACCACCTGCTGCTCGACGTCGTCGGGGTCGGGCTCGCGGGTGTAGTACGCCGTCACCACTCGAGCGATGTCGATGAGATCCTCGGGCTGCGCCGGCTGTCCGGCTCGGGGGTTGGGCGACATGCACCCGATTCTGCTCCTTGCCGACATGCGGCGTGCTGGGTGTTCGGGGGACGGCCATACTTTGCCTGTGCTGGGTTACGACCGCCGCGAACTGCTCGCCGTGTTCGTCGGCGGTGCGTTGGGCACCCTCGGCCGCGCGGTGATCGAAACGATCCTCGCCCCCGAACCCGGGCACTGGCCCTGGCCGACGTTCGCCGTGAACATCGCCGGCGCGTTCATATTGGGCTACGTCGCCACCCGGCTACCCGACGACAGCTATCGTCGCCCGCTGCTGGGCACGGGCCTGTGCGGCGGGCTGACCACCTTCTCGACCATGCAGGTCGAGATCCTCAGGATGCTGGAGCGCGAACACTTCGGGCTGGCGGCCGGTTACGCCTCGGCCAGCATCGCCGTCGGCCTGGCGGCGGCCTGGCTGGCATCGGAATGGGCGCGGCGATGACGGTCGCGGTGTGGCTGGGCGTCGCCGTGCTCGGCGGCCTCGGGGCGGTGCTGCGTTTTGTCATCGACCGCGCCGTGTCCGAGCGGCTGAGCGGGGCCTTCCCTACCGGGATATTCGTGGTCAACATCTCCGGTGCGTTCGTGCTCGGGCTGTTCGCGGGCCTCGATCTGGGGGCCACGGCCGCGCTGCTGGCCGGCGTCGCGCTCGTCGGCGCGTACACGACGTTCTCGACCTGGATGCTGCAGACTCTCGAGCTCGGCGCGGAACGGCGGACGGGCCTCGCGATCGCCAACATCGTCGTCAGCCTGGCGCTCGGCGTGGCCGCCGCGGCGGCGGGCTGGTGGATCGGCGCGCGCTTGTGAGATTCTTCGCCCCCGAGGGGACGGGGGTAAGCCTAGCCTTACCTGATTTGGCGTAGTACCGTCGCTCGCCGTGAACCCGTCTAATCCAGAAGCCGTCAGCGTCGCGCTCGCCGAGATCCTGCGCGACGATATGAACGTCGATGTCCGACGAGTCACCCGCGACTCCCGCTTGATCGACGACGTCGGTCTCGACTCGGTCGCGTTCGCGGTGGGCATGGTCGCCATCGAGGATCGACTGGGCGTGGCGCTGAGTGAGGAGGATCTGCTCAGCTGCGACACCGTCGGCGATCTGGAAGCGGCCATCCTGGCCAAAACGGCTGCGACACCCACGAACTCGTGACGGAACTCGCCGCAGCCCTGTCGTCGGTGATGTCGGGGGCGTCGACCAACCTATACGTCCTCGACACCGAAGCCGACCGGTGGGCAACCCATCCCTGGCCCGAGGTCCACGCGCGGGCCGAGAACGTGGCCGAGCGGATCACCGGCGATCAAGCCACGGCCGTCGGCCTGGTGGGGGAACCCACGGTCGAGTTCATCGCGGCCATTCCCGGTGCCTTCTTCGCCGGCGCCGGGCTGTCGATCCTGCCCGGCCCGATCCGGCGCGCCGACCCCGAACAGTGGGCGCAGACCACGCTGGGCCGCTTCCGTTCCATCGGCGTGACGACGGTGTTCAGCAACGGCGCCGAACTGGCGCTGTTGCGCAGGTACGCCGAGGCGATCGCCGTCCACGATCTCTCCGACGTCGGCCACCCGCGCCGCTCCACGACTTTCCGCGGCCCCGAGACCGCGGACGTCGCGATCCTGCAGGGCACCGCTGGGTCGACGGGAACGCCGCGCACCGCACAGATTTCGCCTGCCGCGTCGCTGGCCAACTTGCGGGGGCTGATCGCCCGGGTCAACGTCGACGACAAGTCCCGGCTGCACAGCTGGTTGCCGATCTACCACGACATGGGCCTGGCCTTCCTGTTGACCGCGACGCTCGCCGGGGCCGACCTGTGGCAGGCGCCCACCTCGGCGTTCGCCGCGTCGCCGTTCAACTGGCTCAAGTGGCTGATGGAGAGCAAGGCCACGATGACCGCGTCGCCGAACATGGCCTTCAACCTGATCGGCAAGTACGCGAGCAATCTCAAGGGCCTGGACCTCAGCCACCTGGGCTTCACCCTCAACGGCGGGGAACCCGTCGATTGCGTCGGCTACCAGCGCTTCGCCGACGGCATGGCCCGCTTCGGGTTCAACCCCAACTCGCTGGCCCCGTCCTACGGGTTGGCCGAATCCACCTGTGCGGTCAGCGTTCCCGTACCGTTCACCGGGCTTCGGGTCGACGACGTTCAGGTCATCACCGACGGCAGCGAGACCAACCGCCAGTTCGCCATCCTCGGCCACCCGATCCCCGGCATGGAGATCCGCATCAACTCCGATGCGCAGCACACCACCGAGGTGACCGGTCGCGAGGTCGGCGAGGTCGAGGTCCGCGGCACATCGCTGATGAACGGTTACGTCGGCGAGGCCCCGATCGACCGCAACGCGTGGCTGCCCACCGGCGATCTCGGCTATCTCACCGACGACGGCCTCGTGGTCTGCGGCCGCGCGAAGGAACTCATCACGGTTGCGGGCCGCAACGTCTTTCCCAACGAGATCGAGCGCATCGCGGGCGAGATCGACGGAGTCCGCGACGGCTGCGTCGTTGCCGTCGGAACGGGCGAGGCGTCGGCACGCCCCGGCCTGGTGATCGCGGCGGAATTCAAGGGCGACGACGAACCCGGCGCCCGCAGCGAGATCGTGGCGCGCGTCGCGTCGCACTGCGGTGTGGTGCCCGCCGATGTGGTGTTCCTGAAACCCGGTGCGCTGCCGCGCACTTCGTCGGGCAAGCTGCGCCGCCTCGAAGTCAAGCGCACGCTGGAGGGAGCGAGCCGATGACGGCCACCGCCGAGGCGCCGGACACGTCGACGCTCGAGGACTACCGCGACCTGCTCGACCGGGTGTTCGACGATCGGATCACGGCGTGGACGACCGAAGCCGAAGAGACAGAACGCTTTCCGCGCAAGCTCATCGAGTACCTGGGCGAGTCCGGCGTTTTCGCCGCCAAGTGGCCGCCCGGGCAGCAGCATCCCGACGTCGCCAAGGTCATCGAACTCGCCCGCAAGCTCGGCCGGCTGGGGTCGGCCGGCATCGGCGTCGGAGTCGGCCTGCACGACTCGGCGATCGCGATCCTGCGCCGCTTCGGCAAGTCGGACTACCTCAAGGAGATCGCCGAGCAGGCGATTCGCGGGGAAACCGTGCTCTGCATCGGCGCCTCCGAACAGTCCGGCGGATCCGACCTGCAGATCGTCGGCACCGAAGTGCGTTCTGCACGCGACGGTTTCGAGGTCAAGGGCGTCAAGAAGTTCGTATCGCTGTCCCCCATCGCCGACCACGTCATGTGCGTGGCCCGCAACGTCGACCACGACCCGAACAGCAAGCACGGCAGCGTCGTCGTGATCGCGGTTCCGCTGGCGCGGTGTGAGATTCAGACCCGTTACCGCAAGGTGGGCGCCGGTCCGCTCGACACCGCCGCCGTGCACATCGACACGTGGGTGCCCGCCGACGCCCTGGTGGCCCGCGCCGGCATCGGCCTGGCCGCCATCTCGTGGGGACTGGCGCAGGAACGCATGTCGGTGGCCGGCCTGGTGTCGACGTCGGCGCAGCGGGTCCTTTCAATCACGCAGGCGCGCATGATGGTTCGGCGCCAGTTCGGCAACACGCTGTGGGAGCATCAGGCGCTGCGGCTGCGGATGGCCGATCTCCAGGCCCGCGTCGACATGCTGCGCTACGCGCTGGACGGCATCGCCGCGACCGGAAAACTGGACCTGCGCACCGCCGCCGCCATGAAGGTCAACGCCGCCCGTCTCGGCGAAGAGGTGATGAACGAGTGCATGCACCTGTTCGGCGGCTCCGGCTATCTCGTCGACGAGACGCCTCTCGGAAGATGGTGGCGCGACATGAAACTGGCCCGTGTCGGCGGTGGCACCGACGAGGTGCTGTGGGAGCTGGTCGCGGCCGGGATGAAGCCCGACCACGACGGTTACGCCGAGTTCAACCAGCTGCCCTGAGCGCTCTACGCCGCGTCGGGTGCGCTCCGGCGCGTCGGCGAGAGCTACGGCGCGTCGGATGCGCTACAGCGCATCGGCGGGTCTACGCGGCAGCGCGTACAGCGCCATGCGCCGGTTCGACATGTCGTGCTCGCCGAGGAACACACAGCCGGCGTGTTCGCAGACGTCGCGCGCGCCCTTGTTCCGGTGATCCGGGTCGAACATGATGCGCCGGCACTGCGGATCCAGCTCGAAGATGTTGGCGGTCAACCGCGGCAACAGAATCGGCGCGATACCGCGGTTGACGAACCGTAGCTCCGCGATGGCCGCGTGCATCCCGATGTCATGCGGATCGGCGTCGTAGCGCGGGGCGATCGAATCCTTGGCGGCCCGGTACAGCTCGAGGTAGACGAAGGGCTGGCCCCGGAACGAGCCGACGAACGGCCGGGAGTATTCGCCCGCCAACTGTGCTGTCAGATATCGGTGCCAGCGCTCGGGCGGCCAGTCGTACTCCCACGCCTCGACCAGGTGCGGGCGGTTCATCCATTCCGACACCATCTCCGCGTCGGTATCCGGATCGGCCGGGCGGATGAAGTACGGCTCCGCGAGGACCGGCGTGGGCGGCGCCGCGACGTCGCGCACCGCGTCGGTAATGTCCGTCAGCTCCCGCGGAAGTACCGGCGAGGGTGCATCGTCGATCTCGGTCATCGCCCGCCGAGCCTACCGGACCGACTAAGGCAAGACTTACCTTCCCCTGCCGCCACTCGTCAGTCGAAGAGGTCGTCGAGCGCCCGGTGTTCGAGGTCGGTCCACCGCTGCACGCTGCGCCGGACCTCGGCGACGGCTTCCTCGTCGTAGTGCTGGGCCCCCTCCGGCGTGATCCGGCAGATGTCCATCGGGCCGCCGACGCTGGGCGACGACGCATCCAGCGCGTCGAGCACCCGCAACGCGGCCACCACGCCGTAGTCGACGCTGCGTTCGCCCATCTCGAAGTGCGCCAGCAGCGCGTGGGCCTGTTGGGCCATCGGCGACCCGCTGCCCACCGCGTGGAAGCCGATCTCCTCGTAGCGGCCGATGAGCCCGTGCGGATCGAGGTCGACGATGAACGGCTTTCCGTTCGTGTAGCCCGCCGCCAGGACGTAGGTGGCGGGTGTGGCGCCCGGCTTGCTCGCCGGCACGTCGTCGATGAAGTTCTCGTAGTGGTGTTTGAGCACGGGCAGCACGCGCCCCTGAAGGGCGTGGCCGATGTCGGGGGCCTCGACGATCGAGTCCGGCTCGTTGTCGAAGATCTGCTCGAGGTCGTAGAGCACCGCGCGCGAGCCGCTACCGCCCCACGCGGCGTGCTTGCCGAGTGGGTGGAGCTTCTGCGCCGGATAACTCAGGCCGCGCTCGGGATCGGTGATCTGCGAGTCGGAGGCCACCACGACCCCGTCGGCGCAACGGATGGCGAGTACGACGGTCATCGCGGAATTTTCGACGGCATGGGGCGATCGTCTCACGCCCGTCGAGTCAGGATGTCCCGAAGTACGGCGGCATTGCTCCGGTCGACGTCACGGGTGGCGGTCACCAGCACGACCGGGCCGTCGGCGAGCAGGCCGCGCAGTTCGTCCAGTGCCTGGGCCCCCGCTTCGGTCTCCAGTTCGGCGGTGTAGCGGGCGACGAATTCGTCGAACAGTTCGGGCTGGTGTGCATACCAGCGCCGCAGCTCGGTCGACGGCGCGACCGCGGGCAGCCATCGCCCGACGCGCGCATCGTCCTTGCGGAATCCCCGCGGCCACAACCGGTCGACGAGAACCCGGACGCCGTCCTCGTCATCCGGCGCGTCGTAGACCCGCGCGACGTCGACACTTGGGCGGGCACCCATGCGGTGAGATGGTAGGTGCATGCCGGTGGACCGAGTGGCGGATCTGCAGCGCTGGCAGGATTCGGGCGCCATCTGGGAGGTTCGGGCGCGGCGGGACAGCAGCGTGACCGTCGCACTGCTGCGCTGTGACGGCGGCGAGGAGGTCGACGTGTTCACCTCCGACGACCCGCGGCTGCTCGCGTTCATCGGGGAACGCCTCAGCAGCGAGGACTGACCCTCACCGACGGCGTGCCCGGGTCAGGTCGGCGAACGCCGCGGCCGCGGCGTCGACGCCCTCGAGGTCCTCGGTGGCGACGAGGTCCAGCAGCAGGCCGCGCGCCACGGCGAGGCCGAGCCGCCTCATCGCGGGGTCGGATTCCGGGGACTCCTTGGAGAGCCAGTCCTCGACGGCTCCCGGCAGCATCCGGGCGAAGGGTTGCTCACCCTGGACTCCCCGCGCGTAGCACTCGAAGAACAGCCGCTCGAACGGTCGCAGCTCCGGCCGCCGCAGGTTCGCCCACATCGCCGCGATCGCGTCGGCCGGGTCCGCGGGCAATTCCCGGGCCCGCGCCATCTGGCGTTTCTCGACCTCTCCCACGACCGCCAACAGCAGGTCGTCACGCGACCCGAAGTGGTGCAGCAGCATGCGATGGCTGGTGCCCACCGCCGCGGCGAGATCGCGCAGCGACCGGTCGCCGATGCCGTTGCGCGCGACCTCCGCGACGACCCCGTCCAGCAGTTCCTGGCGACGCGCGAAGTCAGGAGGCCGGGCCATCGAGCCTGTGCAGCTGCTCGCAGCGCGCCTTCAAGCCTTCGGCCTCGAGGTCGAGGTAGCGCCTGGTCATCGAGCGCATCAGCAGACCGACCAGGGCCCCGACCGGACCGCGCTGTTCGAGCACCTGGTGGACCCGGGACCGGCCCGCGTCGATGGGGGTGACGTTGTGGCGGGCCACCGTGAGCCCGCCGGGCGAGCGCTGCACCCAGGTCCACGACGCGCCGGGCGTCACCTCGGCGACCTTCCAGACCAACTTCGGCATGCGCGGTTGTTTGATCTCGAACCGGTTGCCCACGAGCAACTCTCGGCTGTCGAGCGCCACCAGCCGGGTCACCGAGGCGGTCCACTCCGGCCAGCTTTGCACATCGCTGAACACGTCCCACACGACGGCGGCGGGTGCATCGATCTCGGCACCGCACTCGGTAATCATGTACCAAATGGTACATCTATGGCGCCACCGTGGGAAGGTGTCGTCCGCACGCGTCGAAAGAGCATTCCCGGCAGTGTTCTCGCCTTCACGACAGCCGTGGCTTCTCATTCGGATCGGAGGCACGCCCGGGCGTGCGGCAAGATTGCGTGGACATGACCCTCAGCGCCCGCCCCGCCTCGCGTCGTCGACACATCCTTCGGCTCGTGTTGTTCGCGGCGTTCCTGCTCGGGTTGTTCTACCTGGTCGCCGTCTCCGGCGTGGTCGACGTCGACCATGTTCGTCGCACGGTGGCCTCCACCGGCCCCGTAGCACCGCTGGTCTATGTCGTGGTGTCGGGTCTGCTCGGGGCGATATTCGTACCCGGTCCGATCCTCGCCGCCGCCAGCGGCGTGCTCTTCGGCCCGGTCGTCGGCACGTTCGCGACCCTGGGCGCCACGGTGACCACCGCCTGCGTCACCAGCCTGCTCGGCAGGCGGGCCGGGCGCGACAGGGCGCGGGCGCTGCTGGGCGAGGATCGAGCGGCCCGCCTCGACGATCTCATCGCGCGGGGAGGGCTGTGGGCGGTCGTCGGCCAGCGCTTCGTGCCGGGCATCTCCGACGCGCTGGCTTCGTACGCATTCGGTGCGTTCGGGGTTCCGTTGTGGCAGATGGCCGTTGGCGCGTTCATCGGATCGGTCCCGCGCGCGTTCGTGTACACGGCGCTGGGGGCGTCGATCACGGACCTCTCGTCACCGCTGGCCTACACGGCGATCGCGGTCTGGTGCATCACCGCGATCGCCGGAGCGTTCGCCGCCCATCGCGGCGTGCGGAGTTGGCGTGGGCGGGCACGGCGCGACGACAGCGAACCGACACCCGACGAGCCCTAGTCCGGAAGCGCCGCACTGCCTGGCGGCGGGGTGAGCTGCCAGGTGTCGCACGCCATCGCGAGCATGCCGTAGGTGCCGACGACGAAGATCAACTCCATCGCCTGGTGGGTGCCGAGCTCGTCGACGAGGCGACGCCACGCGGCAGGCGTCGCGCGACCGTTGGCCAGCAATTCGTCGGTCGTCTCGAGCACCAACCGGTCGGATCCGTCGAACTCGGCGTTGCCGCGGGTGATTCGGGCGATGTCGTCGTCGGTCAACCCGCCGGCCTTGGCGACCTTGACGTGCTCACCCCAGAAGAACGAGGAGCCCCGCGCGTGCGCCAGCCGCAACACCGCCAGCTCACGAAGGCGCAGCGGCAGCTCGCCGCGCTGAAGCAGAAACGCGTTGTAGGTCAGGAACTTCTGGGCCATCTTCGGATGGCGGGCGAGCACGCCGATGATGTCGAAGTTGAGCGGGTCCCTGGGTTCCCCGGAGCCGGCCCGCGGCACGTCCTCCCCCGGTATACCCATCAGCGCCCCGACGGCCGCGTACTCGTCGTCGCCCCATTCGTCGGCGGTCAGCGGCATCAGCAGCGGATGGCCCATGGCGTCGTCCGTCATCGTCACCTTTCGTCGTCGTCGCGGTGCAGTTCGGCGAGGGCGTGGATCTGCTCGAGATAGTGCTCGAGTGACCGGTGGACGAATCGCGCGGACACGATCGTCGTACCCGCTTCCGCCATCGCGCGCAGCGTTTCCCGTGTGCCGTCGGGATTCTCGATCGGGTTCAGCGGTCGGTCGGCGGGCAGCACGACCTCGAAGTCCGGCGGGACCTCGCGCGCGTTCAGCCATTCCGCCGCGGTGGCCACCGAGATACCGAACGGCGCCCACCCTTCGGCGAGCGTCAGCGCTCGCCGCAGCGAGCGCCGGGTGCGGCCGCCGACCCAGATCGGCATGTGCGGCTGCACCGCACACGGGTCGACGATGAGGCCGCCGAACGAGTAGTGATCACCGTCGTACGTAGGCTCGTTGCTTGCCAGGGATGCGCGCAGGGCCCGCAGCGCGTCGTCGGCGCGGGGGCCGCGGTCCTCGAACGGGACCCCGAGAAGGTCGAACTCCTCCTCGAGCGATCCGACGCCCACACCGAGGATCACCCGGCCGCCGCTGACGTGATCCAGTGTGCCGTAACGCTTGACGATGGCCAGCGGATGGTGGTAGCCGAGCACCAACGTCATGGTGGCGAACCGGATCCGCTCGGTGCGGGCCGCCACGTAGCCGAAGGTGGCCAGCGGATCCCAGTATCTGGCGCCGCGCCGCCCCGCTTCGGACGCGGGAATGCCGATGTGCTCGCTGCAGGTCATGTGGTGATACCCGAGCCCGTCCGCCGCCTCTGCGACGCGGCCGATGTCCTCGATTCCTGCGTCGCGCTCCCACGTCAGGGCCGCCCCGGCGACGTTGGTGACGACCGGTGTCGCGATGCCCAGCTTCAATCGAGTGGCTCTTCGCCCGCCAGGATGGTCCGGTGCATGAGGCGACCGCTGTCGGCGGCGTAGGGCAGGGCGCGGTGCATGGTCCCGGTGTTGTCCCAGATCAGCAGGTCGCCGACCTGCCACTCGTGCCGATAGACGTACTGCGGCTGCGTGGCCCAATCACGAAGCCGCGCAAGCAGAGCGCGGCTCTCCTCGACGGGCATGCCGACCACGTAATCGGCCGTGGCGCCGAGCAGCAGCGACTTGCGCCCGGACTGGTGCGTCCACACGATGGGGCACGCCTTCGTCGGCGACTTCTGCCAGAACGCGATCTCGTCGTAACTCATCTCGGGTGTGACGTAGTACTGAGACCGTTCGGCGCTGTGCACGACGCGAAGGTCGGCGATGAGGTCCTTGTCGGATTCCGGCAGGTCGTCGTACGCGGCGTAGGTGTTGCAAAACTCGGTATCGCCGCCGGTGTCGGACAGTTTCACCGCGCGCAACAGCGTCGCGAGGTTCGGGTAGGGCTGCAGCGAGCCGTCGAAGTGCCAGAACAACGACCCCTTCAGGTACTTCGCGCGCTGGTTGACGTTCTCGTCGAGCGAGATCTTGTAGATGCCGTCCTCGCCCTCGTTGGCGACGACGGTCCCCAGCGTTGCGGCGATCGCGACCTGCTGCTCGTCGCTGATCTCGAGCCCGCGGAAGAACACCACGCCGCGCTGTTCCAGTGTGGCGCGGATCTTTTCGGCGGCGCGCCCGCTCAACAGCGTGTCCAGGTCGGTTTTGATCTCGCTGCCGATCCTGGGTGTCAGGTCGACAATGTCCAGTTGTGCGGAGGTCAGGCTCACGGCGGCTCAGCTCACCCTCGTCAGAATCGTGTTGGCCGAATGTTTGACTCGCGGTTGCTTCCACAGTTCGACTGCGAGCGAGACGGTGATCAGCGAGTAGAGAAGGTTGCGCAGGTTGGCGACGTCGTCGGGCAGCGGCTCGGAGTAGTCGAACTTGTCGATGTAGGCGACCGCCTCCTCGGCGTACGGGAAGATCCCGTCGTAGAAGGCGCGGATCTCCTCCATGGAACTGTTGACCCGCTTGACGTAGCGCGCGTGGCCGTCCTCTATCGCCCACTCCGCCACGAGATGTTCGAGCTGCGAGAACTCCGGCGGCAGAACTGCATTCATCGCATCGCCTTCTGCTCTTCGTCGGCCTTGACTCCGTTTTCTACGTAGTCGCCCACCACCTTGTGGAAGTGGCGCAGCAGGATCTCCTCGTCGTTCATCGTGAAGTGGGTGAGCGCCCCGCTGTTCAGCATGGCCTGCAGACCCTCCGACGGGCTGGCGTCCTCGAGGATGATGTCGTTGAGGTACGTGATCGTCAGTTCCTGCCCCAGCCGCTCCTTGTGCGTCGTCGGCGGCTGGTAGTACGCCTCGGTTTCGAAGATGTGCGAGTGCGGTCCGGTGGGCCAGTGCGTGTGGACGGTGAAACCGGACGCTCCGAAGATCAGCACGAAGTTCGGAAAGAACTGGAACGAGTCGAAGCCGTACTTCTCCGATCGGGTCGGGTTGATGCCCGGGGGCATCGGCCCGCGGTCGGTCTTCTTGTTCCACGGTCCGGCGGCGCTGGCCTCGAACACGCACTCGATCGGCTTGGAGTACGGCGTCTTTCGCGACGGTTCCCCAGAGAACGAGAACATCCGGTGCGGGCCCTTGAGCCGGTAGGCCAGCGCGTCGGTGAACGGGTTCGGTTGGTCGAACGCGTCTCTGGCCTCCGCGGTGACCGCCCCGAACGACGACGCGTGCAGATACGGCCCGTGATAGCTCTCGGCGAACCCGTCGAGGAAGATCTTCCAGTTGCACTGCAGTTCGGCCTTGAACTTGTAGACCTGATGCGGGCCGGCGAACGGGTACCCCTCGATCTCGTGCGCCAGCTCGCCGAGGAAATCACGCAGCGACTCGGTGTTGTGCGGATTGAGGTTGATGAAGATGAAGCCCTCCCACACCTCGCACTGGATGGCCGGCACCCGGCAGCTGTCCGCGTCGAAGTCGAGCAGCAGATCCTTGCGGGTGGCCGAGTGCAGCGAGCCGTCCAGCTTGTAGCGCCAGCCGTGGAAGCGGCAGTACAACAGCGGCGCGCGGCCCTCGACCTCCTGGAAAGGGTCGTCCTCCCACAGCATCTTGTTTCCCCGGTGCGGGCAGATGTTGTGAAAGGCGCGGATGGTGTCATCCTTGCCCCGCACGATGATCACCGAGGTGTTGAGGAACCTCAGTTCGCGGGTAAGGTAGCTGCCGGATTTCGGCACCCGCTCGACGCGGCCCATGTACAGCCACGTCTTCCGGAAGACGTGCTCGCGCTCCTTCTCGTAGAAGTCCTCGGAGACGCAGTCCTCCAGCGACACCGGGCCGCGACCGAGCTCGGGATAGACGTCGGACCAGTGTCCGCTCGCGGGTTTCGTCACCAGGGCGTCGTGACTCACACTCTCTCCTCCGTCGGGCTGAGACGGTAGGCCGAACGTACCGCCGCCCAAATGGGCGAAAAAGACCCATTAGTGCAACACCCTGTTGCATATTCGGAACAAGGATTGCCGTCGAACCGACCGGAATGGAGCGTGATGGAACAGAATCTGCCCTTCGACGTCGACGCCCTGCTGATCTTCGGCAAGGTCGTAGAGAACCGGAGCCTGTCGAAGGCGGCGACCCTGCTCGGCATGCCCAAGTCGACGGTCAGCCGCAAGCTGACCAAGCTCGAATCGGACCTCGGCATCAAACTCCTGCGCAAGAACACCCACCAGCTCACGGTCACCGATCTGGGTGAGCAGGTGTACGCCCACGCGGTCAACATCCTGGCCGAAGCCAACGGCGTCCGCGCACTCGTGGAGGCCAGCAGGCAGGAGCCGCAGGGCGAGCTGCGCGTGGCGATCCCGGTGTTCGTCGGCATCGATTACGCCTCGCGGGTGGGCGCGGCGTTCCTGCGGCACTACCCGAACTCGCGGCTGGACATCCGCCTGGTCGACAGGATGGTCGACCCGGTCCGGGACGGCTTCGACGTGGTGTTCAGCACCGGGCCGCTACAGGACTCCACGCTGATCGCGCGCAAGGTCTTCGACCTGGGGCTGTTCCTGTGCGCCTCCCCGGATTTCCTTGCGCAGCTGCCCGAACCGGTCCGTGATCCGGCGCAGCTGAACGCGCTTCCGTTCATCGACTTCGGCTTCGGCGGGCCCCGCAGGCTGACGGTCACCGCGAAGGCGGGCCGTCGCGAGCTGACACCTCCAGTTCGCGCGCGTGCCAACAACTTTCAGGTGTGCAAGCAGTACATCATGCAGGGCCTCGGGATCGGCGCGATGCCCACCCAGATCATCTGCACCACCGAGCTGCGCGAGGGCACGCTCGTCCCGGTGCTGCCCGAGTGGAAACTCGAGTCGCTCGAAGTGCACATGGTCTATCCCTTCGAGCTGTCGTTCTCCACCCTGATCAGCGCCTTCTACGAGACCGCCCGCGAGATCATCCTCGAGAACACCGCACGCGCGTGACGCGCGGCGCAGGTCACACTTGGCGGCCTGCATGCATAACCACGGTCGCAAAGGGAATACGACAGCCCGACTTTGCCCACATCGAGCCGGGGAGCCGGGATGTCGAAGTACCTGTATGCGCATCCCGGCGACCGGCCCCAACGACACCGCCACCGCCGATCTGGTCCAGCGCATCCGTGCCGATCGGGTGGCGATCGAAGGCGACAGCGGCGCAAGCATTCTCGTCGGTGGGACCACCGCGTCGAACATCGACACCTCGGACAAACTCGCCGAGGCGCTGCCGATGTCCCTGCTCGTGGTCGTCGGCCTGGCGTTCATCCTGCTGACCATCGCGTTCCGCGCGGCGCTGGTCCCGATCACCTCGATCCTCGGCTTCCTGCTCTCGGTGTTCGCGGCCCTCGGCGTACAGGTCGCGGTGTTCCAATGGGGTTGGGGCGCCGAGGTTTTGGGCATCACGCCCGGTGAGACGATCAGCTTCCTGCCGATAATCGTGCTGGCCATCATCTTCGGCCTCTCCAGCGATTACCAGGTGTTCGTGGTGTCACGCATGAAGGAGGAGCTGAGCCGGACCGACGATGCGCTGGACGCCGTGCGCAACGGCGTCGGCCTGTCGGCCCGGGTGGTCACCTCCGCCGCGTTGATCATGTTCGGCGTGTTCATCGCGTTCCTCGCCGGCGGCGATCCGATCATCAAGTCCGTCGGACTGACGCTGGCCGTCGGAGTCTTCCTGGACGCCTTCGTCGTCCGGCTCACGCTGATCCCGGCCATCATGAGCATCGTCGGTCGCACAATGTGGGCACACTCGCGGTGGTTCGAGAAGTACGTGCCCGACGTCGACATCGAAGGCACCGCGCTGGAGGTGGACGAACCGGCCGTGATGGCCTCGACCGGCGCGCAACCCGGCGGTTGAGCGTTTACCCCCGACCCGGCCGGGTAGACCCGCACGCAACAGGGTTGGGAGTGGGCATGCTGATGGTCGCGGGCGCCACGGCCGAGAAGGGCCCGGTGCGGGACAGTGAAGCCGTATTGGCGCGATCGGCGATCATGCGTGGGCTCGAACCGGCGGACAGGGCGGCTCTGGTGCACCGATTCTCCTACGACCGGTTCAAGCCGGGTCAGTGCATCTACCACGAAGGGCAATGCGATCCCCTGCTCTACATCGTCGTCGAGGGAAAGGTCAAGATCGGCTGGCAGTCGGCGGATTTCCCCGAGAAACTGCTCGGCGTTCTCGGCCCGTCCGAGATCTTCGGCGCCGAGTCGATGTTCGACTCCGGACCCCGCACCGGGTCCGCTACGGCCCTCACCCCGGTGCTCGTCGCCGTCATCGACCGTGATGCGTTGCACGCCTGCATCGACGGCAGCCCGCACATCGCCGACCAGTTGATGCGTCTGTTGGCGCGCAATCTGCGGCGCGCCGAAGACCTGATCACCGATCTCAACTTCACCGACGTACCGGGCCGGATCGCCAAACAACTCCTGCATCTCGCACAGCGTTTCGGAAGCCGACAGGATCGGCAGTTGCGGCTCGACCACGGCCTGACCCAAGCCGAGATCGCTCAATTGGTCGGCGCGTCAAGGGAATCGGTCAACAAGGCGTTGTCCGAGTTCGTCGATCGCGGGTGGATCACCGTGACCGGCAAGAGCCTGGTCATCCATCACGCCGAACTGCTGGCCCGCCGTGCCCGCTGACCCGCGGGCAAATTTCTCGCCGACGATGGGCGTTGTAATCACCGTCGGTGGGTAACCCGGTAAGCATGGACCCCGACACTTTGGTCGCGATGGCAGGCTTGACGGCGCTGGGCGCCGCGGTGTTAACCGGTGCGATCTGGGACAGCCCCCTGATCACCGCCCCGGCACGACTCGGCAGGCAGCAGCGCCCGTACGGCAGACATGCGATGCCCGTCAACGCGGGGAAAGCGCGCGAGTTCGCCGGTTGACCACACGAACGCCCATTGACGGCTACGCTGGCGTGTAGCACCCCGGCGGGCGATGTTTCGACAAACCGTTCGAGAGGGTAAACCGCAGCAGCCACAGGTTCAGATCCGAGCCCAGTGATCCAACGGCAGGGTCGACGTGAGGAGCCTGTGTGGTGTCAGAGGTGAATTCTGAATATTCAGACGTGACGGACATGTTCCGCCGCCTGAAGACGCTTGACGAAGGATCGCTCCCCCATCGGCGCCAGCGCGAGGCGATCGTCGCGCGCACGTTGCCACTTGCCGATCACGTCGCCCGCCGCTACCGGAATCGGGGTGAGCCGATCGACGACCTGGTGCAGGCCGCGCGGGTGGGTCTGGTGAACGCCGTCAACCGGTTCGACCCCGACAACGGCGCCGATTTCCTGTCGTTCGCGATCCCGACCATCATGGGCGAGGTCCGCCGCCACTTCCGCGACTACGGCTGGGCGGTCAAGGTGCCGCGCCGGCTCAAGGACCTGCAGGGGCAGTTGGTCAAGGCCCGCGCGGAGTTGTCGCAGCAGATCGGCCGCGCGCCGACGCCGTCCGAAGTGGCCAACCACCTCGGCATCGAACGCGAGGCGGTGATGGAAGCGACGATCGCGAGCAGCAACTACTCCACCTTGTCGACCGACGTCCAGGCCTCCGCCGATGACGAGGCCCGCTCGGTCGGCGACACCCTCGGTGACATCGATCCGAACATCGACAAGGTCGTGGACCTCGAAACCGTACGACCGTTGATCGCGGCGCTGCCCGAACGCGAAAAGACCGTGCTGATGCTGCGATTCTTCGAAAGCATGACGCAGACGCAGATCGCCGAGCGCATGGGTTATTCGCAGATGCACGTGTCGCGGCTGCTGGCGCAGGCGCTTCGAAGGCTCCGCGAGCAGGTGCGCGAACCCGGCGACCATGTAGAGGTCGAGCCGAGCCCACGGCGTCGCCGCCGCCCGATTTCGGTCGCACCCGCGACGGCGCCCCACCTCAAGCGCGGCGCCTGAAGTCTCCCGGCACCGGCCCGCTGAGGTCAGTCCTCGGTCGGTGGGTGCCGGCGCAGGGCACCCCAGAGACCCACTCCGATACCGACGACCGCGCCGCCGAGGCCGATGATGCGCTGGGAGCGTCTCATCTCGTGATGAACTCCCATGCCGCCCAGCAGATCGGCGGCGTCGGCTCCGCCTGAGGCCAGAAACCAGCCTCGGGTATCGCGGCCCTTCAGCGCGGACCCGAGAAGCAGCCCGCCGATGAGTGCGTCGCGGTAACCCATTGAGCGCAGGAGCAACTGAGCCGTCGGCGACGGTTCCTCCGGGTCGCCCCACAGCCGGTTGGTCCGTAGGGGGTCGACCAGAAACGACACACCGGAAGCGAATCGGATACTGCCCGCGAGGAGCGCGGCGCGATCGAGTGACATGGCCGCAGCCTAAGGTGCGGCCGGTACACGGGTCGAGCCATTGACCCACTTGCCGCGCGCCGATCAGCCCGACCAAGCGGGCCGCTCGGCGCCCCTACAGCGAACTTTCTCGAACATCGCCGAGCGAGAAGCGCAAACGGCACGGACGATGCGTAACCCGGCTTTCAAAGGTAGAATTGACTTGTTCATCGGTTAAGTCCGAACCGATTGTTCGCCCCTTCATTCACCCGTACAGCAAATCTTCTTGGCGAGACCGCGCGTTGTCCGATTCGGTATTCCGAAGCTGTGAAGCGCCTCCTCGTGGACGCAGACGGGTCGATGGTGCATGTCCACCAGATCCCACGAAAGGCGCCCGCATGACCAATCCCGACGCTACCCTCATCGCCGCATTGCTCGATCGCTCCGGTTCGATGGTGACCTCGAAACAGGCCACCGAGGATGGTTGGCGGGAGCTGCTTTCCGCGCAAGCCAACCTCCCCGGAGAGTGCCGAGTGACGCTGGCACAGTTCGACACGGAATACGAGATCGTCTACGCGTGGACTCCGATCGACGAGGTGCCCGAGTTCGCCGTCGTCCCGCGCGGACGCACCGCGCTGCTCGATGCCATCGGCACGTTCGTCACCGAGATCGGCGAGCGACTCTCCGCGCTTCCCGAGCACCGGCGCCCCGGCACGGTCGTCTGCCTCATCATGACCGATGGCATGGAGAACGCCAGCCAGCGATGGTCATGGGAGGCCGTACGGGAGCTGACCACGCAGCAGCAGGATCAGTGGAACTGGAAGTTCATCTTCCTCGGCGCGAACATCGACGCGATCCAGGTCGGCGCGCGCATGGGTTTCTCCTACGGTGATTCGATCACCTACGACGACGGCGATTACCACTCCACGATGGGCGTGTACCGCAGCGCCCGGGAAATGGTGCGTCGCGTACGCGAGGGCGACGACGACGCCGTCTTCTCCGACGAGGATCGCGACATCGCGATGGGCACGACGACGTAGGCGGGGGCGCAGCCGAGAACAGCCCGGGGGCAACGGCTCCCGGGCTGTTCTCGTCAACGTTGTGCGCGGTCAGCCGGCGGTGAACAGCTCGAGCTGAATGTTGTCCGGGTCGCGGAACACCACGGTCGCGAAGGGAAACGGCTCGTCGGCCGAACGGACACCGGAATGTTCGATGCCGAGTTCATCGAGCCGCCGCGTCCACGCGTCCAGCTCCGCACGTGAAGCCACGTTCAATCCCACGTGGTCCAATCCCGTTCGGGCTTCGTCGAATTGCGTCCCGTCGTTACCGGTGTTGGTGTGCAGGCCGATGACGACGCCGGAGCGCGGATCGATCAGCAGTTCGCCGTATCCGGTGTCCTCCCGTTCGTAGTGCGGGAACTTCATGGGCAAGCGGTCCGCGCCGAACAGCCGCTCGTACCACGCCATGCTGGCCTCGAGGTCGGTCACGGTGATCGAGATGTGATGGATGCCGGTGATGGCCGGGGCGTCGTCGCTCATCGGGTTCTCCTGTCTCGCTTCGGTCGGTCCACCCACCGTAGGCCGACGCCGCCGGTCACCGACCGTGGGTCGCGAAAAACTGGCCCGTCGACTGGGAGGCGTCGAAGGGTGCGAAGAGACCGCCGGGCCAGACGTGGCCGCCGCCGTCGATCTGAACGAACATCACCTCGGTCCCGCCCGCACATCCGGACGCCACAAACCGGTGCACGCTGCCCTGCACCTGCTCGACCGGTGGCGGGCAGCCGTCGATCTCACGCCAGCGTTGCGCCAACGCCGGGGCGGAGACGATGTCGCTGCGGCCCCCGCGGCCCAGCATCGGGCCACCGCCGAACGGCACGACGGGATCGGCCGTCCCGTTCACCAGCATCACCGACACCGGCGCAGACGGCGAGCACCCGAATCCCGAAGCCAGCGTGCCCGCCACCGGTGCCGCGGCGGCGAAGACATCGGCGCGTTCACACGCCAATCGCGAAGCCATGAAACCGCCCGCCGAGGTCCCGGTCACGAACACACGGCCGGGATCCACGCCGTACTCCTGGCGGAGCCGGTCGGTGAGCGCGACCAGGAACCCGACGTCGTCGACGCCCTGGCGGTCCGGCAGCGAAGCGCCGCGCCCGTCCGCCCAGCTCATGTCGATGCCGTCGGGATAGGCGACGACGAACCCGTACTGATCGGCGATGGCGTTGTAGTTCGTCGCCCCGGCCTGCGCCAGACCGGACATCCCCGCACCGTGCAGGTTGAGCACCAGACCGGCGGGCCGGTCCAGCCCCGGCGGGGCGTGAACCTGATACGTGCGGTTCACACCGCCGATCGTCAACGCGCCCGCGGCGTCCCCGCCCGGAATCGCCGAGGCCCGACCCTCACCGAAGCCGACCAGTGCGCACAGCACGGCCAGTACCAGGGCCGTGATCGCCGTCCTCGAGTGCGACGTGCCTGCAGAATCGGCCGACAATCCCACCATCGTCCGTCCCCCCTTTCGAACACCGGTCACCGGCGCGAACGTAAACCACCGCCCTGTACCGTGTTCACCTTTTGTCCCGGTCCGGCCGTTTCCAGTGCGTTGGCCTCGAAGGCGCCGGGTATCTCGTGCGGAACCGTCCTGCGACTGCTATCGACGGTCGGGCGACGAAACACAAAGCGCGCAAACGCAGTTCCTGCGCGCCGCGACCGCCAAGCGGTGATCACGCGTCGGAATTCCTGGTGGCCACCCGGGCCGCGAGGTAGAGGGCGGCGCCCACCGCGACGAGTATCGCCGCGAACAACCAGACCTTGGCCGTCTGCTGGGTCAGCAGAAGCACACACGACGCCACGCCCAACACCGGCACCGCGGTCCACACCCGGAAATGCGGGTGTTCGACCTGGTCGCGGCGAAGCACGAGCACCGCAATGTTCGTCGAGATGAACACGACCAACAGCAGCAGGACGACGGTCTCGGCGAGCGTCGACAGATCGCCCAGCATGCTGAGCACCATCGCCACCGCGGTGGTCGCGACGATCGCCGTCCACGGTGTGCGCCGCCGCGGCAGCACGCGACCGAGCACGCTCGGCAGCAGCCCGTGCTCGGCCATGCCGTAGGTGAGCCGGCTGGCCATGATCATCGTCAGCAGCGCACCGTTGGCGACGGCGACGAGCGCGATCGCGCTGAAGACCCAGTCGGGAACACCGACTCCCGCGGCGGACACCACGTCGAGCAGGGGTCCCGAGGACTTCGCGAGTTCGTCGGCGGGCAGCGCGGTCGCGCTCGCGACGCCGACCAGGGCGTAGAGCACACCCGCGGTGATGAGGGCGGCGAACAGCGCCGTGGGATACACCTTGCTCGGATTACGGATCTCCTCGGCGACATTGGCGGAGGTCTCGAAGCCGACGAACGAGTAGTACGCGACGATCGCTCCGGCGAGGATCGCCGTCGCGGGCGTGGCGCCGTCGGGGAGGTCGATGCTGCGGCCGAGGTCGCCGCGGCCGCCGCCGACCATCACCGACACCGCGATGACGACGATCAGCAGGCCGGTCAATTCAATCACCGTCATGACGACGTTGCTCTTGACCGATTCGCTGATGCCGCGCGCGTTCAGGCAGCCGATCAACGCCAGGAACACGACGGCCGCCGGTACGGCCGGGACGTCGATGAACGTCGCGAGGTAGTCACCGGCGAAGGCGAGGGAAAGACCGGCTGCGCTGGTCACACCCGCGGCAAGCATGCAGAAGCCCACCAGGAACGACACCATCGGACGCCCGAACGCCCGCTCGGCGAACACCGCCGCGCCCCCGGCCCTCGGGTACTTGGTGACGAGTTCCGCGTAGGAGCCGGCAGTGAGCAGCGCGAGGAACAGCGCCAGCAGCAGCGGCGCCCACAGCACACCGCCGACGTCTCCGGCGAGCACTCCCATCAGCGCGTAGATCCCGGCGCCGAGAACGTCGCCGAGGATGAACAGGTAGAGCAGCGGGCCGGTGATCCCGCGCTTGAGTTTGGTGCCCGCCGTCTCGTCGGAGTCGGAGGTGTGAGCCTTCGCCGGGGAGGTCATGCCGTTCTTGGTACCCCGCTCGAGGAGGAAACATTCGCGTTCTAGCTGCGCCGACGTGGACGGACCGGTTCGGGCGCCAGGCGATGGTGCTCGCATATCCCAGCGAGCAACCACGTCAGGCGGTCCTCGAACGCACCGTCGCCGAACGGGTCGAATCGGGAGGCGGCGACGGCACGCAACGTCGGGAACTCCGAGGGACCGCGGCGGGCCGTGGCCGCGGCGATCCGCGCGGGCCACGGTTGTCCGCTCTCGGCGTTGACGCGTTCCCGGTGCGCCTCGGTCACGCTGCCGATGGCCAACGCGCTGACCGCCGCCCACACCGAGATCGCGTCGTCGGGTGAGAGCCCCTGCGCGTGCAGGACGTCGAGCGCCTCCGCGACGTAGTCGATCTCGCCTTCGTCGCTCACCGCTCCGCTGAGGAACTTCTCGAGCAGCGCGGGTTCGGCGGACAGGGCGCGGCGCACGTAGCGGGCGTACGTGCGCAGCCACACCGCCCAGTGCTGTCCGTCGTACCGCGGCGGCGGCGAGTTCGTCAGTGCGTGCCTGGCGGCCAACTCGAGCAGTTCGTCCTTGTTGGCGACGTGGTGATACAGGCCGGGGACGCTCATGCCGAGGCGATCGGCGACACGACGCATGGTCGCGTTCTCTGCGCCGACCGCCTGCACGGCCCGCGCGATCGCATTCTCGTCGATGCGGGGCGGTCGACCTCGGCGCGTCGCCGATCGTGGCGGGCCAGACTGCCGCTCAACCACTTTCGTGTCCCACGGGGCGCACCTCGCACGGCACCCCGTTGACGGCGTGGGTGTTGCTCGGCGCGTCGATGACATCGATCGGATTCAGAAGATTGTTGTTGACGCCGGGATGGCTGTTGGCGGTCCGCAGCCGGGTGCCGTCGAGGCCGTGCCCCCACCCGTGCGGGAGGCTCACCACGCCGGGCTTCATCTCCTCGCTGACCTCGGCGGTCACCGTCACGGCGCCTTCCGCCGTACTGACGTGTGCGGCCGCCCCGTCGACCACGCCCACCCGGGCCGCGTCGACCGGATGGATCAGCAGGGTGCAGCGGTCGCGCCCCCGCATCAGCGCCGGCACGTTGTGCAGCCAGGAGTTGTTGGACCGCAGATGTCTTCGGCTCGTCAGCACCAGCTCGGGGTTGACGCGCTCCATCCGTGCCCGCAGCCGGGGGATGTCGGCGGTGATGTGGTCGTGGATGAGCTCGACCTTGCCCGAGGGCGTGGTCACCGCCTCGTCGAGCCGCCCGCCCTCGAGCTCTGCGAGCCGCAGCCCGTCGGGATGGCGACGCACCTCGGCCAGCGTCAGCCCGCCGGGGCGCTCGCCGAACTGGTCGCCCCACGGTCCGACCCGGATGCCGAGATCGGCGAGCCGTTCGGGGCCCCGGCCCTGCAGCACACCCATGACGGCCTGAGCATCGCGACTGGACAACGGGTTTCGCGGCAACCCCGACATCGTCGCGATCATGCCCGCAACGTACAGATCATCGAGCGCGGCGACGTCGACGTCGGCGACCGGTGTGCCGAACATCGCGCCTGCGAGACGCAGCAACAGTTCCCACTCGTGGGGTCGTCCGGCCTCCGGTTCGAACACCGGTTCCGACCACTTGACGCACGACGCCACCGCATACATCCAGTACAGATCGTCGATGTGCGCGTGCTCCAACGGCGAAAGCCCGGGAAGTATCACGTGGGCATGCCGGGTCGTCTCGTTGAGCCAGTTGTCCACGGCGATCATCGCGTCGAGTTTCTCCAGCGCCGCGGTCAGCCTGGCCGCACCGGGTGCCGACACCGCCGGGTTGCCGGCAACCGTGATCAGCGCCCGGATGCGTCCGTCACCCGGCGTGTCGATCTCCTCCGCCAGACACCCGACGGGAAAGCTGTTCAACACTTCTGGGGCGCCGCGCACGCGACTCCGGTATCTGCCGAAGCGCCACCCGTCGCCGTCCTGATCGGGCGGCTTGGCGAACATCGGCACCCAGACGGGGGCTCGGCGAACACCGCTCCCCCGGCCCGGTCCAGCGCGCCCAACGCCGTGTTGATGACGAACACGAGCCAGGTCGCCAGTGTGCCGAATTCCTGCGTGCAGGCACCGATCCGGCTGTACAGCACCGGGTTCCGGGCTTGGGCCAGATCATGGGCAAGCCGCCGGATCGTGTCGGCCGGAACACCGGTGGCCTCCGCCACGCATTCCGGGGCGAACGGCTCGGCCAGCGCGATGGCCTCGTCGAGTCCGATCACCCGGTCGCGCAGGTGTTCTGGGCGACGCACCCAGCCGTGTTCGTCGAGTGTTCGCAGGATCGCGAAGAGCAGGAGCGCGTCGGTGCCCGGTTGGATCGGCACCCACTCGCTGGCACGTCGTGCGGTGAGGGTGCGCCGCGGATCGACGACGACCACCCGTCCGCGCGTGCGGATCTGCGCGAGCAGCGACATGATGTCGGGAGCCGAGAGCATCGAACCCTGAGACGCCGCCGGATTGGCGCCGAGAACCATCAGGTGGTCGGTGCGGTACAGGTCCGGGATGGGCCCGTTCCACATCCCACCGAACAGCAGGCAGCTGACCACGTTCAGCGGCCACTGGTCCATCGTGCCCGGTGAGTAGTAGCCCTGCATGCCGCCGGCTTCGGCGAAACCGAGCAGCGCGCCGATGTAGGAGGACAGGTCGCTGTTGTGGGCCACCGGGTTGCCCACGTACACCGTCAGCGCACGGGCGCCGTCGCTGTCGAGCACCGGTCGCAGCACCCGTTCGGTCTCGTCGAACGCGTCGTCCCACGACACCTCGACGTGGTCACCGTTGGGCCTGCGGACCAGCGGACGTCGCAACCGGTCGGGGTCCTCATGCAGGTGACCGAGCGACACGCCCTTGGGACAGATATGGCCGCGCGACCAAACGTCGTCGCGGTTCGCGCGCACGCCCGCGATGCGGCCGTCGTCGACGCGCACGGTCAACCCGCACATCGCCTCGCACAGCGGACAGGTGACCTTGGATCTTCGGATGATTCTGATAATGCTTATCGTAAATCGGGAGTCGGCGAGTTGTGCACGGAATGCGAGCGGTCAGCGCGCCGCATTGGGCACGAATCGCGGGTTGCGACACGGTCACGGATGGATACCTATCCGGGCACCAAGATCACAACCGTCACATTGGTCACTAACGTCACATCCGCCCATCGCTGACGTCGCTCCGGCGTCCGCCTCCGGAAAGGTGTGACATGTCGCCGCGTCCGCGCATCGCCTCGCTGTCGGTGGCGTCCGCAACGGTGATCGGCCTGAGCGCCGTGCTCGGGGTCGCCCCCGTGGCGATGGCGGAGCCCTGCACCGGAGCGGCGGCCGCGGCCCAACCGCCGGCGGCGCCGAACACCGAAGCCACGCCCGCACTGCCGGGTGGGCCGCCTGTCGGCCACCGCCCCCGTAACACCAACGACGACGCGCCGCTGCCGCGGCTCGGCCGACTGCCGGCCGAGATCCTCAGATCGCTGACGCCGCGTTCGGCCACCGTCGACCAGCAGGCCGCCGTACGTCCGACCCCGCCGCAGCCACCCGCGGACCAACCTGCCGCACAACAGGTTCCCGCCGCCGCGGCACCTGAGCCGCCGCCCCCACCCGCTCCCCCGGGCACGACGCTCGTCGGCTGGGTGACCGGCCCCGAGAGCCCCAACAACACCATCGGCCGGTTCGCGATCACCGGTACCGATCTCGGGATCATGTGGGACAACGGCGATCCCGGTAATCGCCAGGTGCTGATGGCATTCGGCGACACCTACGGTTACTGCAGCGTGCGCGGTAAACAGTGGCGGTACAACGCGTTGCTGCGCACCCAGGACGGTGCGCTGTCGAAGACGGTCGCAGTGCCCGACGCGGTCCTCGCCAACCGCTATTCCGGTTCCCCGCTGTGGGCGCCCGGACTGTCCAAGCAGATCATCAACAGCACCAAGTGGGCACCGAACGAGACGGGGATCATCCCGACGGCGGGTACCGCCGTGGGCGGCAACCAGTTTGTGAACTTTATGTCGATCAAGAGCTGGGACGCCGACGGCCGCTGGACGACGAACTTCTCGGCGATCGCGGTCTCACCCGACAACGGCGAGCGCTGGGGCGTCTATCCCGGCACCGTGCGGGCCGCCCGCGAGGGCGACGTCCCCGGGGCGCGGTATGTCCGCGGCAACGAGAACTTCCAGCAGGCCGCATTTCTCAAACCCGGGCCGGGCGATCCCTACCTGTACATGTTCGGGACTCCGGCGGGCCGCGGCGGCGCGGCGTACATCGCGCGCATCCCGCAAGGGGCGGTGCCCGACCTCAACCGCTACGAGTACTGGAACGTCGACCAGAACGCCTGGGTGCCAAAGGATCCTGGAGCCGCGACCGTGGTGATCCCCGGCCCGGTGGGCGAGATGTCCGCGCAGTACAACACCCACCTCAAGCAATACCTGGTGCTGTATTGCAACGGCGCCAACGATGTGGTGGCCAGGATGGCGCCCGCCCCGCAGGGACCCTGGGGCCCCGAACAACTGCTGGTGCGGTCGTGGGATGTCCCCGGTGGCATCTACGCACCGTTCCTGCATCCGTGGTCGACCGGCAAGGAGCTGTACTTCAACCTGTCGCTGTGGTCGGCCTACAACGTGATGCTGATGCGCACCGTTCTTCCATAATTTCGGCTCAGTTACCCTCTGCCGCTTGAACTTCGGCGACCGACGTCAGACCGCTGATCGTCAGCACCGACATCAGGATCGGGTTGGCGACGACCCGGCGGATCCGCACGGCGTTGTCGAACAGGGCGTTGATCGCGGCACTGTCGAGGTACTCGACCGCGCTCAGGTCGACCGTCAACCGTGCGCTCTCCTGATCGCGCCTGACCGCCGCCGCCAGCGCGTCGGTGAACGCGCCGACATTGCTCAGGTCGAGTTCACCGGTCGCACAGACCACCACCGTGCCGTCGGAGCGACGGTCGGTGCGAAGGCGCAGCGGTGTGGGCATCAGGCGATCCTGGCGTGCATGTCGATGGTCGTGCCGCCGTCGCCCGTTTCGATCGAGACCTCGTGCATCAGCGCGCGCATCAGCGCGATCCCCCGGCCGCGGTGCGACGCCGGATCGGAATGCGGCGTCTTCCACACGCCGGTGTCGGCGATCGTCAGGTGAAGCCGGTCCGCGAGTGCGGTCGCGCGCAACCGCACGGTGCCGCCGGGACGGTCACGGTGCCCGTGTTCGATCGCGTTGGCGAGCGCCTCCCCGGTGGCGATCAGCACGTCGAGCGTCTGATTCGGATCGACACCCGCCCGGACCAACCATGTCCGCAGCGCGCCGCGCGTGCCCGCGAGTTCGCCTGGGTCGGCGCTGAATTCGATCTCCAGCGGCGCCGGTTGGCGGTACAGCATGAGCGCGACGTCGTCTTGGTATCCGTAGCCGGGCGTCAGCTGCGACATGATCTCGTCGGCCAGCTTGTCGAGCGGGGTGGCGGAATGGCTTTCGAGCACCCCGGCGGCTCGGCGGATGCCCTTGTCCAGTGACTCGCGACGGCGCTCGACCAGGCCGTCGGTGTAGAGCAACAAGGTCGTGCGGGGCGGCATGACCTGGCGACCCTCCGGACGGACGTGATCGAAAGGCAAGCCGAGCGGTGTCACCGAGGCGTCGTCGAGCAGGACGGTCGAACCGTTGGGCAGCACCATGACCGGAGGCGGGTGCCCGGCGCTGGAGTACAGCAGTTCGCCGGTCTCCGGATCGAGCACCGCGCAGAAGGCCGTCGTGCATCGCGCGCCCGGTAGGCGCGCGGCGAACCGGTCGAGCGCCGTCAACGCCGCGGCCGGACCCGGGTGCTCGAGCAGTAGCGCCCGGCACGCGCTTCGCAGCTGGCCCATCACCGTCGCGGCGGTCAACCCGTGGCCGACGCAATCGCCGACGACCACCGCGATGCGTCCGTCGTCCAGGTCGACGACGTCGTACCAGTCGCCACCGACCTGCAGCGGCCGAGTGGCCGGCTGGTAGCGCACGGCGAAACCGCTCGACACGGTCGGGCCGAGGATCGCATGCTGTAGCGCCAGCGCGGTTTCGCGCTGCTGGTCGAGCTGATGCACGCGCTGCAGACCCTGGCCCAGCCGGCCGGCCAAAACGGCCAGCAGCGTCTGGTCCTCGGGCGTGAACGGGCGACGCTCGGGTAGTTCGAGGTAGACGACGAGCACCCCGCGCGGATGCTGCAGGGCGATGCGCGCGGATCCGGTCTCCGGCGTGTCGGCAACGAGCGAGTCGGCGGAGCGCAGGGAGGTGATGGCCAGCTTCGTGGCCGCGGGAAGGTCGCGCCACTGGGCAGGTTCACCCGAACAGATCAGGGCCGTCGGGTCGAGCGCGGCCTCGCCGTCGTCCACCGGGAAGGTGACCGCCAGGACGCGGTGCGCCCGCCACACCTCGCGGAGGACGTCGGCAGCCGTGCGCACGGCGTCGTCGAGCGTATCGGCCTGGGCCAGTTGCTGATTGAGCGCCGCAAGGGCGGCCTCGCGCTGCACCGTGTAGTGCTCGGCGGTGACATCGCGGAAGGTGCCGACCATCACGGGCCGGCCGGTGTCGATCTCCTCGATCTGGTTGTATGTGAGCGTCACCCACAGGCGATGCCCGTCGCGGTGTGTGACCGGAACTGTATGCCTGCCATGGGGTTTGCTCAGGATCCGCGTCAACAGCTGGTTGGCCTGGCGGTGCGCCTCCGGATCCGCCTCCGACGTCGGCCACCACGGCTGCACCGGCTTGTACGGCAGCCCGTCGACGCCGAAGCCGAGGATGTCGGTGAACGCCGCGTTGATCTCGATCACCGCGCCGCGGTCGTCGGCGACGAAGAACGCCTCCTGCAGCGAGTCGATCAGCGCGGTGCGCCAGCGCGCGTGATGGTTGCGCAGCCGGGCGAGCTTGACGTTGGCGCGGACACGGGCCAGCAGTTCGGCGGCGGCGAACGGCTTGACGAGGTAGTCGTCGGCGCCGGCCTGCAGGCCCTCGATCGCGGCCTCCTGTCCGGCGCGGGCGGAGAGCAGCAGCACCGGGATTGCCGCGGTGCGGGGATCGGACCGCAGTGCGGCGACGAGTTGCAGACCGTCGAGGCGCGGCATCATCACGTCGCTGATCACCAAGTCCGGCATGTCTGTACGCACCGCGTCCAACGCCAGTTGTCCGTCGGTGACCGCGTTGACGAGGTATCCGTCGTTGCGCAACATCCGGGCGACGTAGTCGCGCATGTCGGCGTTGTCGTCGGCGATGAGCACACGCGGGGTCGTTCCCGTGCCAACAGCCGACGCGGCGCCGGCCACCTCCGCGCGCACATCGGGCAGCGGAATGTCGCTGTCGGGAGGCAACCACCGCAGCGCCTCCTCGAGGTAGGGCTCGGCGCCTCCGTCGGCGGACCGCCCGCCGTCTGCGGAGGCGATGGCGTCGACAGGCAGGTGCGCGGTGCCGAACGGCAGGCGGATCGTGAAGGTGGTGCCGGCGCCCTCGGCGCTGTGGGCGCTGATGCTGCCGCTGTGGAGTTCGACCAACTCCTTGACCAGGGCCAGCCCGATACCGCTGCCTTCGTTGGACCGCGCCCGCACGTTCTCGATGCGGTGGAACCGTTCGAACAGGCGGGGCACCTCGGCGGCCGGCACCCCGACGCCGGTGTCGGAAACGGTCACCACCGCGTCGGCACCGTCGTGGGTCACGCGGACCGAGATGCCGCCGGCGAACGTGAATTTCAGCGCGTTCGACAGGAGGTTGAAGATGACCTTCTCCCACATGTCACGGTCGACGTAGACCGGTTCGTGGGGCGACGGGCAGTCGACGGTGAACGCGAGACCGGCACGCTCGATGGCCGACCGGAAGACGCTGGCGAGCTCCGCCGTCACCGCGCCGAGGTCGACCGGCGTGAAGTTGGCCTGCATGCGGCCCGCCTCGATCCGGGAGAAGTCGAGCAGCGTGTTGACCAATTTGGCCAGGCGTAATCCGTTGCGCCACACGATGTCCAGCTCTTCGCGAGCTCGGTCGTCGAGATCCTCACTGCGGCTGCGCAGTTCGGCGACCGGATCGAGGATCAGCGTCAACGGTGTCCGGAACTCGTGGCTGATGTTGGAGAAGAACGCCGTCTTGGCGCGGTCCAGCTCGGTGAGCTCCTCGGCACGCTGCTGTTGGGCCTGATAGTTGCGGGCACTGCCGATGCCCGCGGCGACGTGCCCGGCCACGAGTGTCACGAACCCGCGATAGGTGTCGTCGAGCGGGCGGTAGCGGCTGAGCGCGGCGACCAGGAACCCGATCGGGGAACCGCCCTGCTGCTGCAGCGGAACGAGCAGTGCATGGGTGGGCGGGTCCGGCCAGTCCCCTGCCGGGAGATCCGGATACCGGTCGCCGTCGAGCGCGACGACCGTCGTCTCGCCGCGCTCGAGTTCGGCCAGCGGCCAGGCGCCGCCGTGGCCGGCGTCCACGTGTGGCGCCGCGACGGGATGCCCGGTCGCGATTCCGGTGGATCCGGCCAGGCGCGCTCCGCCGTCGGCGTCGAACAAATAGGTGAGCGTGAACGGAAGGTCGCGAAGGTTCTGGCCGAGTTGGCGTTCGGCGAACGCCATGATCTCTTCCTCCGTGCGCACCACGCTCGGGTCCGATCCGAGGTCGCGCAACGTCGCCATCTGGCGTTCGCTGATCACCTGTTGGGTGTCTTCGCTGACCACACACAGCATGCCGACGACCTGTCCGTCGTCGTCGCGCAGCGGGCTGTAGGAGAAGGTGTGGTAGGTCTCCTCCTGATATCCCGAGCGTTCGAGGAACAGGAGCAGGGCGGCGTCCCAGGTGGCTTGTCCGGTGGTGAGCACGCGATCGATCCGCGGGCCGATATCGGGCCAGATCTCGGCCCACACCTCGCGGGCCGGTCGGCCGAGCGCCCAGGGATACTTGCGGCCCAACGTGTCGCGTCGATAGGCGGCGTTGCAGAAGAACGTCAGATCGGGCCCCCACGCCATCCACATCGAAAAGCGTGACGAGAGCAGGATGCTCACCGCGGTCTGAAGACTTTGCGGCCAGGCTCCGGGCGGTCCAAGCGGGGTGTCGGCCCAACGGACCTGGGCGAGGTCGGGCCCGACTTCGCCGTCGGCGTCGAAAACGGTGGTCAGCCGATTCTGCGGCCCGTCAGGGCTGCTCATCCATCGACCGCGTCGGCCACGGTCCCGTACGGCCGGAGAACCTTGTCGAGCTTGGTGACCTGAATGGGTCGAACCACCTCCGGGTTGGCGGCCACCACCCGCACCGTAACCCCGGCGGCCAACCCTTTCTCGTAACACTCGAGGACCGTGTTCAGCCCCGCGCTGCCGAAGTAGGTGACCCGGGACAGTTCCACGATGAGCAGCTTGGCGGGATGTTCACCCGCGGTGTCGACCGCGCTGTCGAGGTGCGGTTGCAGCAATCCGACGGTGTTCGAGTCGATCTCGCCCGTCACCGACACCACCACCGCGGTGTCGCGCACGTCTTGGGTCACCTTCACGGGGTTCACGTCATGCCCCTGTCAGTGGCCGAGCGGTCCGCGCGTCTGGATCGTCATGGGGTGGTGATACCCCGACGGGGGCCATTTCAGTTGCGACGCGCATGTGCACGACCCTCGTTCGTCTACTCGTCGCGGACGGAGCCGACGCGGGTGTGCGCGGTGAGCAACAGGTGGTCGAACTGGCGCCGCAGGTCGTCGCGCTGGGGGTCGATCGTGTGCAACTCGGCGATGATCTGGGCGGCGAGCACGCGCAGCTTGGTGTTGGTGTGCTGGGAGCGCCACATCAACAGCTCGAACGCGGCGGCGGAGTCGATCCGGTAGACGAGCATCAACGCGCCCTTGGCCTGTTCGATCGCCGCGCGGGCCTCGAACAGCTCGGGCAGCGAGTCGCTCAAAGCCTGCCGGCGGGTCTGGGCGAATGTGTCGGTCAGGTCGATGTAGTAACCCTCGGTGCCGATCACCGCACCGGTGTCGTCGAGCATCCGGTCGCCGATCACGATGACGGTGTGCACCTTGCCCCCGGTGTCGATGAACCGGTGGCGGCTGGAGAACGACCCGCCCAGATGCAGGGCGTGATCGAGTAGGTCCTGCACGTGTTGGCGGTCGTCGGGATGCTTGTGCGAGAGCAGCAGCTCGGTCGTCGGCACCACCGCGCCCGGCTCGTACCCGTGCATCCGGGCCACCTCGTCGGACCATTCCCACCGCTGCCCGACGAACCAGAACCGAAAGGTGCCGACATTGCGGTCCGCTATCGCCCAGTCCGAAGCCGACGGCAGTGGACTGTCCGCCAGGTCTGGGTTCCCCATCTGCCCATCATCGCACCTCAAACGCCCGAAGGAGCGTGATCGGAAAGCTCCGTACTTGCCGGTTCGGTTCAGCTGCCCGGGGTGGTCGGCGCCGTGGCCCGTTCGGGGAACACCGCGGCCATCCTGCGCTTCGACGCGGGTGTCGCCACCCTCTGCGGCCACCAGAACCACCGGCCGAGAAGCGCGGCGATGGACGGGGTCATGAAGGCCCGCACGACGAGGGTGTCGAACAACAGTCCCAGCGCGATCGTGCTCCCGACTTGGGCGATGCTGCGCAGATCACCGACCACGAACGAGGCCATCGTCGCCGCGAACACCAGACCCGCCGAAGTGACCACCTTGCCCGAACCGGCCATCGCACGGATGATCGCGACCTTGAACCCGTGGTGCAGTTCCTCCTTGAACCGCGACACCAGCAGGAGGTTGTAGTCCGAGCCGACCGCCAACAGCAGGATCACCGACATCACCAGCACGATCCAGTGCAGGCGGATGCCCAGCAGATGCTGCCACACCAGGACGGACAGACCGAACGACGTGCCCAGCGAGAGCAACACCGTCCCCACGATCACCGCTGCGGCCACCACAGCCCGAGTGATGATCAGCATGATGATGAAAATCAATGCCGCAGCGGACATTCCCGCGATCAGCAGGTCGTAGTTGGAACCGTCGCGCATGTCCTTGTAGGTTGCCGCGGTTCCGCCGAGGTAGATGGTCGCGCCCTCCAGCGGCGTGCCCTTGATGGCTTCCTTGGCCGCGAGCTTGATCGCGTCGATGTGATCGATGCCCTCGGGGGTGGCCGGATCGCCCTCGTGCTCGATGATGAAGCGCACCGACTTGCCGTCGGGTGATATGAAGTTGTCCATACCGCGCTGAAAGTCTTTGTTCCGGAATGCTTCTGGCGGCAGGTAGAACGAGTCGTCGTTCATCGACTCGTCGAACGCGTCGCCCATCGCGTGCGAATTCTCCTGCATCGCGGCCATCTGATCCTGCAGCCCCTTCTGCGAGGAGTGCATGGTCAGCATCATCGTCTTCATCGTCTTCATGGTCTCGATCTGCTGAGGGAGCAGCAGGATCAGCTGCGGCATCAGGCTGTCGAGGTGCTCGAGGTCCGGCAGCAGGTGCTGGATGTCATCGGTCAGCGTGTCGATGCCGTCGAGGGTGTCGAAGACCGAGCGCAGCGACCAGCAGACCGGGATGTTGTAGCAGTGCGGTTCCCAGTAGAAGTAGTTGCGGACCGGCCGGAAGAAATCGTCGAAATCGGCGATGCGATCACGCAACTCGGTGATATCCATCGTCATCGCTTTGGTCTTCTGGACCATGCTGTGGGTGGTGTCGGCCATCTGCTGCATCAGGTTGGCCATCTTCTCCATCTGGTCGATGGTCGTCTGCATCTCGGCGGCCTGCACCAGCATGTCCGACATCCGGTCCTGCAGATACTTCTGGTTGAGCTGGTTGTTGGTGCCTTGCATGCTGAGCAGGAACGGAATCGTCGTGTGTTCGATCGGCTTACCCTGCGGCCGGGTGATGGTCTGCACCCGGGCGATGCCCGGCACGCGGAAGATGCCTTTGGCGATCTTGTCGATCACCAGGAAGTCGGCCGAGTTACGCAGATCGTGGTCGCTTTCGACCATCAACAGTTCGGGATTCATCCGGGCGGCGTCGAAATGCCGGTCGGCGACGTCGTATCCGATGTTCGACGGGGTGTCGCCGGGAAGGAAGTGCCGCCCGTCGTAGTCGACCTTGTAACCGCTCAGCGCCAGCAGCCCCACCAGCGACAGGGCGCAGGTCGCGACGAGAACCGGTCCGGGCCACCGCACGACGACGACGCCGACCCGCCGCCATCCGCGGGAGTTGATGGGCCGCTTCGGTTCGAACAGACCGAACCGGCCGCCGACGACGGTGACGGCCGGGCCCAGCGTCAGGGCGGCGAAGACCGCGACGAGGATGCCCACCGCGCAGGGCACCGCCATGGTCTGGAACCACGGCAGCCGAGTGAACTTCAGGCACAGCAGCGCACCGGCGATGGTGAGCCCCGAGCCCAGCACGACGTGAGCGGTGCCGTGAAACATGGTGTAGTACGCGGTTTCTCTGTCCTCACCGGCCTGCCGCGCCTCCTGGTACCGGCCGATGAGGAAGATCGCGTAATCGGTGCCCGCCGCGATCGCGATCAGGGTGAGCAGGCTGGTGGCGAACGTCGACAACCCGATGAACCCGGTATGGCCGAGGAACGCGACGATGCCGCGGGAGGCGCCGAGTTCGACGAACACCATGAACAGGATCAGCACCATGGTGGTTATCGAGCGGTAGACGAACAGCAACATCACCGCGATGACGATCAGCGTGGCGACGGTCGCCTTGACCGCCCCCTTGTCACCGGCAACGCGCTGGTCGGCGTTCAGCGCCGCTCCGCCGGTCACGTAAGCCTTGACCCCCTGCGGGGCGGGGGTTTCCGCGATGATGTCGCGCACCGCTTGGATCGACTCGTTCGCTATGGTCTCGCCCATGTTGCCGCGCAGATAGATCTGCACGTACGCGGACTTGCCGTCGGCGCTCTGCGCTCCCGCCGCGGTCAGCGGATCACTCCAGAAGTCCGCGACGTGTTCGATGTGCTCGGGGTCGGCGCGGAACCGGTTGATGAGTTCGTCGTAGTAGTGGTGCGCGTCCGCGGCGAGCGGCTTTTCGCCCTCCAGGATCACCATCGCGTTGCTGTCGGAGCTGAACTCCTTGAAGTTCGCGCCGACGCGCTGCATCGCTATGAATGCCGGGGCGTCGTGGGCGTTCATCGACACGGTGTTCGCCTCGCCGACCTTCTCCAGCGACGGGACGAAGATGTTCGTGACCGCGGTCAGCAGCACCCAGCCGACGATGATCGGCACCGACAGCACCCGGATCGCGTGCGCGATGCGCGATCGCTCGGCGACCGGCGCCTCGGGCGCGGTTCGGGCTGGTCGAAAGCTGGTCATGCCATGACCCCTCGGTGGCGTGCTCGCCGGCCGACCGCGTCCCCACTGACCCCGTCCACCGTGCGTGTCGTATATCTAGCCTGTCGAAGTATCTGCTGTCAATCGTTCGGGGTCAGACCTTTTCGAGCCCCGCGACGGCGCTTTGACACCCGCGCGAAGCTCTGGACGGCACCGTTGTGCAGCCCGGGTCGTCTGTCAGCGACGCGGCCGGCTCACGCACCAGCCAGGACATGGGCTGCGGCTTCCTTTGCCTGACCTACACGGGTGCGTATCGAGTACGGCCTTCGGCTAAGTCACCTCGCCCGAGCGCTCGACGGTGAGCGGGCCATCTCAGCAACTCCGTGCGGGCCGGCGCAGCAGACTCGGAGCCCCGGCGTGGCGAAGGTCACCGGTACCTGCGGGAGGTAGCTCTCGACAGGGGGTGACTCTCGTGTAAATTCCGTGCGGACCGCAGCTTGATTCGGCAAGCACCGCGCATCAACTGCGATATGGCGACTTATGTCATGTCTTGGCCGCGATCGGACCGGCCCGTATTCCTAGACCTGTCGAGCGGGGTGAACCGCTTGCTTCTTAGGTTAGGCTCAGCTAATCTCCGAATGCCATTCGGCAAATTCACAGGCACAACAGGAGAAAACGTGCAACTAGCAGTCCTGGCTGATCCGCCGGTTTACGATCTCTCGCCCAGTTACTCACCACCGTCTCGCCGCAACTCCAAGCTGTTGGTTGCTGGCGTCGCGATGGCGAGTGCCGGCGTGATCGCGGTGAGCCCAGTAGCCCCCCCGATGCCCAATCTGCAGGACGTTCAGGAGCGGGCGGCGCAGGCCGCGGTCCAGCTCACGGCGGCCAGCAATCCGCTCCTCATCTGGGGGCAGACCATCGCCGACACGTTCGGCAGCCTCTCGACGTTGACCAACGGCGCCACCAGCGCAAACCTGGACCTCCTGAAAGAACTGAGCACCGGCTACATCTTCCAAGAGGCCGTGAGCGCCCTGGTTCAGAACATCCTCAACCCGGGTCCCCTGCTCAACGAGTTCACCAATTTCAGTTCGAAGTACGGCGGCACCATCAACACCGCCCTCACGAGCACCTTCGAGAGGTTGCAACTGGCGGTCGAGCAGTTCCCGACCGCGGTCATGGAGTCGTTGACCGCGCTGTCGCAGGGACAGTTCGTCGAGGCGTTCTCCAAGATCAACGGTTGGTTCGTGCTCAGGGTCCTGGGCGGATTCCAGCCGCTGATCCCGATCATGTCCATCCCGTCTCAGTTCGTGGACGCCCTGCCGGGCACGTACGCCATTCCCAAGCTGCTCGACGTGGTGTCCGAGTTCGGGGTCACCAAGGCCATTTTCGAGCCGTTCCTCGGCGGAATCCTGCAGTCCATGGAGGTGCTCGACGCCACCCGGGAGGCTTTGGTCGCAGGCAACATCGGCGATGCGATCGTCCACCTGGTGAACCTGCCGGCAAAGGCGCTGAACGCGCTGCTGAACGGGATGACGCCGGCCGGCACCACCTCCGAGTGGCAGGGTCTGCTCGACCGTGGCCTGGTCACCTACCTGACGGTCACGCTGCCCACTCAGATCGCCAACGCCCTGAAGCCGCCCACCCCGGCCGACTCCACGACGACGTCGTTCGGTGTGCAGGGCGGCCCGTCCGAGTTCAGCCTGAACGGCGACACCATCGCGATCAGCTTCACCGACGAGGGTGAAGGTGAAGGCGAGGGTGAGGGCACCGGCGAAGGCACGGGCGACGTCACCGCCGAAAAGTCGGGCGAAGGCACCGATGAGACGTCCGGCGAGATCTCGGAAGAGAACTCGGGCGAAACCGCCGGCGAAACCACGGGTGAGACCTCGGAAGAGGCCACGGGCGAAACCGCGGGCGAGGGCGCCGGGGAGGCCACGGGCGAAGCCGAGGGCGAAGGTGCAGGCGCAGGCGATAGCACCGGCGCTGGCACTGCCACCGGCGGTACCACGGGCGAAGGCACCACCGGGTCGAACAGCAGCACCGGTAGCACCACCGGCTCGAACAGCGGCACCGGAACCGGTAGCAACACCTCGGGCATCAGCACGAGTCGGAACGGCGGAACGGGCAGCAGCACCGGCTCGACCGGTTCGACCGGCAGCGCGACCGGTTCGACCGGTTCGCCCGGTTCGACCGGCAGCACCGGCTCCGGCACGGGCGGCACGACCGGCTCCGGAAGCACCGGCACCGGCAGCGGCAGCACGGGCACCGGCTCGGGATCGGGCAGCACCACCGGCGGCAACGCGGGCAGCAGCACCGGCTCAGGTAGCGGCACCGGCTCGAGCACGAGCGGCGGCAGCGGCTCCGGCGGCGGCAGCGGCTCCGGCTCAGGTGGCGGCAGCGGCTCGAGCAGCAGCAGCTAAGTAGGTACGAAGACGACGGCCCCCTCGGCAACGAGGGGGCCGTCTCTTGTCTGCGGTGAATCCGCGCTCAGCGGGCGCCGCGCACCAACCGTCCCGGCCGGGCACCGGTGTCGGTTCCGTCGCGACGCGTCACCACGCCGCTGACGATCGTTGCGGTGTATCCGGAGGCGCCCTGCACCAGTCGCTGCCCGCCGGCGGGCAGGTCGTAGGCCATCCGCGCCGGATGCAGTGTCAGCGCGTCCATATCGATCACGTTGACGTCGGCCTTCTTGCCCACCTCGATGACGCCGCGATCGGAGAGCCCGAACAGCTGCGCCGTGTCGTGGGACTGCTTGCGGACGACGTATTCCAGCGGCAACCTCTCTCCGCGGTGGCGGTCGCGCGCCCAATGAGTCAGCAGGAACGTGGGATACGACGCGTCGCAGATCATGCCGCAGTGCGCGCCCCCATCCGACAGCCCGACCACGCCCGCCGGATGCAACAACATCTCCCGGATCGCGTCGTGGTTGCCGTAGAAGTAGTTGTAGAACGGCAGCATCAGCATCGCCGTCGCGTTGTCCTCGAGCATCAGGTCGTACAGCGTCGACAGCGGATCCTCGCCGCGATCGCTGGCGATCTTCTCCACGGTGCGTTCGACGGTCGGTTCGTAGTCGGGCGGGTCGCCCAGTGCGTAGATGCGTCCGAGCGAGTACTGCACGAGAGCGAACATGTTGTCGAACAACACATTCGGGTCCGGCGGTAGGTCTTCGTCGGCCAAAATGGCCGCCTTGATTGCCGGATCGGCCAGACGCGAGGCCAACTCCTCGCGAGAGCATTCGGCCTTCAGCTTGCGGAAGGTCGGGCGGTGGGTGAAGGCGTGGTGGCCGGGAAAACCGAACAGCATTCCGAACGGACGCGCGGCGATCTGCGGATAGAGCTCACTGCCCGCGGCGTGCGCCTCCGCCGAGATGTCGAGTTGTTCGCGCCATAGGTCGGGCGCCGCATCGACCTGGATCATCCCGAACGAAATCGGTCGATCGATCTCGGCGGCAAGGCGTTTCATCCATTCCAGCTCCTTCTTCGGCGCGATGATGTCCTCGCCGGCGACGCCCTGCGGCGCCAACTCGAACACCGCCCGCCCGCCGGCGGCCATGGCGCGGCCGAGACCGAAAAGCTCGTCCTCGGCGGCGAACGTGCCCGGGACGGGTTCACCGTCGATGGCGCGGTGGCCCAGCGTGCGCGACGTCGAGAACCCGAGTGCGCCTGCCTCGATGCCCTCTCGCACGAGTCGGGCCATCGCCGCGATGTCCTCCGGCGTGGCCGGCTCATTGCGGGCTCCGCGCTCCCCCATCGCGTACGCGCGCACCGCACCGTGGGCGATCTGGCTGCCCACGTCGACGGCGAACTCCTTCTTCTCGACCACATCGAGGTATTCGGGGTAGCTTTCCCATCCCCACGAGATGCCCTCGGTGAGCGCCGTGCCCGGAATGTCCTCGACGCCCTCCATCAAGCCGATCAGCCAGTCCTCCTGACCCGGCCGCACCGGGGCGAACCCGACGCCGCAATTGCCGGTCACCACCGTGGTCACCCCGTGGCCGCTGGAAGGCTCGAGCGTGCTGTCCCAGCTGACCTGCCCGTCGTAATGGGTGTGGATGTCGACGAAGCCGGGCGCGACGACCTTCCCCGTGGCGTCGATCGTCTCGGCGGCCTGGCCCTCGAGCGGGGCGTCGCCGCTCCCGCGGCGACGAACCTCGACGATCCTGCCGTCCTTGATCCCGATATCCGCGGTGAACCGGTCGGCTCCAGTGCCGTCGACGACGGTTCCGCCAGTGATCTTCAGGTCGAACACGATTAGCCTCCGCATCCGGGTGTCAACCGCTAATGTCGGGCACTGTAACACCGTTACAGAGGGTTTGGCGGCGACTTCGGAAAGGGTTGTCCCGTGACGCATACCGCGCCAGAAGTCCGACGCGAAGACGCGATCGGCGTCCCGCCCGCGCGACCCACCCTGGTGCCCGCCGATCGGTACTACTCCCCCGCTTTCGCGCAGCTCGAGGTCGAGCGCATGTGGCCGAAGGTGTGGCAGCTGGCTTGTACGGTCGACCACGTCGCCGAGCCCGGGGACTACTTCGAGTACCGGTGCGGGCCGTACGCCGTGGTGATCGTCCGCGGCGACGACGACGTCGTGCGGGCGTTTCAGAACGTCTGCAGGCACCGCGGCAACTCCCTGTGCTCCGGATCCGGATCGGGCCTGCGTGAACTCCGGTGCGGATACCACGGCTGGACCTGGGATCTCGCGGGAACGCTGCGGCGCGTGCCGAACCGCAAGGGATTCGGCGCATTACGCATGTCCGAACTCCCCCTGGTCCCGGTTGCCGTCGACGCCTGGGAGCGGCTGGTCTTCGTCAACCTCGATGCGGAGGCGATGCCACTGCTCGACTACCTGGAGGAGATGCCGGCCGACGTCAAGTGGTGCGGGCTCGGCGACTTTCGCTGCTACGCCACGATGACCATCGAGGTCCACGCGAACTGGAAGACGATCGCCGACGGGTACAGCGAGACCTACCACATACAGACACTGCACCCCGAGTTACACCGTTGCATGGACGATGTGTATGCGCCGCAGGCGATCTGGGGTCACACCGGCAAGTCCGAACAGTTGTACGGTGTGCCGAGCCCGCATCTGAAACAGCCGCTCAGCGATGAGGCGGTGTGGGACGCGTACGTCTGCACGCAGGGCGCACTGATGGGGGTCGAGGAGGGCACCCCGCTGCCCGAGGCCCGCGAACCCGGCGCCTCGGTGGCCGACGTCATCGCCGCCCGCACCCGCGCGTTCGCCGCCTCGCGCGGCGTCGATCTCGACTGGGCGGGCACCGACGAGATCATGCGGCTGCACCAGTACAACGTGTTCCCGAACATGACCCTGCTGATGAACGCCGACCACCTCACCGTGATGACCTCACATCCCGGGGCAGACCCCGATCACGGCGAGTTGGTGATGCTGCTGTGGTCGCGGATGGCACCGGGCGCGCCGCGCACCAAACCCGTCGACGTGCGGATGACCGCCGACGAAGCGCACCCCGGTCTCGTTCTCACACAGGATATTTCGGTGTTGGCGGGTCTGCAACGCGGCTTGCACCAGCCGGGCTTGAAACACCTGACGCTTTCGAACGAGGAGCGCCGCGTGATCAACATGCACCGCAATCTCGAACGCTACCTCGACCTGCCCGACTCCGAGCGGATGACCGGGGGTGAACCCGGTGACGTCACGGCGCAAGCCGAGCGCTAAGGCGCAGGAGGCGATCACCGCCGACGCCATCCTCGACACGGCCGCCAAGATGATCGAACTGCACGGGGTCGACGGCTTCACCATGCGCAGGTTGGCCGACCAACTCGGGGTGGCGGTGACGTCGATCTACTGGCACGTCGGCGGCCGCGACAAGCTCTTCGATGCGCTGGTGAACAGATTGCTCGACGAGATGGCACATCTGCCGGTTGTCGGCGACACCCCGGTGGACCGCATCGCGTCGCTCGCGCACGCCCAACGCCGAGCGCTCATCAACCGGCAACATCTGCTCGCCATCGCCCACGAACGAGACCAGACGCCGCGGTTGTTCCTTCCGGTTCAGCAGGCGTTGGCGGCACAACTGGCCGAACTCGGCGTGACGGGGCACGAGGCGGCGCTGGTGCTGCGTTCGGTCGAGGTGCACGTCATTTCGTCTGCGGTGATGCAGTTCTCGGCCGTGCGCGGCGAGAAGCACGACGAGGAGGACCCGTCGCTGTGGACCGACGACTGGCCCGATCGGGCCCTCGTCGAGGCGTTGCAGTCGCCGACCGACTACGACGCGGTGTTCGCCTACGGCCTGGAGGCGCTGCTGGCCCCGCTGCGACGGTGAACCGCTACGCGGGCGCGTAGCGCAGCATCGTCACGTCGTGCTCGGGGTAGTCGAAGAACACGGGCGTGACCCGCATCCCGACCCTCAGCACGTCGGGTTCGGCGTCGACCAGTTCTGTCGAGAACCGCGGGCCCTCATCCCATTCGACGATCGCGAGCAGCTGGGGCACTGCGTCGGCGAAGTGCGGTCCGACAGGCCGGCGCGCAACCGTGTAGGAGTACAGCGTGCCCATCCCGGAGATCTCGCGCCATTCGAGGTCGTCGGCCAGGGTGCGCGGCGCACGGACCCGCGGATAGAAGACGTACCTGTCCGATGACGGCGAGTACTGGATCACGATGCGGTGTTGGGCCAGTGCATCCCAGAAGGGCGTGGTGGTCGGCGTCTTGACCGGCATGGGCCGCTCGAAGGTGGTCATGGTCAGTCTCCCTCGAGGATCAGGGCGGTCTGCTCGGAGAGGATGCCGCCGTTTCCGGATACGAACGCGCGGTTGCAGTCGCTCACCTGTGCCGCATCGGCCCGGCCCATGATCTGGCGGGCGGCGTCGCAGACG
>NZ_CVTB01000271.1 GCF_001050015.1 Mycolicibacterium malmesburyense
TCGTCGACAAACCCGACGGCATGACGAGCCACGACGTCGTCGGCCGCTGTCGTCGCTATTTCGGCACCCGCAAGGTCGGGCACGCCGGCACCCTGGACCCGATGGCCACCGGCGTGCTGGTCGTCGGCATCGAGCGCGCCACCAAGATCCTCGGGCTTCTGACGGCGACGGACAAGGCGTATGCCGCGACCATCCGGCTGGGCCAGACCACCTCGACCGAGGACGCCGAAGGCGAAGTCCTTCAGGAAGTTTCGGCCGATACCGTGACCGACGAGCAGATCGAGCGGGCGGTCGCCGAACTCCGCGGCGAGATCGACCAGGTCCCGTCGGCGGTGAGCGCGATCAAGGTCGGCGGGCAGCGGGCATACAAGCTTGCGCGCGAGGGCCGGGTCGTCGAACTGGCGCCGCGCCGCGTCCGCATCGACCGCTTCGCGGTGCTCGACGTCCGACGTCAGGCCGAAGGAGTCGACGGCGTCATCGATCTCGATGTCGAGGTGGAGTGCTCCAGCGGCACCTACATCCGGGCGCTGGCCCGCGACGTGGGCGCCGCGCTCGGCGTCGGCGGGCACCTGACGGCGTTGCGCCGCACCAGGGTCGGCGGTTTCGGGTTGGCCGAGGCGCGCACGCTCGAGGAACTGGCCGAGACGCCGCGGCTGTCGTACAGCCTCGACGCCGCGTGTCTTCTGGCGTTCCCGCGCCGCGACCTGACCCCGGACGAGGCCGAGGACGTGCGCCACGGCCGGCCGCTGAAACCGGCCGGCATGGAGGGGATTTACGCCGCCACGGCGCAGGACGGTCAGGTCATCGCGCTGCTCGAAGACCGGTCGGCGCGCACGAAGTCGGTCGTCGTGCTGCGCCCCGCGACGCTGTAGCGCAACCCGCTAGCTCGCGACCACCCAGATCGCCTCCGCGGCGGGGCTGCCCAGATCGACCGTGGTGTCGCCACCGTCGGAGGATTCGATGGCCACCGAGATCATGCCGGCGAAGTCGCGCCGCGCCACGACCCGCAGCCGCGAGTCCAGGTTGATGCCGACGCTGTCGAAGTACCGCAGCATCTCCGGATCGGCGTCGGAGATGCGGGCGATCGTCCCGCGGTCGCCGTCGTGGCACGCCGACAACTGGCGGGCGTCCGGGGTGGGGACACGTCCGTCGGCCGCCGGGATCGGATCGCCGTGCGGATCGCGGGTCGGGTGGCCGAGCTTGGCGTCGATGGCGTCGAGCATCCGGTCCGACACCGCGTGTTCGAGCACCTCGGCCTCGTCGTGCACCTCGTCCCAGCTGTAGCCCAGCTCGCGGACGAGGAACGTCTCCATCAGCCGGTGTCTGCGCACCATCGCCAGCGCGGCGGCGCGTCCGGCCTCGGTCAACGTCACCGCACCGTACTTCTCGTGGTCGACCAGGCCCTGGTCGGCCAGCTTGCGGATGGACTCCGAGGCGGTGCTGGCCGACACACCGAGGCGCTCGGCGAGCAGCTTCGTGCTGATCTTCTCCTGCGACCACTCCTGAACGGTCCAGATGACTTTCAGGTAGTCCTGGGCAACCGTCGTCAGGTCACGCGCATCGCCCACAGGATTCACAGTTGGAAAGTTTAGGCAATACTCACCTCGTCCGGGGGATCCGGCGAGGCGCGGGACCCCGGACGCGCCGTAGGCTTGCACCCGTGCAGCGCTGGCGGGGACAAGACGAGATCCCGACGGACTGGGGCCGATGCGTGGTCACCATCGGGGTTTTCGACGGTGTTCATCGCGGACACCAGGAGCTGATCAACCACGCGGTCAAGGCGGGACGGTCGCGCGGCGTGCCGACGGTGTTGATGACGTTCGACCCCCACCCGATGGAGGTCGTTTTCCCGGGCAGCCATCCCGCCCAGCTGACCACGCTCACGCGGCGCGCGGAGCTGGTCGAGGAACTGGGCATCGACGTCTTCCTGGTCATGCCGTTCACGGCCGATTTCATGAAGCTCACCCCGGAGCGCTACATCCACGAGCTACTGGTCGAACGCCTGCACGTGGTCGAGGTCGTGGTGGGGGAGAACTTCACCTTCGGCAAGAAGGCCACCGGCAACGTCGACCTGCTGCGCCAGGCCGGCGAGCGGTTCGGTTTCGCGGTCGAGGCCATGTCGCTGGTGGCCGAGCGTCACCGGGACGAATCCGTCACCTTTTCCTCGACCTACATCCGGTCCTGCGTCGACGCGGGCGACGTCGTCGCCGCGGCCGAGGCGTTGGGGCGCCCGCACCGCGTCGAGGGTGTCGTCGTGCGCGGCGACGGCCGGGGCAAGGTGCTCGGGTTTCCCACCGCGAACGTGGCGCCGCCGATGTACTCGGCGATCCCGGCCGACGGGGTCTACGCGGCGTGGTTCACCGTGCTAGGGCACGGACCGGTCGCGGGCAGCGTCATCCCCGGCGAGCGATATCAGGCCGCGGTGTCGGTCGGCACCAACCCGACGTTCTCCGGGCGCACCCGCACCGTCGAGGCGTTCGTGCTCGACACCACCGCCGATCTCTACGGCCAGCATGTGGCCGTCGACTTCATGGCCCGGCTGCGCGGTCAGGAGAAGTTCGCCAACGTCGACGACCTGGTGGAGCAGATGGGCCGCGACACCGAGCACGCCCGCGCGATCCTGGCCCGCTGAGGCCGAGCGCTCAGTCGCGAACACAAAACCCCAGGACAGCGGGCGAACGGGCGTACACACGTGAGCGCTCGGCGGATTTCGTGGTGTCCCACCGCCGCTGCTAGACTGCCTGCCGACCGGGCGTGTGCTGCAGTTCGCGGCGGCCGCGTCCCACCGGGCACACGCCCTCGTTCATTTCCCGCGGACTGAAAAGATGGAGTTGTTTCGTGGCGCTCACCGCCGAACAGAAGAAGTCGATCCTGGCCGACTACGGCCTGCACGACACCGATACCGGTTCGCCCGAGGCGCAGGTCGCCCTGCTGACCAGGCGGATCATCGAGCTCACCGAACACCTGAAGGTGCACAAGCACGATCACCACTCGCGGCGCGGCCTGCTGCTGCTCGTCGGCCGCAGGCGTCGTTTGCTCAAGTACGTGGCCCAGGTCGACGTCCAGCGGTACCGCACGCTGATCGAACGACTCGGCCTGCGTCGCTGATTTCGTACCGGCGCGCGAACAGGCGCCGGGATTTCGGCCGCGTACTCCCCGCAGAGTACGATGGCTACGTTCGACTGCCATCTCGGCCCGAACGACCAGGGTGCGATTTTCGCAGCTCCGCGACCATCGTTCCCGCGTGTCATAACCAGGACCTGCTCGATCGGGCGGTCTTCGGTAGTGGCTGCCGGAAGACTGCCGGCAGCTTCGATCGATGGCCGTAGCCGCATCGAGGCTCGTGGTTCGAAAGCTGTGACGACGCGAAAACAGCTAAACAGTGGGGACACTGAACCAGAGAGGCCATACGGACACCCATGTCTGTAGTTGAAATTGAAGACGGCGTATACGAATCGACCGCCGTGATCGACAACGGGAGCTTCGGCACCCGCACCATCCGTTTCGAGACCGGCCGGCTCGCCCAGCAGGCCGCCGGGTCCGCCGTCGCCTACCTCGACGACGAGACGATGCTGCTGTCGGCGACGTCCGCCAGCAAGAACCCCAAGGACCACTTCGACTTTTTCCCGCTGACGGTCGACGTCGAAGAGCGCATGTACGCCGCCGGACGCATTCCCGGCTCCTTCTTCCGCCGCGAAGGCCGTCCGTCGACCGACGCGATCCTGACCTGCCGACTGATCGACCGTCCGCTGCGCCCGTCGTTCGTCGACGGCCTGCGTAACGAGATCCAGGTCGTGGTCACCGTGCTGAGCCTGGATCCCAAGGATCTGTACGACGTGCTCGCGATCAATGCCGCGTCGGCGTCCACCCAGCTCGCCGGGCTGCCGTTCTCCGGCCCGATCGGCGGCGTGCGCGTCGCGCTGATCGACGGCACGTGGGTCGCCTTCCCGACCGTCGAGCAGCTCGAGCGCGCGGTCTTCGACATGGTCGTGGCCGGACGCGTGCTCGCCGACGGTGACGTCGCGATCATGATGGTCGAGGCCGAGGCCACCGAGAACGTCGTCGAGCTCGTCGTCGGCGGTGCGCAGGCGCCGACCGAGGCCATCGTGGCCGAGGGTCTGGAGGCCGCCAAGCCGTTCATCAAGGTGCTGGGTGAGGCCCAGCAGGAGCTGGCCGGACGGGCGGCCAAGCCGGTCGGCGAGTACCCGGTGTTTCCCGACTACGGCGACGACGTGTACTACTCGGTCGCCTCGGTGGCCACCGACGCGCTGTCGGAGGCGCTGACCATCGCCGGCAAGGCCGAGCGCAACGACCGCACCGACGAGATCAAGGCCGAGGTGCTCGAGCGGCTGGCCGAGCAGTACGCGGGCCGCGAGAAAGAGGTCGGCGCCGCGTTCCGGTCGCTGACCAAGAAGCTTGTGCGTCAACGCATCCTGACCGATCACTTCCGGATCGACGGTCGCGGCATCACCGACATCCGCGCGCTGAGCGCCGAGGTCGCGGTGGTTCCACGGGCGCACGGCAGCGCGCTGTTCGAGCGCGGCGAGACCCAGATCCTGGGCATCACCACGCTGGACATGATCAAGATGGCCCAGCAGATCGACTCGCTGGGGCCGGAGACCTCCAAGCGCTACATGCACCACTACAACTTCCCGCCGTACTCGACCGGTGAGACCGGCCGCGTCGGTTCGCCCAAGCGCCGCGAGATCGGCCATGGCGCGCTGGCCGAGCGGGCGCTGATGCCGGTGCTGCCCAGCATCGAGGAGTTCCCGTACGCGATCCGTCAGGTGTCGGAGGCGTTGAGCTCCAACGGTTCGACGTCGATGGGTTCGGTGTGTGCCTCCACGCTCGCGCTGCTCAACGCCGGTGTGCCGCTGAAGGCGCCGGTCGCGGGCATCGCGATGGGTCTGGTGTCCGACGACGTGGAATCCGACGGCGGTACCGAGCGCCGGTTCGTCGCGCTGACCGACATCCTGGGCGCCGAGGATGCGTTCGGCGACATGGACTTCAAGGTCGCCGGCACCAAGGAGTTCGTCACCGCGCTGCAGCTGGACACCAAGCTCGACGGCATCCCCTCCCAGGTTCTGGCGGGTGCGCTGTCGCAGGCCAAGGACGCCCGGCTGACCATCCTCGAGGTGATGGCCGAGGCCATTGACGGCCCCGACGAGATGAGCCCCTACGCACCGCGGATCACCACGATCAAGGTGCCGGTCGACAAGATCGGCGAGGTGATCGGGCCGAAAGGCAAGATCATCAACCAGATCACCGAGGAGACCGGCGCGCAGATCTCCATCGAGGATGACGGCACCGTGTTCGTCGGCGCCACCGACGGACCGTCGGCGCAGGCCGCGATCGACAAGATCAACGCGATCGCCAATCCGCAGCTGCCCAAGGTCGGCGAGCGGTTCCTCGGAACCGTCGTCAAGACAACGGATTTCGGCGCCTTCGTGTCGCTGCTCCCGGGTCGCGACGGGCTGGTCCACATCTCGAAGCTGGGACGTGGCAAGCGCATCGCCAAGGTCGAGGACGTCGTCAAGGTCGGCGAGAAGCTGCGCGTGGAGATCGCCGACATCGACAACCGCGGGAAGATCTCGCTGATCCTGGTCGACGAGGAAGCCGCCAACTCGGAGACCGCGCCGGCAGATGCCGCAGCGGCCAGCAGTTAGGGCGTTGCGCCACGCGGGACGTGGCGGCAGATCTTCGGAGGCAGTGCTACGCACGGTGTTACCCGGTGGCCTGCGTGTGGTCACCGAGTACATCCCGTCGGTGCATTCGGCGTCGGTCGGGTTGTGGGTCAACGTCGGTTCGCGCGACGAGGGCCAGAGCGTCGCGGGCGCCGCGCACTTCCTCGAACACCTGTTGTTCAAGTCGACGCCGACCCGGTCGGCGGTGAGCATCGCGCAGGCCGTCGACGCGGTCGGCGGTGAACTGAACGCCTTCACCGCTCGCGAGCACACCTGCTACTACGCGCACGTGCTCGACGCCGACCTGGAGTTGGCCGTCGACCTGGTCGCCGACGTGGTGTTGCGCGGGCTGTGCGCGGCCGAGGACGTCGAGGTCGAACGCGACGTCGTGCTCGAGGAGATCGCGATGCGCGACGACGATCCCGAGGACACCCTCGGCGACGTGTTCCTCTCGGCGATGTTCGGTTCGCACCCGGTCGGCCGTCCGGTGATCGGCAGCGTGGAGTCGATCTCGTCGATGACCCGCTCCCAACTGCACTCCTTCCACGTCCGCCGCTATACGCCCGAGCGGATGGTTCTCGCGGTGGCCGGCAACGTCGATCACCACGAGGTGGTGTCGCTGGCGCGCCAGTACTTCGGCGATCGACTGGTCCGCGGCCGCACCCCGGTGCCGCCGCGCAAGGGCACCGGCCGAGTGGGCGGGCACCCGGGGTTGGAACTCGTCAACCGCGACTCCGAACAGACGCACCTGACGCTGGGCGTCCGCACGCCCGGGCGTCACTGGGAACACCGTTGGGCGTTGTCGGTGCTCAACACGGCGCTGGGCGGGGGCCTGAGTTCGCGGCTCTTCCAAGAGATTCGGGAATCCCGCGGACTGGCGTACTCGGTGTACTCGACGGTGGACACGTTCTCCGACAGCGGGGCGCTGTCGGTCTACGCGGGGTGCCTGCCGGACCGGTTCGACGAGGTCGCCCACGTCACCACCGACGTGCTCGAGGCGGTCGCCCGCGAGGGCATCACCGAAGAGGAGTGCCGGATCGCGAAGGGATCCCTGCGCGGGGGACTGGTCCTCGGCCTCGAGGATTCCGGCTCGCGGATGAACCGCATCGGCCGCAGCGAACTGCACTTCGGCGAACACCGCACGATCGACGAGACGCTGGCCAAGATCGACGCGGTGACGCTCGACGAGGTGAACGCCGTCGCGCGCCGGCTCCTGCGCCGCCCGTACGGCGGGGCGGTGCTCGGCCCCGTGCGGTCGAAACGGTCTCTGCCGCAGCCGCTTCGGGCCATCGCCGGCTGATCACCTAGGCTCAGGCCAATGACTGACTTGTCACGGCGCCATGTCCTGATCGGTGGGTTGACTCTCGCGGCGCTGGCCGCGGCTCCGCAGAAGGCCGTCATGGCCGAACCGCTTCCGCCCGTCGCCGATCGCCTCGAAGCGATGGAACGCAGCCAGAACGCGCTGATCGGAGTCTTCGCGGTCAACCTGCACACCGGGCGCACCGTCGCGCACCGCGCCCAGGAGCCGTTCGCGATGTGCTCGACGTTCAAGACCTATGCCGCCGCCCGAGTCCTGCAGAAGGCCGAGCGCGGTGAACTGGCGCTGACCGACCGCGTCACCATCGAAGAAGGCGACATCGTCCCCAACTCGCCGGTCACCGGCGCGCACGTCGGGCAGACGATGACGTTGGCCGAGTTGTGCCAGGCCGCCCTGCAGCAGAGCGACAACGCCGCGGGCAACTGGCTGCTGCGCACCATCGGCGGGCCGTCCGGGGTCACCGGTTTCGCCCGCAGCATCGGCGACCAACGGTCCCGGCTCGACCGCTGGGAGGTCGAGCTCAACGCGGCGGTTCCCGGCGATCCCCGCGACACCACGACGCCCGAGGCCATCGGCGGCGGCTACCGGTCGATCCTGACGGGAAACGTGTTGGGGGAGCCGCAACGACGGCGGCTCGAGGAGTGGATGCGGGCGAATCAGACGTCCAGCGTGCGCCCCGTGCTGCCGCCGGGGTGGACGATCGCCGACAAGACCGGCAGCGGAGACTACGCCAGCACCAACGACGTCGGCATCGCGTTCGGACCGGCCGGTGAACGCCTGCTGTTGACGATCATGACCAGGACCCCGACCGATGACCCGAACGCGCCGAACAACCGGCAACTGGTCGGTGAGGTCGGATCGATGCTGGTGGCCGAACTCCTGGCCTGACGGGGGCGCCAGCCTAGCCCGGCCACCCCTCGAGGGCCGGGTCCAGCTGGCTTGTCAGCGGCTGTCCCCCCACGCTCGTCGCCCCCCTGCACTGAGCGCCAGCCGCTGTACTCGACGGTATGGCATCAGGGCCCACGGAGGAATCGGGCGAATCCCTATCTTTTTGCACCGGCACGTTTAAGGGTGCCGGGCCACACACGCCCGTCTCAAGCGTCGACCAGGACCGATGCCGGATCCGTGTACGGCAGGGCGAGGTCGGCGGCCACCTGTCCGGACAGCAACACCCCCTCGTGCGTCGACAGGCCCTTGGCCAGCGAGGCATCGTTCTGGCACGCCGCCCGCCAGCCCTGGTCGGCCAGCTTGAGGACGTACGGCATGGTGGCGTTGGTCAGGGCGAACGTCGAGGTGCGCGGGACCGCCCCGGGCATGTTGGCGACGCAGTAGAAGAGGGTGTCGTGCACGGCGAAGGTCGGGTCGTCGTGTGTGGTTGGGCGGGAGTCCTCGAAGCAGCCGCCCTGGTCGATGGCGATGTCGACCAGCACCGCACCGGGCCTCATGTGCGCGACGGTCGAATTCGTCACCAGCTTCGGCGCACGCGCCCCCGGCACCAGCACGGCGCCGATGACGAGGTCGGCGCCCTTCACGGCGTCCTCGAGTTCCAGGATCGACGAGTAACGGGTCTCGATGCGGCCGCCGAACTCCGCATCCACGTCACGCAGCCGATTGAGGCTGACGTCGAACACCGTGACGTGCGCGCCCATGCCCGCGGCCACCCGGGCGGCGTTGTAGCCGGCGGTGCCGCCGCCGATCACGACGACGTCGGCGGGTGCCACCCCGGGCACACCGCCCATCAGCACGCCGCGGCCCCCGTGGCTGCGCATCAGGTGGTACGCCCCGACCTGCGCCGCCAACCGGCCGGCAACCTCACTCATCGGGGCCAGCAACGGGAGAGCGCCGTCGGCGGTCTGCACGGTTTCGTAGGCGATCGCCGTGGTGCCGGAGGCCATCAGCGCCTCGGTGCACGGCCGTGACGCCGCCAGATGCAGGTAGGTGAACAGCGTCTGATTCCGACGCATCCGGTGCCACTCGGCCTCGATCGGTTCCTTGACCTTGAGCAGCAGCTCGGCCTCGGCCCACACCTGATCGACGCTGTTGATCAGCTGGGCGCCCGCACGCTTGAAGTCGGCGTCGCAGATCGACGACCCCTCACCCGCGCCGGACTGGATGATCACCTCGTGGCCGTGGTGCACCAGTTCGGCGACTCCCGCCGGGGTGATCGCGACCCGGAACTCGTTGTTCTTGATTTCGGTGGGGATGCCGACGCGCATGACCGCTCCTCGGATGGATGCTGCTACAAGTGTGAAGAAGCTTCGTCACAACGGCAATTACCGTGCTGAAAATTCTGTATGGTCCGGGTGTGAGCGAAATTTCTTCGTCGTCACGCGCGACTGAAGGCGTCCAGCCGAAGGATGTTCGGCCGGTACCCCTCGACGACGTCGACCGCCGGATCCTGGCCGCGCTGCACCGTGACGCCCGGATGTCCAACAGCGCGCTCGCCGATTCCGTCGGGATCGCGCCCTCGACGTGCCACGGGCGGGTGCGCCGGCTCCAGGATCTCGGGGTGATCCGCGGCTTCTACACCGACATCGACCCGGCCGCGATCGGCTTGCCACTGCAGGCGATGATCTCGGTGAGCCTGCAGTCCAGCGCCCGCGGCCGAATCCACAGTTTCATCCAGCAGATCCGGCGCAGGCCGCAGGTGATGGACGTGTACTTCCTCGCCGGCGCCGACGATTTCATCCTCCATGTCGCCGCACGGGACACCGACGACCTGCGGTCGTTCGTGGTGGAGAACCTCAACGCCGACGCCGATGTGGCCGGCACGCAGACGTCGCTTATCTTCGAGCACCTACGGGGAGCATCGCCGCTGTAACCGTTCCCAGCCGGATGCGATGTGCCGCCGGAGATTTCCTGCCCTCAGGCCCCTTGGGTGAAGCGAGCTGCCTCGGCAGCGTATTGGGGCGCCACGCAGACGTCATACCGCTGCGCTTCGAGCGACTCGACACTGGAGAAGTCCCGTTCGCCCCCGGTCGCGAGGTGCGCGACGAAACCGAAGACCGCCCCCCAGAACGAACCGATCACCAGTGCGATCAGCATCGTGATGATCCACACGGGCCCGACGGTGAAAATCGCGAGAAGAAGACCGATGAACAACCCGAACCAGGCACCGCTTGCCGCGCCCGCGAAAGCCGCGCGGGCCTTGGTCATTCGTCCCGTGATGCGTTCGACCGTGCGCAACCCGTCGCCGATGATGCGAACCTGCTCGACGGGAAAGCCGCCGTCGGACATGCGGTCCACCAGCCGTTGCGCGTCGGCATAGTTGTCGAATGATGCGATGACCTGACGAGCAGGGCGCTGCTCACCGACCTGTTGTTCGGGTTGTCCGCTGGGATTCGTCACCGTGTGCTCCATCTGCTGTATTGCGGTGTGCTGCCCTCAATAGGTACCCGCTTTCGCGCGCCGTCTCGGCCGATTGCGACTATCCGACTGCAGCACGTCAGCGGCCGCGCACCCACCGATAGGGTGACGCCATGCGAGTCGGAGTACTGGGCGCCAAGGGCAAGGTCGGCACGACGATGGTCGAGGCCGTCCAGGCCGCCGATGACCTGACCTTCACCGCCGGCGTCGACGCCGGGGACCCGTTGAGCCGGCTGACCGACACCCAGACCGAGGTCGTCATCGACTTCACCCACCCCGACGCCGTGATGGACAACCTCGAGTTCCTCATCGAGAACGGGATACACGCCGTCGTCGGCACCACCGGTTTCACCGACGAGCGGTTGGCCACGGTCCGGAAATGGTTGGACGCCAAACCGGGTGCGGCGGTGCTGATCGCCCCGAACTTCGCGATCGGAGCCGTGCTGTCGATGCATTTCGCGCAGCAGGCCGCCCGGTTCTTCGAGTCGGTGGAAGTGATCGAGCTGCATCACCCGCACAAGGCCGATGCCCCGTCCGGGACCGCGGCGCGCACCGCGCGACTCATCGCCGAGGCGCGAAAAGACATGCCGCCCAACCCCGATGCCACCAGCACCGGTTTGGAGGGTGCGCGGGGCGCCGACGTCGACGGTGTTCCGGTTCACTCGGTGCGCCTGGCCGGACTCGTCGCTCATCAGGAGGTGCTGTTCGGTACCCAGGGCGAGACGTTGACGATCCGGCACGACAGCCTGGACCGGACGTCCTTCGTCCCGGGGGTGCTGCTCGCGGTGCGGCGGGTCGCCGAACGGCCGGGGCTGACCGTGGGCATCGAGCCGCTTCTCGATTTGTGATGGCCGACGGCGGGCGCGTCCTGCGCATCCAACTGCTGATCGGCTTCATGTGCGTCGCGCTGGTGGTGTATTTCGTGCTGCTGGGCAGGCTCGCGATGGCGTTCGTCAGAACCGGTGAGCCCGCCGCCGTCGGGTTGGGCCTGGCGCTGATGGCGCTGCCGCTGATCGGGCTGTGGGCGATGCTCAGCACGCTGCGCGCCGGTCTGGCCCACCAGCGGCTCGCCCGTATCGCGCGCGACGAGGGGATGGAGCTCGACGTCAGCGCGCTGCCGCGGATGCCGTCCGGGCGGATCCAGCGCGACGCCGCCGACGCCCTGTTCGTCACCGTGCGTGCGGAATTGGAAAACGACCCGCAGAACTGGCGGCGGTGGTATCGACTGGCACGTGCCTACGACTACGCCGGCGACCGCAGCCGCGCGCGGGAAGCGATGAAGAAGGCCGTCGAGATGGAGGAGAAAGCGCGATGAGCGCCGGCGCGACGAGCAGGGAGCGGCAACCATGAGCAAGACACTGCTGGTGGTGCACCACACGCCGTCGCCCGGCACTCGCGAATTGCTCGAGGCCGTGCTCGCCGGCGCGAAGGACCCCGACATCGAGGGCGTCGAGACCGTCGTCCGGCCGGCGTTGGCCGCGACGCTGCCCGACATGCTCGACGCGGACGGCTATCTGTTCGGGACCACCGCCAACTTCGGGTACATGAGCGGCGCGCTCAAACACTTCTTCGACACCGTGTACTACCCGAGCCTCGATCACGTCAGCGGTCGGCCGTACGGCGTGTGGGTGCACGGCAACAACGACACCGTCGGCGCGGTCAGCGCGGTGGAGAAGCTGGCGACCGGGCTCGCGCTGACCAAGGCCGCCGACGCGCTGGAGGTCGTCGGCGGTGTCGACGCCGGTGTGCGGGAACGCGCTTACGAACTCGGCGGCACACTGGCCGCGACGCTGATGGAGGAGTAGCCATGCCCGGATTCGCCGAACTCGCCCTGGGCGCCGCGCCACTCGCCGGCGGGGCACTGCTCGGGATCGCCGCGGGCAACCTGCGCGGACCGGACTTCCGCGGGATGATCGCCAAGGACATGGATCTGCTCGAGCGCATCCCCGATGACCAACCCGAACTCAAGGCGCGTCTGAAAGCCAGCATCGACCATCGCATCGAAGACATGATCAGCGCTGCCGAGCGCAGCCGGGACCTGCGGCTGGCGGCGATGTCCTACCGCGGCAACTGGCGCGACATCGTCGTGTTCCTCTGCGCGATCCTGTTCACCATCGTGTGGTGGAACGTCGACCACGGACGGACGAACTGGATGTTGATGTTCATCGTGATGATCCTCGCGACCGTCGTCGCCGGGATTTACGCTGCGCGCGGACTGCTGCGGTCACTGCAGATGCTGCTGCGCGGGCGTCACCGGTCTCAGTAGTGATACGTGTCCGACGGCGCCGGGATGTGCGCCGGATCGTCGACGTCGTCGAACTCCGACACCTCGATGCCGTACGAGCGGGCCAGGTCGAGGATCTTGTTCGCCCTGGCGATGCGGGGGAGGTCCGAGCCGTTGCGGATCTCGCCCCCATCGCGTTCGAATTCGACGAAAAACTCCTTGGCCCAGGCGATTTCGTCTGGTGAGGGCGATAGACCCTCGTTGACAGTGACGCACTGCTCGGGTGTCAGGCAGATCTTGCCCGTCATGCCGAACTCCACCGACACCGCGGTGGCCTCGCTGAGCTTGAGCGCGCTGGAACCGACCGTCGGGCCGTCGATCGCGCTCGGCAGGTGGGCGGCCTTGGCCGCGATGGTGAACCGCGAGCGTGCGTAGGCGAGCGTGGTCGGATTCTCGCCGAACCCGGTGTCGCGCCGGAAGTCGCCGATGCCGAACGCCAGTCGGAACGTGCCCTTGGCCGCGGCGATCGCGGTGATGCGCTCGAGTCCGCGGGCGGTCTCGACCAGCGCGACGATCGGCACCCCGGGCAGGCGGTTGGCGGTTTCGGTGACGTGGTCGACGGATTCGACCATCGCCAACATCACCCCGCCGACCGAAACCTTGGCCAGCGCCTCGAGGTCATCGGCCCACCACGGCGTGCCGAACCCGTTGACGCGGACCCAGTCGGTGTTGCCCTCGTTCAGCCAGCCGACGACGTTGTCGCGGGCGGCGGCCTTGTCCTTCGGTGCGACCGCGTCCTCGATGTCGAGCACCACGATGTCGGCCCGGGACCGCACCGCGGGCGCGAACCGGTCGTAGTGCGCGCCGTTCACCAGCAGCCAGCTGCGGGCGAGCACGGGGTCGATACGCGAACCGACGTCCTCGTGGTCTTGGTGGGTGCCGGAGTGTTGACCGTCCATCGGATCATCGTCGCGTATCAGCGGGCCGCGGCGCACCGGGTCAGGGGCCATTGGGCGTCAATTGGGCAGGGCGGATTCGAACAGCTCCTGCAGCGCTATCCAGTGCCGCTCGGCGGCCTCCTGGTCGTAGGGCGCGTTGTCGGGCACCGCGAAGCCGTGCCCGGCGGGGTAGAACTCCACCGTGTGAGGGACGTTCGCCGCGGTCAGTGCCTTGTCGAGGGTCTGGGCGTGCTCGGGGGTGAACCCGTGGTCGTTCTCGGCGCCCGCGACGTAGACGGTGGCTTTCATCCGGTCGGCGAGCAGGTGCGGGCTGCTGGGTTCGTCGGTGACCAGTCCGCTGGCGTGGAATGATCCCGCCGCCGCCACCCGGTCGGGGACGCGGCCGGCGACGATCACCGAGGCGCGCCCGCCCATGCAGTAGCCGCAGACGCCGAACGCGTCCCCCTTGACCTCGGGGCGCGAGGCCAGGAAGTCGAAGAACGCCGCGGCGTCGGAGGCCATCATGTCGGGGGTGATCGAGGAGATCATCCCGAACAGGCGACTGCGCTGCTTGGGGTCGCTGAAGGCGGTGCGCATGTCGAACGGCTCCCAGTCGCCGTGCCGGTAGTACACGTCGGGCAGCAGCACCGCGTGCCCGAAGCCGGCCAGCCGCGCGGCCATCTCCTGGAAGGTGTCGCGGACGCCGCCGGCGTCGACGTACATCACGACGCCGGTCCAGGGTCCGGGTCCGTGCGGGGTGTGCAGGGTGACGGGGCAGGTGCCGTCTGGTGTCGTGACGGTCGCGGAGATGCTCGGCATGGCTTCCGTTCTACTCGTCCGCTCTGGAAGTAAGCTGACCGACGTGCCGATCGCCACCCCTTACGAGGATCTCCTGCGGCTGGTGATGGAGCGTGGCACCCCGAAGTCCGACCGCACCGGCACTGGCACCCGTAGCGTGTTCGGCCACCAGATGCGCTACGACCTGGCGGCCGGTTTCCCGCTGATCACCACCAAGAAGGTGCACACCAAGTCGATCGTCTACGAGCTGCTGTGGTTCCTGCGCGGCGACTCGAACGTGCGCTGGTTGCAGGAACGCGGAGTCACCATCTGGGACGAATGGGCTTCTCCGACAGGCGATCTCGGTCCGGTCTACGGCGTGCAGTGGCGGTCGTGGCCGACCCCGTCGGGTGAGCACATCGACCAGATCAGCGCAGCGCTGGAGCTGTTGAAGACCGATCCGGACTCGCGGCGCAACATCGTCTCGGCTTGGAACGTCGGGGAGATCGCGCAGATGGCGCTGCCGCCGTGCCACGCGTTCTTCCAGTTCTACGTCGCCGACGGCAGGTTGTCGTGCCAGCTGTACCAGCGCAGCGCCGATTTGTTCCTCGGGGTGCCGTTCAACATCGCCAGCTACGCGCTGCTGACCCACATGATGGCCGCGCAGGCCGGGCTCGAGGTCGGCGAGTTCATCTGGACCGGCGGCGACTGCCACATCTACGACAATCACGTCGAGCAAGTGCAGCTGCAGCTGTCCCGTGACCCGCGCCCGTATCCGGAACTCGTTCTCGCACCGCGGGATTCGATCTTCGACTACACCTACGAAGACATCGCCATCCTCAACTACGATCCGCATCCGGCGATCAAGGCCCCGGTTGCGGTCTGAGATCGGGCTGATCTGGGCCCAGTCGAGCTCGGGTGTCATCGGCCGCGACGGCGGCATCCCGTGGCGCCTGCCCGAGGACCAGGCGCGGTTCAAGGAACTGACGATGGGCCACACCGTCGTGATGGGCAGGCTGACGTGGGAGTCGCTGCCCGCCAAGGTCCGTCCGCTGCCGGGCCGGCGCAACGTGGTGTTGACCCACCGGCCCGATTACGCCGCCGACGGGGCGGAAGTCGTGGCCTCGTTGGACGACGCGCTGACCGACGACCCGGTCTGGGTGATCGGCGGCGCGCAGATCTACACGGCGGCCCTGCCGGTCGCCACCCGCTGCGAGGTGACCGAGATCGAGATCGACCTTCCGCGGCAGGACGCCGACGTGATGGCCCCGGTGCTCGACGAGACCTGGATCGGCGCGGCGGGCGACTGGCTGACCAGCGCCTCGGGCCTGCGCTACCGGTTCTACAGCTACCGGCGGCGCTAAAGCCCCGGCGCTGAGCCCCCGGCCCCGGCGTTGAGCCCCGGCCCCCAACCCCGCGAGCGCGCAGCTAGGTACGTTTTTCACCGCGGATTGCGTCCGTAACTGAGCGCTCGGCGTCGGGAATGTCGGTGGTGTCGGGCACCATGGCGGGGTGCCGAGGAAATTCACGGCCGACCAGGCGCGGCGTGTCGCCGTCGCCGCGCAGGGCCTCGCCGAGCCGCGCCCGCGGGGGCCTGTCACCCGCGCGCACCTGCGTCGGCTGATCTCGCGGATTCAGGTGTTGCAGTTGGACTCGGTGTCAGTGTCGGTGCGCGCCCACTACGCGCCGGTGTTCAGCCGGCTCGGGCCCTACGACCGCGACCTGCTCGACAGGGCGGCGTGGAGCCATTCGGCGCGATCGCCGAGGATGCTGGTCGAATACTGGGCGCACGAGGCGGCGCTGATGGCAGTCGACGACTGGCCGCTGCTGCGCTGGCGGATGCGGGAGTACACCCACGGCCGGTGGGGCAAGGAGATCGTCAAGAAGAACGCGAAGCTGGCCGATGAGGTGGTCCAGGCCGTAACCGAGCTGGGGCCGTCGACCGCGGGGCAGATCGAGGCGCATCTGGGCGCGGAGCAGCGGGGCCGCAAGGGTCCATGGTGGGACCGCAGCGATACCAAATGGGTGACCGAGGCGCTGTTCGCCTCCGGGGTGCTGACGACGGCCACGCGGGTCGGGTTCGCGCGGCACTATGACCTGGCCGAGCGAGTGTTGCCGCCGGAGGTGCTCGCGCGCGAGGTCGACGAGGCGGACGCGGTCCGGGAGCTGGTGCTGAGGGCCTCGAGCGCGCTGGGGGTCGGGACCGAACAGGACATCCGGGACTATTTCCGGCTGTCGCCGGCGCAGGTGAAGCCGGCGATCGCGAAGCTGGTTGCCGACGGCGAGCTGGAACAGGTCGAGGTCGACGGCTGGAAGGGGCCCGCGTATCTGCGGGCGTTACAAGTCATTCCGCGGCGCGATCGTGGAACGGCGCTGCTGTGCCCGTTCGATCCGCTGATCTTCTTCCGGCCGCGGGTCGAGCGCCTGTTCGGCGGATTCAAGTACCGCATCGAGATCTATACCCCTGCAAACAAGCGCGAATTCGGTTACTACGTATGGCCTTTCCTGCTCGACGGACAACTCGTCGGCCGTGTGGATCTCAAAGCCGATCGCGCCAATGGCGCGCTGCACGTGGTGGGTGCGTTCGCGGAGGAGGGCGCGGAGCGGTCGCGAGTAGCGCACGAATTGGCGGGTGAGTTGCGGACTATGGCGTCCTGGCTCGGGCTGGAAGATGTGGTGGTGGGCAGCAAGGGCGACTTGGCCCGCGATCTACGCCCAGCCCTGCGATGAACGTGCAGCATCATTTGCTCTGTGGATTTTGCCAGTTCGGCCGGCGGGCTCGGTCGAAGCAGCGTTTCAGAGACGTGAGATGGACTGCGCTGCAAGAGCATCTCACAAGTGTTTTCCTGCAGGAGATTCGGAATCACGGCTCGCGGTACAGCCGACGGTACGCATCGCGCGCGCGATCGCGCAGTCCGCTCTCATCGAGGCCGCCGACCTCGGCCCGTAAGGTTGGATCGGTGCCGTGGCAGTCACTCAACACGTGATAACCAACTTCATTCGGTTCTCGAAAGCGCCGTTTCGCTAAGCAACCGTGCTACAGCTTCTCAACGAGCGTTCATGCAAGACAGTGCTGACTGTGCTGCGACGACTACTTCCTGCCAGCGAGGATCAGACAAGTAGCGGCCGTCCGGTTCGTCGCGAAGTTCGGCCACAAGCGGCCCCAGAACTTCCTCGAGTCGAGTCAATTGGTCGGCCTCATCCTCATTCAAGAGAACGGTTCCGATTCGAGACTTTGGATCGGGCAATACCATGTCGTAGAGGATATTGACATTCAAAGTCAGATCATCGTAGAAATTCTCGCGCGGATAGATCCGGTTCACCCACACTCGTTGTTGGTAATCCGGGTCGGCCAACGCGGCGAGTGCGCCGGCAACCTCCTGTCGCATCTGCGGATATTTCACGTCCGTCATGGGTGGCTCCAACTACTCCAACGAAGCCATTCTTCTAAAGGGATATGGGCCATTTCGGCATTTTCTTTTATAGAACCGTTGATTGGCACGCCATCTCTTCCTATCACCTTCCCGTCGACGCGAACTATGACGTGATCACCCTGCTGAGACGGAAGCGTGTGATTGGGGTTTCCCTGGTCGATCCTAACGCCGTTGCCTGGATTAGCCGGATCCTCCCACCGCTGGCCGACTCCCTTGTTGTTCGGCCTTCCGGGCCTCCACTGAGGGGGAACCTTGCCACTCGCTTCGTCAGGCGGAAACTTAGTCGTTGAAGGTGGCTTCCTTTCGTCCGGCTTCTTGTCCTTTCGCCCGAGATCCTTGATGCGCTGAAGACTTCGGCGGATGCCCGGTAAGTCGGCGGCCTTCTTCACGCCCTTGCTGATGTTCTTCGACGTCTTCCAGGCCGCGATCGCCGTACGGATGGTCTTGGCGAATTTGGTGATGGTGTGCGCGGTCTTGGCCGTGGCCGCTACCGCTCCCGCACCGAACGTGACGAGGGAAGCCGCGACCACGATGACCGCTGTGGCCGCCAGTTCGACCGCCAGATCCTCGAGGATGCCGGTCAATTGATCACGCAAATCGTCGAGGGCTGAACGGTATTCAGTACATGACTGCGATAGCTCTCCGCAGGCGGACAGGATCGCGTTGGCCGCATCGCGCAATTCGCCGAGATCCTTGGCGATGTACTCGACTTCGGGCGTAGTCGTATCGCTGAAGATCCCGGCCTGCACGTCAAGCGCCTCGGGCACAGTCTTGGTCTGGTAGACCGTGGCCAGCCGGTCCCACGCCTCCGCCGCCTTGTCGATCTTGTCGGTATCCCCGTCGGGCACCGGCACCCCGATCTGGTCGACCAAGCCCAGTGCGTTGTCGATCAGACCTTGGCCGGGGCCGCCCGCCGAGGGCGGTGCGGTCAGCACCCCGGCCACGCTCTGCGGATCCGGCGGGCGCTCCGGTGGCGTTCCGCCACCGCCGGGGGTCGCGTTGTGTTCGGCAATTGCATGGTTGTGACCGGCTTGAATCACCACACCGCCGTAGTTCTCCATCGCCAGCGTGAGGTCGTTGACCGCGTCCAAGATCTCGCGGGCGCGCGCATCGTAGGAGGCCGCCCACGCTGTTCCTTCGTCGTCCGAGCCGGCCATCGCACCGGTTTCCCCAAGGATCGTCACGTTGGTGGCGAAGGCGTCGTACATCTGACCGGCTAATTCATGAAGTCGTTTGCCAACCAGGTAGAACGTCTCGGGATCGACATCCTGCGTCACGCGGAGCTCCGCCGGGTCACGACAACATCGCCAGGTTGAGCTTGACCGCCTCGGTGTAATTTCGGTGAGCGTTGTGAGCCGCTTCGCGCAGATGCGTTAGAGCCTCGCGCATCTGCGCTGCCGCGGCGGTCCATTCGTCGTGGTTCGCACGGTGAGCGGCGGCGGCACCGCCTGACCAGCTCGTGTGCAGCTCGGCGATCTGTCCGTCGACGTGGCCGGCGATAGCCTCGGCACGCTCTTCAAACGCGCGAAGCTTTTCGATGAATACAAGCAGTTCCTCGAGTTCGACGCGGTAGCGCATCACAAGCCCATGTCGATCGGAACTGAGTCGATCGTCGACGCCGACGCCGCATCGTGCTCCTGATATTGCAGAGCGGCCTGGGCCAGTTTGTGTGACGACTCCGCGAGCGACTCGACGACCTTGGCGGCTCCTTCGTGCCATTCCTCCCAGATCGCCGTGTACGCCGATGCTGCGGCACCCGACCAGCCGCGTGAGAGGTTGTCCCACTCGCCGACGATGCCGGTCAACTCATCCCGCAGTTCTTCCGCATCGTTGGCGACCGCATGAGCGGTGTCGAACGCTCGGTCAGCGTCGACTCTCAGAAATTTCGGCCATGGCTCAAGCCTATGGCGATTAGCGAGCGCCCCTGTGCACGATTCCGCGCGCAGGCTGGTCCCTCGCTCAGACGCAGTCGGCGCAGATCGTCTTGCCGCCCGACTGCAGCGCGAGCCGGCTGTGGTGCTGCACCAGGAAGCAGCTCGAGCAGGTGAACTCGTCGGCCTGCTTCGGGATCACCCGGACCGTGAGCTCCTCACCGGACAGGTCCGCATCGGGCAGGACGATCGGGTCGCCCCCGTCGCCGTCATCGACGTCGAGCACCGCGACGTCGACCTGGCCGCGCCGCGCGGCAATCGCCTCGAGTGATTCATCGACCGCTTCGTCGGTGTCCTTCACACGGGGTGCGTCGTAATCGGTGGCCATCGGTCACACTCCCTCTCTAGATCGGCGTCTGGGTAACACCGATTGAGAACGGATTTGTTCCCGGCCCGTGGGCCGATAAAACCTCAATCTCCGAGTTCCGCCCGCCTCGTTTGCGCTTTCTGCGACGCCGCGGCCGACGTGTCGCGCAGCTGACGGCACAATCGACGCCCGGCCACGCGCGCACCGGGACGACCGGCGGCCCGCGTTAGGGTGAGCCGTGGCCGAGACCTCGCCGCTGCGCGTCCAACTGATCGCCAAGACCGAGTTCACCGCGCCGCCGGACGTGCCCTGGGAAACCGACGCCGGCGGCGGGCCCGCGCTCGTCGAATTCGCCGGGCGCGCGTGCTATCAGAGCTGGTCGAAGCCGAATCCGCGGACGGCCACCAACGCCGGCTACATCCGCCACATCATCGACGTCGGACATTTCTCGGTGCTCGAGCACGCGTCGGTGTCCTTCTACATCAGCGGCATCTCCCGGTCGTGCACCCACGAGCTGATCCGTCACCGCCACTTCTCCTATTCGCAGCTCTCGCAGCGCTACGTTCCGGAGCACGACGCGCAGGTGGTGGTGCCGCCGGGCATCGAGGACGACCCCGCGCTGATCGAGCTCTTCACCGCCGCCGCCGATGCGAGCCGTGCCGCCTACACCGAGCTGCTCGAACGCCTGGAGGCCAAGTACCAGGGCGAGTCGGGGGAGAAGCCGGGGGCCCTGCGACGCAAGCAGGCACGACAGGCCGCACGCGCGGTGCTGCCCAACGCGACCGAGACCCGCATCGTCGTCACCGGCAACTACCGCGCTTGGCGGCATTTCATCGCCATGCGGGCCAGCGAACATGCCGACGTGGAGATCCGGCGGCTGGCGATCGAGTGCCTGCGCCGATTGATCGACGTCGCACCCCAGGTGTTCAGCGACTTCGAGATCTCCACGCTCTCGGACGGCACGGAGGTCGCCACGTCACCTCTGGCCACGGAAGCGTGACCATAGCGAGTAATCTGAGCCCCGTGAGCACCAGCGGAATCGATGTAACGGCCCGGTTGGGCACCGTGCTGACCGCTATGGTGACTCCGTTCAAGCCGGACGGCTCGTTGGACACCGAGACCGCCGCACGGTTGGCGAATCGACTCATCGACGCCGGCTGCGACGGCCTGGTGCTGTCCGGGACCACCGGTGAGTCCCCGACGACGACCGATGCCGAGAAGATCGCGCTGCTCCGGACGGTGCTCGAGGCGGTCGGCGACCGGGCGCGCATCATCGCCGGCGCGGGCACCTATGACACCGCGCACAGCGTGCATCTGGCGAAGGCGTGTGCGGCCGAGGGCGCCCACGGGCTGCTGGTGGTGACGCCGTACTACTCGCGCCCACCCCAAGAGGGGCTGTTGGCCCACTTCACCGCGGTGGCGGATGCGACCCCTCTGCCGAACGTGCTCTATGACATCCCGCCGCGGTCGGTGGTGCCGATCCAGTGGGACACCATGCGCATCCTCGCCGAGCACCCCAACATCGTGGCGGTCAAGGACGCCAAGGGCGATCTGCACGGCGGCGGGCAGGTCATCGCCGAAACGGGGCTGGCGTACTACTCCGGCGACGACGCACTCAACCTGCCCTGGCTGGCGATGGGGGCGGTCGGGTTCGTCAGCGTCTGGGGTCACCTGGCGACCGCCCAACTGCGAGAGATGTTGTCGGCCTTCCAGTCCGGCGACATCGCCAGGGCCCGCAAGATCAACGTCACGCTGGGCCCGCTGGTCAATGCGCAGGCCCGGCTCGGCGGTGTGACGCTGTCGAAGGCGGGATTGCGACTGCAGGGTTTCGACGCCGGTGACCCGCGGCTGCCGCAGGTACCCGCGACGCCTGTCCAACTCGACGCGCTGGCCGCCGACTTGCGAGCGGCTGCGGTGCTGCGGTAGTGAACGAAGAACTCAAGCCACCGGGACCGCTGGTCCCAGGCGGTCTACGGGTCACCGCGTTGGGTGGGATCAGCGAAATCGGCCGCAACATGACCGTTTTCGAGCATCTGGGCCGCCTGCTGATCGTCGACTGCGGAGTGCTGTTCCCGACGCACGACGAGCCCGGCGTCGACCTGATCCTGCCCGATCTGCGCCTCATCCAGGACCGGCTCGACGACATCGAGGCGCTGGTGCTCACGCACGCGCACGAGGACCACATCGGCGCGATCCCGTTCCTGCTCAAGCTTCGTCACGACATTCCGGTGGTCGGTTCGAAGTTCACCCTCGCGCTGGTGGCCGCCAAGTGCCGCGAGCACCGGATCAAACCGGTTTTCATCGAGGTCGACGAGAACCAAAGCTCGCGACACGGCGTGTTCGAATGCGAGTACTTCGGGGTCAACCACTCGATTCCCGGCTGTCTGGCCATCGCGATCCACACCGGCGCCGGCACCGTGCTGCACACCGGCGACATCAAGCTCGACCAGTCACCGCCCGACGGGAAACCCACCGACCTGCCCGGGATGTCGCGGCTCGGCGACGCGGGCGTGGACTTGTTCCTCTGCGACTCGACCAACGCCGAGATCCCCGGTGTCGGACCGTCGGAGAGCGAGATCGGGCCGAACATGCACCGGCTGATCCGCAGCGCGCAGGGACGCGTCATCGTGGCTTGTTTCGCCTCGAATGTCGGTCGCGTACAACAGATCATCGACGCGTCGGTGGCGCTCGGCCGCAAGGTCGCGTTCGTCGGCCGGTCCATGGTCCGCAACATGGGGATCGCCAAGGAGCTCGGCTACCTCACGCTGCAGAACGACAACGACATCATCGACATCGGCGCCGCCGAGATGATGGCGCCCGACCGCGTCGTGCTAGTCACCACCGGAACGCAGGGCGAGCCGATGGCGGCCCTGTCGCGGATGTCGCGCGGTGAGCACCGCAGCATCACCCTGACCCCGGGCGACCTCATCATCATGTCGTCGTCGCAGATCCCGGGCAACGAGGAGGCGATCTTCGGCGTCCTCGACGCGCTGGCGAAGATCGGCGCGCGCGTTGTCACCAACGCGCAAGTCCGCGTGCACGTTACCGGTCACGCATACGCGGGTGAACTCCTGTTTCTCTACAACGGCGTGCGCCCCCGCAACGTGATGCCCGTCCACGGCACCTGGCGGATGTTGCGCGCGAACGCCGGCCTGGCGGCCCGCACGGGCGTTCCGGAGGAGAACATCGTGCTGGCCGAGAACGGCGTCAGCGTCGATCTGGTGGCCGGGCGGGCGTCGATCGCCGGCGCGGTGCCGACGGGGAAGATGTTCGTCGACGGGCTGATCACCGGCGATGTCGGCGACGCCGTCGTCGGCCAACGGCTCACGCTCTCTTCGGGATTCATCGGCATCACGGTCGTCGTCCGGCGCGGTACCGGAAAGCCCGCTGCGGCTCCGCACCTGCACTCCCGCGGTTTCTCCGAGGACCCCAAGGCCCTCGAGCCGGCCACCCGCAAGGTCGAGGAGGCGCTCGAAGCGCTTGTCGCCGAACGGGTCACCGACGTCAACCGCATCGCCCAGGCGTCGCGGCGCGCCGTCGGCAAATGGGTGGGGGAGGTCTACCGGCGTCAGCCGATGATCGTGCCGACGGTCATCGAGGTCTAGTCCGGTTCGGGTTGCCGCGAAATAGCGTTCCTGGTCGTGAAATCGTCGTCATCACACCATGGTTTCTCGCTCGGCGTCGGTCAGCGCTTGTTGACCGAACCGGCGTCGACGGGTAACGCCACACCGGTGATGTACCGCGCCGCGTCGGACACCAGCCACGCCACCGCGTTCGCGATGTCCTCGGGCTGCAACACCTGCACCGGCAGTGCGTTGCCCATGTCCTGCGGGGTCTTCTCCGCGATGCTGCCCAGCCACTCGCGGGTGGCCTCGTTGTTGATCATCGGGGTGTCCACGCCGGAGGGATGCACCGAGTTGACCCGGATGCTGTGCGGGGCAAGCAGGTTGGCGTACAACCGCATCAATCCGACGATGCCGTGCTTGGCGGCGACGTAGCCGATCGCGCCGGGGTCGTCGCTGCCGACTCCTATCAATCCGGCGACCGAACTGGTGAGCACGATCGAGCCGCCTTCGCCGTGGGCGAGTAGCGCCTCCTTCGAGACCTCGACCGTGTGGTGCACGCCGGTGAGATTCACGTCGATCACGTCGCGCCATCCGTCGGCCCCTGATTGCATCGGCGCGATGCCCGCGTTGGCGACGACGATGTCGAGGCGGCCGAACTCGTCGACACCGGCCTGCAACGCCGATGCCAGCGCACCCTGGTCGCGAACATCGGCCTGCCGCGCCACGATTCGCGCACCGGTGTCCTCGACCAGCTTCACGGTCTCGGCCAGATCGTCGGCCGTCGCCAACGGGTAGGGCACCGACGCGATCTGGTCACAGAGGTCGACGGCGATGATGACCGCGCCCTCGGAGGCCAACTTCACCGCCTCGGCACGGCCCTGGCCGCGGGCCGCCCCCGTGATGAAGGCGACTTTGCCTGCGAGCCCGGGCATCAGGACCGCAGCGCGCCCTTGCTCGGGTCTCCGGCGACGACGGGCTGCAGCATCTTGATGTCCGGCGCCCCGTCGAGGTGTTCGCCGACCGTGCCGAACAGTTCCCCGATGGCCGGCGCGGTGCTGTGCGTCTTCAACGCGTCCTCGTCCGCCCACTGCTCGACGAACACGAAGGTGCCGTTCGCCTCGTGCAGCGCGTAGAGCTCGCAGCCGGGCTCCTGGTGCACCGCCTCGATGGCCTTCTTGCAGGCTTCCCGCACGGTGTCGACGGATTCGGGTTTGGCGGTCATGGTGGCGACAACGACGACGGGCATCGGCGGGGACTCCTCGGTGAGTGCTGCTGGACGAGTGCACAGCCTACTCACGGCCCGCCCGCGGTTCTCAGACCATGTCGACCCAGATCGTGAAGGCCAGGGTGAGCACCGCGACGACGACGAGCCCGACGGTGTCCCCGACCCCGATCCGCGGGGCCTCGGTGCAGTGGATGCGCAACTCGCGCGCCAGCAGGAACAACGGGAACGTCACGCTGATCGCGACGAAGAACGAGGCGATGACGTAGACCCAGACGAACCTGATGCCGTGTTTGCGGGCCTCGTAGACCATGAAGATCACCGCGGCGAGCAAAAACAGGGCGATGTCGGCGGTGATGGACCGCGAGGCCGGGTTGACCTTGGTGTCCTCCCAGAACACGCGAAGAAAGTCCGCTCCGCGGTCGAGGTAGGCCAGGTTCTGGCTCCAGGTGGCGATGAGCGCGACGACGGCGATGACGCCATAGGCCGCGCACAGCGCCTTGGTGGTGGTCGGCAAGCCCGCCGACGACGTGGTTTCGGTCATTTCCGCACGGTAAGTCGCAAAAGCGCATCAATCGATACGGATCTGTTACCCGTGTGGCAGATGGTGAATCTGGGGCTGGAGCGACTAGGCTTACACGCATGCCTAGTAAGACCGCCGCGCGCTCCAAGACCCGTTCGACCAGGTCAAAGCCGGGTGCACGGTCCGGTGGTCGGGCGGCGCCGCGACGGAAGCCGGCCCCGCGCCGGACGTCGTCACCCGTTTCGTCGGCCGGCGCCTCGGTCGGTCGCGGCATGCGGGCGGGTTGGCTGATGCTGGCCAAGGGCGCCGGCACCACCGCGCGCTCGGTCGGCCGCGCCCGCGATCTGGAACCGGGACATCGGCGCGACGGCATCGCGTTGGCGCTGCTCGGCCTGGCGGTGATCGTCGCGGCGAGTTCATGGTTCGGCGCCGCCGGACCGGTGGGCGACTGGCTCGACTCGTTCCTGCGCACGTTGATCGGCGCCGCCGTCGTGCTCGTCCCGATCGCCCTGGCCGCCGTCGGCGTCACGCTCATGCGTACCGAACCGGATCCGGACTCCAGGCCTCGGCTGATCCTCGGTTCGGCGATGATCGCGCTGCCCGCGCTCGGGTTGTGGCATCTGTGGGCGGGTTCACCGCAGGATCCCGCCGCGCGCCAGCATTCCGCCGGCTTCTTCGGCTTCGCGATCGGGGGCCCGCTGTCCGACGGGCTCACGGCGTGGATCGCCGCACCGCTGTTGTTCATCGGCGTGTTGTTCGGCGTGCTGCTGGTGACCGGCACGACGATTCGCGAAGTGCCGTCGACGGTTCGCGCCATGTTCTCCGCGCGCGGTTACGACGAGTACGACTACGACGACTATGACGACGAGGACACCGCCGTCATCACCGAGTCCGAGGACTTCTCCGACGGCTACTACGACGATCCGAGCGTCTACGGCGACGACGCCGAAAAGGCTTGGCCGTCGGGCACTCCCATGGAGAACTATCCGCTCTCCGATGAGGCGCCCACGGTTCCCGAGCCCACCGCGAAGACGCGCAAGAAGAAGCCGAAGTCTTCGACGATGTCGCTGGACCGTGTGGTCGAGGGACCGTACACGCTGCCGGCGCTCGATCTGCTGATCGCCGGCGATCCTCCGAAACGCCGCAGCGCGGGCAACGACCGGATGATCGAGGCCATCACCGAGGTGCTCGATCAGTTCAAGGTCAACGCATCGGTCACCGGCTGCACCCGCGGTCCGACCGTCACCCGCTACGAGGTCGAACTGGGGCCCGGCGTCAAGGTCGAGAAGATCACTGCGCTGCAACGCAATATCGCCTACGCGGTCGCCACGGAAAGCGTCCGGATGCTGGCGCCCATCCCCGGCAAGTCCGCGGTGGGTATCGAGGTGCCCAATGTGGACCGCGAGATGGTGCGGTTGGCCGACGTGCTCACCGACCCGGACACCCGCGGCGACCACCATCCACTGGTCATCGGCCTGGGTAAAGACATTGAGGGCGAGTACATCTCGGCGAACCTGGCCAAGATGCCGCACCTGCTGGTCGCCGGCTCGACCGGTTCGGGTAAGTCGAGCTTCGTCAACTCGATGCTGGTGTCGCTGTTGGTGCGGGCCACCCCGGAAGAGGTCAGGATGATCCTGATCGACCCGAAGATGGTGGAACTGACGCCCTACGAGGGCATTCCGCACCTCATCACGCCGATCATCACCCAGCCGAAGAAGGCCGCCGCCGCGCTGGCGTGGCTGGTCGAGGAGATGGAACAGCGCTACCAGGACATGCAGGCGTCCCGTGTCCGCCACATCGACGACTTCAACAAGAAGGTGCGCTCGGGCGAGATCACCGCGCCGCTGGGCAGTCAGCGCGAGTACAAGCCCTACCCGTACATCGTCGCGATCGTCGACGAGTTGGCCGACCTGATGATGACCGCCCCGCGCGATGTCGAGGACGCGATCGTGCGCATCACCCAGAAGGCCCGCGCGGCGGGCATCCACCTGGTGCTGGCCACGCAGCGGCCCTCGGTCGACGTCGTGACCGGCCTGATCAAGACCAATGTGCCGTCGCGGTTGGCGTTCGCCACGTCGTCGTTGACCGACAGCCGCGTCATCCTCGACCAGCAGGGCGCCGAGAAGCTGATCGGCATGGGTGACGGATTGTTCCTGCCGATGGGTGCCAACAAGCCGATCCGCCTGCAGGGCGCGTTCATCACCGACGACGAGATCCACGCCGTGGTCGAAGCGACCAAGGCGCAGGCCGAACCGGAGTACACCGAGGGCGTCACCAACGCCAAGACCAACAGCGAGCGCACCGACGTCGACCCGGACATCGGCGATGACATGGACGTCTTCCTGCAGGCGGTCGAGCTGGTGGTGTCGAGCCAGTTCGGGTCGACGTCGATGTTGCAGCGCAAACTGCGCGTCGGTTTCGCCAAGGCGGGCCGGCTCATGGACCTCATGGAGACCCGCAACATCGTCGGGCCCAGCGAGGGCTCCAAGGCCCGCGAGGTCCTCGTCAAACCCGATGAGTTGGCCGCGACGCTGGCGTCGATCCGCGGATCGGACTCCGGCGACGGGGACGACAACGAGTGATTTCGGTGCACTACTGATCGGTGCGCGACCAGTAGCGCACCGAAACCGCTACAACGTCAACAGCATTCGAGTGTTGCCGAGGATGTTCGGCTTGACGTAGGACAGGTCGAGGAATTCGGCGACGCCGGTGTCGTACGAACGGCACATCTCCTCGTAGACCTCGGCGGTGACGGGGGTGCCGTCGATCTCCCGGAACCCGTGCTTGGTGAAGAACTCGACTTCGAAGGTGAGCACGAAGATCCGCTGGAGGTGCAGTTCGCGGGCGACGTCGAGCAACTTGTCGACGATCGCATGTCCGACGCCCCGGCTCCTGACCTTCGGATGCACCGCGACCGTGCGCACCTCGCCGAGGTCGGACCACAGCACGTGCAGCGCGCCGCAACCGATGATTTCGGCACCCACCTCGGCGACCCAGAACTCCTGCACCGCCTCGTAGAGCGTCACCAGATTCTTCTCCAGCAGGATCTTGCCGGCATAGATGTCGACCAAGGATTTGATCGCGGGGACATCCGAGGTTCGCGCACGCCGCACGACGACCTCGCCGGTTTCTGCGCTCACACGTGGAGAGTATCTGTTCGGGCAACCGATATTCTGTTGCGGTGTCGGGCCAACCTCATATCGATCCGCTGGTCCCGCGCGCCCGTGTGGCGAACATCGCGAATGTGCTCACCGGCGTGCGGATGGCGTTGGTTCCGGTTTTCCTCGTTTTGCTCTTCGTCGGCGACGGACATGAAACATTCTGGCGGATAGCCGCATTCGTGGTGTTCACCGTCGCGGTCATCACCGACCGGTTCGACGGGGCGCTGGCACGCAGCTACGGCATGGTCACGGAGTTCGGCACGCTGGCCGACCCGATCGCCGACAAGGCCCTCATCGGTGCGGCGCTGATCGGGCTCTCGATGCTGGGCGACCTGCCGTGGTGGATCACGGTGGTGATTCTCATCCGCGAGGTCGGCATCACGGCGCTCCGCTTCGCCGTGTTGCGGCACGGCGTGATCCCGGCCAGCCGTGGCGGCAAGCTCAAGACCCTCGTCCAAGGGGTGGCGATCGGGCTGTTCGTGCTGCCGCTGTCCGGCGCCTGGCTCGCCGCCGCCTGGGTGATCATGTGGGCCGCGGTCATCCTGACCGTGCTCACCGGGATCGACTACGTCGTGTCGGCGATCAGGGATTCCCGTGGACGACCCGCTCGTCAGTGACGACGCCGGCGCGCTGGTCGCCGACCTCACGGTGCGCGGACAGACGGTCGCGACCGCCGAGTCGCTGACCGCGGGTCTGCTGGCGGCCGCCCTGGCGGGGGTGGCCCGCGAGGTGCTCGACGAGGTGGGCCCGGTGGCGGCTCCGACCGCACGGGCCCTGGCCGTCGGCGCCCGACAGCGCTGCCAGGCGACGTGGGGTGTGGGCCTGGCCGGTGTCGCCGGACCCGACCCACACGGCGGCCATCCCGTCGGGACCGTCTTCCTCGGTATCGCCGGACCCGTCCAGACCGACGTCGTTCAGTTGCGGCTGGACGGCTCGCGGTGGGACATCCGCCTCGGGGCGGTGCGCGAGGCCGTCGCCCGGCTGCGGTCGACCGTCGCTCGGCAGTGATCTGCGCCATCCGGGAACCAACCGACCCGTTCTCAGCGTTGCCCTAGTGGATCCCCAGACCCTGACTCCGAAGGGAGAGCACGATGACGGCATTGCTGCGCGAGGTGATCGGCGACGTGCTGCGTCGTGCCCGCGTCGACCAGGGACGCACCCTGCGCGAGGTGTCCGACACCGCGCGGGTCAGCCTGGGCTACCTCTCCGAGGTCGAACGCGGCCGCAAGGAAGCCTCGAGCGAACTGCTCAACGCGATCTGCGGCGCCCTCGACGTTCCGCTCTCGCAGGTGCTCTTCGACGCCGGTAAGGACATGGAGCGTGAGGAGCAGGCCGCCTTCGCCGGGGCCGCGAACATCGACGCCACCACCAAGGTCGTCATCCCTCAGGTCGTGTCGATGGCGGTCGCCTGACGCGCGCGATGCGCTGACGCGTGACCCGAGTGACTGTGGTGATACGCGCTGACCCGATAGATTGGGCAGCACGGTAAGCCGGGCCGGCGAGTCCGAGACAACGACACGAAGGCGGAGTGAACTGACATGGCCAATCCGTTCGTCAAGGCGTGGAAGTACCTCATGGCGCTGTTCAGCTCCAAGGTGGACGAGTACGCCGACCCGAAGGTGCAGATCCAGCAGGCCATCGAAGAAGCCCAGCGCCAGCACCAGGCGCTGACGCAGCAGGCGGCTCAGGTCATCGGCAACCAGCGGCAGCTGGAGATGCGGCTCAACCGCCAACTCGCCGACATCGAGAAGCTCCAGGTCAACGTCCGCCAGGCGCTCACCCTCGCCGACCAGGCGACGGCGGCCGGCGACGCCGCCAAGGCCACCGAGTACAACAATGCCGCCGAGGCGTTCGCCGCCCAGTTGGTGACCGCCGAGCAGAGCGTCGAGGACCTCAAGGGGCTGCACGACCAAGCGCTGCAGGCGGCCGCCCAGGCCAAGAAGGCCGTCGAGCAGAACGCGATGATGCTGCAGCAGAAGATCGCCGAGCGCACCAAGCTGCTCTCGCAGCTCGAACAAGCCAAGATGCAGGAGCAGGTCAGCTCGTCGCTGCGCTCGATGAGCGAGTTGGCCGCCCCGGGCACCACGCCCAGCCTCGACGAGGTGCGCCAGAAAATCGAGCGCCGGTACGCCAACGCGATGGGCGAGGCCGAGCTGGCGCAGAACTCGGTGCAGGGTCGAATGATGGAGGTCCAGCAGGCCAGCGTGCAGATGGCCGGGCATTCGCGGCTGGAACAGATCCGCGCCTCGATGCGCGGCGAGCAGTTGCCCGCAGGTGGCAACGCCGCGGCGCAGCCCGCGACCCCGGCCACCAACCCGCAGCAGGCGACGCCGGAAAACCCGCTGTCTCAGTAGCGCAAGAGGAAACCAGTGAGTGGGCAACCGAATCGACCCGAGCCGTGGCGCTCGCTGGTGCAACGCGGTGTGCAATCCGGGCTGGACACGGCGGCCGAGTGGTCCGATGTGCTGGCCGACAGGCTGAACTCCGCCGCCGATCCGCGCGCGAAACTGCTGCGTAAGCGGCGGTGGGCGCTGCGGGCCTCGCTGTTCTTCACGATCTCCTGCGTGTTCTGGATCGGCGTCACCGGTGTGGTGGCGGCGTGGGACGTTCCGGCGTGGGCGTTGCTGATCCCGTCGCCGATCGCGGTCGGCGCGGCCTTCCTGGCCACGCTGTCGTTCCTGCGGTACCGATGGTTGCGGCGCGAGCCGCTGCCTCCGCCGCGGTCCCGGGCCACCCGCCGGCTTCCGTCGCGGGGATCTGCCGCGCGCCCACCGATGGCCGCGCTGGCCGCCTCCGAGCGCGGGTTGTTCTCGCTGCTCGGCGTCATGGAACGCGGACGGATGCTGCCCCCCGACGAACTGCGCGAACTGACGGCCGCTGCCAACCAGACCGCCGCGACCATGGCCGCCACCGCGAACGAAGTGATGTCGATGGAGCGGGCGATCCGCGCCACACCGCAGTCACGCGCACACCTGACACCCACCATCCGGGCGTTCACCGCGCAACTCGACCACGGCGCGCGCCAGTACAGCGAAATGGTCAACGCCGCAGCACAATTGGTGTCGGCGGCGAACACCGGCCCGACGTCCACCTCACCGATGTGGCAACAGCGCTATCGCGACGAGCTGTCCAACGCCACCGACCGCCTCATCGGCTGGGCCCAGGCGTTCAACGAACTGGGCCACGTCCGCGGGGCCTAGTCGGGCGACGATCAAGCGGCGAGGAACGAGCCGCGTTGAGGGGGCCCACGCGAAGCGTAGGGGAGAGCCCGTCGCGACAGGCGAGCCCCTACATCGTCGGGCGCAGTGACGGAAACACCGTCGCGGCCAGCCCGCGCACAAGACCCTTCAAGAAATCGAGGTTGTCGAAGTAGTCGCGCCACAGCGTGATTCGACCGGCGTGCACCTCGAACGTCCCGCACACCCAGAACTGCAGGCGCACCGGCCCGAACACCAGCGCGTCGGTGCGTTCGGTGAGCACGGAGGTGCCGTCGGCGGCGATGCGGTGGATCTTCACCTCGAAGCCGAACCGCCCCTGACCGCGGCGCATCAGGCCGATGATGCGCTGGCGGCCGCGGATCGTGGGATAGCCGACGTTCTGCCATTCGATGTTGTCGGCGAGCAATCCGTCCGCGGTGTCGAAATCCTCGTCCTGCAACGCGTACAGGAACGTCTCCACGGCCCGGATGTTGTCGACGTCGGTTTTCAGTTCAGAAGCCTGGTCGGTCATGCGCCCAGCCTAGTGCCGTGCCGCTGTGGCAGGGTAGGCCCAATGCGCGTCGCGGTCATCGCCGGACCCGATCCGGGGCATGCCTTTCCGGCGCTCGCGTTGTGCCTTCGTTTCCTGGCCAACGGCGATTCGCCGACCCTGCTGACCGGTACGCAGTGGTTGGACACCGCCCGCGACGCCGGAGTCGCCGCCGCCGAACTCCTCGGCCTGGACCCCGAAGACACCGACGACGACGCCGACGCCGGTGCGAAGGTCCACCAGCGCGGCGCCCGGATGGCGGTGCTCAACGCCCCGCAACTGCGGCGGCTCGCACCGGACCTGGTGGTCTCCGACGCCATCACCACGGCGGGCGGGTTCTGCGCGGAACTGCTCGGGCTGCCCTGGGTCGAGCTCAATCCCCACCCGCTGTACCGGCCATCGAAAGGGCTGCCGCCGATCGGCAGCGGCCTGGCACCCGGCGTGGGCGTCCGCGGCCGGTTGCGCGACGCGGTCCTGCGCGGGCTCTCGGCCCGGTCCTGGCGCCAGGGCATCCGCCAGCGGGCGGCCGCGCGGGCGCAAATCGGGCTGCCCGCAGCCGATCCCGGTCCGCGCCGGCGGTTGATCGCCACGCTGCCGGCGCTGGAGGTGCCGCGACCGGACTGGCCGGCCGAGGCGGTGGTGGTGGGACCGCTGCACTTCGAGCCGACCTCGGTGACGCTGGACGTCCCGCCGGGCGACGGTCCGGTCGTGGTCGTGGCGCCGTCCACCGCGGTGACGGGGGAGGGCGGCCTGGCGGAGATCGCCCTGGCGTCCCTGACGCCGGGTGAGGCGCTGCCCCCGGGTTCGCGGGTCGTCGTGTCGCGACTCGGCGGCCCGCAGGTCGCGGTGCCGCCATGGGCGGTGGTCGGGTTGGGCCGACAGGACGAACTGTTGTCGCACGCGGACCTGGTGATCTGCGGCGGCGGCCACGGCATGGTGTCCAAGACGCTGCTCGCCGGCGTTCCGATGGTGGTGGTGCCCGGCGGAGGCGACCAGTGGGAGATCGCGAATCGTGTTGTGCGCCAGGGCAGTGCGCAGCTGGTGCGCCCGCTCACCACGGAGGGGCTCATCCGGGCGGTGCGCGAGGTATTGGGCGCACCGCGCTACCGGGACGCGGCGCGGCGGGCCGGGGCGACGGCGGCCGACGTCGAGGATCCGGTACGGGTGTGCCATGAAGCGCTGCCGGCCTCGGCGTAGTTTGGGGCCCGTGCGGTTGACGGAATTTCATCAGCTCGTCGAGGAACAGTTCGGTCCGGTGCGCGGTTCGTCGATGCTCGTCGACCACGTGCTGAGCGGGTTGGGTGGGCGCACGGCCGCACAGGCCATCGAGGACGGCGTGGAACCACGGGACGTCTGGCGCGCGCTGTGCTCGGACTTCGACGTCCCGCGTGATCAGTGGTGAGCCGCTAGCGTTTGTCCTCGGCGCGACCGGTGCCCACGGTGTGCGAAGGGCCCACCCGGTCGTCGTCACGGTCGGACTCCGGCATCTGCGACGCCGGTTGCTCGTCGGCGGGCGACGCGGTCGCACCGCCGGCGGTCTCCCTCGGTGACGGCGCTTTGCTGCCCGCATCCGTCGACGGCTTGACCGCGCCCGCGGTGCGTTCGCCGCCGTCGTCTCCGGCGCCTTCCGGCTTGGCCGACGTCTGCCGCCCCTCGTACGGCGGTATCTCCGGTTTGACGTCCTTGGGCGGTTCGTTGGTGAATCCCGTCTCGAAGTCCGGCTTACCGCCGTCGTCGTATTCGGGCACCGACTCGTCACCTTGGTACGTCCCCGACGGGCGGTCCGCCGGCCCACCCGAGGGTTGATCCGATCCGGTCCCGCGCTTTCCCTGTTCCTCCGGCTCTGACATGACAACCACTCCTCACTTCTCGCCGCGTGGATCGGCGGCGATGCAATCGACGGGTCGGCCGCTAGGCGCGCTGACCCAGAACCAGCGCCGTTTCACGGTGCAACCGCCCGAAGTTGTAATACGCCGCGCAGGCGCCCTCCGGGGACACCATGCACGTCCCGATCGGTGTCTCCGGTGTGCACGCCGTCCCGAAGACCTTGCATTCCCAGGGTTTGATGACGCCCTTGAGCACCTCGCCGCACTGGCACGCCTTCGGGTCGGCCACCCGCACACCGGGCATGGCGAAGGAACGCTCGGCGTCGAAGTCGGCGTAGTCGGGGTGGATGCGCAGTGCGCTCTGCGAGATGAAACCCAAACCCCGCCATTCGAAATGCGGTCGCAGTTCGAACGTCTGGGCCAGCAGCTTGAGCGCCTGGGTGTTGCCCTCGGCACGGACCACCCGCGTGTACTGGTTCTCGACCTCGCAGCGGCCGTCGCGGATCTGCTGCAGCAGCATGTGCACCGACGCGAGGATGTCGAGCGGCTCGAAACCCGCTACCACTATCGGCTTTCCGTAGACGTCGGGGACGAACCGGTACGGCCGCAGCCCCACCACCGTCGAGACGTGACCGGGCCCGAGGAATCCGGACAACCGCAGGTCCGGGGACTCCAGGATCGCCTTGATCGGTGGGACGATCGTGACGTGATTGCAGAACACGCTGAAGTTGGTCACGCCCAGGGCCTTCGCGCGCACCAGCGTCACCGCGGTGGACGGCGCGGTGGTCTCGAAACCCACCGCGAAGAACACGACCCGTTTGTCCGGGTTGTCGAGCGCGACCTTCAACGCGTCCAGCGGTGAGTAGACGAACCGCACGTCGGCCCCGCGGGCCTTCGCTTCGATCAGGTTGCCCCGCGAACCGGGCACCCGCATCATGTCGCCGAAGGTGGTGAAGATGACGTCCGGTTGCTCGGCCAGCCACATGGCGTCGTCGACACGCCCCATCGGGATGACGCACACCGGACAGCCGGGTCCGTGCACCAACTCGACGGTCTCCGGTAGCAGATGTTCGATGCCGTGCCGGTAGATAGTGTGCGTATGTCCGCCGCACACCTCCATGAACTTGAACTCGTCGTCGCCGGCGAGGTCGGTGATCGACTTGACCAGCGCGCGTGCGGCGGCCGGGTCGCGGAATTCGTCGACGAACTTCATGATCTGCCTCTCAAGCGATTTCGGAGGAGTTGAACGCTTCGATCTCGGCCGCGTAGTCGGCGCCCATCTTCTGCACCTGGTCGAGGGTCAGGGTGGCCTCGCGTTCGTCGATCTTGGCCATCGCGAACCCGACGTGCACCAGCACCCAGTCGCCGACCTGGAGGTTGTCGTCGGCCAGCAGGCGCACACTGATGGTTCTGCGGACGCCGTTGACATCGACCTTGGCCAACGACTCTTCGGCGTCGACGATGTCGACCACCTGACCGGGTATGCCGAGGCACATCGTCGGTCTCCTCTCAGCAGATCCGGGGCAGGGGGTCGCCGACCAGCATGTCGACGATCCGGCTGCCACCGAATGTTGTTCTCAGCGCGACGATTCCGTGCGGCTCGGGCACGATCTCGCCAACCACCGCAGCGTGCGCACCGAGCGGGTGCCCGCGCAGCGCCGTGACCGCCGTATCGGCCTCGTCGGCGGGCACGACGGCGGCGAACTTGCCCTCGTTGGCCACGTACAGCGGGTCGATGCCGAGCATGTCGCACGCCCCGAGCACCTGCGGCAGGACGGGAAGCTTCTCCTCGTCGAGGATCATTGCGAACGGCGCGTCCTTGACGAGTTCGTTGGCCACCGTGCCCACGCCGCCGCGCGTCGCGTCGCGCATCCACCGCGTCGACGGCGCCGCGGCCAGCAGAAGTTCGACGAGTTCGTGCACCGGCGCGGTGTCCGAGGCGATGTCGGCGTCGATGGCCAGGTCTCCGCGGGCCAGCATGACGGCCATCCCGTGCTCGCCGATCGTGCCGGACAGCACGACCTTGTCACCGGGTCGCACGCGTTCGCGCGAGAGGACCCTGCCCTCGGGGATCAGTCCCACCCCGGCGGTGCAGATGTAGACGCCGTCGGCGGCGCCCCTGCCGACCACCTTCGTGTCGCCGGTGACGATCTGCACCCCCGCGCTGCGCGCCGCTTCGCCCATGTCGGCGACGATTTCGCGCAGTTCGGCGATCGGGAAGCCCTCCTCGATCACGAACGCCGCCGAAAGCCATTGTGGCCGTGCGCCGCTGACCGCCAGGTCGTTGATCGTGCCGTGCACCGCGACATGACCGATGGAGCCTCCGGGGAAGCGCCTCGGTGACACCACGTAGGAGTCGGTGGAGAACGCCAGCCGTTCGCCCGAGGGGGTCCGCACCGCGGCCGCGTCACCGAGTTGTTCGAGTTCGTCGTTGCGGAACGCCTCGAGGAACACCGCGTCGACGAGCGCGGCCGACGACTTGCCGCCCGCACCGTGAGCGAGCGTGACCACGTCGTCGAGCAGCCGGGGTCGTCGCTGACGGAACTTGTCGATCCGTTCCAGCACGCGGTCCTCGCGTTCGGCCGCGCTGGCAGCTTGTGTCATGTGGTGGGTGCTCCGTTCAGTGCGGGGGCGGTGGTCGTCTGCAGATGCGCCTGGACCACCGACCAGAGCCGGTAGCCGAGCATCGCGTGGCTCTCCTGGATGCGGTGGATGCTCTGCGAGTGGACGGTGAAGCAGAAGTCGAGGTCGTCGGCGGCCGCCATCCGTCCGCCGTCGTGGCCGGAGAAGCCGAGTGTCAGCAGGCCCCGACGCTTGGCCTCGGTGATCGCGGTCATCAGGTCGTCGGAGTTGCCGGACGTGGACAGCGCGATCGCGACATCCCGGTCGCGCGCGTGGGCGATGATCTGGCGCTTGAAGATGAGCTCGAATCCGACGTCGTTGCCGAGCGCGGTCACCACCGCGTTGTCGGCCGCCAGCGACCACGCGGCGACCGGGCGCCCGCGCGCGGGGCGACTGAACAGCGACGCCAATGTCGCTGCGTCGGTGGAACTTCCGCCGTTGCCGAACGTGTACAGCCGTCCGCCGCGGCGGAACCGCTCGGCCATCTGCGTCCCCGCCGCGGTCAGCGCCTGGTCGTAGGCGCCGAGCGATTCTCGTTGCAGGCGGGCGCTTTCGGCGGCCTTGCCGAGGGCCGAGGCCGCGAGGTCGTCGAGCAGGCTCGCGGCGTCGGTCTCCTCGGATTCGATGAAGGGGTACAGGAAGCCGGTGGCGTCGGATTCGGTCATCGGTACACCTCCTCGGGCTCGACGCGGGAGATGGCCGCTCCGGCGTGCAGCAGGACGAGGTCGTTGGGTGCGACGTCGCCGACCACCGTGACATCGACCCATTCCTCTCCGTCGGCGGTGCGGACCAGGGCCGAACTCGTCGCATCGACCGGTTCCAGCACGATCTCGCCGAGGCGCGCCTCGTCGCTGCACGTCACGCACGTGGTAGCGGGCTCGGCGGGTTTGAGCAGGCCGGGATGCTCGAAGCAGACGTGGGTGAGCTCCCACAGCAGGTGATACAACAGCACGAACGCACCGGTCGCGGGGACCATCGGGTCGTCGGTGTCGATCCAGAGGACGTGGTTGGCGGCCCCCGCCGGTGGACGCGGGCCCGACCCGATCCACAGTGTCAAAACGCCCCACGCCTGGGCGCGCCGCATCGCGTCGACGACGGAGGGTTCGTTCGCCGAGGCCACCGCGATCAGCAGATCGCCGGGCCGGCTGGCCACCCTCGCCTGTGCGACCGGATCCGGTTCGACGAGGGCCACCGAAGGAAGCGCCCGCTTGCCCACGATCACGGGGTGCACGAACTCGACGGCGACGTGGTGGGCGTGCGGTTCCCATTGCGGCGAGATCACCCACAAAGTGGCGCCGTCGTTGAACCGGCGGGCCAGATCCAGCGCCGCGGCGGCGAGATCGGCGGCCAGCTCGTCGCCGACGTAGGGTCGTTCAATGGTCGTCATCGCGATACTTCCTGTCCGATAACGGAGTTCACCAGGTCCAGCGTGGTCTGTGTGGCCGCCTCTAGGTCGGCGGCCTCCTCGTCGGTCAGCGTTCCGCAGATCCAGTCCCAGTGCGCGGAGACGACGGCCCCCCGGCGGGGTGGGGGAGCCAGAGAGAGGTCGCCGCGTTTCCATGCGATGCGCTCGGGACGGGGATCGCCCAGCGTCAGCCGCCCGTTCGTGTAGTGCAATGGCTGCGAGGTGATCTCCGCCTGCTCGCCGGTGACGGCCACGACGGCGCCCCACCGGATGCGGCAGGCCTGCATGACGCCAACGGCGGTGCCGGCGTCGCGTCCCAGAAACCTCACCCAGGGATAGACGGCGAAGACGTGAAAGCTGTGATGTGCCAGGACATCGGCGGTGGCGGGTACCGTGTCGAGCAGTCCGGTGACCTGGCCGGCGAACGAGGCACGCAGCTTGGCGAGCAGGGTCTGCGGCTCGACCTTGGACAGTGCCCGCCCGCCGACCCAGTAGCTGCGGACGACCTCGTCGTCGAGTGCATCGGAGGCGCCGACCGCTTCGGCGATGGCGGACAGATACGGCCAGGCGCCGTCGAATTCGTGTGCGTGCGAGGCGAGTCCGGAGGTGCCGCCGCCGTCGGCGGGCCCGCAGTATCCGAGCTCGTTCGGCGGATAGGCATAGCGGCCGAACACCGTCCGGCCGTCCGAGCGCGCTGCTCCGGTCATGATGCGTTCCCCACCATCAGCTGGCCGAGCGCGATGCCGCCATCGTTGGGCGGCACGGTGCGATGCGTCAGCGCGTCGATGCCCCTGTCGTGCAGGCCGTCCAGCGTCATCTCGAGGAGCAGGGCGTTCTGGAACACACCGCCGGACAGGGCCACGGGCCGCGACGAGTCGGCGTGCGCACAAGCGAGGTGGACGACCAGGTCGGCGACCGCGCGATGGAACCGGGCGCCGATGACGGGTGCCGGGACACCCGCGAGCAGATCGTCGACGACGGCGTGCAGCACGGGAGCGGGGTCGATCACCGCCGTCGTATCGGAGCCGTCCACCGCGAACGCGTACGTGGCTGTGCCGCAATCGACTCCGCGGGACAGTCCCTCCAACTCGATGGCGGCCTGCGCTTCGTAAGCCACGACGTGGCGCACCCCGGCGAGCGAGGACACCGCGTCGAACAACCGGCCCATGCTGGAGGTCGGTGCGCAGCCGAGACCGGTCTCGAGCTGGCCGGCGAGCGCCTCGCGTTCCGCGCGCGGGCAGGCCGAGACCGGCGGCAGCGCGGGATCCCACGCGATCCCCGCCGAGCGCAGATGCGCCAGCGCCATCCGGTAGGGGCGCAGCACGCTGACGTCACCGCCGGCGAGGGGCACGTACTTCAGGTGGGCCAGCCGTTGAGCGCCTTTGTAGTTGGCCAGCAGGATCTCGCCGCCCCACACCGCCCCGTCCGGTCCGTACCCCGTGCCGTCGAACGCGAATCCGAGCACCTGGGTGGACCCGTCGAGGCCGTGCTCGGCCATCACCGCGGCGATGTGCGCGTGATGGTGCTGGACGGTCCGCACCGGCCGACCCGCCGCGTTGCGCCGGGCCCACTCGGTCGACCGGTACTGCGGATGCGCGTCGGCGATCACCACCTCCGGCGCGACGGACGTCAGTTCGCTGAGGTGTCGCTGAGCGGAATCGAACGCGGACAATGTCGCCAGATCGTCCATGTCGCCGATGTGTTGGCTCAGCCAGGCGTACCGGCCGTCGGCGACCGCCAGGGTGTTCTTCAGGTCGGCGCCCACCGCGAGCGAGGGCGGAGCCGGGACCGGCAGCGCAACGGGTAGCGGCGCGTAGCCCCGCGACCGCCGGATCGGCACCTCCACGGCGTCCCGGCACCCGTCCCCGAGCGAGACGATGCGCATGACCGAGTCGTCGCACGGCACCAGGATCTCGCGGTCGTGCATGAGCCAGCCGTCGGAGAGGTGCGAAAGCCGTTCCAGCGCGGCGGTATCGGTGAAGCAGATCGGCTCGCCGGCGAGGTTGCCCGACGTCATCACCAACGCGGTCGGACTCGGCTCGTCGCCCGGCAGCCCGAACAACAGCGTGTGCAGTGGGGTGTACGCCAGCAGGATGCCCAGATCGGGATTGCGTGGCGCCACCGCCTCGGTGACCGGGGCGCCGTCGCGGCGCGGCATCAACACGATCGGGCGCCGCGGTCCGGTCAGCAAGCGCGCGGCCGGGGCGTCGACCTCGACCAGGTCGCGGGCGGTCGCGAGGTCGGGCGTCATCACCGCGAACGGCTTGTCGCCGCGGCGCTTGCGGGCGCGCAAC
>NZ_CVTB01000272.1 GCF_001050015.1 Mycolicibacterium malmesburyense
CCCCGCCGCTGGCTGCTGGCGCCCGAGTACATGTATCCGGTCGAAAGGGTCACGCGCAGTGGACTCGTCGGCCCGTGGCGCACCCCGGAAACGCACCAGTCGGCGGGGCTGAACCCCGGCGGCATCGAACCTTGGGGCATCACGAACTTCCAGATCTTCCCGAACCTGGAGATCCTGATCTACCACGGCTGGTACCTGCTGTACCGGTACTGGCCGACGTCACATAACACCCATAAGTTCGAGGCCTACAACGCATTCCATCCCGCACGCACCGTGCGCGAGCGCATCGAGCACGAGGTGGCCTCCGTGGTGCTCAAGGAGTTCGCGCTACAGGACGCCGGAATGCTCGGCGGCACGCAGGCGGCGCTGGAGTACGGCCTGGGTGAACCGATAGTCGACGACTTTCCACTCAGCGATCAGGAGATCCTCGTCCGCCACCTGCATCACGAGGCCGTCAAATGGGTCGAGGAATACAAGGCCGAGCGCAGTCCGGTGGGGGTGTGACCATGACCCGGCTACCCAGCGCATTCGCGGAGTTCGAGTCGTTCGCCGAGAAGTGGTGCCTGCCAACCGAAGCCGAGCGGTGGGCCATGCGGATGGCCACGCCCATGCCGGAGATCCGCGAGTTCTACGACGCGTTCACCCCGCGCTTCGAGGAAGCGATCGACTACTGCGACAAGTTCCCGCTCGACGATCTGCCCGAGGATGCGCTGAACCTGTTGCACCTCATCTACTCGATGATCATGGTGTCGATGGCCGTCGAGGTGTTCGGCACCCAGAAACCCGCCGACTCCGCCGACGCGGTGATGAACCGCGTCAGCGCGCCGGTGCCATGACCAAGGAGACGAAACCATGAGCCTGCTGACGATCAACAAGCTCACCGCATCGGTCGGCGCGGAGGTGACCGACGTCGACTCCGAGGCCCTGGCCCACGACGAGGCACTGGGCGCCGCCATTCTGGATGCGTTGGAGGACAACGGCGTTCTGGTGTTCCCCGGCCTGGGGCTGACCCCGGAAGCGCAGGTGGCGTTCTGCCGGCGACTCGGCGAGATCGACCACTCGTCGGACGGCCACCATCCCGTTGCCGGCATCTATCCGGTGACCCTCGACAAGTCGAAGAACGCGTCGGCGGACTATCTGCGGGCCACGTTCGACTGGCACATCGACGGGTGCACCCCCACCAACGACGAGTGCCCGCAGAAGGCGACGGTGCTGTCGGCCAAGCAGGTGGCCGAAACGGGCGGGGAGACGGAGTTCGCGAACTCGTACGCGGCCTACGAGGCGTTCAGCGACGAGGAGAAGGAGCGCTTCGGCTCGCTGCGCGTGGTGCACTCGCTCGAGGCGTCGCAGCGCCGGGTAACCCCCGATCCGTCGCCCGAGCTGGTGGCCAGGTGGCGGTCGCGGCCCACCCATGAGCATCCCCTGGTGTGGACGCACCGCAGCGGCCGCAAGTCGCTGGTGCTGGGAGCGTCGGCGGACCACGTCGTCGGCATGGACGTCGACGAGGGCCGGGCGTTGCTGGCCGACCTGCTCGACCGCGCCACCCAGCCGCATCTGGTGTACAGCCACCGCTGGTCCGTCGGTGACACCGTGATCTGGGACAACAACGGGGTCCTGCATCGCGCCGCGCCGTACGACCCGGATTCCCCGCGCGAGATGCTGCGCACGACGGTGCTGGGCGACGAGCCCATCCAATGAGTGATTTCGGTGCACTACCAGTCGCTGGTCGACTGGTAGTGCACCGAAATCGCCCCGGGGGGTCTCGTTGACGACGCCGTGCCACTATGGAAATCTGATACCCGGATATGAGAATCACGTTCTCGCTTGTTGAGATCGTCGAAACGGAGGGCGCATGGCCGAGGACCTCACCGAGGACATGACCAAGGTCGACTTCTTCCGGGACGGGCGTCTGACCGACGACCCGTACCGGTTCTACGAGGCGCTGCGCAACAAGTGCCCGGTGACCCGCGAGAACCACTACGGCGTCACGATGGTGACCGGTTGGCAGGAGGCCGTCGACGTCTACAACGACGCGGACACCTTCTCGTCGTGCATCTCGGTGACGGGGCCGTTCCCGGGCTTCCCCGTTCCGCTGGAGGGCGATGACGTCACCGAGATCATCAAGGAGCATCGCGACGAGATCCCGTTCAGCGATCAGTTGCCGACGCTCGACCCGCCGACGCACACCAATCACCGTGCCCTGCTGATGCGGCTGATCACGCCGAAGCGCCTCAAGGAGAACGAGGACGCGATGTGGCAACTCGCCGACGACATCCTCGACGAGTTCCTCGCGCCGGGGCAGGGCGAGTTCATCACCGGCTTCGCCGGACCGTTCACGCTGCGGGTCATCGCCGATCTGCTCGGCGTGCCCGACGAGGACCGCCCGGAACTGCTCGAGCGACTGGCCCGCGGCACGCACGGCAGCGGTCTGGGCAACGCCGACAAGACGCTGGCCAAGACGCCGCTGGAGTACCTGTACGACGTGTTCGCCGAGTACGTCGAGGACCGGCGTCGCGAACCTCGCGACGACGTGTTGACCGGGCTGGCCACCGCGACGTTCCCGGACGGGACGACGCCGGAGGTGGGTGACGTCGTGCGGGTGGCGACGAACGTGTTCTCGGCCGGCCAGGAGACCACGGTGCGGCTGTTGTCGACCGCGCTGAAGGTGCTCGGCGACCGTCCTGACATCCAGAGCAGGTTGCGCGAAGACCGCAGCCTGTTACCGAATTTCATCGAGGAGTGCCTGCGCATCGAGAGCCCCGTCAAGGGTGACTTCCGGCTGTCGCGGGTGCCAACGACCGTTGGCGACCAACAGCTCGGCGCCGGATGCACCGTGATGGTGATCAACGGTGCGGCCAACCGAGATCCGCGGCGGTTCGAGGATCCCGACAATTTCGACCCGGAGCGTAAGAACGCCCGCCAGCACCTGGCGTTCGGCCGAGGCATCCACAGCTGCCCGGGCGCACCGCTGGCGCGGGCGGAGACGCGCGTCGGGCTGGAGCGACTGTTGGACCGCACCAGCGACATTCGGATCAGCGAGGCCCATCACGGACCGGCGGGGGAGCGTCGCTACAACTACATCCCGACCTACATCCTGCGCGGGCTGACCGAGCTGCATCTGGAGTTCGACGTGGTTTCCGGTGATGCCCGATGAAGGTCACCGTCGACGAAGACCGTTGTGCGGGCCACGGCATGTGCCTGACCTTGTGCCCCGAGGTGTTCGAGCTCAACGACGACGGGTGGGCGGTCGCGAACCCCGAAGAGGTGCCTGCGGAACTGGAATCCGCGGCGCGGGACGCGATCGCGAACTGCCCTGAACGCGCAATCCGCGAAATCGACTGAGGAAAAAGGAGACTCGAATGGCGAAGGCGTACATTCTCATCACCGAGGACGTCAAGGATCCCGAAGGTATGGCGGAGTACGGCAAGGTGGCCAGCCAGACGATGGCGAGCGCGAACCTGCTGGCGTTCGACCAGAAGGCCGAGGTGATCGAGGGTACGTGGCACGGCACGCAGACCGTGCTGCTCGAGTTCGAGTCCGAGGAGGCGGCCAAGGCGTGGTACTACTCCGACGAGTACCAGGCCGCGGCGAAGCTGCGTCAGGCCGCCGCCGACTGCAACGGCGTCATCCTGCACGGACTGGGATAGTCGCGTCGCTCGTCGAAACCGACGCTTTGGCGGGAAAGTGCGCGCAAGAACCGCCAAAACGTCGGTCCCGGCGCAGCTTTCAGGCGGAAACCAGCGGGCCGGTGGGCGTTGTCGTGGCGGCGTGGACCAGCAGCTCGGCCAGTTCGCGCGGCCGCGACAGGAACGGCGAATGCGACGTGTCGATTCTCAGCTGCTCGACACCGAGGCGACGCGTCACCGTGTCGGCCAGCCACTGCGGCATCGACTGATCCTGTAGACAGCGGATGAAGCTGCGGGGGAGGTCGGCCTCCCAGAACCGCGGCACGGACACCGGTGTCACCGTGGTGTCGCCGAACCGCTCGGGGCCGAGCCGCTCGAACGCCCAGCGCGCGGTGGCCTCGTCGCAGTCGTGGTAGAAGTACTTCCACGCGCCTTCGAAGTCGGCGAACCACATGGCACCGTCGTCGTCGAACTTCAAGTAGCCCAGCATCTCTCCGACGTCGGCGTCGAAGTCGTCGCCGAGGTCCTCACCCTCGTCGCGCATCGCCATGGCTTCGGGGTAGGTGCGCCCTTCTCGGGGCAGGGCCGCCGCGAGATAGGTGATGTGGCTGACCAGTTCGGGATTGGCGTCGGCGGCCAGCGTCGCGTCGAAGCCGCCACCGGAATGGCCGACCAGCACGCTCTTTCCGGAACCGCCGGCCTGCAGCGCCGAAACGATGGCGTCGCGGCGGTTGGCCAGCGTCGACTCCTCGTCAATTCGGGCGCCGTGCCCGGGAAGGTCGACCGCCACCGCGTCGTGGCCCATCGCCACGAGTTCGTCGATAGTGCGTTCCCAGCACCAGGCGGCGTGAAAGCCACCGTGTACGAAGACGAATCGCATCAGCTCACTACTCGGACCGGGACATGCGACCACCCCGCGACATTCTGCATCGCCACCCGCCGGCAGTCGTCCCACAGCACCTCGTAGTGGGGGATCAGGTCGAGCAGACGCTCCAGCGCGACCGCCGTCTCCATTCGGGCCAGCGCCGCGCCCAGACAGCTGTGTATGCCGTATCCGAAGCCCAGATTCTGCGCCTCGGTGCGGTTGCGGTCGATGTCGAACGTGTCGGGGTCGGTGAAGGCGTCCGGATCGCGGTGCGCCGAGGCCTGTAGCAGGAACACCGGTTTGCCTTCGGGGATCGTCACATCGTGCAAGGTGACCTCGCGCATCGACCGTCGCACGTTGTAGTGCACCGGCGGTTCGTAGCGCAGCAATTCCTCCACCGCGGCGGGAATCTTGCCGCGGTCGTCGAGGAGCTTCTGCCACTGTTCAGGGTGACGGGCGAACGTCACCGCGGCGTTGCCGACCAACTTGGTGACCGTCTCGGCGCCCGCACCACCGAGAAGTGTTGCGAAACCGGCGATCTCGAAGTCGTCGAGTGACTCCTTCTGGCCGTCCTCGCGGGTGATCTCCGCGGCGATCAAGCGGCTGAACATGTCGTCCTGCGGGTCGGCGCGACGCTCCTGGATCAGCTGGTAGTACAGCCCCATGGCCTGGGCGACGGCCTGCATGCCCTCTTCGGACATGTCGACCTGACCGGGCTCTCGATGCAGCGACGTGTCCACCCATTCCCGGACCTGCTGCCGGTGTTCTTCTGGCACACCCAGCATTTGGGTGATCACTTCGACAGGAAAGAACGCCGAGAATTCGCTGACCACGTCGAAGTGCGAGGGGTCGGCTTTCGAGATGTAGCGGTCGATGGTGTCGGTCACCATCGGTCGCATCGCCTCGATCGCTCGCGGGGTGAACACCTTGTTCACCAGGCTGCGCATGTGGCGGTGTTCGGGCGGATCCATGAGGATGATCATCTTGGCGACGATCGGTTCATCGGCCCGTATCGTCGACAGATCCAGCCCGTACGCCGACGAGTATGTCGCGAAGTCCTTGTACGCCGCCGCTACGTCCTCATGGCGCGACAACGCGTAGAAGTCGTGTTCCTCGCTGTAGTAGACCGGCGCTTCCTCCCGCAGGCGGCGGTAGATCTCCCACGGCCCGTCGAAATATTCCTGCGAGAACGGATCGAAGACGACTTTCGACGTCGTCATGCGTCTTCGATCGAGATGGCCTGGCGCGGGCACTGCCGCACTGCTTCGCGGACCTGCTGCTCGTTCTCCGGCGTCACTTCTTCCTGCAGGACGTGCAGGTAGTCCTGGTCGTCCAGATCGAACACCTCGGGGATGATGCCCATGCACACTCCGTTGCTCTCGCAGAGCCCGAAGTCGACGATGATCTTCTGTGTCATATGCGATCCCGCTCCGAATCTCGTTGGGTCACTTCAACACTTTGACCGGGACGTGGTGATACCCGGCCACATTCTGCATGTGTACCCGTTCGAGGCCGTCGAAATCGACCTCGTAGCGCGGCATGAAGTCGAGCAGGTGCTCGAGAGCGATCGTGGTCTCCAAACGGGCCAGCGCGGCGCCCAAGCAACTGTGGATGCCGTAGCCCAATCCGAGGTTCGGCGACTGCGTGCGATCCCGGGTGATGTCGAAGGTCTCGGCATTGTCGAAGGCGCGAGGATCGCGGTTGGCGGCCGCCTTCATCAGGAACACCGGCTTGTGCGCCGGGATGGTGCCGCTGGGCACCTCGGCCTCCTTCAGCGTGTAGCGCACGTTGTACTGCACCGGGCCGACGTAGCGCAGCAACTCCTCGACGGCGGCGGGGACGAGGCTGCGGTCGTCGAGCAGCATCTGCCACTGCTCCGGGTGGCGGGCGAACTCGACGACCGCGCTGCCGACGAGCTTGGTGACCGTCTCGGCGCCGGCCCCGCCGAGCAGCGCGAGGAACCCGGTGATCTCCAGATCGTCGAGTTTGCGCATCTCACCGTTCTCGCCGGGGATCTCCGCGGCGATCAGGCGGCCGATCATGTCTTCCTGCGGGTCCTGCCGCCGCTCTTGCACCAGCCCGTAGTAGTACATGCCCGAGTCGATGTTGGCCTGCATGTTCTCTTCGGAGAGCTCCAGCTGACCGGGTTTGCGCTGGAGGCTGATGTCGATCCACCGCCGGACCTGCTGGCGAAACTCCTCGGGCACCCCGGCCATGCGGGTGATCACCTCGACCGGGAAGGGCCCGGAGAAGTCCTGGACGACGTCGAAGTGGTCGGGGTCCGCCTTTGACAGGTACTGCTCGACGAGTTCGGTGATGGTTTCGCGCTGCGACTGGATGGCCCGCGGTGTGAACGCCTTGTTCAACAGGCTGCGCATGTGCCGATGCTCGGGCGGATCCATGAAGATGATCGACTTGTGCGGACCCTCCTCGGAGCGGACCATGGCCAGATCGCACCCGCGAGACGACGAGAACGACTCGTGGTCCTTGAGTGCTGCGGCCACGTCTGCGTGGCGGGTCAGCGCATAGAAGTCCTCGGCCTCGTCGTAGTAGATCGGCGCTTCATCCCGCATCCGTCGATAGATCTCGTACGGGTTGTCGAAGAACTCCTGCGACACGGGGTCGAACACGAGCTTGGGCTTGGTCATGGTCTCCTCTTTCGCGGCGGGCTGACGACCGCTTCCGTTACGCGAGGGCGCAATAATGTAACGCATCTAGTATGCCTCACCGGATGACTCCTGGTAAGGGGAATCGCCGCTGTTTATGGCCGAATTCCTGCATCGATGACGTCGTCGAGCAGACCAAGGTCGCTACCCAGCTCACCGGCGGTCTGGCGGACGACCGCGACGTCTTTGCCGATGAACTCGCCGACATCGGCGACGAACCCCTGGACGGAGCCGCGGGTGGCGATGAACTCGCCGACCCGGCTGGTGCCGCTGCCGTGGGTGAGCGATTTGAGCAGGTCGCCCTCGCCGACGCCGAGCCGGGCGCCGAGGTCCACGGCGGATTGCAGCAGCCCGATCTGGGCCGCGAACAGGCTGTTGTTGACCAGCTTGACGGCCTGGCCCGCGCCGAGCGCACCGACGTGCAGGATCGGGTCGCCGTAGCCGGCCAGCACCGGTCGGACCTTGTCGACCACGTCGGCTTCTCCTCCGACGAACAGCGTCACCTCGCCGGCGGCGATGTTGTGCGGGCCACCGCTGACCGGCGCGTCGACGACGCCGATGTCCGGAAACTCGGCCGCGAGTTTGCGGGCGGTGGCGGGGCTGCCGGTGGTGTGGATGACCAGCGTGCTGCCCTTGCGCATGCCGGCCGCCAGGCCGTCGGTCGTGCACACCTGCCGAACCTGTTCGTCGGTGAACACGCAGACCACCACGACGTCGGCCCCGTCGGCGACGTCGGACGTCCGGGTCACCGGATGCGCACCGATATCGCGCAGGGCGGCGCACTTCTCGTCGGTCCTGCCGAGCGCGCGCACCTCGTGGCCGGACTCGACGAGGCGGCGCACCATCGGCGTGCCCATGCGTCCGGTTCCGACGAAGCCGATACGGGTCACCGCGGTCCTCGGCTCTTCGCGCGAGCGCTCATCGCGGATGGTCCATGTTCTCCAGCGCCGTGTCGGCCACGGTGAACACCGAACCCTCCGGTACCGATGCGGTGGCCGCGATGCTGGCCGCGTGCCGAACGTCCTTCTGCAACAACGCCCCCGCGATCGGCGCGAGGCCCTCGACCGTGCCGCCGAACATCGCGATGCTGCCCAGCGCCTTGCTGGTGGCCGATCCGCCGTTGAGCACCTCGGCCAGGCGTACGCGCGGAATGCCCAGCGACTCACCGAGGTCCAGGGTGCTCAGTGCGCTGCCGAGGTTGGCGGTGAACAGGAGGTTGTTGAGGATCTTGGTGACCTGCCCGCTGCCGAGCGGACCGAGGTGCACGATCGGGTCGGCGTAGGTCGCGAACACCGGGCGGCAGCGTTCGACGACGTCCTCCTCGCCGCCGACCATCACCAGCAGCTTGCCCTCCTCGACGGCGGGCCCACCGCCGCTCACCGGGGCGTCGATGACCGAAACACCCTGCTTGGCAGCGGCTTCGGCGATCTCGGTACAAGTGTCGGGATGCACGGTGCTGTGGATGGCGATGACACCGCCGGAGGCCAAACCCGCGAGCACACCGGTCTCGCCGTTGAGAACCTCACGTACGTCGTCGTCGCCGACCACGCACAGGCAGACCAGGTCACTGGCCGCGGCCAACTCCGCAGGCGTGCTCGCGGTCTTGGCGGCCGTTCCCGCGTACGGTTCGAGGCTGGCCGCTCGTCGGGCCCACAGGGTGGTCTCGAATCCGCCTTCGACGATCCGGCGGGCCATGGGGCCGCCCTGGCTGCCCAGTCCGATGAATCCGACGCGCATCAATCCGCCTCCACTTTCTGCTCGGCCTTCGCTTCGGCTCTATGAATTCCGACGCATTCCTCGACGAACGACAGCACCCGGTCGTGGTAGTCCGCGGCCGCGTACGACAGCGACAGGTTGTGCCCGGCCCCCGCCTGTTCGTTGACGACGAAGCGGGGCGTGGCGGTGAACACGGCAGCGACGTCAGCCAGCGATTCGGGGTCGGACCGCCACACGCGTTCGTGTTCGGCGACGGTGAACTGCACCGGCACCTCGACGCGGGCCGCCAGCTCCGGAAAGTCGCGTCGCGGCCAGTATTTCGTCACCTCCGACTCGTACGGCGCGCCCGTCGACGAGTTCGTGATACCCGAGAGCACCTCGGGCGGATACAGGTCGGCGGGCTCCCACAGCAGCTCGCGCAGGCCCGCCGGCCGTCGTGTGGCCGTCGTCGTCTTCAAGATCTCGGCCGCGGTGTCCGCGTACCGCAGTCCTGTGCCCGCCAGACCGAGCCCGAGCACCCCCGCCTGCGCGGCACGCTCGTCGGCCGCCATGCGCACGACCATCTCGCAGCCCGCCGAATGGCCGAGCAGGAAGAGCCCTGCGCCGCGCGGGTTTTGGCCCAGCACCTTGTCGAGTGCGCCGTAAGCGAGCGCGATCCGCTGGTCGGGTTCGTGCATCACGTCCGGGTACGGCGCCGAGCTGCCGTATCCCGGACGGTCCAACGCCACCACGGTGAAGCCTCTGGCGGGTCCGGTACGCAGTAGCGACAGCTGAGGGTGGCCGGGGCAGTCGAAATAGGCTGCCGTGCTCGCGCCTCCGTGGAACGCGACGACGACTGCCGTCGGGTCGTCGGCCTCGGCGATCAGGCCGGACATGGGCACGCCGTTGACGAGCACGACGCGGGGGCGCGGAGCCGCTGCGGCGGCGACATCAGGCTTCGGAGCCGCTGCGGCGGCGACATCAGGCCGCGGAGCCGTGCTCACCCGTCCGTCCGCATCAGGATCGCGCCGCTCGGTGTCAGTCCGCCGCTGCTGACCACCGCGACCCGGGCGTCTTTCACCTGCCGCTCGCCCGCATCGCCGCGCAACTGGCTGACGGCTTCGTGGATCAGGCCCATTCCGTGTGTGCGGCCGTGCGACAACTGGCCGCCGTGGGTGTTCAACGGAATCACGCCGTCGCGGGCGATGGCCTTGCCGCCGTCGAGGAAGTCCTTGGCCTCGCCGATACCGCAGAAGCCGAGGGCCTCGAGCCACGACAGGCAGTTGAACGAGAACCCGTCGTACAGCTCGGCGACGTCGACATCGCTCGGCCGCAACGACGTTCGGGTCCACAGGTGGGCGGCCTGGCCGAGAACCTGGGGCTCGTGGGTCAGCGTGCTCTGGTCCCAGTCGGTGCGTTCGACGATCTGCGTGCCGACGGCCTCGAACAACACGGGCTTGTGCGGCATGTCTTTGGCGGTCTCGACGGCGGAGACGATGACGGCCACGGCGCCGTCACAGGGGACATCGCAGTCGTACAACCCGAACGGCGTGGTGATCATCCGCGCGTTGAGGTAGTCGTCCATCGTCATGGGATCGCGGTAGATCGCGGTCGGGTTCAGCCCCGCGTTCGCCCGCTGGTTCAGTGCGATCCAGCCGAGCGTCTCTCGCGTGGTGCCGTAGCGTTCGAAGTGGCGCTGGGCGTTGAGCGCCAGGGTGTGTGCGGCCGATATCGCACCGAAGGGCATCTGCCAGCTGGACGTCCGGGCACCGCCGGGGGGAGAGGCCTTGCCCTCCTTCATCAACTGCTGGAACGTCGCCTCCCACAACGTCCGGAAGCACAACACGTGGCGTGCCATGCCCGTGGCGACCGCCATCATCGCGGCGATCACCGAGCCGCCGGGGCCGAACGTGTCCATGCCGCCGTTGATCCACACCGGGCGGAGGCCGAGGGCCCCTTCGAGGGCGGCCACGCCGCCTTCACCCATGCCGGCGATGTCGAGTCCGGGATAGGTCGACAACCCGTCGATGTCGTCGAACGTCAGCCCCGCATCGGCGACGGCGGCCTCGCAGGCCTCGATGGTCAGCGACAGCGGCGGAACCATCAGCCGCCGGCCCAGCCGCGAGGCGCCGATGCCGGTGATCGCCGAGTGCTCTTCGAATTTCTGTTGGGTCAGCGGCGGGCTGACGTGTCGTCCGAAGTCCTGTGGTGCGATCTCGTCTTCGGCCACCGGGCCGGTCTGCCCGTCGGTGCTGGGTTTGAAGACGGGTAACCAGACATCGTCGATCTGTTGAAAGGTGACCTCGACGAGTTGGCCGAGCTTCAGCTCGTCAGGGTCGCAGTCAACGATGTTGGTGGTCAACCGAACTCGCGGATCCTCCACGACGGCCACCTGGGCCACCACGTAGGGCGGGGGCAGGTCCGGAAAGCCGAAGCGGTGGTTGACGGTGAACGCCGACAGCGTTGCCTTGCCGGACACGTCGCGAACACCCATGTTTCGTCCACGGCAGTACCGGCACACCGGCTGCGGGGGATGGATCAGCGATTCGCAGTCGCGGCACTCCTGAATGCGCAGGACTCCGTCGGCGCCTGCGGTCCAGAAGAACTCGTTGAGTACCGTCAGTTCAGGTAGTGGTCTGGTCACCGCACGAATCCCGAGATCGCCTCGCTGTCATCAGTCTTGGGGTGGGGTTCGGGTACCTCGTGCGCCTCCTGGTGCACGGTGCCGTCGTCGGACGGCCGGTGTTCGCCCATGTAGATGATCGCGTGCACCGGACAGTCCAGCAGTGCGCGCATCACGGCGCCCCTGTCCTTCTCCGGTACGGTCCCGTCGCCGATCAGCGACGCGTAACCCCAGTCGTCGAGGGAGAAGTACCCCGGGGCGTGTTTGGCGCAGATTCCGAAGCCGTCGCACAGTGTCCGGTCGAGCCGGATTCGCAAGCCGTCACTCATGATCGAGCCACTGCCTCCACTTCGTAGGGCCGCACGGCGGCGAACGCGTCGGTACGACAGGCCGCGCAGTCGTTGTCGAGGTGGCGTGCCACCACCTGGGGGAACTGACGCAGCAGGCTCGCCGCGACATTGGTGGCGCCGTCGAGGGTGCCGCAGGCCCCTCGGCCGCGAAGCACCACCGACCAGCGTTCCAGGCGGGTGACGTCCTCTTGGGTGGCCACTCCGTCACGCAGCGCCGAGGTGACCGCGGCCATCGCGGCGGTGCCGTTGAAGCAGGACCCGCACTGGCCCGCATTCTCGCGGTCGAAATACGACATCACCGACGCGGCCACGGCGACGGGGCAGTCGTCGGTGAGGATCGAGATCGCGCCGCAGCCGAGACCGCTGTTGAGCCGGCGAACCGACTCGTGGTCGAGCGTCGCATCCAGGATGTCGGTGTTGACCAGTCCGGCGAAGTAGCCGCCCATCAGCACGCCCGTCACCGCTTCGTTGGTCAGCCCGTGCAGCTGCAACAGATCGGAAAACGCTGCGCCGTGCGGGATCTCGTACAGCGCGGCGGGCCGGCCGCCACCGGTGATGGTGGCCAGGAACGTGCCGGGCGACATCGGCGTGCCGACCGAGCGGAACTTCTCGGCGCCGTGTTCGTGGATGTAGGGCAGGTTGGCCAGCGTCTCGACGTTGCTGACCATCGTCGGTAAGCCGTTGACGCCTTCCTCGAAGGGCCGCGGCGGTTTGTCGGTGGGCTTGGCCGGTCCGCCGTTGATGCGCCGCACCGCGGCGGTCTCCTCACCCGCGACGTAGCCCGGATCGACTGTGACGACGGTGATCTCGGTGCCGCCGAACGTCCCCGCGGGCACCTCGTTCAGCGCTGCGGTGACGGCGCCGGCCGCGCGGTCGTCGGAGACGTAGACGTAGGTCCGACGGGCACCGGCGACGGCCGCCGCCAGGCGCAGGCCGTCGAGCACGAGATGGGGCCGGTTACGCAGCAACCAGCGGTCCTTGACCGAGGCGGGTTCGCCTTCTTCGCCGTTGGCCACGACGACGGTCTCCGAGCCGCGGCGGTTGGCGTTGTGCACGGTGCGCAGCTTGGTGCCGATCGGGAACGCGGCGCCGCCGCGACCGAGCAGGCCCGACAGGTCCACCTGTTCCATCAGCTCACCGGCGTCGATCAGCGGCCGGTAGCCACCCGCCCGGGTGTACTCGGCGTAGTCCTCGGGGCCCGCCTCCGACGGGCGCAACAGTCGCGGTGCGCAATCCGGCCAGGCGGCGACGGCGAGTTCGGTGGTGGTAGAGGTCATGGCTGGTCCTTCCGGCCCGCGGATAGGCTGACGGACATGAGGACTGCGGTCGTGCGCGTCGGTGTCGACAAGGCTGGCGAGCTCGGGCCGGCCCAGCTCGAGGACGGCTTGGCCCGCCTCCGGGATTCGGCGGCCGCCCAGGGTATCGAGGTGGTCGCGGGTGACCTGCCCGCGCTGCCGCCGAAACGGCGGGAGGTCGAGCTGCTGATCGCCGGCGACGATCCCGACGTCCTCCATCGACAAGCGATCGAACTGTGCGGTAACGCATTCGGGACGACGCCGGTGCCCGGGGTGGTGACGTTCATCAGCCGCGGCACCGACGACGACGCCCACGGGGTGCTGGCCGGGCTCGGGCTCACGGGGGAGATCGAACGCGTGGCCGACGACGACGGCTGGGACGTGGTGTATGTGACGTTGCGCAGAGCCGACGTCGACCGCGTGCCCGAGAGCCGCGTCCACACCGCGCTCGAGGCCTCGCTCAACTGCGAGGTCCACATCCGCGTCACCTGAGTCGGCACGGCGAGCGCGCGCTCCTGTACGCGACACGCCGTAGCGGCCGTACAAGGATGTGCTCTCGCCGATGTGTGGCCCGACCCGGTTGCCGTGGATCCGTCCATCAACTGTCCAGGAACTTCAGGATCGCGGGCGCGGCCTGCACCCACGTGTCGAACATGTTGAACCGCTTGACCTTTCCAGACGCGCGCGCTTCACCGGCGCGTTCCCAGGCGTCCTCCGGCCAGGGCGGATCGATCAGCTGCGAGCCCTTGATCAGGCAGCTGACCTCCAGCGAGGTCCGCTTCGGATGGTCCAGATCGTTCTCGCCGCCGCGGATGATCAGCGTCGGCACCTTGATGTTGTCGAACATCTCGTCCTCGACGCCCGGGATGGTCTGACCGGGTTTCGGCACGAACGCGTTGAGCCAGCGCAGCATCAGCTTGAGGAACGCGTCGGGATCCTGGCTGAGGATGCGTTCGCGGTTCGCGGGGTTCTCCGCGATGCGTTGCTTCCACTCGTCGACCGCGGCGACGGCCTTCATGCCCGCACCGCGCACGGCGAGGATGCTGGGCACGATGTAGTACGAGCCCAGTACGAAGGACCCGTACACACCGCCGACGATGTTCCACACCACCAGCTTTCGCACGATCTCCGGGTAGAGCATGGTGGTCAGCATCGAGTCGCGGGCCCCACCCGACCCGCCGGCGATGATGCACGGTCCGATGTCGAGCCCGGTGATCAGCGCATGCAGCGTCTCGGCACGCATATGCGATTCGCTCTGACCGTAGAACTGCACGTCGGACTTGCCGCAGTTCGGCCGGTCCCACAGCAGAACCCGGTACCCGCCCTTGACGAGTTCCTGGGCCAGCGGTCGCAGCCCCTCGATGTCCTTGCTGAACCGGCCGCCGGGCGTCAGGGCGATGAAATCACCCTCTTTGCCGAGGATTTCGTAGACGACGTTGCCGCCGTTGATCTCCATCGTCTTCTCGCCCCGCTTGAGCGTGGGACCGAGTGTCTCCGGCGCTGTGGTCATCGTGCTCCTCCGCGAAAGACCGCGAAATGTCGGATTGGGCCGGCGTGTCGTGTGCAGACACGGTCGCTCGCGCCTAGAGGCGCGCAAAGAGGGGGGTGACCCGTGATCATGCCTGCACCAACACCTCGTTGCCGACCACCCGCACGGGGTAGGTCCGGATGCTCCACTCCGGCTTGACCGCGGTGGTGCCGGTGGCCAACTCGAAGCCCCATTGGTGCCAGGGGCAGTAGATGTACTCCATATCGCGCACCATCACCGAGTCGCCGGGCACGCTCTCGTCGACGATCGTGCGGCCGCGGGCGCGCCCGGAGCACAGCGGTCCGCCCTCGTGCGGGCAGTAGTTGGCGATCGCGTAGAACGTTCCGTTGACGTTGTAGACGCCGACTCCGTGCCGTCCGATGGGCACGAGTTTGTGCTTGCCCGGCGGGATTTCGTCGACGGTGGCCACCACATGTTCACGCCCCTGGGCCAGTCGGGGCGTCTTCTTCTCTTCGGTTATTTCTCTGCTCGCTTCGCTCGTGCTCTCCGTGCTCATCTACTCAGAACACCCGCACCTGGCCCTCGAGGGCCGGAACCGTATCGGGAAGGTGATAGGTCGCGATGCCGTTGCGGAACATCACGGCTTCGCGGGCGTGCTCGGGCAGGTGCTTGACCAGCCAGCGCGGATCGTCGAACGTCCAGTGCGGGTAGTCCGACGAGTACAGCAGGATCTTCTCGCACTCCATCCATTCGAACGCACGCGAAAGCTCCGTCTTGTCCTCGGGGTAGTCCAGCGGCTGGGTGGTGAACTTGATGTGGTCCTTGACGTACTCGGACGGTTTGCGCTTGATGTCCAGCCACGACTTGCGGGCCTCGTAGATGGCGTCCATGCGCCACATCAGCGGCAGGATCCACGTGAACGCGTGCTCCACCAACACGATTCGCAGCGTGGGGAACCGGTCGAAGAGGCCGTCGAAGATCATGCTCATCACCTGGTTCGCCGCCAGCAGCGAGTAGGTGACCATGAAATCGTGGTTGTAGCTGGGGAATCCGACCGGCGGGATCGGCAGCTCCTCGTGGTGGCTGCGCGACAGGTGGCAGCTGACCGTGATGTCGTTCTTGGTCGCGGCCTCCCAGATCGGGTTGTACTTCGGGTCGCCCCACGCCGGGCGCGGTTCGGCCTTGATCAGGATCTGCCCCATGTACGGGTGGCCGGCCCAGCGCTCGATCTCGCGCGCCGAGTCCTCGGGCGCCTCGATGGCCACGCAGATCGATCCGCGCCACCGCTCGTGCCAGTTGTTCTTGCTGTCCAGCCAGTGGTTGGCCTGCCAGTCGTTGAGCGCGACGCTCATGGCGTGGTTGACCTCGGGGAAACGCGCCGGATAGGCGGCGGGCTCGAGGATCGCGATGTCGGCGCCGGCCTCCATGATCAGCTGCTTGAACGCCAGTTCGGGGTCGCTGCCCGCGAAGTTGCCGTCCGACGGGAACGTGTCGACGCGCATCGCGTAGGCGTGCGCGTAGTCCGGCGCGTCGTAGTAGATCTGGTCGCCGATCCTGCGGGTCAGGAAGTACTTGCTGCGCCACGGCTCCGGGATGTACGGCGTCAACTCGCCGGCCCTGGGCGTCGGATGGACGTCGGAGTCGACGCAGCGCACCGCGACGCGCTCGGCCGCGGGCTTCCGCTCTGTCACTGTCACCGTCATCGTGCTCTCCTGCCTCTCGAAAGCTTCCGGGCCCTCATCACTGTGCTCCGACTCCGGCCCCGACGTCTATGCCATAGAGCTCGGCGGCATTGCGCCAGCACAGCTTCTCTCGCTGCTCGGCGGAGTACGCGGCGGGCACCTTCAGGTCGTTGAGCTGCCAGTGCGGATAGCTCGACCCGTACATCACCATGTCGTCCTTGCCGGTGAAGCTGAACCACTCACCGGCATAGTCCACATCGCCGGGCCCGTCCATCGCGCCCTGCACGAAATAGGTGTGGCCGGGCAGGTAGTCGCTGGGCATCCGCGGCGCCCACGGCGTCTGTTCCAGATGCGGGCGGCCGAAGCAGTCCATCCGCCAGATGAACGGTGTCAACAGGTCGGCCGCTCCGTCGGCCCAGACGAACTTCAGCGTGGGCATCCTTTCGAATACCCCCTCAACGATGAGGTTCATCAGGTGATACAGGTAGTTCAGCGCCATGAAGCTGACGTAGTTCTCATACGTCCTCGGCACGCCGGACGGCGTCGGCGCGAACTGGATGCCCGCCCCAACCTCGATGTGCACGGCGACCGGCAGGTTCGCCTCGTTCGCGGCCTCCCACAGGGGCCAGAACTGCGGCTTGCCGTACAGCTCTCGGGACTGCAGCGGGACTCCGACCTGCACCACCCGGGGATGGTCGGCGTACTTGGCGATCTCCCGCAACGAGCCGGGGATGTCGTCGGGGTTGATCCGGATGGTGCCGCGGAACCGGTCGGCGTACGGATTGTCCTCGAGCCAGCGCGTGACCATCATTTCGTTGTGCGCCGCCGCGATCGCGGTGCCCAGATGGCGATCCGGCATGATGCCGCGGGTCATCGGATGCAGGATCGCGATGTCGACGCCGCGCTCGTCGAACAGCTGCCGGCCGACGAATTCGGGGTCCGAACCCGGATAGCGGCGGTCGCCGTCGGTACCGGGGGCGTATTCGCCGCCCGGTGCGCCGTACCAGTCCATCTCGTAGTCCGGGAACCCGCGGCTCTTGAAGGGCTCGCGAAGGAAGCTGCGGAAGTCCTTGTTCGACTTGCTGAAGATGTGCACGCTGGCATCGATGACGGGGGTCGTGAAACCCGACGGGGTCCCGTCCTGAATCTGCATCACCAAGGCTGTTCCTCCGATGTCATCCGGCCGTCGGCAGGCGCAGTAGAGCGCTGCGCGAGCGCCGAACACCTCCCAGTGTAAAGCGTTGTTCTTCAATCGCAAGAATCTAGTTCTCGACAAAACGCTTACTTATGCGCAGGTCAGGGTGTCTGCTGGTCAACTGCATGACACGCCGATGGCGAAACGTGGTAGTCACATCGGGAGAACGGTTACACCTAGATTTGAGAATGTTATTCTCGCAGCGACGCGTTGCCCATCTTCGAGGCCCCGGGAGGCTTTGTGTTACTGGAGTTCGACGCCGATCAACGGCTCTGGCAGGAGACCGTGCGCGATGCGGTGACCAAGCAGTGCCCGGCCTCTTTGATTCGCGGGATCGCCGAAAACGGGGTGGACCCGACGCCCCTGTGGAAGACCTACGTCGACGCCGGCTGGACCGAGCTGGCCGACGCCGAGAACGCCGTCGAGCTGGCGATCGTGCTCGAGGAGCTGGGCCGGGCCACCGACCCCACGCCGTTTCTGGCCACGCTGACGCAGTTCGCGCCGTTGGCCGGCGACCGCTTCGATCCTCAACAAGCGGGCACGGCGGTGTACGGCGGTGTGAGCGCCCACCGGGTCGCCGACGGGTGGCTCCTCAACGGGACCGCCCATCACGTGCTCGACGGTGACCGCGCCGAGCGGTTCGCCGTGGTGACCGACGCGGGCGTGTTCATCGTCGACGCCGAGCGGGCCACCGCGCGGCGCAGCCCCATCTTCGACCCCGTGCTGCACGTCGCCGAGGTGTCGTTCGTCGACGTGCAGGTGCCCGACACGGCGCGGGTCCCCGCCGACGCCGAGCGCGCCCGCCACGTCGCGCTGACCGGTATGGCCGTCACCACGGTCGGCGCGTGCCAGCGCATCCTGGATCTGGTGCTCGAGCACGTCAAGCAGCGCCAGCAGTTCGGCGTCGCGATCGGCTCGTTCCAGGCCGTGCAGCACAAGGCCGTCGACATGCACGTCGCCATCGAACGCGCCAGGGCCCTGGCGTATTTCGCCGCGCTGACCATCGCCGAGGACGATGCGCGGCGACGGCTGGCGGCCGCGATGGCCAAGGCGTCGGCGGGCGAGGCCCAGGCGCTGGTTTTCCGGCACGGGCTTCAGCTGTTCGGTGCCATGGGATTCACGTGGGAGAACGACCTTCAATTCGCGCTGAAGCGGGCGAAGGCCGGCGAGCTGCTGCTCGGTGGCGCCGCCGAGCACCGCGCGGTGATCGCAGCGGAGTACAGGACCTTCTGATGCAGCTGACCTTCGATTCCGACGTCGAACAGTTCCGTGCCGAGTTCTCGGCGTTCCTCGACGAGCACCTGCCGCCGGAGTCGCAGACTCTGGAGCGGCCGAAGTCGGTGTCGCACATGCCGCAATGGGCGCGCGACTGGCAACGCCTGCTGTTCGACAACGGCTGGCTGCTGCCTGCGCAGCCGCCGGAGTTCGGCGGGCGCAACGCGACCGTGCTGCAGCAGTTCGTGCACCTCGACGAGCTGTGCCGGCGGCGGATCTACCACAGCTTCAATCCCCAGGGCGTCAACATCGTTGCCGCATCGCTGATCTCGTTCGGCAGCGACGAGCAGAAGGACCGCTGGGCGGTGCCCGTGCTCAAGGCGGAGATGACCGCGTCGCTGGGCATGAGTGAGCCCAGCGCCGGTTCGGACCTGGCGTCGCTGCGCACCCGCGCGGTGTTGGAGGGCGACCACTTCGTCGTCAACGGCCAGAAGGTCTGGACGTCCGGCGCACACGACGCCGACTTCCTGCTGACCTTCGTGCGCACCGACCCCGAAGCGCCCAAGCACAAGGGCATCAGCGCGCTGATCATCCCGACCGAAACGCCGGGCGTCGTGTGCCGCCCGTTCGCGGACATGACCGGTGAGGAGAACCTCGACTTCAACGAGGTGTTCTTCACCGATGCACGGGTGCCCGCCGAGAACCTCGTCGGTCCGCTCAACGGCGGCTGGGGCGTCGCGAACGGTTCGCTCGGGCACGAGCGCACGATGATGTGGCTGGGCTTCGCCGACCGGATCGACAACATGATCGCCGACTTCCGGCCCCGCACCGAGATCGAACGCGACCAGTACGCCACGACGATCATGGACTACCAGGCGTTGCGGGCGATGGGATCGGCGGCGCTGTCGCGAGCGGCGCGCGGCGAGATGGACACCGCGTCGGTGTCGGTGCTCAAGCTGTTCGGATCCGAAGCCGAGCGCCAGGCCATGGAGAACGCGTTGGCCGCCGCCGGCGCCGACGGGTTGACCCACCCGTGCACCACGGGGCCGTACGCGCACATGAACCTCGACCACTACTTCGCGAGCTGGTTCGAGCGGTATGCGCGCAGCTTCGGCGGCACCATCGCCGGTGGCACGTCGGAGATTCAACGCAACATCATCGCCACGCAGGTGCTCGGGCTGCCGCGGCGCTGACATGGACGCCTGGATCGTTGACGCGGTACGCACACCGAGGGGTCGTGGCCGGCCCGACGGCGCCCTGCACGGTATCCATCCGCAGGAGTTGTTCGCTCAGTGCCTGCAGGCGCTGTGTGCCAGAACGGGTTTCGACCCGGCCGACGTCGACGATGTGATCGCCGGCAACGGGATTCTCTCCGGCGAGCACGGCGACGACATCGCGCGGCTGTCGGTGCTGCTCGCCGGCTGGCCGGAGACCGTGCCCGGGCTGACGCTCAACCGATTCTGCGGATCGGGTCAGCAGGCGATCACGGTCGCGGCGACCGGCGTGGCCAGCGGCGCCCAAGACCTGGTGGTCGCGGGCGGTGTCGAGTCCATGTCGCGGTGGAACGCCAGCGTCGGGGTGCCGACGATCGACGGCGACAACCCGGCGTTCCGCGAACGCCATCCCACGGTGCCGCAGGGCATCTCGGCCGACTTGATCGCCTCGCTGGAGAAGTTCAGCCGCGACGACGTCGACGCGTACGCCGTCGAGAGCCAGCGACGCGCCGCCGAAGCGATCGCGGCGGGCCGCTTCGACCGCTCGGTCATCGCGGTGACCGATGCAGACGGTGAGGTCGCCCTCGATCGCGACGAACACCCAAGGCCCGGCACGACTCTGGAGAAACTGGCCAAGTTGCCACCGGCGTTCGCGCGGATGGGGGAGGCGCGCGTCGAGGGCGAACCGGCCACGTTCGACGAGATCTGTCTCGTCCGGTATCCGGGGCTGACCACCGTCGACCACGTCCACCATGCGGGCAACTCCTCCGGTGTCGTCGACGGCGCCGCGGTGGCTTCCGTCGCTTCCCGACGGTGGCTCGACACCAACGGCGTTGCCCCGCGGGCCCGGATCCGAAGCACCGCGGCGATCGGCAGCGAACCGGTCATCATGCTCACCGCCCCGGGGCCTGCTGCTCAGCGATGTTTGGACAAGGCCGGTATGTCGGTCTCCGACGTCGACCTGTGGGAGATCAACGAGGCGTTTGCGGCGGTGCCGCTGAAGACCATTCGCGACCTCGACCTCGATCCCGACCGGGTCAACGTCAACGGCGGGGCGATAGCGCTCGGCCACCCGATCGGGGCGACGGGGGCCATGCTCATCGGCACGGTGCTCGACGAACTGGAACGCCGCGACCTGACCACCGGACTGGTCACGATGTGTACCGGCGGCGGCATGGGCACGGCCACGATCATCGAGCGGGTCTGATGTGACCGAGACGCTGGTCGTCGACCGGGACCGCCCCGGCATCGTTGTCCTGCAACTCAACCGGCCCAAGCAGCTCAACGCGATCAACGAGGTCATGCGCGACGAACTGTCGCACGCGTTCGCCGAGATCGCCGCCGACGCATTGGTCAACGTCGTCGTGCTGACCGGTGCCGGACGCGGATTCTGTTCCGGGATCGACGTGCGCAACTTCGGGTCGCCAGTGGAGGCGTCGGCCCCGGCGATCGAACGGATGCGCTTCCAAGAGGCGATGGTGGCGCTGCCGCGGGCGATCCGGGCGCTGCCGCAACCGGTCGTCGCAGCCGTGAACGGGCCGTGCGTCGGCGCCGGGCTCGCGCTGTGCCTGGCCTCGGACATTCGGATCTGCTCGACCGCCGCGACATTCGGCAACGCCGCGATCCTGCTCGGGCTTTCGGGCGCCGAGATGGGCATGAGCTATCACCTGCCCAGGATCGTCGGCACCAGCGTCGCGGCGGACTGGATGCTGACCGGTCGCACGGTCAGCGCCGAGGAGGCCGACCGTCGCGGGCTGGTCAGCGAGGTCGTCGCGCCGGAGCGGCTGACCGAGCGTGCGCTGGAGATCGCATCGACGATCGCCGGCCTCTCGCCGCTGGGTGTGCAGTTGACGAAGCGCGCCCTGCAGACCAACACCGACGCTTCCGGCCTGGACGCCGCGATGGAGCTGGAGAACCGCAACCAAGTGTTGAGCCACGCCACCGATGAGGCCGCGCAGCGACGGCGGAAGTGGTCGGATAGCTGAAGAGCGGACGGAGGGACGGACAGTGGCCTGGGATTTCTCGACAGACCCCGAGTGGGCCGAGCAGCTGGCGTGGGTGGAGGAGTTCGTCCGCAACGAATGCGAACCGATCGACCTGATCGTCAAGGAGTCGCACGATCTCAACGATCCGGTGCGTCAGGCGCTGATTCCGCCGTTGCAGCAGATCGTCAAGGACCGCGGGCTGTGGGCCACCCACCTGGGAGCGCACCTCGGGGGACCGGGCTACGGTCAGGTCAAGCTGGCGCTGCTCAACGAGATCCTCGGCCGCTCCGAGTGTGCGCCCATCGTGTTCGGTTCGCAGGCACCGGATTCCGGTAACAGCGAGATCCTCGCCCACTACGGCACACCCGAACTCAAGCACCGGTATCTCGAGCCGCTGCTCGACAACCGGATCGTGTCGTGTTTCTCGATGACCGAACCGCACGGCGGCGCCGACCCGAAGGTGTTCACCACCACCGCCACCCGCGACGGCGACCACTGGGTGATCAACGGCGAGAAGTGGTATTCGTCGTTCGCGTCGATGGCGTCGTTCATCATCGTGATGGCGATGACCGACCCCGACGCGCCGCCGTACCAACGTTATTCGATGTTCGTCGTCCCCGGCGACACCCCGGGCATCAACGTGCTGCGTGACGTGGGGTTGGGTTACCAACCGCTCGGCGGCGGCGGGCGCGAGGGCTATGTGCGCTACGAGAACGTGCGGGTACCAGACGATCACATGCTGGGACCTCGCGGCGGTGCGTTCGTCGTCGCCCAGACCAGGCTCGGCGGCGGGCGGATCCACCACGCCATGCGGACCGTCGGCCTGGTGCGGCGAATCTTCGACATGCTCACCGAACGGGCGGTCTCGCGCTACACCCAGGGCTCGATGCTGGCCGACAAGCAGATGGTTCAGGAGATGATCGCCGACTCCTGGATGGAGATCGAGGCGTTCCGGCTGATGACGCTGCAGACGGCGTGGAAGATCGACCAGTACAACGACTACAAGGCGGTGCGCGGGGACATCTCCGCGGTCAAGGCCATGATGCAGAAGGTGCTGCACGATGTTTCGGCGCGGGCGTTGCAGCTGCACGGCTCGCTGGGAACCTCGCATGAGATGCCGTTCGTGCAGTATCTGACGGAGTCGTTCGTGCTGGGCCTGGCCGACGGCCCGACCGAGGTGCACAAGGTGACGCTGGCGCGGCTGCTGCTCAAGGACGTCAAGCCGGCGCCGGACGTGTTCCCCTCCGAACACCTGCTGCGGCTGCGCGAAGCCGCCGAAGCCAAATTCGCCGACAAACTCGCGGGCATTCCGCGGAACTGACGCCAGGAGGTCCACAGTGACGTGTGACGGAAAGATCGCCCTGGTGACCGGATGCAGCCGGGGCCTCGGCAAGGCCATCGCGAAGCGACTGGCGCGCGAAGGTGCGACGGTTGCGTTGACCGCGCGTACGCTCGAACCCGACCCGAAATATCAAGGCTCCCTGCGGCAGACGCTCGAGGAGATCGAGGCCGAGGGAGGATCGGCGATCGCGGTGGCGGCGGACCTGTCCGACAGTGAGCAGCGCGCCCGGATGTTCACCGAGGTGGTCGACCGGATCGGTGCGCCCGACATCCTGGTCAACAACGCCGCCGTCACGTTCCTGCGGCCCCTCGACGAATTCCCCGAGCGGCGCGTCCGGTTGATGATGGAGATGCACGTCGTCGCGCCACTGCACCTCACCCAAATGGCCATTCCCGCGATGCGCGAACGCGGACGCGGCTGGATACTGAACGTGACGTCGGTCGGCGGCGACCTGCCCGACGGGCCGCCCTTCTCGGAGTTCGACCGCACCGCCGGCTTCGGGGTGTACGGCACGGTGAAGGCGGCGCTGAACCGGCTGACGAAAAGCCTTGCGGCCGAACTCCATGACGACGGAATTGCCGTCAACGCCGCCGCACCCACCAACCCGGTCGCCACCGAGGGCGCCGGGGCGCTCGATTTGGCCAAGACCGACACCGAGGACATCTCGCTGATCACTGAGACGGCGTTCCGGTTGTGCACCGGCGATCCGAAGGCCGTGACCGGTCGCATCGCCCACACCCGGTCGTTCCTCGCCGAGGACGGCGGCCGGCCATGACGCGCGAGTGTGGGGTTGTGTCACGCCCTTGGGCGGTTTCCTGTGACGGTAACCCACGTTCGGCGCAGGAAGGGGGGGTCGGGTGAGGGTGCAGCCCGCCGCGTACCTGCGCACCACGCTGCCGCTGGACCTGTCGGTGCTGGGCGACCTCGACAGCGGGCGATACCACTCGATCTGGATGCCCGATCACATGGTCAGCTTCTGGCCGGACTCGATCTGGACACCCGAATTCACCGACCTGGCAACGGTTTCGCCGTCACCGCACCGCCACCTGGACGGCATGGCGGTCGCGGCGGCCGCCGCGGTGCTGACGAAGAACGTGCCGCTGGCCACCAGCGTCGTCGACACCGTACGGCGGCACCCGTCGCTGCTCGCGCAGAGCGCGCTGACCATCGACCACCTCGCCGCCGGGCGGTTCATCCTCGGCCTCGGCAGCGGAGAAACCGAGAACACGGTGCCGTACGGCTTCGACTTCACCGCGCCGGTCAGCCGCTTCGAGGAGGCGTTGCAGGTGATCCGGCTGCTGTGGGAGAGCGACGGCCCCGTCGATTTCGACGGCCGGTTCTACCGGCTGCGCCATGCCCGGCTCGACACCGAACCCTACGACGGACGTTTCCCGCGGATCTGGATCGGCGGCAGCGGTCCACGCACCCTGGACATCGTCGGCCGCTACGCCGACGGGTGGTGGCCGACGGGCGCGTGGTCGCCGGAGGACTATGCCGAAAAGCTCACCGCCGTCCGGCTTTCCGCGGAGAAGGCCGACCGGGACCCGTCGGCGATCACGCCGTGCTTCATTCAGGTGTGCCTGGTGGGCCGCAATGACGCCGCGCTGGCCGAGATCCTCGAGGCGCCACTGGTCAGGTCGTTCTTGCTACAGGTGTCCGCCGAGGTGCTGCGCAAGGTGGGCTTCGAGCATCCGATGGGGGAGAACTGGCGCGGCTACCAGGACATCGACCCCGCGGTGCTCACCCGCGAGCGGATCGTCGACTTCCTCGAACGGGTCGAACCGGAGATGATCCTGGCGATGGTGCCGCACGGCACACCGCAGCGGCTCGCCCGCGTGATCAAGGAGTACGTCGACGCCGGGCTGCGGGTCCCCAAGATCATGGACTACGGCGCGATGGCCGGCCTGCGGTACACCGCCCGGTCGGCGCAGAACGTGCGGGAAGTCGAGGACGAGCTCATGAAACTGTGCGGAGACGTCGAATGAACGCGCCACTGGTGGCGAGCGAGATGCTCGCCCGCGCAGAGTCCGAAACCGGGTTGAGCGACTACGGCGACACCACTCTGCCGCAACGCTTCTCGCTGGTGGTCGATCACCTGAACGCGATCGGGATGGACGACGACGGCAGGCGGCGCGCCACCGAGGTGTGCCACTGGCTGCTCACCTCGCGGCTCGAGTTCTTCGAAGACCGTCGACGGTACCCCGCGGCCGAGGAGGTCATCGAGCGGCCGATGTTCGTCACCGGCGAACCGCGGTCGGGCACCACGCTGATGCACGCGCTGATGTCGGTCGACCCGGACTCCCGCGCCCTGCGGTTCTGGGAGGTGATGTATCCGTCGCCGCCGCCCGGCACCGTCGAGGGCGAGGATCCGCGTCGCGCGCGGGCCGACGACGACTGGCGTGAGATCAACGCGAAACTGCCGAAATGGCTGCACAGCCACCCGTACAACGACATGTTGGGCGACGGGCTACCGGAGGACGAACGGACCTGGGCCTTCGACTTCCGGGTGCTGACACCGACCGCGTGGTGGCGCGTGCCGATGCAGACTGTCGTCGGCGGCCTGCCCACCGACCCCGCCGCGCAGTACCGCATCCACAAGGCGATGCTGCAGCAGTTCCAGCACCGCCGGCCGCGCAAACGGTGGGTACTCAAGGGGTTTCACGGGTTTCGGCTCAAGGAGTTGTTCGACGCTTATCCCGACGCGACCGTGTTGTGGTTGCACCGCGACCCGGTGCAGGTCGCGGCGTCGCGCACGATGATGATGGCCGACATCCTCGAGGGCATCGTCGGGCCGGTCGACCTGCATGCCGCCGCGAAGATGCACCTGGCGCTGACCCGCGAGAGCATCGCCAACACCATGTCCGATCCGCTCGTCGACGATCCCCGCATCCTGCACGTGCGCTACACCGACTTCATCGCCGACCAGGTCGGCACCGTGCGCCGGTACTACGAGTTCGGTGGCCGACCCCTGACCGCCGAGGCCGAGGCCGCCATGCGCACCTATCTGGCCGACAACCCGGGCGATCGGCACGGCAAGTTCCGCTACTCCACGACACTGCTCACCGATATCGGCGAGGACCTGGACGCACTGCACGACGAATTCCGCCCGTTCCGAGAACGTTTCGGCGTACAGATCGAGAACCGGGGCTGAGGTGACCGACGAGCGGCTGTCGGTACACAGCGTGACGTTCTACGGAGCGCCGCTGAGCGAACTGGCAGAGCACTGGCGCGACCTCGGAGTGCGGCGCCTGAGCCTCATCGATTCGCAACTGTCCGAACCGGAACTGCCGAAGGTCGTTGCCGGCGAGGGGTATTCGGTGGAGACGGTGTATCACCTGTTCTCGTCGCGGGATTCGCTGTTGCGGGTGATCGATGCCGCCGGCGCCGTCGACGCCAGGGTGGTCTACATGTTGACCGGCGGGCGCGGCGACCTCACCTGGGAACAGGCGGCGGACCGCTTCGGCGAGGCGGTGACACCGTGCGTGCGGGTGGCCGAGCGGGCGGGCGTGACACTGGCGATCGAGAATGCGTCGAGCCTGTACGCCGACATCCACATCGCGCACACCCTGCGCGACACGATCACCCTCGCCGAGGCGACGGGCCTCGGAGTCTGCATCGACCTGTTCCACTGTTGGGCCGAGGCGGACCTGACCGCGCTCGTGCAACGCGCGCTGCCGCGTACCGTGGCGGTCCAGTTGAGCGACTATGTCCTCGGCGACCGCGCGCTGCCGGCCCGGGCGGTTCCCGGCGACGGCGCCATCCCGATCACATCGTTCCTCGGATCGGTACTGGCATCGGGGTATGCGCACGGCTTCGACCTGGAATTGATCGGCCCGCGCATCGAAGGAGAAGGCCGATTGGCGGCGGCGCGCCGGGCGTGTGACGTGGTATCGACGATGCTGGAAGACCTCGACGGTTAGGGGGCCCGCATGGCGTTCGGAGACGGCCCGGACGATGACGCGCTGAAGGCGGCGTGGGACGGCTTCTGCGATCGGCTGAAGCTAGCGGGGGAGCGGGTCTTCAAGGACCACAACGGCACATCGGGACTCCACCGTGCGGACGGCTTCCGCTTCCTCACCCAGAACCTGGGGCAGGCGTTCGACCTCGCGTTGGAAACGCGCAACACCCGATACCCCGAACTCCACGTCTTCAGCCACCCGACCAGAAAGCTCGGCGGCGACTGTGCGGACTTCCTGTACCAGCAGGCCTGGATCGACGGCGCGTCGACGTATCGGATCAGCGGTGAGCGCGGGACCGCCCCGTTCTTCAACATCACGGTCCAGGGGCCTCGCGGCGACGGTACCGGCGTGCTCCATGAACCGTTCGGCGATGTACCCGAAGCGAATCTGACTGGCGCACAACTGAAAACGGAACCCGACGGCACCTTCGAGATCTATGTCGGCGGACCGCGGCGGGAGCCCAACTGGCTGCCCACCACACCCGCATCGCGCAAGCTGTTCATCCGCCAGGGATTCGACCGGTGGGAGGAGCGACCGGCCCGGATGCGCATCGAACGCGTCGACATGGCCGAGCCCAGGCCGGTCCCGAACCCCGACGAGATCATCGCCGCCATCGCGTGGGCGGGTGACTTCCTCACCGGCATCATGTCCGACTGGCCCGAATTCCCGTTCACGCACGGCGGTGTCGACTCCGAGCACCCCAACCGGTTCCCCGACATGACATCGACCGGGGCCGACGCCAAACGCGGCCGCGCCGCGGTGAACATGCACTGGCGCCTGGCGCCCGACGAATCGCTGATCGTCGAATTCGACGCCCACGACGGGCTGTGGATGCTGACCAACATGGGACCGTTCTTCACCAGCATGGACTACCTCTACCGCGCGGTGAGCTACACCCCGAGCCGCACGGCGGTCGACCCGGACGGCAAGGTGCGGCTCGTGCTGTCGCACGACGATCCCGGCTACCACAACTGGCTCGACACCCAGGGTTTCGAGCGGGGCAACCTCACCTACCGGCACATGCTGGCCGGCGAACCGGCCGCGCTGCGGACACGGGTGGTCAAGCGCGCCGATCTCGCCGAGGCGCTACCGCCGGACACCGCGACCGTCACCCCGGCCGAACGCACCGCACAGATGTGGGCGCGGTTCAACGGGATTCGGCGGCGCTACGGTTGGTAGCGACGTGATCAGAGTCGCTGCAGCTTGAACGTCCAGAACTGCATGCCCGGTGGACCGTTGAAACATCCGACGTCGTAATGGGACTCGATGGTGCCGACCAGTGACACCTCGTCCCAGGAGTACGTCTCACGGGTGGGCAGCACCTGGCCCGGGCATTGCAAACCGTCCGGAACGTCGACGGTCATCGTGTATCGGCCGTTGACCAGCTTCGCGGGGCCCTCGTAGTAGGCATAGAACTTCAGGCGGGGCCGCGCGCTCACATAGACGCAGTCGAGAGGCCGGTCCGGCAGGCAGGCGGTGATGAACCACAGCCACGAGGCCCGGTTGTACCGGTTGGTGAGCAGATCGTAGTTGCCAAGGGTCATCATGGCATTGGCGGGCGGCGGCGTGACGGTGCCCACCGCCATCAGCAGTGCGGCCGCTGCGACGAAGACCTTCAAGCGCTTCAACGTCGTTCCTCCCATGTCCCCACCCGCTGCCCATCAAATCACCTTTGCGCCCTCGACGAGCGCGGTTCAGGGCTTTGATTGATCGACTCCTCCTCGCCTCGTACCTCGGCGCATCGTCGCCGATCAGAAGATGACGGCGGCTTCCTTGCGTTCGGTGATCGGCCGGGCCAGTTCCTGTTCGTCGCAGATGCGCTGAAGCTTCTCCAACGTCTCGTCGAGGCCCGGGCCCAGCGGCTTGCTCGGCGTGAAGGTGGCCGGAAGGTTACGCATGCCCTGGATCACGCCGATCGTGTCGTAGTGCACGGCGCCCTCGGGATCGCACACGTAGTCGGGCATCCGGTCCAGGACGGCGGTCAGCATCGACTTGAACACCGTCCGTGCGACGTTCGAACCCACGCAGCGGTGCACCCCGATGCCGAAACTGAAGTGCCGGTTGCCCTTCCGGTCGAGGACCACCTCGTTCGGCTTCTCGAACACCGAGGGGTCGCGGTTGGCCATCGCCCACGACAGCCACAGCCGCTCGAACTGCTTGAACCGATGGCCTTCGACCTCGACGTCCTCGGAGAAGGTCCGGCCGTCGCCGGGCGCCGGGGTGAAGAACCGCAGGAACTCCTCGGTGGCAGGATGCAACAGCGTGTCGCGCTCGCGGCTGAGCCGTTCCCGTTCGTCGGGGTGCTGTCCGAGCCATTCGAGGGCGTGCGCGGTCAGCGCCGTGGTGGTGTCGAAACCGCCCCCGATGATCAGCCCGAGGTTGCCGAGGATCTCCATGTCGGGTGCCGGTTCACCGTCGATACGCAATTGCAGCAGCGCATTCACCAAGCCGGGCCGCGGATTCTCCCGGATCGCCATCATGTTGTTGATGAGGTCGATCCCCATGTCACGGTGCTGCTCGTTGATCTTCTCCCGTTCGGGAGCGTGTTCGGGCGTGTAGACCGAGGCGTGGGTCGGCTCGCTGTAGACGTTCCACTTCTTGAGGTCGATGCCCATCATGGCCAGCGTGAACACCGCGGGCACGACGTTGGCGAGGTCCTCGACGAAGTCGATGCGGCCCGACTCGATGTGCTCGTCGAGTGCGGCGCGGGTGATCTCGTCGACGAACGGCTCCCAGCGCTTGATGGCCGCCGGCGACAGATACGGGTTCAGCGCGCCGCGGTAGGCGCTGTGCTCGGGCTCGTCCATTTCCAGGATGCCGCCACGAACCACGGTGGCGCGACTGGCCTTCGGGATCGTGATGCCCTGAAACGGTGTCTCACCGGTGATGTCGTGGTGGTTGGACACCGCGGGGCAGCGGGCCAGTTCGAACACGTGCTTGCTGTCCGCGGCGACCCAGTGCCCGCCGTAGGTGTCCGTCCACGCCATCGGGCACCGGGACTGCATCTCCTCGGTGATCTTCTCGAACTGCAGACGGTATTCGGGTGTGTGCCGGTCGAAGTGGTACCGGTTCTTCTTCTTCCGGTCCCCGTCGTCTCCGTTGGCTCTTCGCGCCAGCGGCTCATCGCTGTGAACAGTCACGGCGTGTCTCCTATTGCGTTCGGGCGGCCTACGCGGCCTGCGTCATTCGATGACGATGGCCTGTTCCGGGCATGAGTGGGCGGCCTCCCTGACCACGTCTTCCTGGTCCGGGGGCACGACTTCGTTCACCGCCGACGCATGACCGTCGACGTCGTCGAGTTCGAACGAGTCGGGTGCGATCATCGCGCACAGGGTGTGGCCCTGGCAGCGCGTTCCGTCAACCCAAACCTTCACTGTCGCAGCTCCTTTACGTCAGTTGTGGTAGTCGTACCACTTCAGGTAGCCGCCGGCGTCGACGCGCAACTGCGCGCCGGTGACGAAGCGGGCTTCGTCCGAGGCCAACCAGAGCACCGCGTTGCTGATGTCCTCCGGCTCGACCCACGGCACCTTCATGGCCTGCTGGACGTAGAAGACCGGCTCGGCATCCTTGAGTTCCGGCTTCTCGAGGTCTGGCCGGAACGACCGGTACATCGGTTCGCTCTGCAGCATGTTGGTGTTGCAGTTGGTGGGGTGCACGACGTTGGCGCGGATGCCTCGCGGCGCGAGTTCGGTTGCCAGGTCGTGCACGTACGCCGACAGTGCGCGCTTGGAATGCACGTACGCCATGCCGCCGGGGTCGTTGCCCGGGTCGTTCTTCTGGTGGGTGTCCATCAACGCGGCGGTGGAGCCGGTCGCGATGATCGATGCGCCCTCCTTGAGGTGCAGCAGCGACACCTGGATGGCGTTGATCGTGCCGATCAGGTTGGTGTTGATGACGTCGATCCACGCTTGAAGGGGCGGTTGGCCTTTCATCCCCGCGACCCCGGCCTGCGCGACGACGATGTCGAGCCCGCCGAGCTGGCCGATGCCCTCCTCGACCGCGGCCTTCAGCTGTGCGGCCTCGCGCACGTCCGCCTTGGCCGTGAACACCCGCTGGCCGGTCTTCTCGATGAAGGCCGCCGTCTCCTCGAGATCCTCCGGTGTGGCCATGGGATAGCCGATGGTGTCGATGTTCTCGCAGAGGTCGACCGCGATGATGTCGGCGCCCTCCTCAGCCAGCCTTACCGCATGGCTGCGTCCCTGACCACGCGCCGCACCGGTGACGAATGCGACCTTTCCCTGTACGCGTCCCACTGAGGATCCTTTCCTTATTACTTGTCGCCGCTACGTGTTTCGGCCGCCGTTGACGCCCAAGATCTGTCCGGTGATGTAACCGGCCTCCTCGGAGACCAGGAACGCGCACGCGGCCGCGATGTCCTCGGGCTTGCCCATCCGACGCACCGGCGTCGAGTCGATGTTCTGCTGCACCACCAGATAGCCGCGCTCTTCGGACTTGCGGAGCATCGGGGTGTCGATGAAGCCGGGCGGGACGGCGTTGACCGTGATGCCGCTGGGGCCGTACTCCAACGCGAGCGACTTGGTGAGCCCGTTGACCGCGGACTTGGCGGCCACATAGGGGGCCATGTACGGCTGGCCGGAATGGGTGCTCGACGACGAGATGTTCACGATGCGGCCCCATCCGGCCTCGATCATGTCGGGCAGGACGGCCTGGATGCAGTGGAAGACACCGTTGAGGTTGACGTCGATGACGCGCTGCCAGTCATCGAGTTTCAGATCGGTGAACCGTTTGAACTTCTCGAGCCCGGCGGCGTTGACGAGCACGGTGACCGGACCCAGCTGGGCGCGAATGGCCGTCAGCGCCTCCTCGACCTGACCGCGGTCGGTCACGTCGGCGGTATAGGCGAAGTCGGCATCTGAGGGATTGACGTCGATGGTGGCGACGTGCATGCCGTCGGCGCGCAGACGCTGCGCGACGGCCAGCCCGATACCCGAACCGCCTCCGGTCACGACGGCGTTCTTCATGCCTTCGCCCGAACCTGGGTCATCGTTTCCCCTCGCGTGCACCACGCCATCAAGAATCGTCCTTTCGATTATGAGAACCGTACTCTCGCCTCTTGCAACTCCGCAAGACAGGAGTGGCCTGTGATTCACACTGGTGAGACGTTTAGAGGGTGATTGTCGCACCGCTATCCGCAGGCAGTGGCGATTCCGATCATTTCCTTGAGTTCTCTCTGTGCGAATGTATGATTCGCCGGTGATGAGAATGAAGTTTCCATCACACTGCGAGAACCCCACGACTGAGGAGGATGATGCGGGAAGCGACCCTCATCTCGAGTGACGAAACCGCCGGATCCGTCCGCGTCGATCGCCGGTTGCTGATCGGTGGAGAGCTGCTCGAGACCGCTCGGACGTTTCCTTCCCTCAATCCCGCCACCGGCCAAGTGCTCGGTCACGCGCCGGATGCCACGGTCGCCGATGCCGAAGCCGCCGTCGCCGCGGCCCGTCGCGCGTTCGACGCCACCGAGTGGTCGACCGACACCGAACTGCGCGTCCGCTGCCTCGAGCAGTTCCATCACGCGCTCGTCGAGCACCGCGACGAACTCGCCGCGCTGACGATCGCGGAGGTTGGCGCCACCGAGGCCCTCTGCCAGGGTGCGCAGCTGGACCAGCCGATCGAGATCGTGCGGTACTACGCCGAGCTGCTGAAGACCTATCCGATGACCGAGGACCTCGGCAACATCGAAAGCCGCGGCATGCAGCACCACCGCTGGGTGGAAAAGGAAGCCGCGGGCGTGGTGGCCGCGATCATCGCCTACAACTACCCCAACCAACTCGCGCTCGCGAAGCTGGCGCCGGCGCTGGCGGCCGGCTGCACCGTGGTGCTCAAGTCCGCGCCCGACACCCCGCTGATCACGCTCGCGATCGGTGAGCTGATCGCCAACCACACCGACATCCCCGCCGGCGTGGTCAACGTGCTCAGCGGCGCCGATCCGGAGGTGGGCGCCGCACTGACCACCAGCCCTGACGTGGACATGGTGACGTTCACCGGGTCGACCCCGACCGGCCGCCGCATCATGGCCGCGGCCAGCGAGACGCTGAAGAAGGTGTTCCTCGAACTCGGCGGCAAGTCCGCCGCGATCGTGCTCGACGACGCCGACTTCAACATGGCCGCATTGTTCAGCGCGTTCAGCATGGTCACCCATGCCGGGCAGGGCTGCGCCCTGACGTCGCGGCTACTGGTGCCGCGCACGCACCACGACGAGATCGTCGAACTGATCAAGAACAACTTCGGGCTGGTGCGGTACGGCGACCCTGCCGAACCCGGCACCTACATGGGCCCGCTGATCAGTGAGAAGCAGCGCGACAAGGTCGACGGGATGGTCAAGCGCGCGGTCGAGGCCGGCGCCACGCTGGTGACCGGTGGCGAGAAGGTTGACCCCGGCTTCTTCTACACCCCGACGCTGCTGACCGACGTCGCCCCCGACAGCGAGATCGCCCAGGAGGAGGTGTTCGGCCCGGTGCTCGCCGTGATCGCCTACGACGACGACGATGACGCGGTGCGCATCGCCAACAACTCCATCTACGGCCTCTCCGGCGCGGTGTTCGGCAGCGAAGATCGGGCACTGGCCGTGGCTCGGCGCATCCGCACGGGCACGTTCTCCATCAACGGCGGCAACTACTTCAGCCCCGACAGCCCGTTCGGCGGTTACAAGCAGTCCGGCATTGGCCGCGAGATGGGCCGGGCCGGTCTCGAGGAGTTCCTGGAATCCAAGACGTTCGCGACGGTGGTGAATTGATGAGTGGACCGTTGGACGGCATTCGCGTCCTGGAAGTCGCGATGTACGGGTTCGTCCCGTCCGCGGGCGCGGTGCTGCGGGAGTGGGGTGCCGACGTCGTCAAGGTCGAGCACGCGGTGACCGGTGATCCGCAGCGCGGGCTGCGCCAGACGGGCCTGCTGCGTGTCGAAGGCGATCCGAATCCCAACATCGAGCACGCCAACCGGGGTAAGCGCAGCATCGGCCTGGACATGTCGGTGTCCGAGGGCAAAGAGGTGCTGCTGGAACTGGCGCGTCGGGCAGACGTCTTTCTGACGAGCTTCCTGCCGGGCCACCGGCAGCGCTTCGGCATCGACGTCGACGACATCCGGGCGGTCAACCCCAAGATCGTCTACGCCAGGGGCAGCGCCCTGGGTCCGCGCGGCGAGGAATCGGTCAAGGGCGGTTACGACATGACCGCGTTCTGGTGCCGGGCGGGCACCGCGGCGACGATCACGCCGCCCGGCACACCGGGCATGATCGGCCCGCCGGGACCGGCCTACGGTGACACGATCTCGGGCACGAACCTCGCGGGCGGGATCGCCGCGGCGCTGCTCAAGCGTGAACGCACCGGCGAGCCGTCGGTCGTCGACGTGTCGCTGCTCGGCAGCGGGCTCTGGTCGCTCGGACACACGGTCGCGCTGACCAAGCACCTCGGGCAGCGCATGGAGGCCTTCCCGCCGGGCGTGCACGGGTCGCCGATCAACCCGCTCGTGGGGCTGTATCCGACGGCCGACGACCGCTACATCTCGTTCGTGATGATGCAGCCGACCAAGTTCTGGGCCGACGTCTGCAAGCACATGGGTCTCGACGAACTCGCCGACGATCCGCGCTTCGCCACGGCGGAGTCGATCGCCGAGAACACCGAGGCGGCGGCGGAGATCCTCAAGGAGACGATGTCGAAGCGTCCGCTGGCCGAGTGGAGCGAGCGGTTCGCGACGCTGCTGGGGCCCTGGGCGCCGGTGCAGGACACGTTGCAGGCGGCCGAGGACGCCCAGATCCGCGCCAACGACTATCTGGTGCAGGCCGGCGAGCTCGAACTGGTTGCGAACCCGGTCCAGTTCGATGTCAGTGCACCCCAATCCGGACCCGCTCCAGGGTTCGCCGAGCAAACTGACGAAATATTGCTGGAACTCGGCTTGGATTGGGATCGCATCATCGAGCTGAAGACGGCCGGCGCCGTCACCTAGAAGCGTCACTCGACCCGAAAGACAGTCCATGCCCTACGTCGCCTCCATCGGCACCTACCTGCCGTGCTGGGGTGCGCCGCTGTACCGCGAACCCGGTGACGACGAGGACGCCGTAACCCTCGCCGTCGAAGCCGGGCGGGCGGCGCTGATCGCGAGCGGGGCCGTTGAACGCGTGGTGTTGGTCAGTCGCGATCTGCCGCTGCTCGACAGCAGCAACGCCGCGGTGCTGCTGGCCGGGCTCGGGCTCGACCCCGAACTGGAGGTCGACGAGCGCCTCGGCGGTGCGCCCGCGACGCTCGACGCGGTCAGCTCGGCGCGACCGCGAACGCTGATCATCGGGACCGACCTGAATCCCGCTGGGGCGGCCGCGATCCTGACGGCGGAGCGGGGACTGCAAGTGCGCACGGCGGCCCGCGTGGCGCGCAGCCTTCCGGTGCGCACGCGCAAGGCGACGGGCGACGTGCACGACTACGGCGACCCCCGGCTGCTGCATGAACGCGGGCTCATCGCCTCTTTGGAGGCGGCGTGGCTGGACACCCCGGTCGCGCTCGCCGGTGTCGACCCGTCGTGGGCGGCCGAGCTGACGATCGGGGATCCGCCGCCGTTGCCGACCACTGGGGCGAGCGCCGGCCTGTTCGCGTTGGCCGGTATGGCCGAACGGAATTCGACGGGCCCGCTGGTCGCCGTCGAACAGGCGAGCCTGTCGGGGATCACGGTGACCGGTGGGATGGCGGAGTTGCACCGGCGCGAGCCGGCCGCGCGTCCCCAACCCGCGCGCACGATCATCGGCGACGCTCAGATCCCGATCTCGCTGGCGGCATACGAGCGCGCGTTCGAGGCCAAGGTGCGGTGGGAGGCCGGCCGCCACCCCGGTTCCGAGGAACTCGACTTCCCGCCCCGGTACCGGCTGGCCGACAATGCGACGCTGTCCACCGGGTATGAACTGATTCCGTTGCCCCGCACCGGAACCATCTATACGGAGACCACGGTGCACATCCCGGTGCCCGGCCTGCGCTCGCCGTACTCGCTGGTGATCGTCGAGCTCGACGGGGTCGGGGTGCGGGCGCTGGTGAAAGTGACGGGGGCCGAACCGGGTTCTGTGGACATCGGCGCGCGCGGGCGGCTGGCGCTGCGCCGCGTCGCCGTGCGCTCCGGAGTTCCAGACTACGGCTACATGTTCGAGCCGGAGTCGGTGGCCGCATGAGGGCCGAGGCGTGAAAAAGGTCGCGATCGTCGGTGCCGGAATGACCGCATTCGGCGAGCATTTCGCGCTCGGGCTCAAGGACCTGCTGCCGATGGCCTTCGCCGAATGTGCCGCGAGCGTCGACAAGGGCTTGCACAAGTCGGACCTGCAGGCGGCGTGGTTCGGCGCGATGGGCACCGCCGACGGTTTCCCGGCCGGCATCCTGGCCGACACGCTCGGTCTGCCCGACCTTCCCGTTACCCGCGTCGAAAACTCCTGCGCCACAGGGAACGACGCTATCCGCAACGCGTTGTTCGCCGTCGCCTCCGGAGCCTTCGACGTCGCGTTGGTGATGGGTGCCGACAAGTTGCGCGACACCACGTCGCGAGACATGTTGTGGGAGTGGGAGGCGATGGCCCGCGACATGGCCTGGGACTACCCGCTCGGCGTGGTCTCGCCCGCCGGGTTCGCACTACACGTCCGCCGGTATCTGCACGAATCGCCGGCCACCGAAGAGCACCTGGCGATGGTGGCCGTGAAGAACCACCGGCACGGGGCGAACAATCCCAAGGCGCGCCTGCGATTCGAGATCACCGTCGAGCAGGCGATGGCCGCCCCGGTCGTCGTCACCCCGTTCCGGCTCTACGACTGCGCACCCCAAAGCGACGGTGCGGCCGCGCTCGTGCTCGCTTCCGAAGACGTCGTCGACCGGTTCACGAACCGTCCGGTGTGGATTCGTGGCGTCGGTCTGGGGCTGGACTCTGTGATGCACCAACACAAGGCGGACATGACGACGATGCCGGCGACGGTGCGCGCCGCCAAACAGGCTTTTGAGATGGCCAGTCTTGTTCCTGGCGACGTTCATGTGGCTGAAGTTCACGATTTCTTCACGGGCATTGAATTGATCAGCTATGAAGATCTGGGATTCGCCGAGAGGTTCGGGGGCCACAAACTCGTCGAAGCGGAAGTGACCACTATCGGCGGGGGGTTGCCCGTGAACCCGAGCGGAGGGCTGAAGGCCAAGGGGCATCCGCCCGGTGCGACGGGCGTCGCGCAGTGCGTCGAGCTGTTCGCACAGCTTCGCGGCGAAGCCGTGAACCAGGTGGACGGTGCGCGCATCGGGCTGGCCCATAACATTGGCGGGCCGACCGCGGTGGCGGCGGTGACCATCCTGGAAGGAGACGGCAATGGCGCAAGGTAGTGGGCCGGAAAGGTGGTCTGCCGGCCTCCCGCCGTTGCGGAATCTGGCGGGCCCGATGCAGGCCGTCGGGGCGCTGTTCGCGATGTCGGCCGACGCCGTGCGTTTCGTGTTCCGCCGGCCGTTCCAATGGCGAGAGTTTCTGGAGCAGTGCTGGTTCATCGCGCGGGTGTCCTTGGCGCCGACATTGCTCGTGGCGATCCCGTTCACCGTCCTGGTCTCGTTCACGCTCAACATCCTGTTGCGGGAACTGGGCGCGGCCGACCTGTCGGGGGCGGGCGCGGCGTTCGGTGCGGTGACGCAGGTGGGCCCGATCGTGACGGTGCTGATCGTGGCCGGCGCCGGAGCGACCGCGATGTGCGCCGATCTGGGGTCCCGCACGATCCGCGAAGAGATCGACGCGATGGAGGTGCTGGGCATCAACCCGGTGCAGCGACTCGTAACGCCGCGGATGTTGGCCTCCGGGTTGGTGGCGCTGCTGCTCAACAGCCTCGTCGTGATCATCGGGATCCTCGGCGGTTACACGTTCTCGGTGTTCATCCAGGACGTGAACCCGGGCGCGTTCGCCGCGGGGATCACGCTGCTGACCGGGGTGCCCGAGGTGATCATCTCCTGCGTGAAGGCCGCGTTGTTCGGTCTGATCGCGGGCCTGGTGGCGTGTTTCCGCGGCCTGACCATCACCGGCGGCGGGGCCAAGGCGGTCGGTAACGCGGTCAACGAGACAGTGGTGTACGCGTTCATGGCGTTGTTCGTGATCAACGTCGTCGTGACCGCGATCGGTATCCGGATGACGACGGGTTAACGGGGGTCGTCGGTGGGCACGGTTCAGGTTCTGCGTAGTACGTATCCGCGGTTGACGTCGGGGATGCGTCGTCCGGTGGACTTTTTGAGTCGCATCGGCGATCACATGCTGTTTTATCTGCGCGCGCTGGGTGGGGTGCCGCATGCGGCGGTGCATTTCCGCAAGGAGATCGTGCGGTTGATCGCCGAGATCTCGATGG
>NZ_CVTB01000273.1 GCF_001050015.1 Mycolicibacterium malmesburyense
CACCGTCTCCGGAGGCGGTGTGGTGGTGGTGATCTCGTCCTGTACCGGGGGCGCAACGGTCGTGGTCGAGGTCTCGGGCGTCGCGAGGTTGTCGGTGTCGGTGCGGGTCACCAGCACCGAGACCGACGCCACCAACGCGATGGCCGCGATGATCGCCGCCACCCCGACGACCCACGGCCACCGCGGTGGCGCGGGCTGGTCGACGGGTTCGGCCTGCTCGTAGTTGTCGTAGTCGTACAGCGACGAGTCCGCGGGCACATACGGGCCCGCGGTGAAGTGTTCGGACTCGGGCGCCGAGTACGCACGCGAGTGGAGGTCGGTCTCGCCGGTGTCCGGCGCGGGCTGGTCACCGGCGATTTGATCCGGATCCTGACTCGGCTCCCGACCCTCGTCATCAGGGGGATTCGGCCCGCTCATCTACGCCTATCCTTCTCGACTACTTCACCGGCGCAACACGCCACGCGGTCCGATTGCCGGCGCGGCTGACGGTGCTTCGGCAACATTACCCAACCGCATCACCGGGGGTGATCCCCCGGCACGGTTGCCGGGTGAAGTGGTGGCCCGATTGTGACCTTGGGCCGCGACACCGACCGGCAAAGTGGTCGAATCGGCCGGTCAGTGCTTCTCGGGGCTGGTGTAGTACTCGAACGTCAGGGCCGAAACCGTCGTGACCACGAAGCAGCCGCCGGCCACGATGAGCCACGGCAGCCAGAGCGCCACACCGACGGCGGCGATGGAGACCGACAGCGCGATGAAGATCGGCCACCAGCTGTGCGGGCTGAAGAAGCCCAGCTCGCCGGCGCCGTCGCTGATCTCGGCGTCCTCGTAGTCCTCGGGCCGGGTGTCCAGGCGCCGCGCCACGAACCGGAAGAATGTGCCGATGATCAGGGTCAGGCCGGCGGTGAGCACCAGAGCGGTGGTACCCGCCCACTCGATGCCCCCGTACTGGAACATCGCCGTCAGCACCGCGTAGACGACCGCGGCGAGGATGAAGAAGGCGGTGAGGAACTCGAACAACCGGGCTTCGATATGCATGTGGTGTCCCTACTTGGTGGCCGACGTGAGCTGAGGCGCCTGCTCACCGCGGCGGGTGTCGAACGGCTTCGTGGTGACCGCGGTCGGCGGCTGGTTGATCGCCTCCAGCGCTTCGGCGTTGGTCTTGCCGTCGATGCGCTGTTGCAGATACGCCTTGAAGTCGTTGGGCTCCACCACACGCAGCTCGAAGTTCATCATCGCGTGGTAGGTGCCGCACATCTCGGTGCAGCGCCCGACGAACGCGCCGGTCTGGGTGATCTCGCTGATCTGGAACGTGTTGTCCGAGTTGTTGGCCTCCGGGTCCGGCAAGACGTCGCGCTTGAACAGGAACTCCGGCACCCAGAATCCGTGAATGACGTCGGCCGAGGCGATCCGGAACTCGATGCGCTTACCGGACGGCACCACCAGCACCGGAATCTCGGAGGACGAGCCGAGCGTCTCCACCTTGTCGAACGCCAGGTACGAGCGGTCCTGCGGGTGCTTGCCGGCGATCACGCCGAATTCGCTGGCGTGCGAACCTTCCTCACCGCCGTGCTCGCCCTCGAGTCCCTCGGGGCCCGACGCCACCGCGGCCGCCCGCTCGGGGTCGGCGCCGTCGTAAGTGAAGGTGCCGTCGGTGAAGTCCACCTTGTTGTAGCCGAACTTCCAGTTCCACTGGAACGCGGTGACGTCGACGACGACCTCGGGATTGGGCTCCTCTTGCAGCATCCTCTCCTGCACCACCACGGTGAAGTAGAAGAGCACCGAGATGATCAGGAACGGGATGACCGTCAGCACCAGTTCCAGCGGCATGTTGTAGCCGAACTGGCGCGGCAACTCGGTGTCGGTCTTCTTGGCACGGTGGAACGCCGAGGTCCAGAAGATCAGACCCCACACGATCGCGCCCACGACGAGCGAGGCGATGACCGAACCGATCCACAGTTCGCGGTTGACGTGCGCTTCAGGCGTGATGCCCTTCGGCCATCCCAGGCCCAGCACCTCCGACCAGCTGCAGCCGCTGAGCAGCAACGCTGTAGCACCCAGGACGACTGCCAGCGACGCGGTCCGCGCCACCGCCTTCAGCCCGCGAGGTGTCACGTTGGAGCCTCCTAGAAGTCAGTGACGCGCGACCGCGGTGCGGTCGTTTTCTGGAGCGAATACTACGCAGCGTAGACCACGCCCGGGTGGAGGTCTCAACACACCTCGCCATTAGGCATACTGGCGCCGTGTGCGGACTGCTGGCCCTGTTGCGTGACCCGTCCGCTGACGTCTCCCCCGCGCTGATCGACGCGGTGTCCGGTGCGTCGCATCTGATGCGTCACCGGGGCCCCGACGAGCCCGGGACCTGGTCCGATGACCGCGTCGTGCTGGGGTTCAACCGGCTGTCCATCATCGACATCGCGCACAGCCACCAGCCGCTGCGCTGGGGGCCGCCGGATTCGCCGGACCGCTACGTGCTGGTGTTCAACGGCGAGATCTACAACTACCTCGAACTGCGCGAGGAACTGACGGCCACCCACGGCGTGGTGTTCAACACAGACGGTGACGGCGAGACGATCATCGCGGCCTTTCACCATTGGGGCACCGATGCGCTGACCCGGCTGCGCGGCATGTTCGCGTTCGCGTTGTGGGACACCGTCGGCGGCGAGCTGTTCTGCGCCCGCGACCCGTTCGGCATCAAACCCCTCTACCTGGCCGCCGGGCCGGGCGGCACGGCGGTGGGCAGCGAGAAGAAGTGCCTCCTCGAACTGGCCGACGAACTCGGCCTCGACCTGGGCATCGACCAGCGCGCGGTCCAGCACTACACCGTGCTGCAGTACGTGCCCGAACCCGAGACCCTGCACATCGGCATCCGGCGGCTGGAGTCGGGCAGTTACGTTCGCATCCGTGCGGGCGCCGAGCCCGAGGTGACGCGCTACTTCCATCCCCGGTTCGCGGCCGAGCCCTTTCCCAGCCCTTCGGGCCCCGGCAAGGAGCAGGAGCGCTACGACGAGATCACCGCCGTGCTCGAGGATTCGGTGGCCAAGCACATGCGCGCCGACGTGACCGTTGGCGCGTTCCTCTCCGGGGGCATCGACTCGACGGCGATCGCCGCGCTGGCGATGCGACACAATCCGCGGCTGATCACGTTCACCACCGGCTTCGAGCGCGAGGGCTTCTCCGAGGTCGACGTCGCGGTCGCCTCGGCCGAGGCGATCGGGGCCAGGCATGTGGCCAAGGTCGTCAGCCAGGCCGAATTCGTCGCCGCGCTGCCCGAGATCGTCTGGTATCTCGACGAACCCGTCGCCGACCCTGCGCTGGTGCCGTTGTTCTTCATCGCCCGCGAGGCGCGAAAGCACGTCAAGGTGGTGCTCTCCGGCGAGGGCGCCGACGAGTTGTTCGGCGGCTACACCATCTACCGGGAACCGTTGTCGCTCAAGCCGTTCGAATATCTGCCGCGCCCCTTGCGCCGGTCGCTGGGTAAGGCGTCGCGACCCCTGCCCGAGGGCATGCGGGGCAAGAGCCTGCTGCACCGCGGGTCGCTCACGCTCGAGGAGCGTTACTACGGCAACGCGCGCAGCTTCTCCGACGAGCAACTGCGCGCGGTGCTCCCCGGCTTCCGCCAGGAGTGGACGCACACCGACGTGACGGCCCCGGTGTACGCCGCGTCGCAGGGCTGGGACCCGGTCGCGCGGATGCAGCACATCGACCTGTTCACCTGGCTGCGCGGCGACATCCTGGTCAAGGCCGACAAGATGACCATGGCGAACTCGCTGGAACTGCGGGTGCCCTTCCTCGACCCCGAGGTGTTCGCCGTCGCGTCCCGGCTGCCCTACGAGCAGAAGATCACAAGGGCCACAACGAAATTCGCGCTACGACGGGCGCTGGAACCCATCGTTCCCGAGCATGTGCTGAACCGGCCCAAGCTGGGGTTCCCGGTACCGATCCGGCATTGGCTGCGCGCCGGGGAGCTGCTGGACTGGGCACACTCGATGGTGAACACGTCGCAGGCCGGCGACCTGGTCGACCTCGCGGCCGTGCGCGCCATGCTCGACGAACACCGCGACGGCGCGACCGATCACAGCCGCCGGTTGTGGACCGTGCTGATCTTCATGCTGTGGCACGCGATCTTCGTCGAGCGCAGCATCACCCCGCAGATCGGCGAGCCGACCTACCCGGTGCAGCTGTAGCTACTTGAGAGCGGACGCGATCTCCGCGGCCGCTTCGGCGCCATAGGCGTCACTCAGCCGCTGGATCGCCTCGTCGCGGTTCCAGCTCCACTCCTGCGGGCCCGGCGCCTCGAACACGAGCACTGCCACCAGTGAGGCCAGCTGCGCCGAGCGCTCCAGGTTCAGCCCGGCGCTGCGACCGGTCAGGAACCCGGCGCGGAACGCGTCGCCGATGCCAGTCGGATCGGCCTTGTGCTTCTCCGGAACCACCCCGACATGGACGAAGGTGCCGTCCGAGCTGACCAGGTCCACCCCCTTGGGCCCGAGCGTGGTGACGCGCAGCCCGATCTGGCTCATCACCTGCGCCTCGCTCCAGCCGGACTTCTGCAGCAGCAGATCCCACTCGTAGTCGTTGGTGAACAGGTAGGCGGCGCCGTCGATCAGCTTGCGAATCTCCTCCCCCGACAGCCGCGCCAGCTGCTGGGAGGGATCGGCGGCGAAGGCCAGCCCGAGCTTGCGGCACTCCTCGGTGTGCAGGAACATCGCCTCGGGGTCGTTGGCGCCGATGATCACCAGTTCCGGCGCCCCGATCCGCTTCGTCAGGTCGGCCAGCGAGATGTTGCGCGCCTCCGACATCGCTCCCGGGTAGAACGACGCGATCTGGGCCATGGCCTCGTCGGTGGTGCAGACGAACCGCGCGGTGTAGGCGGAATCCGACACCAGCACGCCCTCGGTGTCGACGCCGACCGATTCCAGCCAGCTGCGGTAGTCGTCGAAATCGCGACCGACGGCGCCCACGAGCGCGACGTCACCGCCGAGGACGCCGATGGCGAACGCCATGTTGCCCGCGACGCCGCCGCGGTGGACGACGAGATCGTCCACGAGGAAGCTCAGCGAGACTTTCTGCAGGTGATCGGGCAGCAGCTGTTCGGAGAACTTGCCGGGGAACCGCATCAGATGGTCGGTCGCGATCGATCCGGTCACCGCAATTGTCACGAATTACACCCTTCATTTGTTAAGTCGCCTAGGTAATTCTAGTGCGCTAACCTGCCTACAAAAGTCCGCCAGCCACTGTAGACAGGCACATTCCTACGCACATCCCGGGGGAGCAAATCTATGACCGGTCCGTACCCGCCCGAATACGGCGCTGGACCGACCGGCCCGCAAATGTATCCGCAATCACTTCCGTATCCGGAGAACGTGCCGTCGGCCTATCCGGGCATGTTGCCGCCGCCGGTGCCGTACCGGAAGAAGAAGCGGTGGCCGATCGTGCTGGGAACGGTGGTGACGCTGGCGGTGGTGGCCGCGGTCGTCGCCGCGCTGGTCATGGCGGGCGGGGACGATGAGACCCCTGGCTCGAACGCGCTGTCCGAGTCGTCGGCCAGGGCCGCCATCCAGGACTACCTGGACGCGCTGACCAACGGCGACGACGAGACCGTCGCGCGCCACACCCTGTGCGGGCTGTTCGATTCGGTGAAGGAGAAGCGCTCGGACCTGGCGCTGGCGCGGTTGTCCGGAGACGCGTTCCGCAAGCAGTACCGGCAGGCCGAGGTCACGTCGATCGACAAAATCGTGCAGCCGTCCCCGCATCAGGCGCAGGTGCTGTTCACGATGCGGGTGACGCCGGCCGGATCGCGGCGCAACCAGAGCGAGACCCGCGAACAGCAGGCCGTTGCTCAGCTGTTGGCGCAGGACAACGAGATCCTGGTGTGTTCCTACCTGCCGCGCACGTCGGGGCAGTACTGAGCGGCTGCCAGGCTCAGTTGAACGAGTCGCCGCAGGCGCACGAACCCGTGGCGTTGGGGTTGTCGATGGTGAAACCCTGCTTCTCGATCGTGTCGACGAAGTCGATGGTCGCGCCCTGCACATACGGCGCGCTCATCCGGTCCACCGTCAGGTTCACGCCGCCGAACTCGGCGGTCAGGTCGCCGTCGAGCGACCGGTCGTCGAAAAACAGGTTGTAGCGCAGTCCAGCGCACCCGCCCGGCTGCACGGCGATGCGTAGCGCGAGGTCGTCGCGGCCCTCCTGGTCCAACAACGCCTTGGCCTTCGCGGCAGCAGCGTCGCTCAGGATCACACCGTGGGTGGCGGTCGCCGTCCCGGGGGTTCCTGCCGACTCTTCGTGAACTGTCATTACGTCTCCTGTAGGCCTCATTGTCGTGGCGCGTACGGAATCAACGGTACCTCCTTCGGGCGCTATTCCCGAGTTTGTCCCCAGGCCGCCGGCGTCCGTCGGCGCGGAAGTAACCTGGCAGGCGTGAACCTGCTGGGCCGCAAGAAAGACGCCAAACCGACCGCCGACGCATCGAGCGAAGATGTGGCGGAGAACACCGCCGAGGCGGACGCGCAGACCGCTCGGCCCGGCGGCACCACCCCGCCGAAGGGCAGGCCGACCCCTAAGCGCACCGAGGCGGCCCGCAGGCGCGGACCGGTGGCACCGGCCCCGATGACCGCGGCCGAGGCGCGTCGGCGCCGCAAAGAGATGCGGAACAAGATGACCCGCGAGGAGCGCCGCGAGGAGAAGGCGGCGCGTCGCGAGCAGATGAACGAACGCCGCGAACGCATGATGGCCGGTGAAGAGGCCTACCTGCTCCCCCGCGACAAGGGACCCGTGCGCCGCTACGTCCGCGACCTGGTGGACGCCCGGCGCAACGTGCTCGGGCTGTTCATGCCCTCGGCGCTCGGCCTGATCTTCGTGATGCTCGCGGTGCCCTCGATCCAGGTTCAGCGCCTGATCTCCCCCTTGATGCTCGTGCTCGTGCTGATCATGGTGATCGATGGATTCATCCTCGGGCGCAGGGTCAACAAGCTGGTCGACGAGAAGTTCCCGGACAACACCGAGGGCGGTTGGAAGCTCGGCTTCTACGCGGCCAGCCGTGCCTCGCAGCTGCGTCGCATGCGCGCGCCGCGTCCGCAGGTGAACCGCGGCGACAAGGTCACCTGAGCCCGGTGCGCACCCTGGTGCTCGGCGGCATCCGGTCGGGTAAGTCGCAGTGGGCCGAGGCCGCGCTCGCTGCCGAGTCGGCCGACGCGCACTCGATGCGCTATCTCGCGACCGGACCGTCGCCCTCCGGCGATCCTGAGTGGGCGGCCCGGGTGGCCGCGCACCGCCGGCGCCGCCAGGATCGGTGGTCAACCGTCGAAACCACCGACGTCGCAACGCAATTGCGCGCCCAACCGATCCCGACCCTGGTCGACGACATCGGCGCGTGGCTGACCGCGGCGATGGACCGGACGGGCGCGTGGGATACCGGCTCGGTCGCCGCCGACATCGACGACCTGCTCGACGCGGTCGGTGGATTTCCCGCACCGCTGGCGGTCGTCAGCCCCGAGGTCGGCCTGACCGTCGTGCCCGCGACGGATGCCGGGCGCCGCTTCGCCGACGAGCTGGGAGCGCTCAACCAGCGGCTCGCGGCGGCCTGCGACCGCGTGGTGCTCGTCATCGCCGGGCAACCGGTCGCGGTCAAGGACCCGGCGTGACGGATTTCCCGCCCGTCCGGCCCCCCGACGCCGAGGCGGCCGCCGCCGCGCGGGCACGCCAGGACCTGCTCACCAAACCCCCGGCTTCGCTGGGCAGGCTGGAGGACCTCTCGGTCTGGGTCGCCTCGTGCCAGGGTGCGTGCCCGCCGCACCCGTTGCAGCGCCCGCGGGTGGTCGTGTTCGCCGGCGACCACGGCGTCGCGAAGGCGGGCGTGTCGGCCTACCCCACCGATGTCACGGCGCAGATGGTCGCCAACTTCGACGCGGGCGGCGCCGCGATCAACGCCTTGGCCGAGGCCGCGGGCGCCACCGTGCGCGTCGTCGACATGGCCGTCGACAGCGACGAACCGCACTCACCGTCCATCGGCGCGCACAAGGTGCGCCGCGGCAGCGGCAACATCGCGGTCGAGGACGCCTTGGGTCCCGAGGAGGTCACGGCCGCGCTCGAGGCGGGCCGGCGCATCGCCGACGACGAGGTCGACTCCGGCGCCGACCTGCTGATCGCGGGCGATATGGGCATCGGGAACACCACTCCCGCAACGACTTTGATCGCCGCGCTCACCGACACCGAGCCGGTGGTGATCGTCGGGCGGGGTACGGGCGTCGACGACGCCGGCTGGGCCCGCAAGACCGCGGCCGTCCGCGACGCGCTGTACCGGTGTCGGCACAGCCTCGCCGATCCCGTTGCGCTGCTGCGCATCTGCGGCGGAGCCGACATCGCCGCGATCGCCGGTTTCTGCGCCCAGGCGGCGGTCCGGCGGACGCCGGTGCTGCTGGACGGGCTGGTGGTGACGGCGGCCGCGCTGCTGGCCGATCGCCTCGCGCCCGGCGCACGCCAGTGGTGGCAGGCAGGGCATCTGTCGACCGAGCCCGCCCACGAGGTCGCCCTGAACCGGCTGGGGCTCGATCCGATCCTCGACATGGGTATGCGCCTGGGCGAGGGCACCGGGGCCGCCGTCGCGCTGTCCGTCGTGCGGGCGGCGGTCGCCACGCTGACGTCGATGGCGACGTTCGACGAAGCTGGCGTCACCTCCGAGGGGCGCTAGCTCGTGATCCGTTCGCTCGCAGGGGCTTTCGCGTTCGGAACCGTGGCACCGGTGCGCAGCACGGCCGCGATCGGCCGCGGTGCGCTGACGGCGTTGCCGGTGGCGGGTGCGGCGATCGGCGGCCTGGCGGCGGCCACGGTGTGGGCGGCGTCGTGGGCGTTCGGGCCCGGGCCGCTGGCCGGGGTGCTCGCGGTGGCCGTCGTCGTGGGCGCGACCCGCGCGTTGCACATCGACGGCCTCGCCGACACCGCCGACGGGTTGGGATGTTACGGGTCCCCGGAGCGAGCCCTCGCGGTGATGCGGGACGGGCCTGCGGGCCCGTTCGGCGTGGCCGCGGTGGTGCTGGTTCTGCTGACGCAGGCCCTGACGTTCGGCGCCCTGTCCGCCGTCGGGCTGGTGGTGGCCGTCACGGCGGGGCGAGTCGCGGCGGTGTTGGCGTGCCGAAAAGGCGTGCCCGCCGCGGCCGGAAGCACGCTGGGGGTACACGTCGCGGGCACCCAGCCGGCGGCGGTGGTCGGTGCGTGGGTCGTCGCGGTCGCGGGGGTGGCCGCGTTCGCGGGCCCGCGGCCGTGGCAGGGGCCCGTGGCCGTGGTCGTCGGGCTGGCGTGCGGCGCGCTGCTCGTGGCGCACTGTGTGCGGCGCCTCGGCGGCGTCACCGGAGACGTGCTCGGCGCGGTGATCGAAGTGGCGACGACGGTCACGGCGCTGGGGCTCGCGATCCGCTGAGCCGCGGCTGCGAGAAGTCGCCAAGAATCCGCCAAGGACGGCATCGGAACCTTTCGGTACCCGCGAGGGACCACCACCGAAAGGAAGGCAGACATGTTCCATCTGAGCCGTATCACCGCCGCCGCCGTTGGCGCGCTGGGCATCGCCGCGTTCGCGACGACAGGCGTCGCGGCGGCCAACACCGTCGACGACACGTTCATCGAGGTCATCAACCAGCAGGGCATCCAACCGCCGTCGGATGCCGAGGCGATCAGCGTCGCGCACGACGCGTGCGCGGTGATCGACGGCCGAGGCGACATCGCCGCGGCCGTCGACGCGGTCTCCGAGGCCACCAAGCTCGATTTCGAGGACTCGGCGTTCTTCGTCGGCGCGGCGATCGCGTCCTACTGCCCCGAGCACGAGGACCTGATCGGCTGACGACGCGGGGGGTGGCCCGGATCAGCCGAGTCGGGCCATCCAGCCGTGGGTGTCGGCGAAGGTGCCGCGCTGAATGCCGGTCAGGGTGTCGCGCAGCGCCATCGTGATCTCCCCCGGCCCGCCGTCGGCGATGGTGAACTCGCCCTCGGCGTGCTTGACCGTGCCGACGGGGGTGATGACCGCGGCGGTGCCGCACGCGAACACCTCGGTGATCTCGCCCGCGGCCGCCTTCTTCTGCCACTCGTCGACGTCGATCTTGCGTTCCTCGACGGCGAACCCCGCATCGGTTGCCAACTGCAACAACGAATCCCGCGTCACGCCGGGAAGGATCGAACCGCTCAGCTCGGGAGTCACCAGCCGCGCCGACCCACCGCTGCCGAAGACGAAGAACAGGTTCATCCCGCCCATCTCCTCGACGAAACGCCGTTCGGCGGCGTCCAGCCACACCACCTGGTCGCAGTCGTTGTCCGCGGCCTGCGCCTGTGCCAGCAGCGAAGCCGCGTAGTTGCCGCCGAACTTCGCCGCGCCGGTCCCGCCGGGGCAGGCCCGCACGTATTCGGTGGACAGCCACACGCTGACCGGCTTGATCCCGCCCGTGAAGTAGGCGCCCGCGGGCGAGGCGATGACCATGTAGCGGTACTGCGTCGCCGGTCGCACACCCAACCCGGGTTCGGTGGCGAATACGAACGGCCGCAGGTACAGCGACTCCTCACCACCGGCGGGCGGCACCCACTGCTCGTCGGCGGCGATGATCTGGCGCAGCGATTCGATGAAGACGTCCTCGGCCAGTTCGGGAATCGCGAGCCGCCGCGCCGACATCCGCAGCCGGCGGGCGTTGGCCTCCGGCCGGAACGATACGATCGAGCGATCCGCCCACCGGTAGGCCTTGAGCCCCTCGAAGATCTCCTGCGCGTAGTGCAGCACGATCGCCGACGGGTCCAGTTCGATCGGGCCGTAGGGGATCACGCGCGCGTCGTGCCACCCCTTGCCCTCGATGTAGTCGATCGAAACCATGTGATCGGTGTGGTAGCGGCCGAATCCGGGGTTCGCCAGGATCGACTCCCGTACCTCATCGCTCGCCCGGTTCGCGTTGCGCTCAACCGTGAACTCGAGGGGGCCGTCAGTCATGCAGCGATTGTATATCCGGGCGCTACCGGGTTTTTGCCTCGACGAACGGCGGCTTGACCACCTCGCATTCGACCGCGCGGCCGCGGACGTCCACCGCGACGCGGTCCCCGTCGGCGATGGCGGCGGCGGTGTCGATCAGCGCCAGGCCGATGCCGACTTTCAGTGTGGGAGAGAAGGTTCCCGATGTCGTTACCCCGACGGACCGGTCCCCGTCGAGCACCGTGAGGTCGGCGCGCAACACCCCGCGGCCGACGGCCTTCAATCCGCGCAGCAGCCGGGGCGGGCCCGCCTCCTTCTCGGCGAGCAGCGCGTCGCGCCCCCAGAAGGCGTCCTTCTTCCAACCGACCGCCCATCCGCAGCGGGCTTGCAGCGGTGAGAAATCCGGCGACAGTTCGTGGCCGTGCAGCGGATAACCCATCTCGGTGCGCAGGGTGTCGCGGGCACCAAGCCCCGCGGGCTCGCCCCCCGCCGCCGTGACGGCCTCGAGCAATGCGTCGAACACCACGTCCGAGCGGTCCCACGGAGGCAGCAGCTCGTATCCGTGCTCACCGGTGTAACCGGTGCGGCACACCCGCACGGGTACCCCGGCGAACTCGGCGTCCGCGTAGCCCATGTAGTCCATGGCGGTCGGGAGCCCCAACCCGCCGACCACCTCGGCCGATTTCGGTCCCTGCACCGCCAGCACCGCATACGAGCGGTGTTCGTCGGTGATGGTCAGACCGGCCGGTGCCCGTTCCTGCAGCGCCGCGACGACCGAGGCGGTGTTGGCGGCGTTGGGCACCAGGAAGATCTCGTCGTCGGAGACGTAGTATGCGATCAAATCGTCGATCACACCGCCGGAGTCGTTGCAGCACAACGTGTATTGCGCCTTGCCCGGTCCGATGCGGCGCAGGTCGTTGGTGAACGCGGAGTTGATGTATTCGGCGGCGCCGGGTCCGCGCACCAGCGCCTTGCCCAGATGGCTGACGTCGAACAGCCCGACGGTGGCGCGGGTCGAGTTGTGCTCGCTGACCGTTCCCGCGTACGCGACGGGCATCAGCCAGCCGCCGAACTCGGCGAAGTTGGCCCCCAGTTCGCGGTGGCGGTCTTCCAGCGGGCCCTTCAACACATCGGTCACGCCGATCCACCCTAGTGGGGCCGTTCAGTTGGCACACTTGTGCAGGTGGTCGACCTGGACGCGCTGGAAGCCGCCGGGATCGCCGACGCCCACGGCCGGGCCGGGCTGATCGCCTACCTGGACTCACTCGGGTTCACGGCAGAGGACATGGTCGAGGCCGAACGTCGCGGCCGGCTCTTCGGCCTCGCCGGTGACGTTTTGCAGTGGTCGGGACCGCCCACCTACACGCCGCGGGCGGCCGCCGAGCGGCTCGGCGTACCGCTGGCCGACCTCACCCAGGCCTGGCAGGCGCTCGGCCTGCGACTCCCCGACCCCGACGTGCCCGCGCTGAGCCGCGCCGACGTCGACGCGCTCGAGTCGTGGCGGACGATCAGCGCGGTGACGGGGCCGGACGCCGCGCTGAACTTCCTGCGGATCATCGGTGCGACGATGGCGCGCCTCGCCGAGGCCAGCGGGTCGATGATCCGGATCGCCCAGCCCGACCTGCTCATGACCCACACTCGCGACGAGCTCACCACCGCGCGGGCGTACCGGGCCGTCGCCGAACTGGTGCCGGGCATCTCGGCGCTGATGGACTCGGTGTGGCGCCACCACATCACCAGCGCCAGGACGTACTTCGAGGACGTCATCCACGACTCATCGGCGATGGTGACCTGCGGCGTCGGGTTCGCCGACCTGTCCGGGTTCACGGTGCTGACCCAGCGACTGAGCCCGACCGAGCTGTCCGATCTGCTCGTCGAGTTCAGTGGCGCGGTGAGCGATGTGGTGCACGATAACGGCGGCCGGGTGGTGAAGTTCATCGGCGACGAGGTCATGTGGGTGAACTCGGATCCGGAGCAACTGGTCAAGGCGGCGACCGATCTCGTCGAGTATCCGCGGGCCCGCGAGAGCGGGCTGGGCGTGCGGGCCGGCCTGGGGTACGGCCTGGTGCTGGCGATCGGCGGCGACTACTTCGGCACCCCGGTCAACCTGGCCGCGCGGTTGGTGAGCGCCGCGGCCCCCGGTCAGATCCTCGCCGGGGGCGACGTGCGCGACGCGCTGCCCGGCCACCCCGCCACCCGGGTGGAACCCTTGACGCTCAAGGGGTTCGAGGGTCCGGTCACGGCCTACGACCTGCACGCCGGCGCCTGAAGCTAGGGTTGGGCCTCGTGAGCCCTGCAACCGCCGGATATCAAGCCCCTGCCGTCACCGTCAGCTCGTCGCTGCCCAAACGCACAGCCGACTCATCGGTGCTGATCGTGCCCGTGGTGAACGGGGACGACGACTCGTCGGCGAAGGTGGTGACCGGCCCGCACCTCGGCGCCGCGGCGGTCACGGAGATCGAGACCGCGCTGGCGGCGCTCGGCGCCAAGGCCGGCAGCGAACAGGTCACGCGCGTCGTCGCGCCTTCGCTTCCGGTGGGCAGCGTGCTGGCAGTCGGGCTCGGTAAGCGACGCGACACCTATCCCGCCGACGTGATCCGCCGCGCCGCGGGCGCCGCGGCCCGCTCGCTCAACGGCGCCGAGTCGGCGCTGACGACGCTGACGGGCCTGGACCTGTCGGCGGCGGTCGAGGGGCTGGTCCTCGGCGCCTACCGGTTCAGCGACTTCCGCAGCTCCAAGACCGCACCCAAGGACGCAGGGCTGCGCGAGATCACCGCGCTGGCCTCCGACACCAAGTCGGCCACCAAGGAGACCGCACAGCGGGCCGCCGACATCGCGACCGCGGTGGCCACCGCCCGCGACTTCGTCAACACCCCGCCCAGCCACCTCTTCCCCGACGAATTCGCCCGCCGTGCAAAGGCGTTGGGCGAGGTGGCCGGGCTGTCGGTCGAGATCCTCGACGAGAAGGCATTGGAGAGGGCCGGTTACGGCGGCATCATCGGCGTCGGCAAGGGCTCGTCGCGGCCGCCGAGGCTGGTGCGCCTCACGCACAAGGGCGCCAAGCGCAAGGGCAAGAAGGTCGCGCTGGTCGGCAAGGGCATCACCTTCGACACCGGCGGCATCTCGATCAAGCCCGCCGCCAACATGCACCACATGACCTCCGACATGGGCGGCGCGGCGGCCGTCATCGCCACGGTGGTGCTGGCGGCCAAGCAGAAGCTGCCGATCGACGTGATCGCCACCGTCCCGATGGCCGAGAACATGCCGTCGGCGACCGCGCAACGTCCCGGCGACGTGCTGACGCAGTACGGGGGCATCACGGTCGAGGTGCTGAACACCGACGCCGAGGGCAGGCTGATCCTGGCCGACGCGATCGTGCGGGCGGGCGAGGACGATCCGGACTATCTGATCGAGACCTCGACGCTGACCGGCGCGCAGACCGTCGCGCTCGGCTCCCGCACGCCCGGGGTCATGGGCAGCGACGAGTTCCGCGATCGGGTCGCGCGGATCTCGCAGTCCGTCGGCGAGAACGCCTGGCCGATGCCGCTGCCCGAGGAACTCAAGGACGACCTCAAGTCGACGGTCGCCGACCTCGCCAACGTGAGCGGGTCACGTTTCGCGGGCATGCTCGTCGCGGGCACCTACCTGCGCGAGTTCGTCCCCGAGGGCGTGCAGTGGGCCCACATCGACATCGCCGGTCCCGCATACAACAGCGGCGGGCCGTGGGGCTACACCGGCAAGGGCGGAACCGGTGTGCCGACGCGGACGATGTTCGCGGTCCTGGAGGACATAGCCGCGAGCGGCTGATCGGGCCAGAGCCGCGAGCGGCTGATCGGGCCAGACCCGCGAGCGGCTGATCGGGCCAGACCCGCGAGCGGCTGATCGGGCCAGAGCCGCGAGCGGCTGAACTCCCGCTCCCCGCTCCCCGCGCCGAGACCGACGAAATGGCGGCTTTCACTCGCAAAAACCCGCCAATACGTCGGGTTCGGGCTAGACGACCTTGCCGCGCGCGGTGCTGCGCATCACCTGCGGCAGCAGGTGCGCGACGCCGTAGACGATGTGCGCCTCGGGCGCGACGGGCCGGATCGGCTTGTTCTTCTTGACCGACGAGACGATCGCGACCGCGACCTTGTCCGGACCGTACCGGCGTCGGGAGAAGACCTTTTCGAGCTGAGCGCGTCGCGCCTCGACCTTGTCCTGCTTGCCCGCGGGAGCGTCGAAACGCGTGGTGTGGACGATGTTGGTGTCGATGACGCCGGGGCACACCGTGGTCAGGCCGACCCCCGCCTGATCCAGTTCGGCGCGCAGACAATCGCCGAACATGAACACCGCCGCCTTGCTGGTGGCATAGGCGTTCATCGACTGTTGCGGCGAATACGCCGCCATCGAAGAGATGTTGACGACGTGCCCGCCCAGCCCACGATCGACCATGCGACGCCCGAACGCCCTGCAGCAGTTGACGACTCCGCCGAAGTTGATGGCCAGCACGCGGTCGTACTCCTCGCGCGGGGTGTCGAGGAACATGCCCGCATGCCCGACGCCCGCGTTGTTGACCACGATGTCGGGCACGCCGTGTTCGGCGCACACCTGATCGGCGAACCGCTCGACGGCCTCGGCGTCGGACACGTCGAGCGTGTAGGCGTGCGCGACTCCCCCACGAGCGGCGATCTGGGCGGCGGTCTCCTTGGCGGTGCCCTCGTCGACGTCGCTGACGACGATCTCGGCGCCCTCGCGGGCGAACGCGAGCGCGGTCTCGCGACCGATACCGCTGCCCGCGCCCGTGACGGAAACCAGTGTGTCACTGAAGTATTCGCGTGGCCGACCGACCTGTGCGCGCAACAGCTCGCGCGTCGGCGGTTCGCCCTCGAGGTAATCGACGAGCTGCTCGACCGAGCGGGCGATCGCTTGCGGGTGCGACATCGGCGACCAGTGCCCGGCTCTGATATCGCGCCGCCACAACCGCGCCACCCATCTTCCGGTGTCGTCGTAGACGTGCGGGCGCACGAACGGATCCCTGGTGTTGACGATGAGCTGAACCGGGACGTCGACGTAGTGATCCTTGCGGCCGGGCTTCATCGACCGCAGGTAGTTGGCGCCGTACACCTTGACGCTCTTCGCGGCGTCTGACTTGTAGGTCGGTGCGTGGTGCAGTTGCTCGTGCGGGATGCCGTCGCGCACCGACAGGATCTGGCGCACGAACTCCGCGATGAAGCCGCGGACCGCCAGCGGCGCGACCACCGGGATCGAGAAGAACCCCATGTAGGCGAAGGACAGGAACTGGCTGATCGCCCGCACGAAGCGGTGCGGACGCCACGGCCGCATCAGCGAGCCGGTGATGAAGTGGTTGAGGTGGTCGATGCTCGGGCCCGAGATCGATGTGAACGACGCGATCCGGTCGCCGGCACCCGGCCGGGCCAGGTACTCCCACATGGCCGCCGAACCCCAATCGTGGGCGATCACGTGTACGGGTCCACCCGGGCTGACCGCGGCGACGACGGCCTCGAAGTCGTCGGCGTACTGCGACATGCGGTAAGCCGAAACCCGTTTGGGCCCAGTCGATTCCCCGACTCCGCGATTGTCGTAGCGCACGATGCGGAACCGGTCGGCCAGCAGCGCCACCACGCCGTCCCACAGTACGTGCGAGTCGGGCCACCCGTGCACGAGAACCAGCGTGGGACGGTCGGGATTGCCTTCCTCGTAGACCGCGACCCGCACGTCATCCGTGCTGTCGACGAATCGCCGCGCGACCTCCCCCATCACACCTCCCGTGAATTGGCGGAACCGCCGGTACCGTAGCAGCTCGCGGTCAGCTCTCCTCGAGCTCGCGCCTCTGCGCTCGTCGGCGCTCGATGCGACGCCGCTCGTCGAAATCGCGCATCCGCTGCGGGTAGCCGACCTTCTGCACGTCGTAGACGGGGATCTTCAGCCGTTCGGACAGTCGCCGGGCACCCGCGTCTCCGCCGGCACGGCGCCGCGTCCACTCCCCGTCGGCGGCGACCAGCACCACGGTGACGTCGGTGACGGTGGTCTTCGGTTCGACGAAGGCCTCCACGCCGGTGTGTTCGGCGACCCACCGGCGCAGGTAGTTCAGATCCGCGGCAGGGTCATCCCCCGGGCCCTTACGCCCGCGCTTACCGCGCCGGAACCTGTCGAGGACTCCCACTGGTGTCCGCACTCCCTTTCGATCCTCTACCGATAGTGCCAGAGCGGTGGGTCGGACGGTCTGCGGCGAACTGTGCGTCCGGACGTGACAGGATGGGTATGAAGACAATCACCCCAGCACGATCGACGACCGTTCAAGGGAGCGAGGGAGTCAATCACATGGCCATCTCCGTTCAGATGCCCGCACTCGGTGAGAGCGTCACCGAGGGGACTGTCACCCGATGGCTCAAGCAAGAGGGTGACACGGTCGAACAAGATGAGCCATTGCTCGAAGTCTCCACCGACAAGGTCGACACCGAGATCCCGTCGCCCGCTTCCGGTGTGCTGAAGAAGATCATCGCCCAGGAAGACGACACCGTTGAGGTCGGCGGTGAGTTGGCCGTAATCGGCGACGCCGGCGATGACGGCGACTCGGGAGGCTCCGACGACTCTGAGGAGGCGTCGGACGAGCAGGAAGACGAGCAGGAACAGCCGTCGGACGAGCAGGAAGAGCCCGCCGAGGAGGAGAAGCCGGCCGAGGAGCCCGCCGCCGAGGAGACCGAGTCGGAACCCGAGCCCGAGGCCAAGCCCGCCGCGAAGTCGAAGTCCTCGGGTGAGGCGACGCCGGTGCTCATGCCCGAACTCGGCGAGTCGGTCACCGAAGGCACCGTGACCCGCTGGCTGAAGAAGGTCGGCGACACCGTGGAGGTCGACGAGCCGCTGCTGGAGGTGTCGACGGACAAGGTCGACACCGAGATCCCCTCGCCCGTCGCGGGCACGTTGATATCGATCACCGCCGAAGAGGACGACACCGTCGAGGTGGGCGGCGAGCTGGCCAAGATCGGCGATGCCGACGCGGAAGCCGAAGCCGAGCCGGAACCCGAGCCCGAGCCCGAGCCCGAGCCGAAACCCGAGCCCGAGCCCGAGCCCGAACCCGAGCCCAAGCAGGAAGAAAAGCCCGAGCCGAAACCGGAACCCGCGCAAGAGGACAAGCCCGAACCGAAACCGGAGCCCAAGTCCGAACCGAAGCCGGAACCCAAGTCCCAACCGAAGTCCGAACCGCAGCCGTCGGGCGAGTCCGGACCCTACGTCACGCCGTTGGTGCGAAAACTGGCCGCGGAGAACAACGTTGACCTCGCCAGCGTGAAGGGCACCGGGGTCGGTGGCCGGATCCGCAAGCAGGACGTCCTGGCCGCCGCGGAGGCCTCCAAGGCGCCGTCGACCGAGCAGGCCGCCGAGGCGCCGGGCAAGTCGCCCGCGGCCGCGGCGGCGCCGGCTGACGCGAACGCCTCGCGCGCTTCGCTGGCGCACCTGCGCGGGACCACGCAGAAGGCCACCCGGATCCGTCAGCTCACCGCGAAGAAGACTCGCGAATCCCTGCAGGCGACAGCGCAATTGACGCAGACCCACGAGGTCGACATGACCAGGATCGTGTCGCTGCGGGCGCGGGCGAAGGCCAGCTTCGCCGAGCGCGAAGGCGTGAACCTGACCTACCTGTCGTTCATCGCGGTCGCGGTCATCGACGCGCTCAAGGCGCATCCGAACGTCAACGCCAGCTACAACGAGGAGACCAAGGAGATCACCTACTACGACGCCGAACACCTCGGCATCGCGGTGGACACCGAACAGGGTCTGCTCTCCCCGGTGATCAAGAACGCCGGCGATCTGTCGCTGGGTGGGCTGGCCCGCGCGATCTCCGACATCGCCGCGCGCGCCAGGTCCGGTGACCTCAAGCCCGACGAGTTGTCCGGTGGCACGTTCACCATCACCAACATCGGCAGCCAGGGCGCGCTGTTCGACACCCCGATCCTGGTGCCGCCGCAGGCGGCGATGCTGGGCACCGGTGCGATCGTCAAGCGGCCGAGGGTGATCGCCGACGAGTTCGGCAACGAGTCGATCGGGGTCCGGTCGGTGTGCTACCTGCCGCTGACCTACGACCACCGGTTGATCGACGGCGCCGACGCCGGTCGCTTCCTGACCACCATCAAGCGCCGCCTCGAGGAAGGCGCATTCGAGGCCGATCTGGGCCTGTAAGGGCCTCTAGAGAAGGGCTTACGCCTGTCGTGTCCGAAGCCGTAATCGCGATCGCGGGATCGTCGGGTCTGATCGGAACGGCTCTGGTCTACGCGCTGCGCGCGACCGACCGCCGTGTGCTCCGCATCGTGCGGCGCGCGCCGTCGAACGCCGACGAGCTGTTCTGGAACCCCGACACCGGCGAATTCGACCCGGCCGCGCTGTCGGGTGTGGACGCGGTGGTCAACCTGTGCGGGGTGAACGTCGGCGAGAAGCGGTGGTCGGGCGCCTTCAAACAGAGCCTGCGCGACAGCCGCATCGGACCGACCGAGGTGCTCGCCACCGCGGTCGCCGAGGCGGGGGTGCCGGTGCTGGTCAATGCCAGTGCGGTCGGCTACTACGGCGACACCGGGCCCCGGATCACCGACGAGACCGCCCCGGCCGGCGAGGGCTTCCTCGCCAACCTCTGCGTGGACTGGGAGGCGGCCACCTGGCCCGCCCGGCAGGACGGCGCGCGGGTGGTGCTGGTGCGGTCGGGGCTGGTGCTGGCCCAGGCCGGAGGCATGCTCGGCAGGCTCAAACCGCTGTTCTCCCTGGGGCTGGGCGCCCGACTGGGCAACGGCCGCCAGTACATGCCGTGGATCAGCCTCGAGGACGAGATCCGCGCGCTGTTGTTCGCGATATCGCACGACGACCTGTCCGGTCCGGTCAACCTCACCGGCCCGGCTCCGGTCACCAACGCCGAGTTCACCACGGCGTTGGGTCGCGCCGTCAACCGCCCGACGCCCCTGATGGTGCCCGGGTTCGCGCTGCGGGCCGCGCTCGGCGAGTTCGCCGACGAGGGTCTGCTCGGCGGGCAGCGCGCCATCCCCGCCGCGCTCGAACGGGCCGGATTCGTCTTCCACCACAACACCATTGGTGAGGCGTTGGCCTGGGCCACCGCGTCACCGGAGTAGCGTCGAAGTCATGGCGGATTCGATTCGATCAGCGACATCGCCGGTCGACGTGCGCCGGCTGGGTTCGGTCGACTACGAGAGCGCATGGCAGCTGCAGCGCACGATCGCCGACCAGCGCGTGGCGGGCGGCCCGGACACCCTGCTGCTGCTCGAGCACCCGCCGGTGTACACCGCGGGACGGCGCACACTCGCCGAGGAACGGCCGCGACCCGGCGTCGGCGGCACGCCCGTCGTCGACACCGACCGCGGCGGGAAGATCACCTGGCACGGGCCTGGCCAGCTGGTCGGCTATCCGATCATCGGCCTGGCCGAACCCCTCGATGTCGTCAACTTCGTGCGCCGGCTCGAGGAGGCGCTGATCAAGGTCTGCACCGACCTCGGCGTGCCGGCCGGCCGCGTGGAAGGCCGCTCGGGGGTGTGGGTCCCTGCCGACGACACCGGACCGGCCCGCAAGATCGCCGCCATCGGGATTCGGGTGTCGCGGGCGACGACGCTGCACGGATTCGCGCTGAACTGCGACTGCGACCTGGCCGCGTATTCGGCGATCGTGCCGTGCGGGATCTCCGACGCCGGGGTCACTTCGCTGACGGCCGAACTGGGACGTCGGATCGCCGTCGCGGACATCGCCGACCGGGTTGCCGACGCCGTGTGCGATGCCCTCGACGGTCGGCTGGTAGTAGCGTTGACATAGTGACTGTCGCTCCTGAAGGTCGGAAGCTGCTGCGTCTCGAGGTCCGCAACGCCGAGACGCCGATCGAGCGCAAGCCGCCGTGGATCAAGACCCGCGCGAGGATGGGCCCGGAGTACCAGGAGCTCAAGGCGCTGGTGAAGCGCGAGGGTCTGCACACCGTCTGCGAAGAAGCGGGCTGCCCCAACATCTTCGAGTGCTGGGAGGACCGCGAGGCGACGTTCCTCATCGGCGGCGAGCAGTGCACCCGTCGCTGCGATTTCTGCCAGATCGACACCGGCAAGCCCGCCGAGCTCGACCGCGACGAACCGCGCCGGGTGGCCGAAAGCGTGCAGGCGATGGGCTTGCGCTACTCGACGGTGACCGGGGTGGCCCGCGACGACCTGCCCGACGGTGGGGCGTGGCTGTACGCCGAGACGGTCCGCGCGATCAAGGCGCTCAACCCCAACACCGGCGTCGAGTTGCTGATCCCCGACTTCAACGGCGACCCGGCCCTGCTGCGGCAGGTGTTCGAGTCGCGCCCAGAAGTGTTGGCGCACAACGTCGAAACGGTCCCGCGGATCTTCAAGCGCATCCGGCCGGCGTTCCGCTACGAGCGCAGCCTCGACGTGCTGACCGCGGCGCGCGAGTTCGGTCTGGTGACCAAGTCCAACCTGATCCTCGGCATGGGCGAGACGCCCGAGGAGGTGCGCACCGCGCTGACCGATCTGCACGACGCCGGCTGCGACATCGTCACGATCACCCAGTACCTGCGGCCGTCGGTGCGCCACCACCCGGTGGAGCGCTGGGTGCATCCCGACGAGTTCGTCGAATACGAGCAGTTCGCGCAGGGCCTCGGGTTCGCCGGTGTGCTGGCCGGACCGCTGGTGAGGTCGTCCTACCGCGCGGGCCGGTTGTATGCCCAGGCGGCGGCGACATCTGACGCGGGAGCCGCGCCGGCGGCGACATCTGACTCCGTATCCTGAAGCAATGGCGAAAACCCGCAACCCCGAGGCGCTGAAGGCCGCGAAGGCAGAGGCCAAGGCGGCCCGTAAGGCGGCGTCGAAAGAACGCCGCAGCCAGCTGTGGCAGGCGTTCCAGATTCAGCGCAAAGAGGACAAGCGCCTCCTGCCGTACATGATCGGCGCGTTCGTGCTGATCGTCGCCGCCTCGGTGGCGCTCGGCCTCTTCGCGGGCGGCTTCACCACCTACATGATGATCCCGCTGGGCATCGTGCTCGGTGCGCTGGTGGCGTTCATCATCTTCGGCAGGCGCGCGCAGAAGTCGGTGTACAGCAAGGCCGAGGGCCAGACGGGCGCGGCGGCCTGGGCGCTCGACAACATGCGGGGCAAGTGGCGCGTCACGCCGGGTGTGGCGGCGACGGGGCACTTCGACGCCGTGCACCGCGTGATCGGCAGGCCCGGCGTGATCTTCGTCGGCGAAGGGTCGCCGTCGCGGGTGCGGCCGCTGCTGGCGCAGGAGAAGAAGCGCACCGCTCGACTGGTCGGCGACACCCCGATCTACGACGTCATCATCGGCAACGGCGAGGGCGAAGTCCCGCTGGCCAAGCTGGAACGCCACCTCAACAAGCTGCCCGCCAACATCACCGTCAAGCAGTTGGACGCATTGGAGTCGCGATTGGCGGCGCTGGGCACGAAGGTCGGACCCGCCGCGATGCCCAAGGGCCCGCTGCCGGCCCAGGCGAAGATGCGCGGCGTGCAGCGCACCGTCCGCCGCCGCTGAGTTCCGATTCCGCCCGAAACCGACGTAATGGTGGTCTTCGGACCGAAGTTTCAACCAAAGCGTCGGTTTCGGCGCCTGTCGCCCTACCGCCGGACCACCGCGGTGTTGGTGAAGCGGTCCTGGTAGCCGCGGAAGTCCTTGTCGGTGAACAGCGCGGGTATGACGAAGAACACCAGCAGCCCGCGCACCGCGGCCCGTCCGACGCCGACGTGTTCGCGATGGTCGATCGACGCGACCCGCAGCCCCAGCGCCCACTGGCCGGGCGTGAACCCGTACAACCGCACCGAGACGATGCCGAGCAGCAGCCACACCGCCGCGATGGCCGTCGACCCGAGCGGCGAGTACAAGAACGCGTCCTTGCTGAGGAACCCGAGGTTCACGGCGAGCCCGACCAGCCCGTATGCGATGAACCAGTCGATCATCAGCGCGGCGATGCGCCTGCCGAAACGGGCGATGGACCCCGGGCCGGTCTCGGGCAGACCGAGACGCTGGCCGGGATAGTCGTTGGGTCCGGCGTCGCTGGTCGGATCCGGTCCAGACAGCCAGGACCCCAGAGTGCGGGCCATACACTGAAGGATATGGGACCGGAAAGGAGTCTTCGGCCGCCAGCGACAGGCACTGACGTTAATCGCGTAACTTCAGCGCAACATTCGGTTGACGACCGTGCAACATCGTGTCCTTAGCGTCAACGCGCGAGTTACTGAATAAAGGAGAGAACTCAGTGGCAGAAAAGACGGCCGACGACATACTCAAGCTGATCAAGGACCAGGACGTCGAGTATGTCGACATCCGCTTCTGCGATCTGCCCGGCGTCGTTCAACACTTCTCGATCCCGGCCTCGGCCTTCACGCAGGATGTCTTCGAGGACGGCCTCGCCTTCGACGGCTCGTCGGTCCGCGGATTCCAGTCGATCCACGAATCCGACATGATGCTGCTGCCGGACCCCGAGACCGCACGCATCGACCCGTTCCGCGCCGCGAAGACGCTGAACATGAATTTCTTCGTCCATGATCCGTTCACCCGCGAGGCCTACTCGCGCGATCCGCGCAACGTGGCCCGCAAGGCGGAGAACTATCTGGCCAGCACCGGCATCGCCGACACGGCTTACTTCGGCGCCGAGGCCGAGTTCTACATCTTCGACTCGGTGAGCTTCGACTCCCGCATCAACGGCACCTTCTACGAGGTCGACTCCGAGTCGGGCTGGTGGAACACCGGCGAGCCGCTGGAGGCCGACGGCAGTCCGAACCGCGGCTACAAGGTCCGGCCGAAGGGCGGCTACTTCCCCGTCGCGCCGTACGACCACTACGTCGACCTGCGCGATCAGATGGCCACCAACCTGCAGAACGCGGGCTTCACCCTCGAGCGCGGCCACCACGAGGTGGGCACCGCCGGCCAGGCCGAGATCAACTACAAGTTCAACACGATGCTGCACGCCGCCGACGATGTGCTGCTGTTCAAGTACATCATCAAGAACACCGCATGGCAGGCCGGCAAGACCGTCACCTTCATGCCCAAGCCGCTGTTCGGTGACAACGGCTCCGGCATGCACGCCCACCAGTCGCTGTGGAAGGACGGCCAGCCGCTGTTCCACGACGAGTCCGGCTACGCGGGACTGTCGGACCTCGCACGCCACTACATCGGCGGCATCCTGCACCACGCGCCGTCGCTGCTGGCGTTCACCAACCCGACGGTGAACTCCTACAAGCGCCTGGTGCCGGGCTATGAGGCGCCGATCAACCTGGTGTACAGCCAGCGCAACCGTTCGGCGTGCGTGCGCATCCCGATCACCGGCAACAACCCGAAGGCCAAGCGCCTCGAGTTCCGTTGCCCCGACAGCTCGGGCAACCCGTACCTGGCGTTCGCCGCGATGCTGATGGCCGGGATCGACGGCATCAAGAAGAAGATCGAGCCGCTGACCCCGGTCGACAAGGACCTCTACGAACTGCCGCCGGAGGAGGCCGCCAACATCCCGCAGGCGCCCACCTCGCTGTCGGCGGTCATCGACAAGCTCGAAGAGGACCACGACTACCTCACCGAGGGTGGCGTGTTCACCGAAGACCTGATCGAGACCTGGATCTCCTACAAGCGCGAGAACGAGATCATGCCGATCCAGATCCGGCCGCACCCGTACGAGGTTGCGCTCTACTTCGACGTGTAAACACCAGTCGACACTTCGGGCCGGGCGAGTGAATTCGCCCGGCCCGAAGTGCGTCTGCGCGTAGGGTCAACACGCATGACGACCACATTCGATGCCCGTCTCGCCAGCTACTCGTCTCCGGTTCTGAGCATCTTCCGGATCATCTTCGGTCTGCTCTTCACACTGCATGGCTCGATGAAGCTCTTCGGCTGGCCCCTCGGCACGGCCGTGCCGGTCGGAACGTGGCCGGCGTGGTGGGCGGGCCTCATCGAACTCGTCACCGGCATCTTGATCACCGTCGGTTTCTTCACGCGGATCGCGGCGTTCATCGCCTCGGGCCACATGGCCGTCGCGTATTTCTGGATGCACTGGCCGCCGTTGGAGGGGCCGGCCGCGAGCTTCTGGCCGTTCGATCAGCAGATGGGCGGCAACGGCGGCGAAACGGCGATCATGTACTGCTTCGCGTTCCTGTTGTTGGCGACGACGGGTGCCGGCGCCTGGTCGGTCGACGGCAGGCGCCGGGTCGGTGCCGGGGCCCCGGGTCGCGTGGTGACCGGAACGGCCGCACCCGCCGCCACCGCCACCGCGCAGCCGGTCCGGCGCCGGGGTCTGCTGAGCCGCTTCCGGCGGTGACGCGCGGATGCGCAGAACGCTTGCGGCGGCGGCGGTGGCCTTCGCGACGGTGACCAGCATGCTCGGCCCGTCAGCCTCGGAGGCCGACGCCCAGAACGCGCGCCTCGTCGTCATCACCACGGGCGGCACGATCGCGACGAGCACCGACGCCGGCGGAGTGCGGCGCCCGACGGTCGGCGGTGAGGAACTCGCGGCCGGCTTCGACGTCGAGGTCGTCGACCTGATGCAGAAGGACAGCTCGCAACTGACGCCCGCCGACTGGGATGCGATCGGCGCGGCGGCCAAGAACGCGGTGGCCAACGGCGCGGACGGCGTCGTCATCACGCACGGCACCGACACCATGGAGGACACCGCGATGTGGCTGGACGTCACGTATCGCGGTGGTCCGCCGATCGTGCTGACCGGCGCACAGCGATCCTCCGATGCGCCCGACGCGGACGGGCCGAAGAATCTGCGCGACGCCCTGACCGTCGCCGCCAGCCCCGCCGCCCGCGACCAGGGTGTGTTGATCGCGTTCGACGGCAACGTGTTTCAGGCGCTCGGCACCCGAAAGATGGATACCGCGAGCCTGTCGCCGTTCGCGGGCGCACCCGTCGGCACCGTCGGCGGCGACGCGTTCAACCTGGCCCAGCCGGCACGACGCCCGTTCATCGCCGAGGTGTCGGCGGCCAACGCACCGCGCGTCGACATCGTGGCGGCCTATCCGGGTGACGGGCCGGGTCCGATCGACGCCGCCGTCTCCTCGGGCGCCCGTGGAATCGTGGTGGAGGCGTTGGGATCCGGTAACGCAGGCGACGGGGTGGTCGACGCGGTCCGCCGGCACGCTCCGGCCGGCATCGCGTTCGCGATCTCGACCCGCGTTCCCACCGGTCCGATCGAGGCGGAGTACGGTCCCGGCGATGACATGGTCAAGGCGGGCGCGGTGATGGTGCCGAACCTGCGGCCCAGTCAGGCCCGGGTGCTGGTGATGGCCGCGCTCGCCGCCGGTCAACCGGTCGGCGACGTGATCGCCCGCTGGGGTTAGCGGTCCAGGCCGAGATCCTTGCGGAACCGCTTCATCCCGTCGATCTTCTCGGCCAGTGTGGCCTGCGGGCCCGCGTAGAACATCCACGGCATGGTGATGATGCCGGTGATGCCGCCCGCCTCCGCGCGGTCGTAATGCTCGGGGGTGAACGCGTCGGCAACGGGGTCAGCACCTCGAAACCGTCCATCGTCGAACCCTTTTCGGCGCGCAACTCGCGCAGCTTGCCCACGCGTTCGAGCGCCTTCTCGGTGGTGATCAGGTCGCCGATCCAGCCGTCGTGGCGGGCGGCGCGGCGCAGCGCGATGTCCGAGAGACCGCCGACGTATATCGGAATCGGCGGCGGCGTGGGCTCCATCTCCAGCTTCGGGGTCCGGTAGAACTCGCCGTCGAACTGCGTCCAGCCCGGCTCCCACAGGTCCTTCATCAGCTCGAGCATCTCGTCGGTGCGCTTGCCGCGACGTGCGAACTGCTGACCCATCAGCGTGAACTCTTCCTCGCACCAGCCCACCCCGATGCCGAGTTCGAGTCGGCCACCGGCCAATACGGCCGCCGTGCCGATCGCCTTCGCCGCCGAGTACGGATCGCGCATGGCGGGCAGGTACACGGTGGTGACGAACCGCGCGCGCGACGTGACCAGCGCCAGCCCGCCGATCAGCACCCACGGGTCGGGCCAGTCGGTGAACGCCTCCCAGCGCCTGCTGCCGTCCTTGGTGTAGGGATACGGCGTTTCCAGTGTCTCGAGGTTGACGACGTGGTCGGGGATACCGAGACCTTCGTAGCCCAGATCGTCTGCGGCCTTGGCGATCTCCACCACCTCGGCGGTATCGAGAAACGCCAGGCTGACGTAGAACTTCATCCCGCGTCCCGCGCCCATGCCGGCTGGATGAACACGCCCTCCGCCTCGACCGTCGGCCCCTCGGCGTCCAGCAGGTAGCCGCGCGCGAACGTCTTGACTCCCTCGATGCGCTCCACGAATGCCTCGGCCCGCAGCGGCCCCAACGGCGTGCCGCGCAGATACCGCAGCGAGATGGTGCCGGTGAACTTCGGCTGGGTCAGCGCTTCACTGGCCGCCTCACCGAGCAGGTGGTCGAGCACCAGCGCGCAGATCCCGCCGTGCACCCAACCGGGCGGACCCTCGTACGCGCCACTGAGCGTGAACTCGCTCCAGCACCGGCCGTCGTCCTCATGGTGGATGACCATCGGCGGCGCGATCGCATTACGCAGTCCCACAGCGGGGTTCGCCCACGCGAGCGGCCGTCCGGTCTCCTCGTGAACCACCTGCACGCTCGGGCGCTGCTTACTCTCGAGCAACTCGGTGACGGATTCGATGCGCTGTTGAGCCTCGGCGACCGTGTCGGCGTCGACCTCGGTGTGCAGGCTCGCGTAGATCAGCCGGCGCACCGCCTCGGTCAGCGGGCCGTACAGCGCGCGTTGGCGCTCGTACTCCTCGTCGGTGATCACGTCGAACCCGAAGTCCATGCTCATCGGCTGTGCCTATCCACTATGTCTCGCCACCGAAAACCTTGCGCACCACTGCTTTTGCCCGCCTCGTGACCCGCAGGTAGTTGTCGAGGAACTCTCCCCCGTCGTCGGTGTCCCAGCCCGCGGCCACCGCGACGGCGTTGAGCTGACGCCCGGGTCCGGGCAGCTGATCGGTCGGCTTGCCCCGCACCAGCACCAGCGCGTTACGCGCCCCGGTCGCGGTGAGCCAGGCTTGACGCAGCAGATCGACGTCGCCCTCGGCGATCAGCTCCGCGGCGCCGATCGCGTTCAGCGACTCCAGCGTCGACGTGTTGTGCAGTGCGGGCACCTCGTGCGCGAAGCGCAACTGCAGCAGCTGCACGGTCCACTCGATGTCGGCGAGTCCGCCGCGCCCGAGCTTGGTGTGCGTGTTCGGGTCGGCTCCGCGCGGCAACCGTTCGGCGTCCACCCGTGCCTTGATCCGCCGGATCTCCTGCACCGCTTCTCCAGACACGCCGCCGGGCGGATAGCGGACCTTGTCGATCATCAACAAGAACCGCTCCCCTAGGTCCAGATCGCCGGCGACACGATGGGCCCGCAGCAGGGCCTGCACCTCCCACGTCTGCACGTAGCGTTGGTAGTAGGCCTGATACGAGGACAACGTGCGCACCAGCGGACCGTTGCGGCCCTCGGGGCGCAGGTTCGCGTCGATTTCCAGCGGTGGATCCGAACTCGGCGTGCCGAGCAGGGTGCGCACCTGCTCGGCGACCGTCACCGCCCATTTCACCGCGGCCGATTCCTCAACGCCCTCTTCGGGTTCGCACACGAACATCACGTCGGCGTCCGAGCCGTAGCCCAGCTCGCCGCCGCCCAGCCGGCCCATGCCGATGACCGCGATGCGGGCCAGCGGGCCCCGTTCGGGCGTGTTGGCGCGGATCACCGCGTCCAACGCGGCCTGCAGCACCGCGACCCACACCGACGTCAGCGCGCGACACACCTCGGTGACCTCGAGCATGCCGAGGAGATCGGCGGATGCGACGCGCGCCAGCTCGCGCCTGCGCAGCGTGCGCGCCGCCGCGATCGCCCGCTGCGGATCGGAATACCGTGCGGCCGAAGCGACCAGCGCCCTCGCCACCGCTCCGGGTTCGGAGTCCAGTAGCTTGGGCCCGTTGGGGCCGTCGGCGTAGGACTGGATGACCTCCGGCGCCCGCATGAGCAACTCCGGGACGTAGGCCGACGTGCCGAGCACATGCATGAGGCGTTTGGCGACGGCTCCCTCGTCGCGCAGCGCCGCCAGGAACCATCGCTGTTCGGAGAGCGCGTCGCTGATGCGGCGGTAGGACAGCAGCCCCGCATCGGGATCGGGGGTGTCCGACAGCCAGTCGAGCAGCGTCGGCAACAAGACCTGCTGCACGCGGCCGCGGCGGGCGCTGCTGCCGGTCAGGGCGGCCAGGTGGGTCAACGCGCTCTGCGGGCCCTCATAACCGAGCGCGGCCAGCTGCCGTTCGGCGGCCTCCTGGGTCATCCTGTCCGAAATGCTCAGTGCCGGTTGGCCGACGGACTCCAGCAGCGGTTGGTAGAACAGCTTCTCGTGCAGCCGCGACACCCGCAGGCTCTGGCGCTTGAGTTCTTCGCGCAGCACACCCAGCGCGTCGCGGGTGCCGTCCGGGCGCACATGGGCGGCCCTGGCCAGCCACCGCAGCGCCTCGTCGTCGTCCTCGTCGGGAAGCAGATGGGTGCGCACCATCCGCTGCAGCTGCAGCCGGTGCTCGAGCAGTCGCAGGAATTCGTACGACGCGGTCAGGTTGGCGGCGTCGTCGCGTCCGACGTATCCCCGCTCGCCGAGCGCGGCCAGCGCTTCCACCGTCGATGCGACGTGCAACCGTTCGTCGTTGCGGCCGTGCACCAATTGCAGTAGCTGGACCGCGAATTCGACGTCGCGCAGCCCGCCGGTGCCCAGCTTGATCTCCCGCGACCGCTGACCGGCGGGCACCAGTTCCTCGACCCGTCTGCGCATGGCCTGCACATCGGATACGAAGTCCTCCCGCTCGCAGGCCGTCCACACCATCGGCATGACGGCTTCGATGTAGGCCTTGCCCAGCTCGAGGTCGCCCGCGGCGGGTCGCGCCTTCATCAGCGCCTGGAACTCCCACGTCTTGGCCCAGCGCTGGTAGTAGGCCACGTGCGAGTCCAGTGTGCGGACCAGCTGGCCGTGCTTGCCTTCGGGTCGCAGCGCCGCGTCGACCTCGAAGAAGGCGTCGGCGGCGAACCGCATCATGTCGCCTGCCACCCGCGTCGCCAGCGCGTCGGCGGGCTCGGCGACGAAGATGACGTCGACATCGCTGACGTAATTCAGTTCCCGCGCACCGCATTTGCCCATCGCGATCACCGCGATCCGGGGCGGTGACTCACCGCCCGTCGTCTTGATCGCGAGGTGCAGCGCAGCGGCCAACGCAGCGTCGGCGAGGTCCGACAGGTGTTCGCCGACGGTCGGGAAGGGCAGGACGGGTTCGTTCTCGACCGTCGGCGCCAGGTCGAGGGCGGCCAGCACCAGCAGCCGGTCGCGGTAGAGCTTGCGCAGCGGCTGCAGCGCGGCCGACGTGTCGGGCGCCTCGTCGGCCAGCGCGACGAACATGTCGCGCAGGGCGTCGGCGCCCGGCAGCTTCACGTCGTCCGCGAGCAGCCGCCAGTTCTCCGGATTCGCGATGATGTGGTCGCCGAGCGCCAGCGACGAGCCGAACACGCTGAACAGCCGGCCCCGCAGGCTCCGGTCGGTGAGCAGGGCGCGGTTGAGCTGGTCCCAGTCGTCGCCCAGCGCCTCGGCCAGCCGCACCATCGTGCGCAGCGCGGTGTCGGCGTCGGGGGCACGCGACAACGACCACAAGAGCTCGACGTGCGCATCGGTGTTCCAACCCAACTGGTCGAGATCCGCGGGCGCGGTGGGTTCGACGAGACCCAGCCGGCCTACGCTCGGCAGCTTCGGACGCTGCGTCGCTGGTTTGGCCACGCCTAAAAGGTAGCGCAGCAGCTATGTGGGCTAAGCACCTACAGAGGCACTACTACAGAGACAGGTACGCCTTGAGCTCGAACGGGGTGACGTGGCTGCGGTAGTTCTCCCACTCGGCGCGCTTGTTGCGCAGGAAATAGTCGAAGACGTGCTCGCCCAACGCCTCCGCGACCAGTTCGGAGTTCTCCATCTCGGTGAGCGCGACACCGAGGCTGCCGGGCAGCTCTCGGTAACCCATCGCGCTGCGCTCCTCGGGGGTCAGCGTCCACACGTTGTCCTCGGCCTCGGCCGGCAGCACGTAGTTCTTCTCGATGCCCCGCAGTCCCGCGGCGAGCAGGACCGCGAACGTCAGGTACGGATTGCACGCCGAGTCGGGGCTGCGCACCTCGACGCGTCTCGAGGACGCCTTCCGCGGTGTGTACATCGGAACCCGCACCAGCGCCGAGCGGTTCGCCGCGCCCCAGGACGCCGCGGTCGGCGCCTCGCCGCCGTGCACGAGGCGCTTGTAGGAGTTGACCCACTGATTGGTGACGGCGCTGATCTCCTTGGCGTGCTCGAGGATCCCGGCGATGAACGACTTGGCGACATCGGAGAGCTGCAGCGGGTCGTCGGGGCTGTGGAACGCGTTGGTGTCACCCTCGAACAGGCTCATGTGCGTGTGCATGGCCGAACCGGGATGTTCGGCGAACGGCTTCGGCATGAACGACGCCCGCACGCCGTCCCCGAGCGCGACCTCCTTGACGACGTAGCGGAACGTCATCACGTTGTCGGCCATCGACAGCGCGTCGGCGTAGCGCAGGTCGATCTCCTGCTGGCCGGGCGCGCCCTCGTGGTGGCTGAACTCCACCGAGATGCCCATCTGCTCGAGCGCGTCGATGGCGTGCCTGCGGAAATTCGGCGCCGAATCGTGGACGGCCTGATCGAAGTAGCCGCCGTTGTCGGCGGGAATGGGCGGGTTGCCGTCGTCCTCACCGGGCTTGAGCAGGAAGAACTCGATCTCGGGGTGCACATAGCAGGAAAAGCCGAGATCGCTGGCCTTCGCGAGCTGCCTACGCAGCACGTGGCGCGAGTCCGCCCACGACGGGGAGCCGTCGGGCATGGTGATGTCGCAGAACATCCGCGCCGAATGGTGCCGTCCCGAGCCGTCGGCCCACGGGAGCACCTGGAAGGTGGACGGGTCGGGCCGGGCCACCATGTCGGCCTCCGAGACCCGGGCGAATCCCTCAATCGACGAGCCGTCGAACCCGATTCCCTCTTCGAACGCGCCCTCCAGTTCGGCGGGGGCGATCGCGACCGACTTCAGGTATCCGAGCACGTCGGTGAACCACAGCCGGACGAAGCGGATGTCGCGTTCCTCCAGCGTGCGCAGCACGAATTCCTTCTGCCGATCCATGACCGCAGCGTAGGCACCGGCTGTTAAATCGGTGTTACACGGCGGCTGCGATTGCTCGGTCACCAGATGCGGCGCATCTGGGCACCCGTGCGGCGGTGTCGCAGCTGGGCTTGGCGCTCCTCAGGGGTGAGCACCTCGGTGCCCGACGGGAGATGGTCGAGCACGCGCTCGACCGGCACCTTCGTGACCGTGATCTCGGGAAACTCCTCGGCCTTGTAGAAGCGCGCCTGCAGGATGCCCCACGGCCAGTCGGCCTTGTCGAGCCAGTTGTGCACGCCCGGGTCGCGGTTGGACACCACGCCGCGGAACCACCCGTCCGGGTCGATGCGCGCCTGCACGTCGTTGAGGCTGGACTGCCGGTTGACCCAGTCGACGGTCGAGAAGCGGTCGTCGGCCACCAGGATCTGCCAGTAGTAGCAGTCGGAGGGCACGGCGAACTCGACGATCAACGCCTCGTCGTCGGTGATCTGGTGGATGCCGTCGTAGTAGGCCTGCTTGGTGGCCAGGCCGCCGCCCTGCTGGATCCACTTCGACCGCAGGAGCACGTTGAAGCCGTGGTGTTCCCGGTAGTACCGGACCAGCTCCATGTCGAAGTCGATCATGCCCTTGATCCAGTCGCCCAGTTCGGAGAACCGGCGCGCGATCACGGCGGGCGG
>NZ_CVTB01000274.1 GCF_001050015.1 Mycolicibacterium malmesburyense
GTGGTGGTCGTGGTCGTCGTGGTGGTGGTCGTGGTCGTCGGCTCCGTGGTCGTGGTGGTCTCGGGCGGCGCGGTGACGGTCTCGGTCACCGTCTGCGGCGCCTGCGTGGTCGGCACGACGGAGCGCGACGTCGTGGTCAACGGCGTCAGCGACGTGGGTTCGGTCGTCGAGTCGTCGCCGCTGATCAGGCTGGCCAGCAGCCACACGATGAGGGCGACGAGCAGGGCGCCGATCGCGCCGAAAGCAACCAGCGCCGCCGGCTTGCGGTACCACGGAAGCGGTTCCTGGGGCGGCTGTCCCGGACCCCCGTCGCCGTAGTTGAGATAGGCCGTGGGTTCGTTGTCGGGATTGTTCGGGTCGTCCGGAGGTCCGTATCGCGCCACGGCCACCGATAGTAGGCGCTCAGGGGTAGGGATTGAGCGTGCGCGTCACATTCGTCCGGGGGCGGCGTGTCGTGCGGGTCGTGGTCGCACCCTCGTCGGCCTCACTGCGTGGCGTCGGCTGCCTGCTCGTCGTGGTGGTGCTCGGGGAGGTCTCGCTCGACGTCGTTTCGCTGCCCGAGGTTGTTTCGCTGCCCGACGTCGTCGACTCCGACGGGGTCGGGTCGTTGATCTCGGTCGTCTCGGGCGGGCTGGTGCTGGTGATGGTTCCCGTCGTCACGGTGGTCGCGGGGCCCGTCGGGGTCTCGGTCGCCGAGAACGTCGGCTCGACGAAGTCCACCGGCGCCTGCGTCGGGTCGGTGGACCGCCCGGCGACGAAGGAGACCGCCAGAACGAGGAGGCCGATCACCGCCAGGGCGAGCAGGCTGGCGCCGACCACTTCGGGCGTGCGGTTGTACCAGGGCTGCGGCGGCGGGTCTTCACCTGGCACGGCCACCGATCGTAGGGCCGGTTCCCCGCGCTCGCCCGTTCAGCGGAGCTGCGGGAGCACCTCGCGCGCGAAGAACTCCAGGTGCTCGAGGTCTGACATGTCGAGCATTTGCAGGTATATGCGCTGCACCCCAGCCTGCAGGAAAGGCGCCAACTTATCGGCGATCTCGCCGGGTGTACCGACGGTGGGGGAGTTGCCGCGCAGCTCGTCGACCTCACGGCCAATCGCGGCGGCCCGGCGGGCGATCTCGTTCTCGTCGCGGCCCGCGCACAGCACGAACGCCGCCGAGTACGTCATCGAATCCGCGGAACGGCCCGCGTCGGCGACGGCCGCGGCGACCCGCTCGAACTGTGTCTTGACCGTCTCCAGCGGGACGAACGGCACGTTGAACTCGGTGGCGAACCTCGCCGCGAGCGCGGGTGTCCGCTTTGCGCCCTGTCCGCCGATGATCACCGGCGGGTGCGGCGCCTGCGCGGGCTTGGGCAGGCCGGGGGAGTCGACGACCGTGTAGTGCTTGCCGGAGTGATCGAACGTCTCACCCCGCGGCGTCGTCCACAGGCCGGTGATGATCTCGAGCTGTTCGGTGAGCCTGTCGAAGCGGTCGCGCAGCGACGGGAACGGGATCGCATAGGCCTGGTGTTCGGCTTCGAACCAGCCCGCACCGAGACCGAATTCCACACGGCCACCGCTCATCTCGTCGACCTGCGCGACCGAGATCGCCAGCGGTCCCGGATAGCGGAAGGTCGCGGAGGTCACCATGGTGCCGAGCCGGATCGTGGACGTCTCGCGCGCGATACCGGCCAGCGTGACCCACGAGTCGGTCGGGCCGGGCAGCCCGTCGCCGCTCATCGCCAGATAGTGGTCGGAACGGAAGAACGCGGAGTAGCCCAGTTCTTCGGCGGCCCGCGCGACGCCGAGTTGATCGGCGTAGGAGGCGCCCTGCTGCGGTTCGACGAAAACCCGGAAATCGACCGATGAACTCACGGACGCCAGCTTAGGCACGATCGACGGGTCACAGCCCGCGACGGTTTCCGCGCACCGCTTCGACGGTCGCCGGGTCGCCGTCGAAGTCGAGGCACACTTCGTCGCGACCGGAGATGAACAGCAGCAGTTCTTGCGGTTCACCGACGATGGTCAGCTCGGGGCCTTTTCCAACGGTGGCCAGCACCTTGCCCTGCGGTGTCTTCAGCGTCATCCGTGCGGGCGCCTTCGCCAGCGTCATCTTCGCCATCAGCGGCAGTGAACGCGTCAGGGCGCGGACCGTGCTGTCATCCAGAGGCCTCGGCTCCCATCCGGGCTGGGCGCGGCGGACGTCCTCGTGGTGGATGTACATCTCGCCCATGTTGGCGACGGGGTCGAGCAGCTTGAACGGGGAAAACAGAGGCGGACCGGACGCCACCCTGTCGAGAAGCTCGGACCACTCGGTGCTCTCGGAGGTCCGCCGCTGCACCTTGTCGGTGTAGCCGGCCAACGCGGGGATCATGATCCCCGGAGCGGCGTCCAGCCGTCCCTCCCGGACGACGAGGTGGGCGGCCAGGTCGCGGGTGGTCCAGTCCCCGCACAGCGTGGGGGCGTCGGGTCCCACCTCGCGCATGGTCTCGACGAGTGCGGCGCGTTCCCGTTGTGCGGCGGTCATCTCTTCACCTTAAGGACGGTCGCTCGTCAGACGCCCCACTTGACCATCTCCCGGCCGGGATGGGCCTCATGCCAGGCCGCGATCGCGGCGTCCCAGTCGTCGCCGTCGAGTTCGGTGATCGACGCCGGGAAGATGCCGTCTTCCTCCTTGCGGGTGTGCTCCCAGAGGTCCTCGACGGCGACGCGGACCGCCTGCCGGTCGGCCTCGCGGGCGAGGTCCGCCCTCGCGAGGAGTTCGGCGAGTTCGCGGTGTTCGCGGATGAGGGGCTCGATGTGCTCGGCGAACAACTCGTCGCGCAAGAGCACCTTGAACAGGCCCTCCTCCTCACCGCGCCAGTGGGTCTTGAGCTCCTGCGCCATCTCGGCCAGAAGCCGCCGCGCGGTGTCGAGGTCACCGCGGTCGATGCGCCGAACGGCCTCGCCGCCCAGATTGAGGACGTGGGCGTGTTCCGCGATGTAGTCGCGGATCAGGGGCATGTCGCGGCACCCGCAGTACTGACACATCGCAGTCGACGCTACGCCGGTCCAAGCCATTGGCAATCGGTGGAAAGGGAGGAATGGCCCTAGTTCGGCCGCGCCGGTGGTTCTACGTTTGCGGCAGAAATCGAGGACACCGAGGGAAGGGGCAGACATGACCACGGTTCGAGAAATCATGCATCCCGGAGTGACGTGCATCGGTGAGCATGAGACGATCAGCGCCGCGGCTCACAAGATGTGGGAACTCGGCGTGGGTGCATTACCCGTTCTGGGAGACGACGATCGGCTTCATGGAATGCTCACCGACCGTGATATCGCGATCAAATGCGTTGCCGCCGGCGAGGATCCGCGTAGCGTGACCGCCGGGCAGTTGGCCCAGGGCAATGCGTATCACGTTGGCGGTGAGGCGAGCGTCGAACAGATGCTGGCCGTGATGGAAGAGCATCAGATTCGACGCCTGCCGGTCATCGAGGATCACCGGCTCATCGGCATCGTCAGCGAAGCCGACATCGCACGCCACCTGTCCGAGCACGTCGTCGCGGATTTCGTCAAGGCCATCTGCGCACCCCAACAGCTCACCGCCTGAAGTGGTGGTGGAGGGAGGTCGTCGGTGAAGGCGAAGGCCGGGGACTGGTACGTCGTACAGGGCCGAACGTCCGGGCGTCCCGAGCGACGCGGAATGATCATCCGCACGCACGGTGTCAACGGCGCTGCGCCCTTCGACGTTCGGTGGCTCGACAACGGATATGTGGAGACCGTGTCTCCGGACTCGGATGCAGTCATCGTCACGGCGGCTGAGCAGGTAGCTGCCGACCACCACACCGACGGTCAATAGCGTTCTCGGCCCCGGTTGTCGCACCGCCAAGGGAGGATCCGCTCAGTCGCGAAGCTCGTCCGCTTCTGGGGCGTCGATGATGTGCATCGCCGCTTCCTCGGCGGAGGCGGCGCCGCCGCTGATACCGACGTCGCTGGCGAGCAACTCGGGCTCGTCGTCTTCGCCGACACCCATGTCGGGTGCGAGCAGTCGGCCTGCCCGCGCGCGACCCACCTCACCATGCTGGGGGAACTCGGTGTCGCGCTCGGCATCGTCGGAACGCTGCTGTTCGACCTCGTCCAGCAACACATTCAGCCGCGACGCCGGATCCGGCTCTTCCTCGGCAAGGAGCTGGTCCATACTCTCGGACGGGCCGAAAGCGCCGCGTCCCCACGGATGCTCGGGTGGCGAGTAACCCTCGTCGAGAAGGTCGTCGGTGCCGCGGTCGATGAGGGTGTCTTCGGACGAGAGCTGATCCTCGTCGTCCTCGTCATACTGTCCCGATGCCGGGCCCGTCCCGTATGAGGTCGTCATGTCTTCATTGTTGGCTCGGCCCTGTCCGCGCCATAGGGCCGAATGGCCCGATGTATTCCGGTTGAGACTCAACTGCCGGCTTCGGTCAGCTCGTCACCCCAGACCGCCCGCGCGCCCGAATCGCCGATGCGACGAACAGCATATGGGCCCGGCAGACCGGAGATTACGGTCACAGTGCTCCTCGGTCCGATTGGACGGCTGGACGATAGCGCACTCCATTGGCTGTGAACCGGCAATACGTGAGATGTGGAATCGGCTCGCCGGCGCTACGCGCTGCTGCAGAGTTGGCGATGCCGGAGCTGAAGAGACTTCCTCGGGTGCGTTCATCCGATGGTGCGACTACGGACGCGGCATGTTCGTCGGGGCCGGCCGTTGATCCGTCGGCGGCCCCATGCCGGGGTGCATCATTCCGGGGCTCATCATGCTGGGGCCGGGCATCTGGTTCCAATGACCGCGGTGATACCCACCGTCGGTGCTACGGCCGATGAAGAAGCCGGAAAAGAACAGCACCGCAACGATGAACACCACCGCGGCGGCGATACCGACCCAGGCCAGGACCTGGTTCACCCGGCGCTGCTCGGCGACGACGGTTTTCGGCTCGGTCGCCGATCTCGACGGTTCGTTCATGTTCCTACTCCCTGCTGTGCAGGTGTTGACTCGCGGTGCCCATGATGGGCCTCCGCCATGGCTCTGGTGTAGGGCCGATAGTCAACATCGCCGTGACTTAAGGCTCTCCCGATCCGGCTCGGGCGCGGGTGGATTGGTGGTACGGATGCCACGACGAGCGGGAAGGGGCATGACGGTGTTGACGCTCGAATCACAGATGAGCGTGGACGGTCTGACCGGTGGCGAAATCACGGACTTCCTGCTGGACTGTGATGACGACAGATATCGGGCATGGTGGCCGGGTACGCACCTGGAGTTTCACGTGCTCGAGCACGGCGGTGGGGATCACGTCGGTGACACGGTGCTGATGGATGAGTACGTCGGGTCCCGGCACCTGCGGATGGTCGGTGTGGTGGAAAGTGTCGTGCCGGGTGAGCGGATCGTCTGGCGGCTCGGGTGGGGCCGGTTCCGGTTTCCACTGCCCATCCGGTTGACCCTGACGCTTCGGACCCTTGCCCGCGGAGTTCATCTGCGGCACAGCATCACCGCCGGATGGGTGGGACCGGCGCGGATGCTCGATCCGCTGTGGCGGCTGTACCTCTCCCCATCGTTCGCGGCCGCCATGGACCGGCATGTGCGCACCGAGTTCCCGATGCTGCGCGACCTTCTCCACCGGCAGCGGGCCGACGCGCCTTGACGAAGGCCGACGTGCCGCGAGAACTACTGCTCATCGACCGGCTACGGGACGAACGTGGTCGGCGTGTAGTGCTGGTGTCTCACTGCCTGTTGAACCAGAACACCCGGTACGCCGGCGGCGCCACCCGCTGCGGCGCTGTGAGCGAGCTGGTCGACGAGTTGGTCACGGCGGGCTACGGGATCCATCAACTGCCGTGTCCGGAGCGGCTGGCCTGGGGCGGCGTGCTCAAACGCCGCAGCTTGCGTCTGTATCACTCGAAAGGAACGCTGCGGTACGTGTTTCGGAGTACGTTGGTGCGTGCTTTCGTCTGGTGGACGCGCGTCGTGTACGGACGGTTGGCTCGCCGGGTCGTCCGAGATGTCTCCGACTACGAGCGCTCGGGCATTCGGGTCGAGGGCATCGTCGGTATCGGCGCCTCGCCCTCGTGCGGAGTGCTGACGACACTCGACCTTCGCGCTTCGCTCGAGCTGGTGGCCTCATGTCCCACCGCCGCGTTGACGCGCGAGGTGATGAACGAACAAATCGTATTGGGGTGCCGTCGGCCCGGCGATGGCCTCTTCATCGATGCGCTCGATCGACGATTGAAACATCGCGGCATGACCGTACCGGCGTTCGAGCATGACCTCGCTGAAGAGTTGCGTGGCCGACCTCAGACCGTGTTGACGTCGCCCGCGCCACGATCGCTCGGCCGGTACTCCGTGTAGACCTGTCGGAACTTTCCGCTTCGGGGGTGCAGTTGCGGTGGGACGACGTCCTTTTCGATTGACACCCCGGCTGCTCCGAGTTCGGCCAGGTAGTTGCCGAGGCGCATTCGCAACGCATCCCACACCACCGCTGATTCGTCGGCGGTGCCGACCCGGAACCGCACGATGAGGCTCGACGGGCCACGTTGGACGAGTTGGCAGGCTGTGACCCCCGGCGTCTCCTCGGCGACTGTCGCGACCGCCAACGGCAGAACCCGGACGACTCCACCCGGGGTTGCGGGGAAGACCAGCGTGTCGTCCATCCGCCCGATCACATCGATAACCGGGAACGGGCTTGCGCAGGAACAAGTGTCGGGTTTCACAGTGATCTGGTCCCCGATCTGGTACCGGATGATCGGTTGCACCCGGTTCGCCAGATTCGTCACCAGCGCGCCGCACGACAACCGTCCCGCCGGTACGGGACGATCGTTTTCGTCCACGGGTTCCAGGATGTACCAGTCACTGTTGACGTGGAGCTGCTGAGCGTCGCATTCGAAGGTCAACCCAACGGCTTCGGAGGTCCCGTAGTGGTTGCCGACGCGGCAGTCGAAGGACGTGGCGATCCGTTGCCTGGCCGTTTCGGTGAGAGTTTCGCCCGCGGCGTTGACCAACACGGGGTTGATGTGGAGCCGTCCGGCGCGCTGCTCGATGGCGAGCGCTTCGAGGGCGCTGGGGTATCCGCCGAGGAGAACGGGCTGAAAGTCGTTGAGCGCAGCGACGATCTGTTCCACGGGAGCCAGCGCGGAGAAGATCCGCTGCGTCCTCGTCCGCCATGGCATGGCGCGTGCCCGCCGGGCGATCATCGTGTTGCCCAGAAAGTGGCCGTCGGTCACGAAGACGGCCGCAAGCCGCCCGCGACCCCGCACCAGCGCCCACATCACGTGCGGGCGTAATAGGGTGCCCGGCAACGAGCGGACATAGCCGAGCGCGTTGTAGACCGCAAGGGCGCAGCGGTCGTGCACGAGGATGGCCGGTGTTCCGGTCGACCCGGACGTGGTGCACACGACATAGCGGTCGAGGTAGGCGTGACCGATCAGGGTCGGATCGGCGATGAATGCCTCGACGTCGTCGCGACGCACCGCCGGATCGGTCACCCACTCATCGAAGTTGGCCATCAAATCGGTCTTGGTGAGTACAGGCAGTTCGGTGATGTCGGTCGGTGTCCTCGGCACGTCGCGGTACCGGTCGGCGAAAAAGGTCGAGTGGTTGCGCGCGAACGAGACGAGGTCGCGCAGCCGCTGCTGTTGCCGACGGCTAATGCTAACCCGTCCCTGCCTGGCCGCTCGAAAGATGTCGATAGCGTTGCGCGCGAGGCTATTTACCATCGCGGGACACCGAATCGGTGGCAGGCTCGTCCTCCGCGAGGGTGAAGTAGTTCTCCTCCTCCTGGATGAAGTGCAGCCGCAGCACGGCGTGGAGTCCGTAAAGGCATGCGAGAAGGTCATCGCGCTGGTCGGGTTGTATGCGGTTGCTTGCTCGGGCGAGGTCGATATGGGAACCGATTCGGTCGGACAATCGAAGGATCTCGGCGTGGGTCCTGCTCATCGTGGCCGTAGCTTCAGGGCTTCCGAGCGGACGGGCCAGTGCGGGGTAGAGTCCCGACTCCTCCGCCTGCTCGTGCGGCAGGATCCGTTCCACAAGGAATGTGTTTGCACGCATCACCGCCTCCATGGCGGTCGAGCCGGTCCCTGCGACCAATTGGTCTGCTGCGTCGCGGAGGAGATCGACGGTGTCGCGCAGTTCGTCGTGCTCGGCGGCGAACTGTCGCAGCATGTTCTCGGTTTCGACGGGCAACTCGACCTCGACATCCGGGTCGCCGCGCAACGCCCGTAACGCGTTGAGGATCACGGCGACATCAATGACCTCCTGCAGCAGGGCACCGGCAGCGGGAACCAACCAGCCGAATGCCGCGATCACCATCGCCGCAGACGAAAGTGCCATGCCGACCACCGCGCTCTGGACGGCGATATGCCGAGACCACCTGGCGATGTCCATTGCGTCGGCGAGCCGGTCTAGACGGTCCGTGGTCAACACGATGTCGGCGGCTTCCGAAGACGCCGTCGCACCACGGGCGCCCATCGCGACACCGACCGTCGCGGCTGCGAGCGCCGGTGCGTCGTTGACGCCGTCACCCACCATCACGGTCACGGCCCGTTGCTTCTCCTCCCGCACGGCTGCGACCTTGTCGGCCGGGCTCTGTTGGGCGTAGACCTCGTCCAGCCCGAGAACAGTGGCGACTTCGCGTGCAGGTTCGGCGCGATCCCCGGTCAGCATCACCAGTCGGTTCAACCCCGCGGATCTCAATCGGCGCACCGTGCGAGGGGCATGGCGGCGCAACGGATCTCGCAGCAGCACCGCTCCGGCGGGCTCACCGTCGATGCACACCCACGCGATCGCTGCGGAATCCAGACTCGCGCGGTTGATTGCTGCCCGTGCCCAGTCGGCCTCATCGATCTCCCCGGACAGCTTCCCCACCTGGATGTGACGACCGTCGACGGTGCCGGTGACACCGCGGCCGGCCCGCTCGGTGACTTCGGTTGGCAGCGAGGGCTTCAGCGCGCGCCTCATCGCTTCGGTGACGATGGCCTCGGCCAGCACGTGCGGTGACATCTGGTCCACCGACGCCGCCAACCGAAGGACCTCTTCGGCGTCCCGACCCGGCGCGGTCAGCACATCCACCACCACGGGGCGGCCCATCGTCAGTGTGCCGGTCTTGTCCAACACCAGGGTGCCCGCGCTTCCGAGCGACTCGAGCGCACCGCCACTGCGGATCACCACGCCATGGCGGGACGCGCGCGATAAGCCCGAGACGATCGCCACCGGTGCCGCGAGGAGCAGTGGACAGGGAGTTGCCACCACCAGAACGGCGACCGCCCGCACCGCCGATCCGGTTGCGAACCAGGCCCCACTGGCCACGAGGAGCGTCAGGGGCAGGAACCACGCCGCGTACCGGTCGGCCAATCGAACGATGGGCGCACTCTCCGCGCGCGCTTCTTCGGCCAGGCGCACGATGCCCGCATAGGTGCTGTCCTCGGCGGTCGCGGTGGCACGAAGCTCGAATGAGCCGCCGGCGTTCACCACGCCGCTGCGAACCGGCTCACCGGTGCGTCGTTCCAACTGCATGGGTTCACCGGTGAGGACAGATTCATCCAGTACCGCCAAAGAGTCGGCGACACGTCCATCGACGGGCACTGTCTCGCCTGGGCCGACCACTAGCAGGTCGCCGATCGTGACCTCGGTGATCGGGATGACCCGCACTTCCGTGCCGACCCGCCGCCGTGCGAACCGCGGAGCGTGCTCGAGCAGCGCGCGCAGATCCCGGGAGGCGCGACGCGCGGCGGCGGCTTCGAGGGCACGTCCACCCGCGAGCATCACCGCGATCAACGCGCCGGCCAGATACTCGCCGACCAGCAGCGTGCCCCCCAGCGACAGCACTGCGATCACGTCGACACCGAGGCGTCCCTGGCGCAAGGCGGCCACGACCCACAAGACCGCGGGGACCACGGCGACAACTGTGCCGACGATCCAGGAGATATCGGCGGCCTCGCGTTGCCCGACCAGCCACAGGACACCACCGACCGCCAGCGCGGCGACGGTCACCATCACCAGGGTCGGCTCGCGCAGCGACCGCCACCCCTCGTGGACCGTCGCAAGCCTTTCTGCCACGTGATCAACGCTGCCAGTGTCGACCGTCGTGGCATAGCGTCTTCGGCCACCCTGCCTACGGGTGAAGGTCCCCATGGACCCGGGCCGATAGACCCTATGACCGCGGCGCAGGACCCTGTGTCAGGGAGTGGGAACGAACCGGGCGCAAGCGCCGTTGAGTGATTCGACAGTTGAGTGAAACAGACTCAAGTCTGGGTTGACAGGGTAGTGTTCTTCGGCGCAGGCTTGAGTGCGGTGCACTCATCCCACACGAGTGCATGCACTCGGACATTTAGCAGGACTATTTCAGGAGGAACCAACATGGCTCGTGCGGTCGGAATCGACCTCGGGACCACCAACTCCGTCGTCGCCGTACTGGAGGGGGGCGATCCCGTCGTCGTCGCCAACTCCGAGGGCTCGCGCACCACGCCGTCCGTCGTCGCGTTCGCGCGTAACGGAGAGGTGCTGGTCGGCCAGCCCGCCAAGAACCAGGCGGTGACCAACGTCGACCGGACCATCCGTTCGGTCAAGCGGCACATGGGCACCGACTGGGCCGTGGAGATCGACGACAAGAAGTACACGGCGCAGGAGATCAGCGCCCGAACGCTACAGAAGTTGAAGCGCGACGCGGAGAGCTACCTCGGTGAGGACATCACCGACGCCGTCATCACCGTGCCCGCCTACTTCAACGACGCCCAGCGCCAGGCCACCAAGGAAGCCGGCCAGATCGCCGGCCTCAATGTGCTGCGCATCGTCAACGAGCCGACCGCGGCGGCGTTGGCCTACGGCCTGGACAAGGGCGAGAAGGAACAGACCATCCTGGTCTTCGACCTCGGCGGCGGCACGTTCGACGTCTCGCTTCTCGAGATCGGCGAGGGCGTGGTCGAGGTGCGTGCCACCAGCGGTGACAACCACCTCGGTGGAGACGACTGGGACGACCGGATCGTGGAATGGCTGGTCGACAAGTTCAAGGGCACCTCGGGCATCGACCTGACCAAGGACAAGATGGCGATGCAGCGGCTGCGTGAGGCTGCCGAGAAGGCCAAGATCGAGCTGAGCTCGAGCCAGGGCACCTCGATCAACCTGCCCTACATCACCGTCGACGCGGACAAGAACCCGCTGTTCCTCGACGAGCAGCTGACACGCGCCGAGTTCCAGCGCATCACCCAGGATCTGCTCGACCGGACACGTCAGCCGTTCCAGCAGGTGGTCAAGGACGCCGGCATCTCGGTGTCCGACATCGACCACGTGGTGCTGGTCGGTGGCTCGACCCGCATGCCCGCGGTGTCGGATCTGGTCAAGGAGATGACCGGCGGCAAGGAGCCCAACAAGGGCGTCAACCCGGACGAGGTCGTCGCGGTGGGCGCCGCTCTGCAGGCCGGTGTGCTCAAGGGCGAGGTGAAAGACGTTCTGCTGCTTGACGTCACGCCGCTGTCCCTCGGTATCGAGACCAAGGGTGGCGTCATGACCAAGCTGATCGAGCGCAACACCACGATCCCGACCAAGCGGTCGGAGACCTTCACCACCGCCGACGACAACCAACCGTCGGTGCAGATCCAGGTCTATCAGGGGGAGCGTGAGATCGCCGCGCACAACAAGCTGCTCGGCAGCTTCGAGCTGACCGGTATCCCGCCGGCTCCGCGCGGTGTGCCCCAGATCGAGGTCACCTTCGACATCGACGCCAACGGCATCGTGCACGTGACCGCGAAGGACAAGGGCACCGGCAAGGAGAACACGATCCGCATCCAGGAAGGCTCCGGCCTGTCCAAGGAAGAGATCGACCGGATGGTCAAGGACGCCGAGGCGCACGCCGAGGAGGACCGCCAGCGTCGCGAAGAGGCCGACGTCCGCAACCAGGCCGAGTCGCTGGTCTACCAGACGGAGAAGTTCGTCTCCGAGCAGCGCAGCGCCGAGGGCGGATCCAAGGTTCCCGAGGACACGCTGGCCAAGGTGGACGCGGCGATCGCCGATGCGAAGAAGGCGCTCGAAGGCACCGACATCGGCGAGATCAAGTCGGCGATGGAGAAGCTGGGCGTCGAATCGCAAGGCCTGGGCCAGGCGATTTACGAGGCCACTCAGGCCGAGCAGGCCGCGAGCGGCGGTGCGGACGCCGGTGCGGCCGACGACAATGTCGTGGACGCCGAGGTCGTCGACGATGATGCTGGCAAGGAGAACAAGTGACAGGAAATGATCCGTACGAGCCGGTGACCGTCACCGACAAACGGCGCATCGATCCGGTCACCGGTGAAGTGAGAGAAGCAGGTTCGGGTTCTTCGGCCGGCGACGCCGGGGCGGACGGCCCCGGTGACCCGGCTCCTGACGCGCCGCCCCAGGAAACGGCGGGGGAGGAGGCCGACAAGGCCTCCGAACTGCTCGCCGACTTGCAGCGGGTACAGGCCGATTTCACGAACTACCGCAAGAGGGCGTTGCGTGATCAGCAGGTGGCCGCCGACCGGGCGAAGGCCTCGGTCATCTCGCAGTTGCTGCCGATCCTCGACGACCTCGATCGCGCGCGCGATCACGGTGACCTCGAGAGCGGTCCGCTCAAGGCCATGGCCGACAAGTTGGTCAACACCCTTGAGGGGCTGGGGCTTTCGGGGTTCGGCGCGGAGGGCGACGAGTTCGACCCCGAGCTTCACGAGGCCGTGCAGCATGAGGGCGAGGGCACTCACCCCGTCCTCGGCACCGTGATGCGACGCGGCTACAAGGTCGGCGACCAGGTCGTGCGCCACGCCCTCGTCGGTGTGGTGGACACCGTCCCCGACGAGGACGGCGGCGCCGCGGGTGACGGTGCGCCGGAAGCCGAATGATGAGAAGGTGGCGCGGAATCGCTGAAACGGGCGAATTCTGCGCCACCTTCGACTCGGCGGCGACGACTTACCGGGCGCAATTCGTCGGCAATCATCAAAATCGGAATGAGACTGCGATAAACAGACAAGAGCGGAAGGAGGTGACGCGGCATGGCCCAGCGTGAGTGGGTCGAGAAGGACTTCTACAAGGAGCTCGGCGTCTCCTCTGACGCCAGCGAACAGGAGATCAAGCGGGCGGCCCGAAAGCTGCTCGCGGAGAACCATCCCGACCGTAATCCGGGTAACTCCGCGGCCGAGGAACGGTACAAGGCCGTCTCCGAGGCCAAGGAGGTGCTCACCGATCCGGCCAAGCGCAAGGAGTACGACGAGACCCGGCGCCTGTTCGCCAACGGCGGTTTCGGCCGCGGCCGGTTCGGCGGCGGTGGCGGCTTCGGCGGATTCGGTGCCGGCGACGGCGTCGAGTTCAACCTGAACGACCTCTTCGACGCGGCGGGTCAGACCGGCGGTGCGAACATCGGCGACCTGTTCGGTGGTCTCTTCGGCCGTGGCGCTGCGCCGCGACCCAGCAGGCCGCGCCGCGGTAACGACCTCGAGACCGAAGCGGAGCTGTCCTTCCTGGAGGCCACCAAGGGTGTGGCAATGCCGTTGCGGCTCACCAGCCCTGCGCCGTGCACGAACTGCCACGGCAGCGGCGCCCGCCCCGGAACCAGCCCGAAGGTCTGTCCGAGCTGCAACGGGTCCGGGGTGATCAACCGCAACCAGGGCGCGTTCGGGTTCTCCGAGCCGTGCACCGAGTGCCGCGGCAGCGGGTCGATCATCGAGCACCCCTGCCAGGAGTGCAAGGGCACCGGCGTGACCACACGCACCCGCACGATCAACGTGCGCATCCCGCCGGGTGTCGAGGACGGACAACGGATTCGGCTGGCCGGTCAGGGTGAAGCGGGCCTGCGCGGTGCGCCGTCGGGTGACCTGTACGTCACCGTGCACGTGCGACCGGACAAGGTGTTCGGGCGTGACGGCGACGACCTGACCGTCACCGTGCCCGTCAGCTTCCACGAGTTGGCCTTGGGCACAACGCTTTCCGTGCCGACGCTCGAGGGCAAAGTCGGCGTGCGGGTACCCAAGGGCACGTCCGACGGACGCATCCTGCGCGTGCGTGGACGTGGGGTGCCGAAACGCTCTGGCGGACACGGTGATCTGCTCGTGACGGTAAAGGTCGCGGTGCCGCCGAATCTCGAGGGCGAGGCGGCCGAGGCGTTGGAGGCCTATGCGAAGGCGGAGCGGGCCAGCGGCTTCGATCCGCGGGCCGGATGGGCAGGTGCGTGATGGCGGCCAAGCGGCGCGACGACGAGGCCCGGACGTTCCTGATCTCCGTCGCTGCGGAGCTCGCGGGCATGCACGCCCAGACGCTGCGCACGTATGACCGGCTGGGTCTGGTGCGCCCGCAACGCACTTCGGGTGGCGGCAGGCGCTATTCCCAGCACGATGTCGAGTTGCTCCGCGAGGTGCAGCGGCTGAGTCAGGACGAGGGGGTCAACCTCGCGGGCATCAAACGCATCATCGAGCTGACCAACCACGTGGAGGCGCTCCAGGCGCGGGTGCGGGAACTGACCGAGGAATTGGAGGCGTTGCGCGGGTCCCCACGCCGCGACCTCGCCGTGATGCCGAAGAGCACCGCGGTCGTGGTCTGGCAGCCGCGCAACAAGCGCTAGTAAACCGTGATCGAGAACCTAGCGGTCTCCGGCTTGCCGGGGGCCGCTTTTCGGTACCCGCCCCCTCGCAGTGCATCCGTCGGTGCGGCCATCGGCTCGATGCCGATCAGGTCGTCGTTGGGCGGGGCGAACAGTTGCGCTGCGGGATAACCGGTTTCGAAGCGCACCTCGATGCGGCGCTCGACTCCGGCGAGGGTGAACAGCGCGCCGTCGGGCACTCGGTTGAAGCCGTCGTCGTAGGCGGTGATCTTCAATTGCTCGACGCCGCCGGCCCATCGCTCGTGAGCGCCGGTGGGGATGCCGTTGTCGTCCACCGGTAGGTGGCTCATCGCCGGGGTGCTCAGCGTCCAGTCCTCGCGCGGGACGCCGGGGATCTTCAGGTACGGGTGGTAGCCGAAGCACAGCGGTACGGCGACCGTGCCGGTGGGCGCGACCGTGGTCTCGACGGTCAGCGTGCGGTCGTCGAGCGTCACGTGTTGGGTGAGCACGTGCGGGAACGGGAACGACGCGAGCAGCGCCGCGTCGGCGCCGTAGTCGAGCACGGCGGTCAGGGAATTCCCGGTGTGGGCGTTGACCGTCCACCCTGGGTAGGCGGCGAGCACACCGTGGATCGGCGCGCCGTGGTCGTCGGTGCGGACGCCCCCGGTGCCCGGAGTGAGGGTGACGACCATTCCGTCGACCTCATAGGTGGTGGCGCTCAACCGGTTCGCCCACGGGTACAAGATGGGGATCCCCATCGTCTTGCCGTTGTTCACGTAGGCGGTCAAACCGCGGCGCTGCCCGAGGAACTCGTCGCCCGACTCGGCCAACGATGTGCCCACCATGCCTGCGGCCGAAACGAAGGTCGCGGTCAGGTCCGACGACGGATCTCGTAACGTGACGGCATCGAAGTCAACCACAACACGATCGTCGCACGCTGCGCTTAGATGAAGCCATGATCGGATTCAGGTGGCTCGTCGGTTCCGGGCTCGCCGTCGTGTGGATGCTGGCGACGGCCCCGTTCGCCTCGGCCCAACCGCACGGCGAGACCGAAACGCGCAACATCGAAACGGTCCGTGCGGGCTTCGAGGCGTGGAGCAACGGGACGGGCAGTCCCTACGAGGCGCTGGCGGACACCGCCACATGGGAGATCGTCGGCAACTCGCTGGCGTCACGGGTCTACACGAGCAAGGAGGACTTCCTGAGCAACGTGATACGGCCCTTCAACGCCCGGATGTCCACGCCGCTGCGACCGACGATCCGCGACCTCTACGCCGACGGCGACACCGTGATCGTGCTCTTCGACGCCGAGGGTATCGCCCGCGACGGCGTGCCGTACCGCAACACCTACTCGTGGTTCCTGACGTTTGCCGACAACCAGATCGTCAAGGGCACAGCATTTTTCGACAGCATCGCGTTCAATGACCTCTGGCAGCGCGTGCCGGCCTGATTTGTGAAACCGGCGGCGCTCATTGCGCCGAAACCGTCGTCGGATTCACAAACCAGCCACTAGTCGTAGACGATCACCGCGCGGCCGACGAAATCACCGCGTCCGAGCGCGTCGATGTGGTCGTTGACGTCCTCGAAACGCACCTGCGTCACGCTGTCCTTGATCTTTCCGGCCTCGGCGAGCGCGACGACCTCGGTCAGGTCGTTGTAATTGCCCCAGAACGACCCGAAGAACGTGTACTCGCGGCCGACCATGGGAAACAGCGGGATGTCGACGCGGTTGCCGACCAGGCCGACCGATGCCACCGCGCCCTCGGTGGCCAGCAGCGCGAAGGCCAAGCGGATGCTGTCCTCGGCACCGACACACTCGATCACCGCGTCGAACTCGCGGCGGCCGGTGGCCTGTTCGAGCGCGTCGCGGATCTGATCGTCGGTCTTGCCCCTGGTGTTGATCGTGTGGTCGGCGCCGTTCTCCGTTGCCAGCGCGAGCTTTTCGTCGCTGCGGGCGAAGGCGACCACCGTCGCGCCCGCGCCGAGGAGCTTGGCGTACTGCACGGCGTAGGCGCCGAGCCCGCCGACGCCCATGACCGCCAGTGTCGTGCCCGGACCGAGCACACCGGCCGCGCGCAGCTTCTTGAGCCCGCGGTAGGGCGTCAGGCCCGCGTCGGTCAGCGGCGCCAGCGACACCGGCGACAGGTCGGCGCCGACGGGTATCACCTGCTGGTACGCCACCGGCACGTACTCGGCGTATCCGCCGTGCGGACCGAAGCCGACCCAGTGACCCTGGGTGCAGATCTGCTCGTTGCCGCGGTGGCACTGGCGGCAGGACCCGTCGCCGAGCGGGCCGAAGACCACCGCCTGCGCCCCTTCCCCCAGGCCCGCGGAGGCCGGGACGCCGGCGCCGATCCGATCGATCGTCCCAGCGACCTCGTGGCCTGGCGTCACCGGCAGCGCCATCGGCAGGCTGAAGTAACCGTCGATGAGCTGAAAGTCGGTGCGGCACATGCCAGCTCCGCCGACCTTGATCAGCACCTGGTCGGACTCGATGTCGGGAACGGGAATCTCCTCCAGTCGCAGCGGCTGCTGGTACCCGTGCATGCGTGCGGCCCGCATCGTCGTCATCTGGACTCCCGACCGTTGATCTTGATCGGAGTGTACGTGCGCGGCTCTCCCCGCGCGCGGATTCAGGAGCTCAGCGGATCGTGCTGAATGCGTTCGGCCGGTGCTCCTTTGGCGAGCAACGCAGCCTTGGTGGCCGTCACCATGTCCGGGCTGCCGCAGATCAGGATCTGCCGATCGCCCCAGTTTCCGTAGCGGGTGACCACCGCGGCGAGCGTTCCGGTCTGTCGCACGTGCAGCCCGCGCGGCGGTTGCACATCCGGATAGTCGGCGGCCCAGGGCGGGTCGACATTGAACTCCGAGACCGGCGTGACCGACAACCACGGGTTCTGTGAAGCGAGCTCCCACAGCGTGCGCAGGTCGTAGAGGTCGCACGGATACCGTCCGCCGAAGAACAGGTGCACCCGCGGATTGACGCCCCAGCGGGTGAGGTCCATGATCAGCGTCCGCAGCGGCGCCAGGCCGGTGCCGCCCGCCACCATCAACACGTCGCCGCCGTCACGGTCCACGTGCAGTCCGCCGTGCGGATTGGACAGCCGCCAGCGATCGCCGGGTTTCGTCTCGGCGACGATCGCGGTGCTCACCATGCCGCCGGCCACCGACCGGATGTGGAACTCGATCGCGCCGCCCGGTTCGGACGGTATCGACGGGCTCAGATACCGCCACCGGCGCGGCCACTGCGGAACCTGGACCGTCACGTACTGGCCCGGGTGGTAGAACAGCGGGCGGTCCAGCTGCAGCCGCACGACGGAGACGTCGCGGGTGGCGCGGATGTACTCGATGACCGTGCCGTCGCAGAACGGCGGGCCCTGCTCCGCGTCGGCCGCCCCGCGCATCACGCCGATCATCAGCTCGACGGCGTCGCGTGCGGCCTCGGCGAGCCGGTCGTCCCAGCACGCCGCCAGATGACTTCGGAAGGCGGCGAGCAGCGCCGTCTGCATGGGGTCGTAATGCCGTTGCAGGACACCGTATTTGCGGTGATCGCGGCCCAGCTGCGCGAGAAACGCCACTGGCTCCTGGGAACGTTGGGCGACGAGTTCACCCAGGACCCACGAGACGGCGTGGGCGAACCGCCGACGCTGCTCGTCCAAGTCCGGCGGGAAGAGGTCGCGCACGGAGATGTCGATCGAGAACCAGCGGGTGTAGAAGTCGCGGATCAGGTCGGAGCCGGACGCGGGATCGACCGCGTCGCGCAGCGTGCGCAGCGCGTCACGGTCGTCGAGTCCCACGCGGCCCGAGTGTATGTCAGGCGGGCGCCACCTTTCGCTGCCGAAGCGCGGCCAGCACGATCAACGTCACGCCGACGGCCGTCCAGCAGGCCAGCACGATGACGGGGACCGTGCCGCCCGCGCCGTCGAAGAACGCCGCGGACCGCAGCAGGGTGGCGTTGGCGCCCTGGGGCAGGAACTGCCCGAAAGCGCCCCACCCGCTCGGCAGGAGTTCGGGTGCGCTGGTCAGGCCGGACAGCGGGTTGCCGACGAGCAGCGCGAGCACGGCGCCCAGCGCCAGGCCGACCCGGCCGAACAGCGATCCCAGTCCCAGCAGCGTCAACCCCATGGCCAGGGCGCCCAGCGTGAGTGCACCGGCGACGCCCCAGAAGTTCGCGTCGATCGAGCCGAGCACCCAGCGCAGCAGCGCGGCGATCGACAGGCCGGCGACACCGGCGAAGACCACGGCGGCGGTGAACCGGGTCCACACCTCGCGTTTGAGCACGACGATCAGTGCGATTGCGGGCAGCAGTCCGGCGAGCGTGATGGGCAGCGCCGATGCGGCCAACCCCACACCCCGGGGATCGTTCGCGGTCGGCGGCGCGAGGTCCTCGACCTGCAACTGTGTGCCGGTCCTCTGGGCGATGCCGTTGCCGATCTGGGTCAGCATCTGGGCGACCATCGGGCTGGCGCCGGTGGCGACCATGAGCGTGGGTCCGTCGGGTCCGAATGCGATGCCGCCGTAGACGTCGCGGCTTTCGATGGCGTCACGCAGGGCGTCGGGGCCGGGGTAGTAGGTGACGGCGAACGCGCCCGGCGCCTGCTGCTCGAGCGTCGCGGCGACCTGCCCGCTCGCCGCCTGCGGTCCCGCGGCGCCGATCGGCACGTCGTGGGGACCGCTGCGGGCGGCGGGCAGCGCGAAGGCCAACGCGACGATCGCGATGACGACGGTGAGCACCACGATCACGCCCGTAGCGCGGATCGCGGCGGGTGGTTCGTGGACCGGTGAGGCGTGGTGGGTTGCCCTCTCGGGGGTTTCGGTGGTCATAGCGGCCCTTTTCATTCGTTGTTGAATTACCGGGTACGGGCAGCGTAACGCTGGGACGGATAGATTTCAACAGTCATTGAAATGCTAGCCTCGACCCATGGCGTCACCAGCGAGAACAGTCCGCCGCCGCGGCCGCCGCCAGGGCGAGCCGGTATCGCGCGACGCGGTGCTGGCCGCGGCCCGCAAGCGGTTCGGCGCCGAGGGGTACGAGAAGACGACCCTGCGCGCGATCGCCCGCGACGCCCACGTCGACCCGTCGATGGTGCTCTACCTGTTCGGCTCCAAGGCCGAGTTGTTCCGGGAGTCGCTCAACCTCGTCGTCGCACCGGGCGCGCTGGTTTCCGCGCTTGCCGGAGGCCCCGACGACGACCCCGACATCGGCACCCGCATGGCGCGGGCGTACCTGCGGATCTGGCAGTCACCGGAGTCGGGCCCGACGATGGTCGCGATGTTGCAGTCGGCCACCTCGAACCCCGACGCGCACGAGGCGTTCCGAGGGTTCATGCAGGATCACGTGCTGCGCGCAGTGTCCGCCGAACTCGGGGGTGGGGAGGAGGCCCGCCTACGTGCACTGCTGGCGGCGAGCCAACTCGTGGGCACCGCGGTGCTGCGCTTCGTCATGAAGATCCCGCCGTTGGCGACGCTGCCCGACGACGACCTGGTGCGGTTGCTCGCACCGACCGTGACGCGCTATCTGACGGCCGATGCCGCCGAGCTCGGAATGCCGGGAGCCGACGGGTCATAGCCCGTGAATGCCCTTGTACAGCACCATGAGACCGATCACCACGAGGATGCCCGCGACGAGGACGGCGTGCTGGCGATCCATCCAGTCCTTGAGCCGGGCCAGCGGGCGGTCGAGGCGGTCGCCGCTGACGGCGTAGGCCAGGATCGGCAGCGCCACCGTCGACCCGGCCGCGATCACGAACCAGGCGACGGCCGTCCAGTCGTCGCGTGCGCCACCGGCCGTACCGACCGCCAAACCCGCTGCGGCACAGATGAACAACACCTTGGGGTTGACGACGGTCAGAGCCATCGCGGCGCCGCCGGCACGCAGCGGGGTCAGCGTGCTCAGGCCCTCCATCCAGCGCGGCTTGTGCGCCTTCTTCTTGCGGGTGAACCAGCGGTAGAGGCCGAACACGATGAGCGCCGCCCCCACCACGATCCGCAACCACGACGCCCACCCCGGCGGTCGGCCCTCGCGCCCGCCCAGCAGACTGGACACCTGCAGGAAGACGCTCGTCAGCACCGTCAGCCCGATCAGCCAACCGGCGAGGAAAGCCAGGCCCGTCGGGCGCGGCCGCGGTGTGTGCAGCACGAGCACCGCCGGGATGATCGACAGCGGCGAGAGCGCCACCACCAACGCCAGGGGGATCAGTTCGGTCAGCAACGATCCCTTGTCCACGAGGCCGAACACTATCGCCAAAGTCCCTCGGCGGTGCGCTTCTCACGCCGCATGCGCTGTGCGCGTCGCCGTTTCGGGCCTCAGGGCAGGTCCCAGAAGACGACGGTCGCGAGGTGAAACACCACCGCCCAGAGCAGCATGGCCGCGGCGATCGTGCCGACGCCCCGCCAGTTGGTCCGCGAGACGGGCACGCCCGGCGGCGGCCGCAGCCAGTGCTTCAACAGCGGGTTCACGTAGTAGGGCATGACGACGAAGCTGATCAGCAAGCTGGACAACAGGTTTCCGACGAGCATGTTCAACCACATCGGCAACCGAAAGGGTGACAGTGCGATGGTGAGCAGCATGACCGTCGGGTACAGGCCGACCCACACCGCGATCGACGTCTTGAGGCTCGACGGTGGCGGGGCTTGCTTGCCGTGCTCGTCGAACGCGAACCAGCTGCCGAAGGAATTGTCGACGGTACGCAGTTGAAGTCGGAGAACTTCTCGCCCTCGGCGAGGAGGTCGCGGCGCTCCTTGGACACCAGCCACCGGTCGAGGTCGGCGGCGGTGTCGTAGCGGTACATCGCGGTCCACTCGTCCTGGACCCCGGCCACGGGGCGGAACAGCTCGCTGCCGCGAAATCCGGGAAAGTCCTTCTCGGCCAACCGAAGTCGGTCCTGCCAGGCGAGGAATTCGTCGACCTGATCGGCGCGGACCCGGTGGCTGACGACGACGGTCACCAGCGCATCGTCTGCTTTCGCGGTACCGCCGACGACCTGTTGGGTGGCCGGACCGTCGAAGTACTCGCGGCCGGCGGTCAGCCATCGTTGCCGGGTGGCGCTGTTGATCCACGCCTGCAGGTGGGCGGTCGAATCGAAGCGATAGATCACCACCCATTCGGGCTGAACGGCGGTGGGAGGGTTGATCTCGGCGCAGAGGAAGCCGGCGTACCCGGAGGCCTCGCGGTTGAGGTCGCGCTGCCACCGCTCGAACGCCGCATCCATGCCGGCATTGACGCGCTGGCCGATGATGACCGTCGCGGCGGCATCCGTCACGTTCAGATCGATCGCGTCGGGTGGTACTGGCAGGCCTTCCAGTGGTTGCCCTCGCGCAGGAAATCGATGTCGAAGGTCTTGGCGCTGGGTTGGTTGGCGGCCGCGAACCGGACGGTGGCGACGGCGGTGACCGCGGGTTCTCCGGCCACGGTCACCGAGTTGACCTTGATCCGGGTCGGTCCGTCGGCCTTGCGGCTGGCGTACCACTCGGCCTCGAAACCAGCGGCCCGCCGCATCGGCGCGCAGACGTGGGCGGCGAACGACGCGAAGTCCTCGCGGTTGTAGGAGCCGTTCATGCCGTCGAGCACGGCACGGACCTGAGCCTCGTCGCTGACCGCGGCCGCGGGCGCGGCCAATGCCGGCGCTGCGTCCAGGCTCACGGCGAAACCGACCGCGAAGCTCGCGAGAATTGCGCACAGTGGACGCATGCGTCAAGCCTCGCTGATACGGGTGTGAAAGTTGTGCCAGCTGTGCGGCGTGTTGTCCTGCCTGTCCGGCGGCCTGGCCACGCGGCGGCGAAAATTGACTAGAGTTGAGCGGAACAGACTCAAGATTGACGACGTTGATCTATGCGACAAGCATTTTTGCCAAGCGCACGTACCTAGGAAAGGGATGGTGTCGTGGACTCGTTCAACCCGACGACCAAGACTCAGGCGGCGCTGACCGCGTCGTTGCAGGCGGCCACGTCCGCGGGCAACCCGCAGATCACGCCCGCCCATTTGTTGATGGCACTGCTCACGCAGAACGACGGCATTGCCGCCCCGCTTCTCGAGGCCGTCGGCGTCGAACCCGCGACGATCCGCACGGAGACGCAGCGATTGCTCGACCGGCTACCCAGCGCCAGTGGCGCGGCTTCCCAGCCGCAGTTGTCGCCTCCGGCCCTGGCCGCGATCACCGCCGCCCAGAACCTCGCGACCGAGATGGACGACGAGTACGTCTCGACCGAACACATGATGGTCGGCCTGGCGACCGGTGACTCCGATACGGCGAAGCTGCTCACCGGCCACGGCGCCTCCCCGCAGGCACTGCGCGAGGCGTTCGTCAAGGTGAGAGGCAGCGCCCGGGTCACCAGTCCGGATCCCGAGGGGGCGTATCAGGCGCTGGAGAAATACTCCACCGACCTGACCGAGCGTGCCCGCGAAGGCAAACTCGACCCGGTCATCGGGCGTGACACCGAGATCCGACGCGTCGTGCAGGTGCTGTCCCGCCGCACCAAGAACAACCCGGTGCTGATCGGTGAGCCCGGCGTCGGCAAGACCGCGATCGTCGAGGGCCTGGCCCAGCGCATCGTTGCCGGGGACGTGCCGGAAAGCCTGCGGGACAAGACGGTTGTCAGCCTGGACCTGGGCTCGATGGTCGCCGGTTCGAAGTACCGCGGTGAGTTCGAGGAGCGGCTCAAGGCCGTGCTCGACGACATCAAGAACTCGGCGGGCCAGATCATCACGTTCATCGACGAGTTGCACACCATCGTGGGTGCCGGTGCGACCGGCGACTCCTCGATGGACGCGGGCAACATGATCAAACCCATGTTGGCCCGCGGTGAGCTGCGCCTGGTCGGTGCGACCACGCTCGACGAGTACCGCAAGTACATCGAGAAGGACGCCGCATTGGAGCGTCGCTTCCAGCAGGTGTTCGTCGGCGAGCCGTCGGTGGAGGACACCGTCGGCATCCTGCGCGGGCTCAAGGACCGCTACGAGGTGCACCACGGTGTGCGCATCACCGACTCCGCGCTGGTCGCGGCCGCCGCGCTGTCGGATCGATACATCACGTCACGCTTCCTGCCCGACAAGGCCATCGACCTGGTCGACGAGTCCGCCTCGCGGCTGCGCATGGAGATCGACTCACGGCCCGTCGAGATCGACGAGGTCGAGCGGCTGGTGCGACGCCTCGAGATCGAGGAGATGGCGCTCGCCAAGGAGGAGGACGCGGCGTCCAAGGAGCGGCTGGAGAAGCTACGCGGTGAGTTGGCCGATCAGAAGGAGAAGCTGGCCGAGCTGACGACCCGCTGGCAGAACGAGAAGAGCGCCATCGACATCGTCCGCGAGCTCAAGGAGCAGTTGGAGACCCTGCGTGGGGAGTCCGACCGTGCTGAGCGCGACGGCGATCTGGCCAAGGCCGCTGAGCTGCGCTACGGACGCATCCCCGAGGTCGAGAAGAAACTGGAGGCCGCACTGCCCCATGCGGAGGCGCGCGAGGATGTGATGCTCAAGGAGGAGGTCGGTCCCGACGACATCGCCGAGGTGGTGGAGGCGTGGACCGGGATTCCCGCGGGCCGGATGCTCGAGGGCGAGACGGCCAAGCTGCTGCGCATGGAAGACGAGCTGGGCAAGCGCGTCGTGGGTCAACGGAAGGCGGTCACCGCCGTTTCCGATGCGGTGCGCCGCAGCCGCGCCGGTGTCGCCGACCCGAATCGGCCCACGGGCTCGTTCATGTTCCTGGGCCCGACCGGCGTCGGTAAGACGGAGCTGGCGAAGGCGTTGGCGGAGTTCCTGTTCGACGACGAGCGCGCCATGGTCCGCATCGACATGAGCGAGTACGGCGAGAAGCACTCGGTGGCTCGCCTGGTCGGTGCGCCTCCCGGCTACATCGGCTACGACCAGGGCGGTCAGCTGACCGAGGCGGTTCGGCGGCGTCCGTACACGGTGATCCTGTTCGATGAGATCGAAAAGGCCCACCCCGACGTGTTCGATGTGCTGCTGCAGGTGCTCGACGAGGGCAGGCTGACCGACGGCCAGGGCCGCACGGTCGACTTCCGCAACACCATCCTGGTGCTGACGTCCAACCTCGGATCGGGCGGCACCGAGGAGCAGGTGATGGCCGCGGTGCGCTCGGCGTTCAAGCCCGAGTTCATCAACCGGCTCGACGACGTCATCATCTTCCACGGGCTCGAGCCCGGCGAGCTGGTGTCCATCGTCGACATCCAGCTGCAGCAACTGGCCAAGCGGCTGGAGCAGCGCAGGCTCACCCTCGAGGTGTCCCTGCCCGCCAAGCAGTGGCTGGCGCAGCGCGGATTCGACCCGGTCTACGGTGCGCGTCCGCTGCGGCGGCTGATCCAGCAGGCCATCGGCGACCAGTTGGCCAAGATGCTGCTGGCCGGCGAGGTGCACGACGGCGACGTCGTGCCGGTCAACGTCAGCCCGGACGGCGATTCGCTGGTCCTGGGCTGAGAAGGGATTCGGCGTGCTCGGTCACCCTTCGCGTGAGCGAGCACGCCGAAGCCGCAAGATGGGAACGTGATCACACCCGTCCCCGGTCATCCCAACCTGCTCCTCGGCGCCTACGACCTGGCCACGCTGGGTTACGGCGCCGAGGAGTTCTTCGTCTCAGGCACCGCGAAGTCGTACGCGACCGACGCCACGGCCGACTACACCACCCGCATGGTGGTTCTGCTGCCGATCGATCGCGCGCTGTTCAACGGCACGGTCATCGTCGAATGGCTCAACGTCAGCGGCGGGATGGATGCCCCCGCGGTGTGGTCGATGGCGCATCGCGAGATCGCCCGCTCGGGTTACGCGTACGTGGGGGTTTCGGCCCAGCGGGTCGGCGTCGAGGGCGGGACGAGTCTGGTCGGCATCGACATGTCGTTGAAAACCCTGGATCCCGAACGCTATTCGCAATTGCATCATCCGGGAGACGAGTTCTCCTACGACATCTACACGCAGGTGGGGCGGCTAATCCGCGAAGGCGCGGTCGACGGGCTCGGCCCCCAGATCCTGCTGGGGGTGGGGGAGTCGCAATCGGCCGCCTTCCTGTCGACCTACATCAACGCGATCGATCCGGAAGCCGCCGTGTACGACGGATTCCTCGTGCACTCCCGGTTCGGCACCAGCGCGCCGCTGGACGGGGCGAGCCTGTTCGAGGGACACGAATCGACCCTGCAAGCCGTCCCGTTGCGTCCCGACCCCCGCGTTCCGGTCCTGACGTTCATCACCGAGACCGATCTGGTCGGCGGCTTCCGGGTGGGTTATCACGCCGTTCGGCAACCGGACAGTGACCGGCTGCGGACGTGGGAGATACCCGGCGCGGCCCACGCGGACAACTACACCATCATCGGCAGTTTCATGGACAACGGGTGCGCACCGCTGGCCGACCTCGCGGCGGCATACGCGCCGACCAACGAGCTCATGGGCGAGCAACTGTCGTACCACATCAACTTCGGGCCACAACACCATTACGTGCTGCAGGCCGCCGTCGCGCACCTGAACCGCTGGGTGAGCACCGGAAGGCCCGCGCCCGCGGCCCCGCCGATCGCGTTGACCGGATCCGACCCCGTGACGCCCGAACTCGACGCCAACGGCCTGGCCGAGCGCGGTGTCCGCACACCCTGGGTCGACGTGCCGACCGCTCACCTCTCCGGCCTCGCCCCCGACGAGAGCCCGATGTCCTTCATCTTCGGCTCGGGGGAGGTGTTCGACGCCGCCACGCTGAGCAGGCTCTATCCCGGCGGAAAGGACGATTACCTCGAACGTTTCACCGCGGCGCTGGACCGGGCGATCGAGGCGGGCTTCATCCTCGCCGCCGACCGCGCCGAGATCCTCGAGTTGGCCGCGGCGAGCTTTCCCGGCGGCTGAGGCCAGGCGGCTGGGGCCGGCGGGGGTGCAGGGACGCTATGTGATGGGGCTGTGATCGAGATGAGTTCGGGATTCGGCGCTACCTGCAAGTAGGCTAGGGCGCAATGGTCCCGCTTTGGTTCACGCTGTCCGCGCTGTGTTTCGTCGGCGCGGCCGTGCTGCTGTACGTCGACATCGATCGTCGTCGCGGGCTGGGCCGTCGCCGCAAGTCGTGGGCGAAGTCGCACGGCTTCGACTACGAACACGAATCGGCCGACATCGTCAAGCGCTGGAAGCGCGGCGTCATGTCGACCGTCGGCGACGTCACCGCCAAGAACGTCGTGCTCGGCCAGATCCGCGGCGAGGCGGTGTTCATCTTCGACCTCGAGGACGTCGCGACGGTGATCGCGCTGCACCGCAAGGTCGGCACCAACGTCGTGGTCGACCTGCGGCTCAAGGGCATCAAGGAACCGCGCGAGAACGACATCTGGCTGCTCGGTGCGATCGGCCCGCGCATGGTCTACTCCACCAACCTCGACGCCGCGCGGCGCGCGTGCGACCGGCGGATGGTGACGTTCGCCCACACCGCGCCCGACTGCGCGGAGATCATGTGGAACGAGGAGCATTGGACGCTGGTGTCGATGCCCGTCACCAGCACCCGTGCCCAATGGGACGAGGGCCTGCGCACCGTGCGTCAGTTCAACGACCTCCTGCGCGTGCTGCCGCCGACCCCGCAGGCCATGGCGAGCCAGAGCAGCCAGGCCGCGCTCGCCCGGCGCAGCGGATCGCCGAGCCGCCCGCTCACCCCGGCGGCCGGGCGCGGCGAATCGGCACCCGATGCTCCGCCCCGTCCCGAGGCCGCGCGTTATCCGCAGCAGCCGCCCGGACGGCCCGATGCCAGGCGGCAGCCGCCGTCGCGCAACGGACGGCAGTCGCCGCACTATCAGCGGTAAGTAGTCTCTAGCGCATGGCTCGCCCCGTCGCCCTGATCACCGGACCGACGTCCGGCATCGGCGCGGGCTTCGCACACCGCTTGGCCCGCGACGGCCACGATCTCGTGCTGGTGGCCCGCGATGCCTCCAGGCTCGAGCGCCTGGCCGCCGAGCTGCATGACGAGGCCGGGGCGACCGTCGAGGTGCTCACCGCCGACCTGGCCGAGGCCTCCGATCGGGCCAAGGTGGCCGACCGGCTCGCCGAGGGCGTGCAGGTACTGGTCAACAACGCCGGGTTCGGCACCTCCGGGGAATTCTGGACCTCGCACTACTCGCTGCTGCAGTCACAGCTCGACGTCAACGTCACCGCCGTCATGCAGCTGACGCACGCGGCACTGCCCCCGATGCTGGAGGCCGGGCGCGGCGCCGTGATCAACGTCGCCAGCGTCGCCGGCCTGCTGCCCGGCCGCGGTTCGACGTACTCGGCCTCGAAGGCCTGGGTGATCTCGTTCTCCGAGGGCCTCGCCAACGGCCTGGGCGGCACCGGCGTCGGAGTCCACGCGGTGTGCCCGGGGTTCGTGCGCACCGAGTTCCACCAGCGGGCGGGCATCGACATGGACGGCACACCGTCGTGGTTCTGGCTCGAGGTCGACGACGTGGTTCGCGAGACCATGGCCGACGTGGCCAAGGGCAAGACCGTGATCATCCCCGGCGTGCAGTACAAGGTACTCACCACCGGCGGCCGGATGGTCCCGCGAAACCTGGTGCGCGCCGTGAACAAAGTCGTGGGCAGGGGCCGTGGCCGGACATAGGGCACCGCGTACGTGCGTGCGCTGATCGCGGTGCTGGCCGCGGTCGTCGTCGTCGCGGCATCGGCGTGCTCCAAGGACGACGCGTCCGCTCATCCCTACGCCGCCCAGACCGCGACCGTCGGTGAATCGCTTGCGACGCTGGGCTGGAACATGTCGGTGTCGAACCTGCGCTTCGAGGGCGACTACGTGCTGTTCGACGTCGACGCGTCCCCGTCGGAAGCCGGCGGGAAGCACACCAAACCCGAGGACATCCGGTTCGGCCTGTACGGGGCGCTGGCGCATCCCGTCGAGGCCAACGCGCTCGGCAGCTGTCGCGATGTGACCGACCTTGCGGTGCAACCACTCTCGGCCCCGAACCCGGACCGGCTCACGGGCACCGTGTGCATCGGGCCCGCGCGAGACCAGGTGCAGGTGCGCGGCGTCTACGCGTACTCGCCGCGCGACCGCACACCGGGCACCACGGTCGCCCATCCCGCGGCGTTCCCCGTCGGGCTGCCCGCCGTCCGGGACAACGACACCGGGTTGTCGATGCGCACCACGAGCCTGGACGCCTTCCGCGCCGACGGCGCCATGCTCGACCCGACCGCGCTCGGCGACCCGAACGCGTTCACCGGCAACGGGTACATGCTGCTCGGGCTCGAGATCAGCGGTCTGGCAGAGCAATACCGTGAGGTGTCGCAGCGGCGCGGTGGGCCGGCGATGGTGCTGGTCGCGCCGACGCTGCCCCCGCCGGGATTCAGCCACGCGTGCGACGTCTACGGCGCCTCGGTGCTGGTGCTTCCCGACGCCTCCCGCGACGCCGTCCAGGTGCGCGCATCGCTGTGCACCCAGGGCGAGATCAACAACGCGCTGCTGTACGCGACGGTGTCGCTGGTCGGCACGCACGCCGCACTGTGGACGAAGGATGGCTGACCCGCCGCAGCCGGGCCCGACCGAATGGGGCGAGAGCCCCGGCGTCGGCCCGTGGCAGGGCGTCCCGCCCGACGACCCGCGCTACGACCCCGACCTGCTACGCGACGGCGACACCCGCAATGTCGTTGACGCCTACCGCTATTGGACGCGGGAAGCCATCGTCGCCGACATCGACAAGCGGCGACATCGGCTGCACATCGCGATCGAGAACTTCGGCAACGACGCGAACATCGGCGCGGTGGTGCGCACCGCGAACGCCTTCGCCGTCGACACCGTCCACATCGTCGGCAGGCGGCGATGGAACCGCCGCGGCGCGATGGTGACCGACCGCTACCAGCGGCTGCGCCACCACGACACCACCGCCGCGCTGCTCGAGTTCGCCGCCGATGCGGGCCTGACGATCGTCGCCGTCGACAACGTTCCCGGCGCCGATCGCATCGAGACCACCCCGCTGCCGCGGGACTGCCTGCTGGTCTTCGGCCAGGAAGGCCCCGGAATCACCCCCGAGGCGAGAGCAGGGGCCGCCATGACCGTGTCCATCGCCCAGTTCGGCTCGACGCGAAGCATCAACGCCGGCGTTGCCGCGGGCATCGCCATGCACACCTGGATCACCCAACACGGGGACCTTTCCGCGGCCTGGTAGGGCAGGATCGACATATGGATCAGCTCTGGGCCAATCGCGCAGCCAGCGCTGAGGCCGCGATCGCCAAACGACACGTCAGACGGTTGTGGGGCCTGCCTGGCACCCAGTTGGGCGTCGTCGCCTGGCCCGCGGCGCGGCAGCACCGGCTGTTCGGCACGTGGCATTACTGGTGGCAGGCGCATCTGCTGGACAACCTGGTCGACGCGCAACTGCGCGATCCGCGTCCGGAGCGGCAGAAGGCGATCGCGCGCCAGGCCCGCGGACACCGGTTGCGCAACAACCTGTCCTGGGTCAACGACTACTACGACGACATGGCGTGGCTGGCGCTGGCACTGGAGCGCGCGGCCACGCACGCATCGGTCGAGCGGCCCAAGGCGCTGAAGAAACTCGGCGACCAGTTCGTCAACGCGTGGGTGCCCGAGGACGGCGGAGGGATCCCCTGGCGCAAACAGGACCAGTTCTTCAACGCGCCCGCCAACGGCCCGGCGGCGATCTTCCTGGCGCGCTACGACCGGTTGCGCCGAGCGCAGCAGATGTCCGACTGGATCGACGAGACGCTGATCGACCCCGAGACCCACCTGGTGTTCGACGGGATCAAGGGCGGCTCGTTGGTGCGGGCGCAGTACACGTACTGCCAAGGCGTGGTGCTGGGCCTGGAGACGGAGTTGGCCGCACGCACCGACGACCCCGAGCACGCCACCCGGGTGTACCGGCTGGTGGCCGCGGTCGCCGAACACATGGCGACCGACGGCGTCATCAAGGGCGCCGGCGGCGGTGACGGCGGCCTGTTCAACGGGATCCTGGCCCGCTACCTCGCGCTCGTCGCCACCACGCTGCCGCAGCGCGGCGACGACGACTCCGCGGCCCGCGACACCGCCCGCTCCCTGGTGCTCGCCTCGGCGGAGGCGGCGTGGCAGAACCGCCAGGTCGTCGACGGACTGCCGCTGTTCGGCGCGTTCTGGGACCGCGCCGCCGAAATCCCCACCGCCGCAGGGGGGCAGGCCCAATTCGTCGAGGGCGCGGTCAACGCCTCCGAGGTACCCGAACGCGACCTGTCAGTGCAGCTGTCGGGGTGGATGTTGATGGAGGCCGCGCACGCGGTGACCGACGCGTGAGCACCGAGGCCGGCCCACGGACGATCCGCCTGCTGCCCGCGCGTTTCACCGGCAACGCCAAAGCCGCCAAATCCAGTGAGAACACCGCCGCGACTCTGCTGCTGCTCTTCACGCTCGCCGCCCTGCTGTGGGCGAATTCGCCGTGGGCGCACAGCTATTGGACGCTGCTCGACACCCACGTCGGGTTCACGTTCGCCGAGCACCGCTTCGAGCTGACCGTCCAGCACCTGGTCAACGACGGCCTGATGGCGTTCTTCTTCTTCATCGTCGGGCTCGAGGTCAAACATGAATTCGCGATCGGCGAGCTCACCGACCGGGCGCGGGCGGCGGTGCCTGTGGTGGGGGCGATCGCCGGCCTAGCGGTGCCGGCCGCGATCTTCCTGTTGCTCAACCCGTCCGGGGAGAACGCCCAGGCATGGGGCGTGGTGATCTCCACCGACACCGCGTTCTTGATCGGCGCCCTGGCGATCATCAAACCGATGTTCCCGTCCCGGCTGCGGACGTTCCTGCTCACCCTCGCCGTCGTGGACGACGTCGGCGCGCTGTGCGTGATCGCGCTGTTCTATTCCGACCGCATCGACGTTGTGCCGCTTGTGGTTTCGTTCGGGCTGATCGCGGCCATCGCCCTGGTGCGCTTCCTGCCCGCGGCGCGTGGGCCCGCCTACGCCGCCCTCGGCTTCTCGTTGTGGGTCGCCATGTACATGGCGGGTGTGCACCCGACGCTGGCCGGAGTGGCGGTGGCCCTGCTGATTCCGGTGTTCTCGCCCGAACGCAGCCAGGTCGAGGAGGTCGTCGCGCGCATTCAGGCGTTCCGGCAGTCGCCGAACTCGCGCTATGCGCGCGAGGTGACCCGCGGTCTGCGTGACTCGATCTCCATCAACGAGCGCCTGCAGACCAGTGTGGGTCCGTATGTCTCGTACCTGTTGCTGCCGCTGTTCGCGTTGGTCAACGCCGGTGTTCAACTGGACGCCGAGAGTGTCTCGGCGGCGCTGCGCTCGACGCTGACATGGGGCATCGTCGCCGGTCTCGTGGTGGGCAAGTTCATCGGCATCACCACCGCGACGTGGGTCATGCAGCGCACCGGGTTCGGTGCACTGGCGCCGGGACTGGCCATGCGCCGGATCGCGGGCGGCGCCGCACTGTCCGGAATCGGCTTCACCATCTCGCTGTTCATCGTCGACATCGCGATCGAGGACCCGATGCGCAAGGAGCAGGCCATCATCGGCGTGCTGATCGCATCGGTGATCGCGTTCCTGCTCGGCTGGTTGATCTTCAAACTCACCGACTGGCTCAGCCCGCCGGAACCGGTCGGCCTGAAACTGCTGCGGGCCATCGACCCGGACCGTGACCACATCAAGGGCGACCCCGACGCGCCGCTGACGCTCGTGGAGTACGGCGACTTCGAATGCCCCTTCTGCAGCCGGGCGACCGGGGCCATCGACGAGGTGCGCGAGCACTTCGGCGCCGACCTGCGCTACGTGTGGCGCCATCTACCGCTGGAGCGGGCCCATCCGCGCTCCTTCGACGCCGCACGGGCCTGCGAGGCGGCATCGCTGCAGGGCAGGTTCTGGGAGATGGCCCGTGAGCTGTTCGGCCACCAGGACGACCTGGAGTGGTCGGACATGTACCGCTACGCCGTGGCGGCGGGTTGCGACATCGAGCGGTTCGATCAGGACGTGCGGGTGCACCCGTCGACGGTGCTGCATCATGTGCAGGACGATGCGCAGGACGCGGAATTGATGGACCTCAACTCGACGCCGACGTTTTTCGTCAACGGCAAACGGCACAAGGGTCCGTGGGACGCCGCCAGCCTGATCCGCGCGCTCGAGAACAGCCGCGCGACGCGTTAACCCGGCTGCTCGCCGGGCTCGAGCGGAGGTGTCGCGATGCCGGCACGTTTGGCCGCGCGGCGCCGCTTGTACCACTCGATGAACATCGGCAGCACGGAGAGCACGACGATTCCGATCACGATCGGCTCGAGCAGCTTCTGGAT
>NZ_CVTB01000275.1 GCF_001050015.1 Mycolicibacterium malmesburyense
CCCCGCCGCGACGGCCTCCCCGCCGAGAATTACCTCAACCATGCCCGCATCCTGCCCGCGGGCACCGACAAGTCGCGGCCTACAGGCCGAGGTCGCGCAGGAACTCCGGTTTGTACGCCTCGAGGATCACGTAGCCCGGGTCCGGGGCAGGCACCTCGGGCGCATCGTCGGGCACCTCCCGGCCGCTGACCGGGTCCACCCACTCCTGGTTGGTGGCGTCCCAGCGGCTCACGGTGTACCGCGCGTCCACGCCGTCGTCGGCCACCAGCGCGCGCACCGTGCGTTCGGCCTCTTGCGCGTCGGCCAGGGTGGTCGTGTACAGCTGGATGCGCTCGCCGTCGCGGGTCACGGTCACCCGGGACCCGAGCCGCTTGCGTGCGTCGTCGTCGAGATCGACGGTGCGCAGTTTGTCCCAGAACGAGAGGTGATGTTCGGGGCTGCCGAGTTCCACCTCGACCTTGAACTCCTCGTCCGGCATGAATTCCCTTTCTCCGCTATGCCATCGCGCGTCGGCCGGCCAGCGCGCGGCCGAGCGTGAGCTCATCGGCGAACTCCAGATCGCCGCCCATCGGCAGGCCCGACGCGATGCGGGTGACGGTCAGTCCCGGGATGTCGCGCAGCATGCGCACCAGGTAGGTCGCCGTCGCCTCGCCCTCGGTGTTGGGGTCGGTGGCGATGATCACCTCGGTGACGTCCACGCCGTCCACCCGTTCACCAATTCGATTGAGCAACTCGCGGATTCGCAGTTGTTCGGGCCCGACTCCGGACAACGGATCCAGCGCGCCGCCAAGCACGTGGTAGCGCCCGCGGAACTCGCGAGTGCGTTCGACGGCCTGCACGTCCTTGGGCTCCTCGACCACGCAGACCAGTGAGGCGTCGCGCCGGGGATCGCTGCAGATCCGGCAGCGATCGTCGTCGGAGACGTTGCCGCACACCGCGCAGAACTTCACCCCGTCGCGCACCTTGTTGAGCACCGCGGTCAACCGGTCGATGTCGGGCGGCTCGACCGACAGCAGGTGAAAGGCGATCCGCTGCGCGCTCTTGGGCCCGATACCGGGCAGCTTGCCGAGCTCGTCGATCAGGTCCTGAACGGGTCCCTCGAACAATTACATTCCCGGGATACCGAGGTTGCCCATCCCGCCCGCGAGCGGCCCGAGCCGGTCGTGCGCGAGGATGGTGACCTGCTTGGAGGCGTCGGAGATGGCGCCGACGACGAGGTCCTGCAGCGTCTCGATGTCCTCGGGATCAACGACCTTCGGGTCGATCGACACGGCCACCACCTCGCCGCTGCCCTTCATCGTGACCTGCACCAGACCGCCGCCGGCCTGACCGTGCACCTCGGCGTTGGCCAGCGCCTCTTGGGCCTCCATCAGCTGTTGCTGGACCTGCTGGGCCTGCGCGAGCAGCGCGGACATATCGGGTTGGCCTTGCGGTTGCATGAGTGGTCCCCTTGCGTCTTCGTTGCGGTCCGGTCTCGACTTGGTCTCTCTCGTCGGCTCACGGCCGTTTGGGCTTTCAGCCTAGTCGTCGTTGCGGTTACCGTGACGGCCGTGCCTGCCCGCCTGCGTGTCGGCGCCACTGGAGCATTGCGCGGCTGTGCCGCGGTGGCCGCCGGACTACTCGTCGCCGCATCGACGCTCGTCAGCCCTGCCTTCGAAGCCGACGCCGCGCCCACCAACATCGCGGGCAAGATCGTGTTCCTCGACCCGGGGCACAACGGCGCCAACGACGCCTCGATCAGCAAGCAGGTGCCCACCGGCCGCGGCGGCACCAAGGACTGCCAGGCCAGCGGCACCTCCACCGAGGACGGCTACGCCGAGCACACGTTCGCCTGGGAGACCACGCTGCGGGTCCGCCAAGCCCTGCACGCGCTGGGCGTGCGCACCGCGATGTCGCGCGGCGACGACACCGGGCTGGGCCCGTGCGTCGACGAGCGCGCCGCCCTGGCCAACTCGATCAAGCCGAACGCGATCGTGAGCATCCACGCCGACGGCGGTCCGCCGACCGGGCGGGGATTCCACGTCCTGTACTCGTCCCCGCCGCTCAACGACGCGCAGGCGGGGCCGTCTCCGAGGTTCGCGGGGATCATGCGCGATCAGCTGCAGGCCTCCGGGTTCGTGCCGTCGACCTATATCGGCTCCGGCGGGCTCAATCCGCGCTCGGACATCGCGGGGCTGAACCTCGCCCAGTATCCGTCGATCCTGGTCGAGCTGGGCAACATGAAGAACCCGGTCGACTCGGCGATGATGAAGACGCCCGAGGGCCGGCAGAAGTACGCCGACGCCGTGGTGCGCGGCATCGCGGGGTTCCTGGGCTCGACGTAGCCGCGGTGCGCCCTAACGGGTTGATCGCACGCACCTGGTGCGTGGAATCAACCCGTCAACGGCGTCAGCCCTCGACGTGCTTCTTGAGGTTCTCGAGCACCTCGGCCTGGATCTTGCGCAATCCGAGCGGCGCGAAGGTCTTCTCGAAGAAGCCGCCGATGCCGCCGGCGCCCTGCCACGACGTCTTGACCGTCACCGACGACCCGTTGCCCGCGGGCGCGACGGTCCAGTTGGTGATCATCGACGAGTTGGCGTCCTTCTCGATGACCGTGTGGCCGGCCACGTCGACCTCGGCCTTGACGTCGCGCACCCGGGACTTGGTGGCCTGCAGCTTCCAGGCGGCCACCGTGCCCGCGCCCTGCCCGCCTTCGAGCACCTGGTAGTCGCGGTAGTGGGGCGACAGAATCTTCGGGCGCACATTCGCGTAATCCGCGATGGCCGACAACACCGTCTCCGGCGCCGCGTCGATCAAGACGGTGCTGGACGCGCTGACCTGTCCCATCGGTGCAAGCTCCTCGGTAGAAGTTCCATGCGGTCGCATCGCCTGCGACCGCGGACTAGCGTATATGCGTGTCTGTAGCCCGAACCGACGCACATGCTCTTCATGCCGCGGGCGTGCAGCGGCTACTGAACAGCTACCGTGCCATTCCGCCCGATGCCACCGTGCGCCTGGCCAAGCCCACGTCGAACCTGTTCCGGGCGCGAGCCAAGACCACGGCCAAGGGTCTGGACGTCTCGGGTTTGACCGGTGTCATCGCCGTGGACCCCGACGCACGGACCGCCGACGTGGCGGGCATGTGCACCTACGAGGACCTGGTCGCAGCGACGCTGCCATACGGCTTGTCGCCGTTGGTGGTACCGCAACTGAAGACGATCACGCTCGGTGGAGCGGTCACCGGGCTCGGGATCGAGTCGACGTCGTTCCGCAATGGCCTGCCACATGAGTCGGTGTTGGAGATGGACATCCTCACCGGCACCGGCGATGTCGTCACCGCATCGCCGGAGCACAACACCGACCTCTACCGCGCATTCCCGAATTCGTATGGCACGCTGGGTTATTCGGTGCGACTGAAGATCGAGCTGGAACCGGTGCCGCCGTTCGTCGCGCTGCGCCACCTGCGGTTCAACACCATCGACGACCTCGTCGCCGCCATGGACCGCATCGTCGAAACCCGCGACTACGACGGCACACCGGTGGATTATCTCGACGGCGTGGTGTTCTCCGCCGACGAGGCCTATCTGACGCTGGGATTCTCGACCACGACGCCGGGACCCGTCAGCGACTACACCGGGCCGCAGATTTACTACCGGTCGATCCAGCACCCCGGCGGAAACGGCGCCGAGAAGCACGACCGGTTGACGATCCACGACTACCTGTGGCGGTGGGACACCGACTGGTTCTGGTGCTCACGGGCTTTCGGCGTCCAGAACCCGCGGATCCGTCGGTGGTGGCCACGCCGGTACCGGCGCAGCAGCTTCTACTGGAAACTCATCGCCTACGACCAGCGGTTCGACATCGCCGACCGGATCGAAAAGCACAACGGCCGGCCACCGCGCGAGCGCGTCGTGCAGGACGTCGAGGTGCCGATCGCACGGGTCGCGGAGTTCCTGCGCTGGTTCCTCGACAACGTGCCGATCGAGCCGATCTGGCTGTGCCCGTTGCGTCTCCGCGACGAGGCGGGCTGGCCCTTGTATCCGATCCGGGCGCACCAGACCTACGTCAACGTCGGCTTCTGGTCATCGGTGCCGGTCGGCCCCACCGAGGGACACACGAACAGGTTGATCGAACGCAAGGTCAGCGAACTCGACGGTCACAAGTCGTTGTACTCGGATTCTTATTACGGTCGCGAGGAATTCGACGATCTGTACGGCGGCGAGACGTACAAGATCGTGAAAAAGGCTTACGATCCAGATTCACGGCTACTCGATCTGTATGCGAAGGCGGTGCAGAGGCGATGACAACCTTCAAGGAACACCCGACCCAAACGGCGCCAAGAAAACTCACGCTGGCCGAGATTCTCGAGATCCTCGCGGGCGGCAACCTGCCGCTGCGCTTCACCGCCTACGACGGAAGCACGGCCGGGCCCGAGGACTCGTCGCTCGGCCTGGAGTTGTTGACGCCGCGCGGCACGACGTATCTGGCCACCGCCCCTGGCGATCTGGGGTTGGCGCGGGCCTACGTGTCGGGCGATCTGCAACCGCACGGCGTGCATCCCGGCGATCCCTACGAATTGCTGCGGGCGCTCGCCGACAAGATGGACTTCAGGCGTCCGCCCGCGCGGGTGCTCGCCCAGATCGTGCGGTCCATCGGCATCGAGCACCTCAAGCCGATCGCGCCGCCGCCTCAGGAGGCCCTGCCGCGGTGGCGTCGTATCGCAGAGGGGTTGCGGCACAGCAAGACTCGTGACGCCGAGGCCATCCACCACCACTACGACGTCTCCAACCGGTTCTACGAGTGGGTGCTCGGCCCGTCGATGACCTACACCTGCGCCTGCTATCCCCACGACGGGGCCACGCTGGAGGAGGCGCAGGAGAACAAGTACCGGCTGGTGTTCGAGAAGCTGCGCCTCAAGCCGGGTGATCGCCTGCTCGACGTCGGCTGCGGCTGGGGCGGCATGGTGCGCTACGCGGCACGGCACGGGGTCAAGACGCTCGGAGTCACGCTGTCGAAGGAACAGGCGTCCTGGGCGCGGGAGGCCATCGCCCGCGACGGGCTCGAGGACCTCGCCGAGGTGCGCCACGGCGACTACCGCGATGTGCGCGAGTCCGAGTTCGACGCCGTGTCGTCGATCGGGCTGACCGAACACATCGGCGTGCACAACTATTTCGACTATTTCGGTTTCCTGCAGTCGAAGATGCGTCACGGCGCGCTGCTGCTCAACCACTGCATCACCCGCCCGGACAACCGCAGCGGCGCGACCGCAGGCGGATTCATCGACCGCTACGTCTTTCCCGACGGTGAGCTCACCGGATCCGGCCGCATCATCACCGAAGCCCAGGACGCCGGCCTGGAGGTGGTCCACGAGGAGAACCTGCGCCACCACTACGCGCTGACGCTGCGCGACTGGTGCCGCAACCTGGTGGAGCACTGGGACGAGGCCGTCGCCGAAGTCGGGCTGGCGACGGCCAAGGTGTGGGGCCTTTACATGGCCGGGTCGCGCCTGGGTTTCGAGACGAATGTCGTTCAGCTGCACCAGGTTCTGGCGGTCAAGCTGGACAGCGACGGCGACGACGGCGGGTTGCCGCTGCGGCCGTGGTGGACGCCCTAACCTTCGATACGCCGGGCGCCCAGCTCGTTCTGCAGTAGCTCGAGCGCGGCTTCCTCCGGATCGCGGCGCGGCGCTTCGGAGGTGTCGCTGCCGGCCTCGGCCAGCATGCTCTCCTCGTCGTCCTCCTCCGGCGGCGGTGGTGGCGGCGGCGGTTCGGGGATGGTGCGCCTGGGCCGCTGGCGCGCCGGCGCGGCGCCGGCGCTCGGGTCCGCCGGGGCGGCTGGCCCCGCGTCGCCGGTCTCGCAGCGGATCTTCCAGTCCACCCCGAGGGCGTCCTTCAGCGCCTCGCGGATGACGTCGGCGTTGCGTTGTTCGGTCAGGCGCTTGGCCAGTGGCGCCGAGTCGTGGCTGAGCACGAGGGTGTCGCCCTCGACCGCGCGGACGATCGCGCCCGACAGCATCACCTCGGTGGTGCGGCTGCGCTCGCGCACCTTGTCCCGCACCGTCGACCACATGCTGCGCACCGCCGCGGCGTTGGGCTCACCCGTCACGGCCGCGGGTGGCGAGGCCTCCACGACCGGATCCGACGGCGGCCGCACCGGCGGCGGTGACGGCGGCGTGTCCTCGGCCGCGGGTTCGGGCGAACCCGGTGGTGTGGGCTCGGGCTGCGGTTCCGTGCGGGGCTCGGGACGCGGTTCGAGCGGCGTCGGCTCGGCCTTCTCGACGGGCGGCGTCGGCTCGGCCTTCTCGACGGGCGGCGCTTCGGCCTTGCTCCTGCGGGCGTACTGCTTCGGCGGCCCACTCACCTGAGACGCGGACCCCTCGCCGGCCGGAATGGACATGTCCAGCCGGGTCTCGATGCGCTCGATGCGTTGCAGCAGCGCCGATTCCGTGTCGCTGGCCGACGGCAGCAGCAGCCGCGCGCAGACGACCTCCAGCAGCAAGCGGGGGGCCGTCGCGCCGCGCATCTCGCCGAGCCCGGCGTGCACCACCTCGGCGTACCGGGTCAGCGTCGCGGTGCCGAGACGCGCCGACTGTTCGCGCATCCGCTCGAGCACGTCTTCCGGGCCGTCGACGACGCCACGCGCCGCGGCGTCGGGCACCGACTGCAGGATGATCAGGTCGCGGAACCGCTCCAACAGGTCGGTCGCGAACCGGCGCGGGTCGTGACCGGCGTCGATCACCGCCTCGACCACCCCAAACAGCGCCGCGGCATCGCCGGCGGCCAGCGCGTCGATCGCGTCGTCGATCAGCGCGACGTCCGTCGCCCCCAGCAGCGCCAGCGCCCGCGAATAACTGATGTGGTTGCCCGCTGCGCCTGATTCAGAGCCGGCGAGCAGTTGGTCGAGCACCGAGAGCGTGTCGCGGGGGGACCCGCCGCCGGCGCGGATCACCAGCGGGTAGACCGCCTCGTCGACCGTGACGTTCTCCTGCGCGCAGATGTTCTCCAGCAGCGTGCGCATGGTGCGCGGGGCCAGCAGGCGGAACGGGTAGTGGTGGGTGCGCGACCGGATGGTCGGCAGCACCTTCTCGGGTTCGGTGGTCGCGAACACGAAGATCAGGTGCTCGGGCGGCTCCTCGACGATCTTGAGCAGCGCGTTGAAGCCCGCCGTCGTGACCATGTGCGCCTCGTCGACGATGAAGATGCGATACCGCGACTGTGCGGGCGCGTAGAACGCGCGGTCACGTAACTCGCGGGTGTCGTCCACGCCGCCGTGGCTGGCGGCGTCGAGTTCGACGACGTCGACGCTGCCGGGTCCGTTCGGCGCGAGCGCCACGCACGAATCGCACACGCCGCAGGGTGTGGCCGTCGGACCCTGCACACAGTTCAGCGACCGGGCCAGGATGCGCGCCGACGAGGTCTTACCGCATCCGCGCGGACCGGAGAACAGGTACGCGTGGTTGATCCGGCCGGACGTCAACGCCGTCGACAGTGGCTCGGTGACATGTTCCTGGCCGACGACTTCGGCGAAGGTCGCGGGCCGGTACTTGCGGTAGAGCGCCACGGTCAGCAGGCTACCGGCGCGGTGTGACGGCCGGGCGGGCCAGCCCTGTGTCGCTCGGTTGTGCATCTGACGACGGTTTGGACACTCTAAGCGTCGTCAGGTTCACAAACGGTGACGAGCCTGTGCATGACTCGCGACCGCAGCCATGATTCGTCGGTCCCCGCATGCACCGTACGAGCATGACCGAGCTGCCATGGCCGTTCGTCGGGAGCGAAGCGTTGGCGACCGGCGCCATCTCCGAGCGCGCGATGCGCCGCCTGTACGCCCCGATGTATCCGGGTATCTACGTCCCACGCGACGCCACAGTATCGGCGCGCGATCGCGCGCAGGCAGCCTGGCTGTGGTCGAAGCGGCGCGGAATCGTCGCGGGCCTGTCGGCAGCGGCTGTACTGGGCACCAAGTACATCGACGGGTCGGAGACCGCTGAACTAATCCACGACAACCGCAGGGCGCCAACCAAACTCATCGTCCGGACAGAACGTGTACTACCGAACGAACTCCTGAACATGACTGCGATGCGTGTGGCGACTGCGGCTCGCACGGCGTTCGACCTCGGTCGCCATCTCGAAGACCCGACCGTCGCAGTGCAGCGTCTCGACGCTCTCGCCAACGCCACCGGCCTCAAACACGTCGACGTGGAGGCGGTGATTGCCGCGCATGCGGGCGCCCGCGGCATTCCTCGGCTCAGACGCGTGCTCCCGCTGATGGACGCTGGTGCGGAATCCCCGCAGGAGACGGTCGCCCGGCTGGCGCTGATCGAGGCGGGGCTTCCGCCGCCGCAGACGCAGGTTCGCGTATTCGACGAGTACAGGCAGTTCCTCGCCCGGCTCGACATGGCGTATGAGGACTTCAAGGTCGGTATCGAATACGACGGCCCGCAACACTGGACCGATCCGAGGGTGAGGCAGCGCGACATCGACAAGCAGTTCGCCTTGACCCAGCTCGGCTGGTCGATCATCCGGGTCAGCAGAGACCTGCTGCGCTACCGGCGCACCACCTATGTGGCCAGAGTCGAAAGCGCGTTGCGCTCGCGTGGGTTTCGGTTGTGAATCTGACGACGCTTCTTGGCGAATTTCGTCGTAAGATGCACAAATAGGCCCGAAGGCTGACTAAGAGTCCTTGAGCAGCGCCTCGGTCGCCGAGAGCAGGGCGCAGGTCGCCAGGCCGTCGATCGCGACCCGCAGCTCGGGCTCGGGCGGCATCGTCGGGGCGATGCGAATGTTCTTGTCGTCGGGGTCTTTTCGATAGGGGAACGTCGCGCCGGCCTCCGTCACCGCGATGCCCGCATCCTTGGCGAGCGCCACCGTGCGCTTGGCCGTTCCGGGCAGCACGTCGAGGCTGATGAAGTAGCCGCCCTTGGGTTCGGTCCACGACGCGATCTTCGACCCGCCGAGCCGGTCGGAGAGGATCTCCAGCACCGCGGCGAACTTCGGGGCCAGCAGCTGCTGGTGGCGCTGCATCTGCAGCCGCACGCCGTCGGCGTCGCGGAAGAACCGAAGATGACGCAGCTGGTTGACCTTGTCCGGTCCGATCGTCTTCTTGCCGGCGTGCTGCAGGAACCAGGCGATGTTGCCCAGCGACGCGCCCAGGAAGCTGACGCCCGCGCCGGCGAAGGTGATCTTCGACGTCGAGGCGAACACCAGCGGGCGGTTGCCGTTACCCGCGGCCTCGGCCAGACCGAGCACGTCGATGTTGCGGACGAAGTCGTGGGTCAGCGTGTGAACGGCGTAGGCGTTGTCCCATATCAAACGGAAATCCTTTGCCGCCGTTCGCATCTGGACGAGTCGGCGCACCGTCTCCCAGGAGAACGTGACGCCGGTGGGGTTCGAGTACACCGGAACGCACCACATCCCCTTGATGGCCGGGTCGGCGGCGACGAGCTCCTCGATCAGGTCGACGTCGGGGCCGTCCTCGAGCATCGGCACGGTGATCATCTCGATGCCGAGGCTCTCGGTGATCGCGAAGTGGCGGTCGTAGCCGGGCGCGGGGCACAAAAACTTCAGCACGGGCTCCTGCGACCACGGCCGCGGCGAGTCCGGCCCGCCGTGCAGCATCGAGAACATGATGACGTCGTGCATCAGCTCGAGGCTGGCGTTGTTCCCGGCGATCAGGTTCTGCACCGGGATGCCGAGCAGCTCACCGAAGATCGCGCGCAGCTCGGGCAGGCCGTGCACGCCGCCGTAGTTGCGGACGTCGGTGCCGTCGCCGTCGCGGAAGTCGTCGGCGCCGGGCAGCTCGAGCAGTTTGTTCGACAGGTCCAGCTGCGCCGCGGACGGCTTACCGCGGGTCAGGTCGAGTTTGAGGCCCTTGGCCTGCAGTTCGGCGTAATTGCGCTTCTGCTGCTCATGTTCTGCGGCGAGTTCGTCCCGACCGAGCGACAGAAATGACACCAGAAGCCTTTCAAGTGGAGAGCCGTGAAATGAGGGGACCCCGCGCACCCGCCAGAGCCCATTGACCCTTGCTGCCTTCCGGCCCTGGGGGAGTTCACAGGATGGACGCCGCGCGGGGTCCACGGCGAGTCTAATACCCGAGGCTTCGGAGGGCGGAATGCGCTGGGGGCACCTCCCAGCCCGAAGGGCGAGGGGGACGACCCGGGAAGGAGGCGAAGCATCCCGATCGGCTCGGTCTCGAGGTCGGCTACCATGGCCCGCGGAGGATTCGCCTAGTGGCCTATGGCGCTCGCCTGGAACGCGGGTTGGGTTAATAGCCCTCGCGGGTTCAAATCCCGCATCCTCCGCACTCGGCCCGGGGTGCGGCCCGTCGGAGGTGATCCGACCACCACACCCGGTCGCACCCCGGACCAACAATCGTCTAGGAGGAGAATGAGCCGCACTGTCGCGGTTACCTGGCACGCGTTGTTCAGCGTCGTCGCCGGTGTTCTGTACTTCTTCTTCGTCCTGCCCCGCTGGTACGAGCTGTCCGGCGACATCCCGCACACGCTCGGCACCGTGATGCGCATCGTGTGCGGCGCGCTGATCGGGTTGGCCGCGCTGCCGGTGGTCTTCACGCTGCTGCGGACGCGCAGGCCTGAGTTCGGCACACCGCAGATGGCGCTGACGCTGCGGACCTGGTCCATCGCCCTGCATGTGCTGGCCGGGCTGCTGATCGTCGGCGCGGCGATCAGCGAGATCTGGCTGTCGCTCGATGCGGCGGGCAGGTGGTTGTTCGGTATCTACGGCGCCGCCGCGGCGATCGCCCTGCTCGGCATCTCCGCGTTCTACCTGGCCTGGGTCGCCGAGCTGCCGCCGCCCCCGCCGAAACCGCTCAAGGTCAAGGCCGAAAAGCAGCGGCGTCGGGGCAAGAAGGGCGACGACGAGGTCACGTCCGACGAGGACGAGGCCTCAGTGGCGGCCGACGAGGACGAGGCGGAGGCCACCGAGGACAAGGCGAAGGCCGCCGACGAAGAGGCCGAGGCCGCCGACGAGGACAACGGCGTGGTCAAGGCCGAGGACGACTCAGACTCAGACGCGAAAGCCGACGCCGAGGAGACGGAACCCGCATCCGAGGCCACCGAAGAAGCCGAGCCCGCCGACGGCAAACTGCGCAATCGCCGACCCGAAACCGCACGTCGACGCCGTCGGCGCCTGCGCGGCGGCGTCGCCTTGGACGATTAGTCGGCCCGACATCGGGCAATATGGGCCTATGGGCAAATTCGCCATCCCGCGTCCGCTGGCGACGCTGCTGATCGCACTGGCCACCGCGCTGGCCGTGGTCGTTCCGGCCTTCCCGGCCGCGGCCGCTCCCGGCGACCCGATCGCCGCCGCCGTCCAGGTCGAACCCGCTGTCGTACGCATCGACACCGAGATCGATTATCAGGGCGCGTATGGGAACGGCGCGGGCTTCGTGATCGATCCCAACGGTCAGGTCCTGACCAACTTCCACGTCGTCTCCGGCGCCGACCGGATCACCGCGAGCGTCGGAGGCCGGTCCTACCCGGCCGAGCTCCTCGGCTACAACCGCGGGCGCGACATCGCGGTCCTGCAGCTGATCGGGGCGACCGGCCTGCCCGTCGCGCCGCTCGGCGATTCCGCGCTGCTGGCACCCGGCGAACCCGTCGTCGCGCTCGGCAACGCCAACGGGACGAACGGGCCGCTGACCCGCGAGGTCGGCACCATCACCGCGTTCGGCCGGACGGTGAACGCCGAGGACTCGCTGACCGGCAGCAAGGACGAGTTGGAGGGGCTCATCGAGTTCGCCGCGCCGGTCGTCGCCGGCGATTCCGGCGGGCCCGTGGTCAACGGCGCCGGACAGGTCGTCGGCATCACCACCGCGGCGTCGGTGAACTTCCGCTTCGGCCCGGGCGGCGAGGGCTTCGCGATCCCGATCAACGACGCGCTGCCGATCGCCAACCAGATCCGGTCGCGCGCGCCGTCGGCCGACGTGCACATCGGCCCGCCGGTGCTGCTCGGTGTCGGGGTGCGCACGGCGCAGCGCGGCCCGGGCGTGCAGATCGCCGACGTGCTGCGCGGCGGGCCCGCCGATCGGGCGGGGCTGATGCCCGGCGACATGCTTCTCGTGCTCGACGGCACCCCGCTCGACTCGGCGACCACGCTGACCTCCGTGCTCGACCGTCACTATCCCGGCGATGTGGTCGACCTGACGTGGATCGACCGCGGCGGGATCGAGCGGTCCGGCAAGGCCACCCTGACGCCCCTCTAACCACCGAGGAGGCGTTCAAGGCCCGAGACCAGCACCTCGAGCTCGAAGTCGAACTGGTGCTCGGCATCGTGCCGCTGCGACTCGGCAGACACGAGCACCGCGCGCAGCGCCGGATAGGTGTCCTGCGGTTCCCACTCCAGGGCCGCCGACGTCTCCGCGCGGTGCCGGTGCATCCCCGACGGCGTCTGCGCGGCGCTGCTGTGGGCCGCGGACTGCGCGATGTTGGACGCCGCGGTCAACCCGTACCGGGCGACGTCGGGGGTGAAGCCCGCGGTGAGCAGCGCGTCGAGGACCCGATCGGCGAGCGCCAGCGCGGCGGCCGCGCCGATGCCCCGCAACCGCGTGAAGTCGGTGGCCGCGCCGACCTGGATGAGGCCGTCCCGGAACGCGACGGCGTAGGCCCGCAGGACCGCCCTCCAGTCGTCGCCGTCGGGCAGCTCGACGCTGGTCAGCTCGCGTTCGAAAAGGTCGGTCACCATCAGCGTCAGCAGGCCCTCCCGGTCGCCGACGTAGTAGTGCAGGGCCTTGCGGCTGACGCCGAGAACGTCGGCGACCGACTGCATCGTCAGGTCCGCGCTCGCCACCTCGCGGGCCGCCGCGACGATCTGGTCGCGGCTGATCCGGGCCGGTCGCCCCCTCGTTCGGCCACTCACCGGAGTCAGACTATGCGGTCGGCAACGAATTTTTCGCCGCCCGGTAAAAACACCCCCGCGAAGCGTCTCGCTTTCCTATGCTGTGCGGGTGCCAAACACTCCTTATCGCGTCGTGCAGTGGACCACCGGCAATGTCGGAAAGAGCTCCGTGGAGGCGATCGCCAAGAACCCGAACTACGAACTCGTCGGCCTGTACGCCTGGTCGCAGGACAAGGCCGGCAGGGACGCCGGAGAGCTCGCCGGCCTCGAACCCCTCGGCGTGACGGCGACCAGCGACATCGACGCCCTGCTCGCGTTGAAGCCCGACGTCGTGGTCTACAACCCGATGTGGATCGACGTCGATGAACTGGCGCGCATCCTCGAAGCCGGCATCAACGTGGTGTCGTCCGCATCGTTCATCACCGGACACAACCTCGGTGACGACCGGGACAAGCTCGACGAGGCGTGCAAGCGCGGCGGTTCGACGCTGTTCGGCTCGGGAGTGAGCCCCGGTTTCGCGGAATTGCTCGCCATCGTGGCCGCGACGGCATGCGACCGGGTCGACAAGATCACCATCTCCGAGTCCGCCGACACCACGCTCTACGACTCCCCCGATACCGAGCGGCCGGTGGGTTTCGGCACCGCGATCGACGATCCGGCCCTGCAGCCGATGGCCTCCAAAGGCACCGCGGTGTTCGCCGAGGCCGTCCGACTGGTCGCCGACTCGATCGGCGTCGAGCTCGACGAGATCAAGTGCGTGTCCGAATACGCCCAGACCACAGAGGATCTCGTGATGGCGTCGTGGACCATTCCGGCCGGGCACGTCGCGGGCGTGTACGCCAGCTGGCAGGGCATCGTCGACGGTAAGACGGTCGTCGACATCAACGTCCGGTGGAAGAAGGGCCAGACCCTCGACCCGGACTGGCAACTCGACGGTGACGGTTGGAAGATCACCATCGACGGACGGCCGTCGGTCAACATGCAGGTCGGCTTCCTGCCCCCGCAGGACATGATCGAGAACGCCAAGTCGATTGAGGACTTCTTCGTGCTCGGCCACATCATGACCGCCATGCCACCGATTCACGCGATTCCGGCGGTCGTCGCGGCGCCACCCGGCATCGCCACCTACAACGACCTGCCGCTGCCGCAGGCGCGCGGCGTCGGACCTCGTCGGTAAGCGTCAGCCGGTCACCTGCAGCACCTTCGCCTCGAGTTGGGCGGCCGGTGGACCCTCCAACACGACGTCCTGGAGGATCTGGGCCTGGCCGTTCTCGACGGTGAACTCGCCCTTCTGGGGGGCGTTACCGCCCACCACCTCGTAGAAGACGGTGAACGGGGTCTCCGGAAGCGGATGCATGCCAATGTATTTCGGCTCGATCGAGTACTTGTAGAAGCATCCGGGCGCTTCGGGCGCACAGTGCTGGTCGGTCACTTTGACGTTGATCGCGAACTCCATTGGCGTCGGCACCTTCGGCTGCGGGGCGAGTGCGGCGCGCGACGCCTCGGCGTGCTCGGCCTGCTTCGCCTGCTTGACCGAGCCCATGACCATCACGGCCGCCACCCCGACACCGCTGCCCACGAGTGCGAACAGTGCCAGGCCCGCCAGCCATCGCCGGACGGTCGTCGAAACGCGCATGTGAACAGGAGACCCGGTTCATCGACCGAGCGGCTGCATTTCGGCGCGCTGAGCGAGTCGTGTCAGCCGCCGGGCGGCGGGGCGACCGTGGTGGTGGTCGGCGACGGCGACTCGGTCTCGGTGACGGTCTCGGTCGCGGTCGGCGGGGTCGTCGTGACCGGGGTTTCGGCCGGCGGCGGGGTGGTCTCGGCCGGCGTCTCGGTGACGGTGGCCGGCGGAGGAGGCGCAACCGCGGTCGTGGTGACGACGGTCGTCTGCGTCTCGACGGGAGCGGTGCCCGCGGTCCCCGGGCTGAGCACGCCGCACGCGATCCGCTGTTCGGCCGCGGCGGGGTCACCGCCTTCGACGTCCGCACTCTCGTGAAGGACGATCGACGACCCTTGCGGCGTCGTGAGCTGCTCCTCGGTGAAGGCGTCGCTGGTGACGACCAACTTGCCCGCGCCGTTGGACCGCACGAGCAGCGGCGGCAGATCACCGCTGGCCGGCATGGCGGTGTGGCCGGGCGCCTGGAAGTGCTCGCCCGCCGATGCGAAACCGTCGCCGGCCTCACAGACACCGACCCCGTGAATGTGCATGCTGTGGAACCCCGGGGACAGGATGCCGTCCTCGACGGTCTCGACGGTCACCGTGGCGAATCCGCCGGTGAAGTCGACGTTGGCGTCGGCGACGTGTCTGCCGTCGAGCGTATTGATCTGGGCGGTCAGGCCTTCGGCGCTCGCCGAGCCCGTGGTCGTGGTGGTCGTGGTGGTGGTGGTCGCCGAATCGTCGGACGCCTGATTCGAACAGCCGACCGCAACCGCGAGGACACCCAAGGCAACACTGACTTGCTTGATCATGAAGTCCCCGTACCCCTGTGACGGGTAACACAAACCGCAAATCAACCGTCAGACCGGATTGCCGTCCTCGTCCCAGTTCGCGGCGACCTTCTTGCTCGGCGCCACGCGCGGCGGCTCGCCCGGCATCTTCGGATAGTTCGGCGGATACGGCAGATCTCCGAGGCCCCGCTCCTCGTCGGCCTTGACCATGTCCAGCAGTTTCTTGATCGACTGCGGCTTGCGGTCGATGTCGGCCCACGGATCGGGCCGTCCCGCAACTACATCCGGAACGGTCGCGATCGTGTAGTCGTCGGGGTCGGCGCTACGGAGCTCGTCCCAGGTCAACGGGGTGGAGACGGTGGCGATCGGCGTCTTGCGCGCCGAGTACGCCGAGGCGAAGGTGCGGTCTCTCGCATTCTGGTTGTAGTCGATGAAGATGCGCTTACCGCGTTCCTCCTTCCACCACGACGTGGTCACCGCATCGGGGGCTCGACGCTCGACCTCGCGGGCCAGCGCGATCCCCGCGCGACGCACCTCGATGAAGTCCCAGTCGGTCTTGATGCGGATGAAGACGTGGACGCCGCGGCCGCCGGAGGTCTTCGGATAACCGATCAGGCCCAGCTCGTCGAGCAGCGGTTTGAGCACGTCGACCGCGACCGAACTGGCATCGCCGAAACCGGTTCCCGGCTGCGGGTCCAGGTCGATGCGCAGTTCGTCGGGGTGCTCGGTGTCGGGGCACCGCACCTGCCACGGGTGCAAGGTGATCGTGCCCATCTGCGCGGCCCACGCGATCGCCGAGGCGTGGGTGACCTTGAGGGCGTCGGCGGTGCGGCCGGACGGGAAGGTGACGGTGCAGGTCTCGAGGTAGTCGGGATGCTTCTGCGGGACGCGTTTCTGGTAGATCTCCTCACCGTCGATGCCGTCGGGGAATCGCTGCAGGTGCACCGGCCGGTCGCGCAGCAGAGCGACCATCGGTTCGGCGATGGACAGGTAGTAGTCGAAGAGCTTGCCTTTGGTGCCGTTCTTGCCGAGCTTCGGGAAGTACACCTTGTCACGATTGGTCAGCCGGACCTTCGTGCCGTCGACGTCGATTTCCTCTGCGGCGGTGGGCATTTCAGGACTCCAGTACGTCGTAGAGGTCGTAGTTGAGCGGGACGTCGAGCTGGTCGAAGGTGCAGCTTTCCGGGTCGCGGTCCGGGCGCCAGCGCCGGAACTTCACCGCATGACGGAAACGCCGTGCGGCACCGCCGTTACCCTCCATCTGGTCGTATGCCACCTCGCACACCTTCTCCGGCCGGATGGGGACCCACCGCTTGTCGGCGGCCGAGTTCCAGCGGCTGGGATCGCCTTCGCGCATCTCGTCGCCCTCACGCAGCGGCTCGAGTTCGGCCAACAGCTTGAGTCGGTCCTTCGCGGTGAAGGACGCTGCGCCACCGACCATGTGGAGTTCGCCGTCGTCGTCGTACAGGCCCAGCAGGAGGGAGCCGATGCCCTCGCCGCTCTTGTGGATCCGATAGCCGATCGCCACACAGTCGGCGTCGCGGGCGTGTTTGACCTTGACCATCTCGCGCTTACCGGGCAGATACGGGCCGTCGAGCCGTTTGGCGATCACGCCGTCGAGTCCGGCGCCCTCGAATTCCTCGAGCCACTGCGCGCCGAGCTCGGGATCCTCGGTGGTGCGGGTGACGTGGCACCACTGCTTCTCGGTCACCGCGTCGAGAAGCGCTTCGCGGCGGACCCGGAACGGTTCCTTGAGCAGTGACGTGTCGCCGGTGGCCAGCGCGTCGAAGCCGATGAAATGGGCGGGGGTCTGCTCGGCGAGCATCTTGATGCGGCTGGCGGCGGGGTGGATGCGTTGGCTCAGCGACTCCCAGTCCAGACGGGTGCGCCCGCCGAACTCGCGGGGCACGACGATTTCCCCGTCGAGGACACATCGCGGCGTCAGCTCGTCGCGCACCGCCTCGACGACCTCGGGGAAGTACCGGCCGAGGTCCTTACCGTTGCGGGAGAGCAGCACGACCTTGTCGCCGTCGCGGAAGGCCAGGGCACGAAAGCCGTCCCACTTCGGCTCGTAGGACCACACCCCCGCCTCCGGCGGAACCTTCGCCTGGGCTTTCGCCAGCATCGGCTCGAGCGGGGGCAGTACGGGGAGGTCCACCTTGCCCATTATTGCGTCCACACCACGTCAGACCCCCGACACGGGGAAATGTCATCGGCGTCCGCCCTGCGACAATCGCCGGATGGACCTGCCCGTGATGCCGCCGGTGAAGCCGATGCTGGCCAAGTCGGTGGCGGCGATTCCCGCGGACGCGTCCTACGAACCGAAGTGGGACGGCTTCCGGTCGATCTGCTTTCGCGACGGCGACGAGGTCGAACTCGGCAGCCGCAACGAGCGGCCGATGACCCGCTACTTCGCCGAACTCGTCGACGCCGCCCGACAGGAGTTGCCGGCGCGCTGCGTCATCGACGGCGAGATCATCGTCACCGCCGACCACGGCCTCGACTTCGAAGCGCTCCAGCAACGCATCCATCCGGCGGAGTCGCGCGTCCGGATGCTGGCCGAGAAGACGCCCGCCTCGTTCATCGCGTTCGATCTTCTCGCGCTCGACGACATCGATTACACACAAAGGCCTTTCGGCGAACGCCGCGCCGCGCTCGTCGCCGCACTGTCCGACGCCGGTCCCAAGTTCCACGTCACGCCGGTGACCACTGACCTCGCCACGGCACACCGCTGGTTCGACGAGTTCGAGGGCGCGGGCCTCGACGGCGTCATCGCCAAACCCCTCGACGTGACCTACCAGCCCGACAAGCGCGTGATGTTCAAGATCAAACACCAGCGCACCGCGGACTGCGTCGTCGCGGGGTATCGCGTGCACAAGTCCGGAGAGGATGCGATCGGGTCACTGCTGCTGGGGCTCTACCAGGACGACGGCACGCTGGCATCCGTCGGCGTGATCGGCGCCTTCCCGATGGCCCGCCGCCGCGAATTGTTCGCCGAATTCCAGCCGCTGATAACGACATTCGACAACCATCCGTGGAACTGGGCCGCCCACGCCGATCCCGATGTGGTGCGCCGCTACGGCGGCGGATCGCGCTGGAACGCGGGTAAGGATCTGTCCTTCGTGCCGCTACGTCCCGAACGGGTGGTCGAGGTCCGCTACGACCACATGGAGGGCGTGCGGTTCCGCCACACCGCCCAGTTCAACCGCTGGCGCCCCGACCGCGACCCCCGCTCGTGCACCTTCGACCAACTCGCGCAGCCGGTCACGTTCAAGCTGCGCGACATCGTCCCCGGCCTCGGCTGACCGCAATGACTTTCGCCAACCCGACGACCTCGCCGCGCGAGACATGTGATGCTGCAGACATGGTGATCACACGAGCGACGGCCGCCGCGGTGGTGCTCGCCGGCGCCGCCGTCGTAGTGGCCGGCCCGGCATGGGCACAGGGGCGGCTGGATGGCGAATACCGGTACGTCAACGGCCCCACCACGAACACATGGTCCATCACCAGCCAGTGCGCGCCCGACGGACGTTGCGGCGGAACGATTTCAAGCTCCACGGGGTTGATCGCACAGATCAGCAAGCAGGCTGACGGCCCGTGGGTCGTCGAGCGCCATGACGTCGCCAACGGACGTCCGTGCGCCGACGGCAGCACCGGCCCGGCCGACATGACGTATTCGTTCGATCCGGCGAACCTGACGGGGAGCCTGCGCTACACGTGGAAGGCCGGATCCTGCAACGACCCGGGCCCGGGCGAGAGCGAGCAGCCGATCAGCCTGCAGCCGCTGTAGGCCCGCCTCAGTCCCCCAGGCGCGCGAAGCTCAGGGTTTCTCCGCGCACACCGCCCATCCACAGGTCCTGGCAGGCTTCCGCCATCTCGTCGAGGCCTTCGATCACGGCGCCGAACACGTTGCCCGGCACCCAGCCCTGATCCCCGTTGATCAGCAGGTTGTTGCGGCCGTAGAACAGCGCCAGGTCGACGATCGCGCCCGTGGTGCCCGTCCCGGCGGTGTTTTCGTAACCGTAGGCCGGGTTGCCCAGCTGGTCGGAGTCGAAGGAGAACCAGCACAGGTCGCCGGGGATCGGCGTCACCGTGGTGTTCTCCTTGCCCGGGTCCGTCGGTGCGAATCCCGGTAGCAGCGTGTAGATCTCGTTGCGGGCGTACTTGCCGTGAAACACCGGCGCCGACAACGGAAGCGCATCCCACACCGCCGCGCACGTGCGCGGCGCCGCGTCGTCGAGCATGCGGGCGGTGCAGCTGACGCCGCGCTTGTCGAGGGACACGGTGATCAGCCTGCTCATCGAACTCCTTCTGTCATCAAAGCCGGTGTGCGCCGGTGCCAGTCGGTGCCCATCTCGTGGGCGCGGCCCACCCGCAGCACCAACCCGTCGGCGTGCCGCGGGCCGACGATCTGCAGCCCGATCGGCAGGCCCGCGGAGGTGAAGCCGCACGGCACGCTCAGCGCGGGCTGCTGAGTCATGTTGAACGGGTAGGTGTAGGGCGTCCAACTCGCCCAGTAGTGCGATCGCCAGCCGTCGGGCACGTCGCGGCCGACGGGGAAGGCCGGCAGCGGAAGCGTCGGCGTGACCAGCACGTCGTAGTCCTGGTGGAACCGGCCCATCACCTCCCCGAGTTGCATCCGCACCGCGGTCGCGTCCAGGTAGTCCGACGCCGAGAACGTCGCACCCACCGCCGCGATCCGACGCAGCCCCGGGTCGACGCGATCGTCGACCGCTTCGCCGTACGCCTGCAACACCTTGGCCGCGCCCGAGAACCACAGCACGTGGAAGGCGTCGATCGGGTCGCGGAAGCCGGGGTCGACCTCCTCGACCCGGGCTCCCGCGTCGGCGAGGACGTGCACCGCGGCCCGCACCGCGGCGTCGATGTCCGGGTCGTTGCGCACATAGCCGAGCCTCGGCGAGAACGCCACGCGCAGGCCCGCGACGCCGTCGTCGAGCCCCGTCAGGAACGATTCGCGCGGTGTCGGCATCGCCGACCAGTCGCGCGCGTCGAAACCGGTGATCACGTCCATCAGCGCGGCGGTGTCGACCACGGTCCTGGTCATCGGGCCGGGGTGGGCCAAAGTCCCGAACGGGCTCGGCGGGTAGTGCGGGATCAGGCCGTACGTCGGCTTGAGCGCGACGGTTCCGGTGAAGCCAGCGGGAATCCGCACCGATCCGCCCGCGTCGGTTCCGACCGACCACACGCCCATGCCGAGGGCGACCGCCGCGGCGCTGCCGCCGCTCGATCCGCCTGCCGTCTTGGTGGGATCCCACGGATTCCCGGTGGCGCCGAAGCGCGCCGAGTCGGTGACGCCCTTCCACGAGTACTCCGGCGTCGTGGTCTTGCCGAGCAGCACCGCGCCGGTCTCGCGCAGTCGCGCGGTGCAGGGCGCGTCCTCGTCCCACGACCCGGCCTCCTCGATGAGCCAGCTGCCGCGAAGCGTCGGCCACCCCCTGGTCCACAGCGCGTCCTTGATCGACGTCGGCAAGCCGTCGCCCGGCCCGAGCGGTTGCCCCGCGTGCCAGCGCGCCTCCGATGCACGCGCCGCGGCCAGCGCCCCCTCGGGGTCGACGAACACGTAGGCGTTGACCGCGCCGTCGTAGGCCTCAATCGCGTCCAGCGCCGCCTGCGTGGCCTCGACGGGCGAGATGGTCTTGTCGCGGTAACCCCGCAGCAGCTCGGCGGCGGTCGGGATCATCGCGAATCCCGTTCCGATGTCGCCGGCCTTCCGGCTCCGCCCGGCACGTAGCCCAGCTTCTTGTCCACCACGTTCCTCAACGGCTCCCCCGCCAGCCAGCGCCGCGCATTGTCGGCGAACTGCTCGGCCAGCGTCTCTTGCCAGCCCACCACGTCACCCGCCATGTGCGCGGTGATCGTCACGTTGGGAGCGTCCCACAGCGGATGGTCGGGCGGCAGCGGTTCGGTCTCGAACACGTCGAGCGTCGCGCCGCCAATCCGGTTGTCGCGCAAAGCCGAAAGCAACGCCGACTCATCCACCAGCGGTCCGCGGCCGATGTTGACCAGATGGGCGTCGGGCTTCATCGCGGCCAGCACCGCCTCGTCGACCAGGCCGCGCGTCGAGGATGTCAGCGGCGCGGCCAGCACCAGGTGATCGCACCAGCCGACCTCGTCGGCGAGGTCCGCGCTCGCGACGACGTCACCGAAGTCGGGATCGTCCGTCCTGGCGACGCGGCCCGCCCCGCGCACCTGCATGCCCGCGGCGTGCAGCAGTTGCGCGATCCCCCTGCCGATGCCGCCGGTGCCGACGACGAGCGCGCGGGCCCGCGCGATTCCGCGGGTCTCGCGGTGCTGCCATCGGTGCTCGCGCTGCAGCGCGTAGCTGGTGCGGCTGTCCTTGGCGTGGGCGAGCACCGCGCCGAGCACGTATTCGGCGATCGGTCGGTCGAACACGCCGCGGGCGTTGGTCACCACCACGTCGGAGTCGCGCAGTTCAGCGAAGTCCGGGCAGAGCAGGGTGTCGACGCCGGCCGCGGTGACGTGGATCCATTCGAGGTCCGTGGCCTCGTGCCACACGTCGCGCACCGCGGTCGAGAAGAAGTCCCACAGCAGCAGCGCGCGGGCGCCGCGCACGGCGACGGCGAGGTCCTCGGCCGTGCAGTAGCGAAGGTCGGCTGCGACCCCCTCGAGGCCCGGCGGGCGGTCGGTGGAATTCTTGCACAGCACCGCGATGACCGGTTCGGCCGAACCGCCTCTGAGCTGCGACGACGGTGTGGTTCGCACGCTCTCCCCGGGGCCTGGCACGCCCCGAGGCTAGGGACACGCCGTAGGATTGTCAACAATCTGTTGCTGAGTTGGGCTTCTGGCCTCACACTGTGCAAATGAGGATCGGGGAACTGGTGCCGCCCCCACCATTGCAGCAGGTAGGCATAGGCGTAGTTACTCCTTACGACTTCGCGCTCGACCGCGAACTCTGGCGTTGGGCGCCCGACGACGTCAGCTTGTTCGTCACCCGGCTCCGATACGCCCCGCTCCCGGTGACCGTCGACATGGCGGTGCACATCTCCGACCCCGAACACGTGGTCGCGGGCGCCGCCAACGTGCTCGCGGTCTCGCCCATCGTCACCGCGTACGCGTGCACCGCGGGCAGCTTCGTCAAGGGGATGGCCGGCGAGGCGGCCCTGGTGGCGGCGATGCGGGCGGCGGGCGCTCCGGCGGCGGTGACCACGAGCGGCTCGATGCTCGAGGCGCTGCGGCACCTCGGCGTCGGCCGCGTCGCGACAGTCACCCCATACACCTCGGACCTGACGATCGGGCTGACGAAGTACCTGATGGAGGCCGGGGTCGAGGTCGTCGCCACCTCCGGTCTGGGCCTGACCTCGCAGATCTGGGCGGTGCCGTATTCGAGGACCGCGGAACTGGTGCGCGCCACCGACGTCCCCGAAGCCGACGCCATCGTCGTCAGCTGTACGAACCTGCCCACCTACGACCTGATCGCCGAACTGGAGGCCGAGCTGCAGAAGCCGGTGGTCACGGCCAACCAGGTGACGATGTGGGCGGCACTGCGCGTCGCCGGGCGCAAGGCCGTGGGGCCGGGACAGCGCCTGTTGGAGGCGTAGGGCTCTACGGACCGGTTGTTAACATTGTCGACAATCTGCCGATCGAAGGGGCCGCCATGGCGACCGTAGGACTGCTCTATCCGGGACACAGCGCCGAGGACGACTTCCCGGCGCTCGAGGCCCGGGTCGCGGGCCGGCTGCGCCTTCCCATGGTCATCACCTCGGTCGGTGAGGATGCGCACCGGGTCGACGCGCTGCTCGATCTCGGCGGCGACGAGCGCCTCGCCGACGGCGTCCGCCAACTCGCCGACACCCGTCCGCAGGCGGTGATGTGGGCGTGCACATCGGGCAGCTTCGTGTTCGGGCCCGACGGCGCACGCCATCAGGCCGCGAAAGTCGCTGCGGCGGCCGGTGTTCCGGCCTCGTCGACGTCGATCGCGTTCGTCGACGCGCTGCACGCCCTCGGCATCCGGCGCGTGGCGGTGGCCGCGTCGTACCCACACGACGTCGCCGAGCATTTCGTGCGCTTCCTCGCCGCCGACGGCATCGAGGTGGTGGCGATGGGCAGCCACGGCATCATCACCGCCGCCGAGGTCGGCACGCTGGAGCCCGACCGGGTGCAGCAGATGGTCACCGCCGCCGACCATCCCGACGCGGAGGCGGTGCTGGTGCCCGACACGGCGATGCACACGCTGGCCATCATCGACCGCCTCGAGGCCGCGGTCGGAAAACCGGTGCTGACCGCCAACCAGGTGACGGTGTGGAAGGGCCTGCAACTCGCCGGCGGAGTGCCCGCGATCCCCGGCCTGGGCCGCCTGTTCGGGGAGGCCGCGTGACCGAGTTCCTCGCGCCGGTGGAGCAGGAGTCCACGCCGAGCATCGTCGCCGACAAGTTGCGGCAGGCCATCGCCCACGGTGAACTGGCCCCGGGAACGCAGCTGATCGAGGCCGACCTGGCCCGCAAGCTCGGCGTCAGCCGCGGGCCGTTGCGCGAGGGCATGCAGCGGCTGACCCAGGAGGGTCTGCTGATCGCGATCCGCAACCGCGGGGTGTTCGTCATCGACATGACGCCCGACGTGGCCTCGGACATGTACCTCGCGCGCGAGGCGATCGAACGCGCCGCAACGCGCCGAATCCTGCAGGGCGACTACGCATCTGCCGGTGACGAGCTGCTGGCGATCGTCGAGGAGATGGCCTCGGCCGCCGACGTCGAGGAGGGCAGCGAGGCCGACATCCGCTTCCACGAGCGCCTCGTCGAGTTGGCGGGCAGCCCGCGGCTGTCGCGGATGCATCAGACCTATCTCGTCGAGACGCGGATGTGTGTGCACGCGCTGGCCGACACCTACGACAACCCCAGCGACCGCGTGGTCGAGCATCAGGCGCTGGCCAGTGCGATCCGGGCCGGTGATGTGCAGCTGTCGGACAAGCTGCTGATCGCGCACATGGAGGACGCCGTCGACCGGTTGGTCGCGCGGGTGTCGCGCGGCGCCTGATCCGCTACAGGGCGATGCCGACGTACTTGGTCTCGAGGAATTCGTCGATGCCCACCGACCCGCCCTCGCGGCCGAGACCGGACTGTTTGACGCCGCCGAACGGGGCCGCGGGGTTGGACACGATGCCCTGGTTCAGCCCGACCATGCCGGTCTCCAGCGCCTCGGCGACGCGCAGGGCCCGCCGCAGGTCGTTGGTGAAAACGTAAGCCACCAAACCGTATTCGGTGTCGTTCGCGGCGGCGACGACCTCCTCCTCGGTCTCGAACGGCGTCAGCGGAGCGACCGGGCCGAAAATCTCCTCACCCGACATCCGGGCCTCGCGCGGGACCCCGGTCAGCACGGTGGGTTGATAGAAGTTTCCGTCGCCGGAAACCGCTGTGCCACCGGTCAATACGCGCGCACCGCGACCGACCGCGTCGTCGACCAGCGTCTGCACCTTGTGCAGCGCGGCCTCGTCGACCAGCGGACCGACCTTGACCCCGTCCTCGGTGCCGCGGCCCACGCTGAGCCCGGCCATCCGATCGGCGAGCCGGCGGCCGAACTCGTCGATCACCGACGCGTGCACGAAGATTCGGTTCGCGGCCGTGCAGGCCTCGCCCATGTTGCGCATCTTGGCCGCCATGGCGCCCTCCACCGCCTCGTCGAGATCGGCGTCGCCGAACACGATGAACGGGGCGTTGCCACCGAGTTCCATCGACGTCCGCAGCACCTTCTGCGCGCACTGCTCGAGCAGGATGCGGCCCACCCGCGTCGACCCGGTGAACGACAGCTTGCGGGCGAGCCCGGAGCGGATCAGCGGTTCGCACACCGCGTTGGCGTCCATCGCGGTGACGCAGTTGACGGCGCCGGCGGGCACACCGGCCTCGTCGAGGATCCCCATCAGCGCCAGCATCGTCAGCGGGGTCTGGTGCGCCGGTTTGATCACGCTGGTGCATCCGGCCGCGATCGCGGGTCCGAGCTTGCGGGTGCCCATCGCCATCGGGAAGTTCCACGGGGTGATCAGCAGGCAGGGTCCCACGGGCTGGCGCGCGATCAGGAAGCGCGCGCCGCCCGCGGGCGCGGTCTGATAGCCGCCGTCGATACGGGTGGCCTCCTCGGCGAAGTGGCGGAAAAACTCCGCCGCATAGGCGACTTCGCCGCGCGCCTCGGCCAGGGGTTTGCCCATCTCCAGCGTCATCAGCAGCGCCAGATCGTCGACGCGTGCGTGCAGCAGTTCGAAGGCGGCCATCAGCATGTCGGCGCGCGCCCGCGGCGGCGTGGCCGCGAAATCGCGCTGGGCGGCGACCGCCGCCTCCAGGGCGGCCCGGGCGTCGGCGGGGGTGGCGTCGGCGACCGCGCACAGCGTCCGCCCGGTCGCGGGGTCGGTGACGTCGAAGGTGCGCCCCCCGCTCGCCTCGACCCACTTGCCGTCGACGAACAGTCGCTTGTCCACCGCATCGATCACATGCCGTTCGCGGTCCACCACGCCTCCTCGAATGGTCAGATTGTTGACAATCTACAGCTATCCACTGAGTATCAAGCCATGACCTCGGCCTCTCAAGCCCCACAACTCTCGCAGATCCTCAAACAGGCGACCGGCGTCGTCGCCGCGCGCGGCGAAGGCGTGCTGCTGTTCGACGAACAGGACCGCCGCTACCTCGACTTCACCGCGGGCATCGGGGTGACCAGCACCGGACACTGCCACCCGCGCGTGGTGGAGGCTGCCCAACGCCAGATCGGCACGCTGATCCACGGCCAGTACACGACCGTCATGCACCGGCCGCTGCTCACGCTCGTCGAACGCCTCGGCGAGGTGCTGCCGCCCGGACTGGACCGGCTGTTCTTCGCCAACTCCGGCAGCGAGGCGGTGGAGGCGGCGCTGCGGCTGTCCCGTCAGGCCACCGGCCGCCCGAACGTCATCGTCTTCCACGGCGGCTTCCACGGCCGCACCGTCGCGGCGGCGTCGATGACCACCTCGGGCACCCGGTTCCGCGCGGGGTTCGCGCCGCTGATGGCGGGCGTGCACGTCGCACCGTTCCCCGATCCCGGCCACTTCGGGTGGCCGGTCGAGCAGGCCACCGACTTCGCTTTGAGCCAACTGGACTACGTCCTGCAGACGATCAGCGCCCCCGCCGACACCGCCGCGTTCTTCATCGAACCGGTGCTCGGCGAGGGCGGTTACGTGCCGGCCAACGAACGGTTCTTCGCGGGACTGCGCGAGCGCGCCGACAAGTACGGCATTCTGCTGGTCGTCGACGAGGTGCAGACCGGCTTCGGTCGCACCGGGCGGTTCTGGGGCAGTCAGCACTTCATCACCGACCCGCAAGTGCGCCCGGACATCTTGATCACGGCCAAGGGACTGGCGTCGGGCTTCCCGCTGTCGGGCATCGCGGCGCCGGCGGCGCTGATGGAGCGGGCTTGGCCGGGATCGCAGGGCGGCACGTACGGCGCCAACGCGGTGGCGTGCGCGGCGGCGGTGGCCACCCTCGACGTGATCGCCGACGAGCGGCTGGTCGACAACGCCGCCGAACGCGGCGCCCAGTTGCGCGAGGCATTGCAGACGGTGGGCGACAAGTTCGACGCGATCACCGATGTGCGCGGCCTCGGACTGATGCTGGGCACCGAATTCCGCGACGCCGCAGGCAAACCCGACGGCGCGACGGCCCTGGCGGTGCAGCAGGAGGCCGCCCGGCGCGGCCTGTTGCTGCTGACCTGCGGCGCATGGGGGCAGGTGGTCAGGTTCATCCCGGCGCTCGTCGTGACCGCCGAGCAGATCGACCAGGCGGCAGGCATCTGGTCCGACGCGGTGAGCGCGGTGCTCTGACTCAGCGGCTGCCCTCGAGTTCGTAGTCAAGCGGGCCGGGCGCACCCCTGGTGCCGGGGATCTTGGTTCCGTATATCGGGCAGCGCGCTGTCTCGGGCACCTTGACGAGCGCGATCGCGCCGACGACACAGGCGCCCATCATGTAGTACGCCGGCACGAGGTTGTCGCCGGTCGCATTGACCAGCCAGTCGTTGACCGCGGGTGCGGTGCCGCCGAAAAGCGCCGTCGCCACGTTGTAGGCGATCGCGAACCCGGCGTAACGCACCTGGGTCGGGAACATGGCCGGGAACGTCGCCGAGATGGTCGCCAGCTGCGGTACGTACAACAGGCCCAGCACGGCGAAGCCGATGACGGCGCCGATAACGCCTGTCGACATCAGCAGGAACATCGGGACCACGGCGACGAACAAGCCGACCAGCGAGATCCACCACAACGGCTTGCGCCCGAACCGGTCAGAGGTGAGCCCGGCGAACGGCAGCAACACCATCATCGACAGCATGCCGATGATGGGCACGATCAGCGCCATGTTGGTTGACAGCCCGATCGCGGTCTCCAGGTAGGTCGGCATATAGCTCAGCAGCGTGTAGTTCACCACGTTGAGCGCGACGACCAAGCCACCGAGCCGCAGGATCGGTCCCCAGTATCGGAAGAGGAGATCCTTGAACTCCGCCCAGATGTTCGTCTCCCGCTCCTCCTGCTCGAGGTCCTTGAAGACCGGCGTCTCCTCGAGTCGGGTGCGCAGGTAAAGGCCGATCAGACCGAGGGGTGCGGCGATGAGGAACGGCAACCGCCAACCCCACTCATTCATCTGATCGTCGTTGAGCAAGACCGAGAATCCGAGCATCATCAGCGCGCCGGCGGAAAAACCCGCCAGCGTGCCGAATTCGAGGAAACTGCCCAGGACGCCGCGGCGACGGGCCGGTGCGTACTCCGCCATAAATGTGGCCGCTCCGCCGTATTCACCGCCGGTGGAGAAGCCCTGGATCATGCGCAGCACCACCATCAACACCGGCGCCCACAGTCCGATCGCGCCATAGGAAGGCACCAGGCCGACACAGAAGGTCGCCCCGGCCATCAGCAGGATGGTGACAGCCAGCACCTGCCTGCGACCGAACCGGTCGCCGAGCGGGCCCCAGACGAAGCCGCCCAAGGGCCGCACCAGGAACGACACCGCGAAGGTCATCAGCGCCAGCAGGGTCGCGGTGGGGCCTTCACCCGGGAAGATCGCCGCGGAGATGTAGGTGACGCCATAGGCGTACAGGCCGTAGTCGAACCATTCGGTGGCATTGCCGATGGCCGACGCCGCGATGGCCTTCCTCACGACCCCGGGGGGTTGGTCCTGCTCGACGGAAGGATGTTCGGGATCAGCCGGTTGGTCGGGATCTTGGACGTCCATGGGTTCCCTCGTGTCCGTCGGGCACGGCCTGCCCCGGCGAGCGCGCCGGCAGCGGGGCCGTGTTTCTCGGTGCACAGGCAAATTACCAGCGCAGGCGCGGGGATACCCGGGATAGCCGTTCTCAAGGCGACATTGACAGAACTGCTAAGAAGTGAAACGGCTGGTCGGGCCGGATCGATGGACGGTCCGCGGTCGTGCGGCCCCGGGTCGCTGCCCGATAGATTGCGCTCATGAGCGCAGGCAGGTTCGCCCCGAGCCCGTCGGCGGACCTGCATATCGGCAACCTGCGCACCGCGATCCTCGCCTGGCTGTTCGCCCGTTCCACCGGACGGCGGTTCCTCATGCGCGTCGACGATCTCGACGACCGCACGTTCGCCGACGTCGGACGACGGCAGCTCGCGGACCTGGCCGCGATCGGGCTGACGTGGGACGTCGTGGAGTGGCAGTCCGAACACCCCGAGCGGTACACCGCCGCGATCGCCGAACTCGAACGCCGGGGTCTGCTCTACGAATGCTATTGCAGCCGTAGGGACATCGCTCAGGCGCCGCGTGCTCCGCATGCGCCGCAGGGGGCGTACCCGGGCATTTGCCGGGACCTGACCGACGCCGCGCGCGCCCAGCGGCGAGCCGAGACGGGTCGGCCGCCCGCGTTGCGGTTGCGCACCGACGCCATCGTGCACACCGTCCATGACGTGCTGCAGGGCGAGTACACCGGCATCGTGGACGACTTCGTGGTGCGTCGCGGCGACGGCGTGCCCGCCTACAACCTCGCGGTCGTGGTCGACGACGCCGCCCAGTCCGTCGATCAGGTGGTGCGCGGGGACGACCTGCTGCCCTCCTCCCCGCGCCAGGCCTATCTCGCCCGGATGATGGGCTACCCCGAGCCGGTCTACGCCCACGTCCCGCTGGTGCTCAACGAGGATGGCGCGCGGTTGGCCAAACGCGACGGGGCCGTCACGCTGGCCGAGATCGGCGTGGCGCGGGCGCTCGCACAGATCGGCGAATCGTTGGGCTGGCGGGCCCGCGACGTCGCGGGCATGCTCGCCGAGTTCGACCCGCAACGGCTTCCGCGCCGGCCGTGGATTTATCGGCCCTGATCCTCGGCGAGCGACCGCTGTTGTCCGGTTTCGCGCGGCGTGTCCGGGGCAGACACGGTCGCTCGCGCGAAGATTGGGTCTGTCAGGCGACCGGTGAGCGACCCTTCGAGGCCCGGTCGGCCGCGGCGAGAAGATCCTCGCGGAACCGCGGATGCGCGATCGCGGCGAGCGCCTCACCGCGTTCGCGGACCGTACGGCCCTCGAGCTCCGCGGCGCCGTACTCGGTGACGATCACGTCGACGTGGTGGCGCGGCGTGGTGATCACCGCTCCCGGCCCGAACCACGGCATGATCCGCGACTGCAGCTCGCCGTCTTTCTCGTAGGTCGACGGCAGGCAGATCAGCGAGCGGTCCGACAGCTCGAGGCCGGCGCCCGCGACGAAATCCTCTGCGCCGCCGATGCCGCTGAACTGGTTGCCGCCGATGGTGTCGGCGACGACCTGGCCCTGGATGTCGACCGCGAGCGCACCGTTGATCGACACCATCTCGTGGTTGGCGCCGATCACCTCGGGGGCGTTGACGATCTCCACCGGCAGGAACGCGACGTCGCGGTTGCCGTCGAGCCAGGCGTACAGGTCCGTCGAGCCGAACGCGAACGTCGTCACGCTCACTCCGTCGTAGAGGCCCTTGCCCGTGTTGGTGACCTTGCCGGCGCGGTGCAGCTTCATGCAGCCGTCGGTGAACATCTCGCTGTGCAGGCCGTATTCGCCACCGTCCCCCTCGGCGAGCAGCGTCGCGATCTGGCTGGGGATGGATCCGATTCCGGTCTGCAGCGTCGCACCGGACCGGATGAATGCGACGGCGTGGCGTGCGATCGCCGTATCGACCTCGGTCGCCTCGGCTTCGGGAAGCGCGAGCGGCGCGTCGGTCGAGTGAACGAGGATGTCGATCTCGTCGACGTGCAACGCATGCCGGTGCTCGTCTCCGAGGCCGAAGGTGCGGGGGTAGCCCGGCGATGTCTCGACGATCAGCAGGCGTTCGGGATCGCCTCCTGCGCGGTGTAATTCGTCGACCGTGCCGCCGGCGTGCAGGGACAGCGAGCACCAGCCGTCGTCGTCCGGCGGCGTCGCGACCGTGGTCACCACCCGCGGCGCCTGACGTTCGAGCAGCGGGCCGAAACGGCGAAAGTCCGCCGGCGCGAACTCGACGTTGGCACCCCCATCACGCAGCGCCCGTTCCAGCGGACCGTAGAAACCCGACAGGTAGTGCACGCCGGGTCGGGCGAACAACTCGGTGCCGACCGCCAGCAGCGCGCCGTAGACGCGCAGGTCCGTCCAGTCGTCGCGCTCCCCGAGCGCGCGCAGGAACGCCGGTGGCTGGCCCGGCCCGAGCGGGATCCCCAACGTGTCGTCAGTCGCGAGGCGTGCGGCGGCCTGCTCGGCGGTGAGCTCGGATGGCATGGCGCTCATCCTGCCAGTGCAGGCCCACGCGAAGCTGCGCGAGCGACCGCGGTTGTACACGAATATGCGGCGTGTCACCGTGCAGACACGGTCGCTCGCGCTAGCGCTCTTTCTGTCCCCATGGCGAGCCGTAGGCCGTCAACAGGTCCAGGAACGGCACCGCGTCGAAGGCCTCCGGGCCGAGCACACCACTGCCGCTCCAGGTGCCGTCGGCCAGAAGCTCGAGCGCGACAACGGGATTGATCGCGGTCTGCCAGACCACACACTGGTGGCCGTACTCGGCCATCGACCATTCGTTGTCGACGACGTGATAGAGGTAGGTCGACCGGGGGTTGCCGTCCTTCCCGGTGCCCGTCACCCACAGGCCCGCACACGTCTTTCCGCGCATCTTGGGACCGAGTGTCGCAGGGTTAGGCAGGCACGCGGCCACGACATCGCGCGGGCTGACCTCGACGGGGCCGTTGTCGCTGCCGACCGTCACCTTGTCGGTGCGGTCGAGCCCGAGCTTGTGCAGCGTCTTGAGCACGCCGATGAACTCCTCGCCCAGGCCGTACTTGAACGTCGCGCGCCTGCATTTGACCCAGCGCGGCATCAACAGCACCTCCTCGTGCTCGACGTTGACGCATTCGACCGGGCCGATGCCGTCGGGGAAGTCGAAAACCTCTGGCTCGCTGAAGGGTTCGGTGGTGAACCAACCGCGGTCGGCCTCCCAGATGACGGGCGGGTTGAGGCACTCCTCGATGGTGGTCCAAATGGAGAACGACGGCGCGAACTCGTAACCCTCGACGGTCAGGTTCGACCCGTCCCGGGTGCCGAGCTCGTCGATGTCGGAGAACAGGTGGTCGGCGGCGTAGCGCGCGAACACGTCCGACAGGCCGGGCTCCACGCCGATACCGACCAGCGCCAGTCGACCGGCGTCGCGCCACCGCTGTTCGGCGGCGAACTGTTCGTCGCCGAGCTTGACCCCCGCCAGCGCGTACGGCCGCTCCGGGTGGCGCTGCGACAGGCTCATCGCCATGTCGAGGTAGTCGGCGCCGCCGGCGAGGGCGCCGTCGAAGATCGGCATGACGAAGCGGGGGTCGACCGCGTTCATCACGTGGGTGATCCGGTGCGTGCGGACCAGCTCGGCGACCGCGTCGGCGGAGGAGGCGTCCACTCGCGCGGAGACGAACCGCGCATCCCCGACCGCGAAAGCCGCCTGCCGCGCCCGGATCTCGTCGTAGTCGGCGACGACGACCGTCTCGAAGAAGTCGCGGCGGGTTGCGATGGAACAGAATGCCGCGC
>NZ_CVTB01000276.1 GCF_001050015.1 Mycolicibacterium malmesburyense
CCCGCCGGCAGACCCTCATGCGCAAGGAACTGGCGTGGCTGCGGCGCGGCCCGCCCGCGCGGACGTCGAAACCGAAGTTCCGGATCCAGGCCGCCAACGAGCTGATCGCGAACGAACCGCCGCCTCGGGACTCCCTGGTCCTGCAGCGGTTCGCCAGCACGCGGTTGGGCAAGGACGTCTTCGACCTGCACCGCGTGCGGCTCGAGGCGGGCGACACCGTGGTGCTGGACAAGGTCGACTGGTCGATCGGGCCCGGCGCGCGAATCGGTTTGGTCGGCGTGAACGGCACCGGCAAGACCACGGTGCTGCGACTGTTGGCCGGTGAGCTCGCGCCGACGGCGGGCACGATCAAGCGGGGCACCACGCTGAAGATCGGTTACCTCAGCCAGGCGCTGGCCGAACTCGACGGGAGCGAACGGGTTCTCGACGCCGTCGAGAGCCGGCGGCGGATCACCGAACTGGCGGGCGGCGGCGAGATCAGTGCCGACACCTTGTTGCGCGACTTCGGCTTCACCGGCGACAAACTGACGGCGCGGGTGGCGGAGCTTTCAGGCGGTGAGCGGCGCCGGTTGCAGTTCCTGCGGTTGTTGCTCGACGAGCCGAACGTGTTGTTGCTCGACGAGCCCACCAACGACCTCGACATCGACACCTTGACCGTCATCGAGGATTACCTGGACGGCTGGCCCGGCACGCTGATCGTCGTCACCCACGACCGCTACTTCCTGGAACGGGTCTCCGACGTCACCTACGCCCTGACCGGCGGTGGCCGCTGTGAGCTGTTGCCGGGCGGAATCGAGCAGTACCTGGCCGACCGCGCGGCGACGGCGTCACCGCCCACCGCTACGTCCTCTTCGGCGGGAACGCAAGGCGAAACGGCCTCGGCGCGGGAGCGACGCACCGGCAAGGAGATGGCCCGCATTGAAGGGCAGTTGGACAAGCTCGAGTCGCGGATCGCCGCGCTGCACGAGGCGATGGCCGAGGCCGTCGCCGACCACGTGCGATTGGGCGAGCTCAACGTCGAGCTTCAGGAGTTGTTGAGCCGCAAGGAATCTCTCGAAGAGGCGTGGTTGGCCGCGGCGGACGGCTGAGCTGCGCGCGTAGCGTGGAACGATGAAGAGCAGATCAATCGGCGTCACGGCCCTCGCGGGAGCTGCGCTGGTCCTGGCGGGATGTGACGCGAGCAGCGAAACCCAGACGACGGTGACCGTCACGGAGTCGGCGCCCACCACCCAACCGCAGGGCGGACAGAGCGCGCCGCCGGGGACCGCTCCGCAGACGGGAGCGGCCGCACCGGCCAGACCCGCGCGCGACCAGTGTGTTCGCCTCGAGCCCGCGCCGGACGGGCGCTACCAGGTCTTCGACGCGGGCTCCGCGGTGGTCACGTTCGCCGACGGTCGCCTGACCTTGGAGTCGGCCACCCCGGCCGAGGGTTGGACGCATCAGGTCGACGATCAGGAGGCCGAGGAGGTGGAGATCAAATTCCGCCGCGGGGCCGAAGAACTCGATCTGGAACTCGACGTCGACAAGGGCCGCCTCGAGGTCAAGGTCTGCAACGACGACGACTGACCGCGGGCCCGGGAACTACGCATCGAACACCCGGGACAGAAACGCCAGCTGGTCCGCGATCACCTGCCGCCGGACGTCGTCGCGGTAGAAGTCGAAATGAGCGAGGTCGTATGCCTTCAGTTCGCCTTGCGGCGCGAGCGCGGCGAGCCGTGCCGCGTCGGCCTCTTGAGTTTCCTTGTCCCGCGTGCCGATACAGACCAACACGGGTGCTTTGACGCGTGGCGCATGGTCGCCGGGCTTGTAACGCATCATCGCGAACAGCGCCCGCGGCGCGATCTCGTTGCGCCACGTGCGGCTTTGCATGCCCTCGATGGTCCGCTGCGCTTCGGAGCCGGCCATCACCGCGAGGTCACCGGGTTCTCCCACCGCCTTGATGTACGCGGGCGCCGCGCCGAGGGCGCCGCGTACGGCGTCGACACCCATCACCCACAGCAGTCGCAGTGTGGCGGCCGTCGATCGTCCCTCGACTTTCTTGGGGAAGCCGTTGAACGGTATCTGGGCGATGACCGCCGCGATGCGTGGGTCGCGCGCCGCCGCGGTGACCACGTGGCCGCCCCCGAGCGAGGTGCCCCACAACACGATGCGGTCGGGGTCGATCCCACGCCGGCCGCGCGCGAACCCGACGGCAGCGGCGATGTCGTCGAGCTGACCGCCGATGTCCACGAGCTGCCGTGGTTCGCCGCCACTTTCACCGAAGTTGCGGTAGTCGAACGTCAGGGCGGTGTAGCCGGCGTCGGCGAAGCTTTTCGCGTTCGCCGTCAACGCCGGGGTGTCCTGCGTCCCGCCGAAGCCCTGGCACAGCACGACGCACGGTCGGGGTTGGTCCGCGTCGCCGCCGAAGAGATGACCAACCAGGGTCGCCTCTCCCGACGGGATTTCGACGCGTTCGGTCACTCCTGCAACCGGATCCGGAGTCGACCGGCCGTCTCCCGGACGGCGCCCAGCTGTTTGGCGACCTGGACCGGTGCGGTGCCGCCGCGGGCGTCGCGGGAGTTCACCGATCCCTCGACCGTCAGCACCTCCCGCACGTCCGAGGTGAGTTCCGGGTGGATGGCGGCGAGTTCGGCGTCCTCGAGTTCCTCCAGCCCGACGCCGCGCGCCTCCGCCGCGCGCACCGCGGCACCGGCCGCCTCGTGCGCGACGCGGAACGGCACTCCCCTGCGCACCAGCCATTCGGCGACGTCGGTGGCCAGGGTGTAACCCAGCGGTGCGAGCTCGGCCATCCGGTCGGCGTCGAAGCGCAGCGTCGCCACCAGCCCCGCCATGGCCGGCAGCAGCAGCTCGAGCTGCGCGACGGAGTCGAACACCGGTTCCTTGTCCTCCTGCAGGTCCCGGTTATAGGCCAGCGGTTGGGCCTTGAGCGTCGCCAACAGCCCGGTGAGGTTGCCGATCAGCCGCCCGGACTTCCCGCGGGCCAGTTCGGCGATGTCCGGGTTCTTCTTCTGCGGCATGATCGAGCTGCCGGTCGACCAGGCGTCGTGCAGGGTCACATAGCCGAATTCGGTTGTGCTCCAGAGGATGATGTCCTCGGCCAGCCGGGACAGGTCCACGCCGATCATCGAGAACACGAACGCCGCCTCGGCGGCGAAGTCCCGCGACGCGGTGGCGTCGACGGAGTTGTCGGCGGCCGCGTCGAAACCGAGATCCTCGGCGATGGTATCGGGGTTGAGCCCCAGCGACGAACCGGCCAGCGCGCCCGATCCGTAAGGCGACACCGCCGCGCGCTTGTCGAAGTCCGCCAACCGGTCGACGTCGCGCAGCAGCGGATGCGCATGCGCCAGCAGATGGTGTGCGAGCAGGATCGGCTGGGCGGACTGCAAGTGGGTCTTGCCCGGCATGATCGCCGTCGGGTGGGCGGCGGCCTGGGTCGCCAACGCGTCGACGACCTGCAGCGCGCCGTCGGCGACACGCCTGATCGCGTCGCGCAGCCACATCCGAAACAGCGTGGCCACCTGGTCGTTTCGCGAGCGACCCGCCCGCAACCGGCCGCCGAGTTCGGCGCCGACCCGCTCGATCAGGCCGCGTTCGAGCACGCCGTGCACGTCCTCGTCCGTCACGAGCGGCCCGAAACTGCCGTCCGCAACGTCCGCGGCGAGGTTGTCGAGACCGACGAGGAGTCCGTCGCGCTGTTCGTCGGTCAGCAGCCCGGCATCGTGCAGCACCTGCGCGTGGGCCTTGGACGCCCGGATGTCGTAGGGCGCCAGCACCCAGTCGAAATGCGTCGACTTCGACAGCGCGGCAAGCGCATCCGACGGCCCGTCGGCGAACCGTCCGCCCCACAGCGAGCCTTCGTTGGTACTCATAGGCGGTCGCTCACTTCGGCGCGAGGGGCCGCGTTTGTACGCCCGAAACCGGCGTGTCGCCGGGCAGACACGGTCGCTCGCGGTGGAGTTGTCACTTGATGCCCAAGTCCCGGCGGGCGGAGATGCTCGACGACAGACCGTGGATCTGTACGAAGCCGCGGGCCGCGGACTGGTCGAACGTATCGCCCTCGTCGTAGGTGGCGAGGTTGAAGTCGTAGAGCGACTCGGCGCTGCGGCGGCCGTTGACCGCAATGTGCCCGCCGTGCAACACCATCCGGATCTCCCCGGTCACGTGCTGCTGAGTGTTTGCGACGAACGACTCGAGCGCGGTCTTCAGTGGCGAGTACCACAACCCGTCATAGACCAGCTCTCCCCACTTCTGGTCGGTGTGGCGTTTGAACCGGCCCAGTTCGCGCTCGAGCGTGACGTGCTCGAGTTCGGTGTGCGCGGTGATCAGCACCATCGCGCCCGGCGCCTCGTAGATCTCGCGGCTCTTGATGCCGACCAGCCGGTCCTCGACGACGTCGAGCCTGCCGACCCCCTGCTCGCCGGCCCGGCGGTTCAACTCCTCGATCGCCTGCAGCACGGTCACCGCGCGGCCGTCGATCGAGACCGGCACTCCGCGTTCGAATCCGATGACCACCTCGTCGGGTGTGCTCCAGTTGACGGTCGGATCCTCGGTGTAGTCGTAGACGTCCTTGGTGGGCGCGTTCCACAGGTGCTCGAGGAATCCGGTCTCCACGGCGCGGCCCCACACGTTCTGATCGATCGAGAACGGCGAGCGCTTCGTCACATTGATCGGGATCGCATTCTCCTCGGCGAACGCGATCGCCTTCTCCCGCGTCCACGCGTAGTCACGCACCGGCGCCAAGACCTTGAGATCCGGTGCGAGCGAGGCGAACCCGACCTCGAAACGCACCTGGTCATTGCCCTTACCGGTGCATCCGTGTGCGACGGTGCCGCCGCCGTGTTCGCGCGCCGCGTCCACCAGATGCTTGACGATCAACGGCCGGCTCAGCGCGGACACCAGCGGGTAGCGGTCCATGTACAGCGCGTTGGACTGGATCGCGGGCAGGCAGTACTCGTCGGCGAACTCGTCCTTGGCATCGACCACCACGGCCTCCACCGCGCCGCAGTCGAGTGCGCGCTTGCGGACGACCTCCATGTCCTCGCCGCCCTGACCGAGGTCGATCGCGACGGCGACCACCTCGCGCCCGGTCTCCTTGCCGATCCAGCTGATCGCCACCGAGGTGTCCAGGCCACCGGAATAGGCCAGGATGACGCGTTCGGACATCAGCAAGTCTCCTTTTGTCTAATGCATTCGAGTTTCGTTGCCAGTTCGGCGCCGGTCATCGGCTCTCGTGCGACGACCAGGATGGTGTCGTCGCCGGCGACGGTGCCGACGACGAACGGGAGTGCCGCGCGGTCCATCGCGCTGGCGAGATAGTGCGCCGCCCCGGGCGGTGTCCGCAGGATGGCCAGGTTGCCGCTGGCGTCCGTCGACACGAGCAACTCGGCCAGCAGTCGCGACATCCGTTCGGTGCCACCGGATACACCGCGTACCGGGCTGCCGTCCTCGGGGACGACGTACACGCCGACGCCACCGTCGGCGCCGCGCAGTTTGACCGCGCCGAGTTCCTCCAGATCGCGCGACAGGGTGGCCTGGGTGACCTCGATCCCCTCTTCGGCCAGCAGCGTGGCCAATTCCGTTTGGCTGTGCACCGACTGCGACGACAAGATCGCCACGATGCGGGCCTGCCGCCCGGCCCGGGTCGCCGCTGAAGTCATTGCCCGACTCCTGCTCGCTCCAGCAGCCACACCAGCAGCGCCTTCTGCGCGTGCAGCCGGTTCTCGGCCTCGTCCCACACCGCGCTGCGCGGACCGTCGATCACCTCGTCGGTGATCTCCTCGCCGCGGTGAGCCGGAAGACAGTGCAGCACAACGGCATCGGCGTCGGCGCGACCCAGCAGTGCGTCGTTGACCTGATACGGCCGGAACGGCCCGACCCGGTCCAGGCCGTCGTCCTCCTGGCCCATCGACGTCCAGGTGTCGGTGACGAGGACGTCGACACCGTCGGCCGCCGCGTCGGGGTCCTCGGTGACCGTGACGGTCGCACCGGTCTCCGACGCGCGCTTCTTCGCCGCGTCGACGAAATCCGGATGCGGCTGGAAGCCGGTCGGCGCCGCGACCGTCACGTGCACGCCCGCGGTCACGCCACCGAGCATCAGCGAATGCGCCATGTTGTTGGCGCCGTCGCCGAAGTAGGACATCCGCAGCCCCGCCAGCGTGCCCTTGCGCTCGGCGAGCGTCTGCAGATCGGCCAGCACCTGGCACGGGTGGAACTCGTCGGACAACGCGTTGACGATCGGCACACTCGCACCGGCCGCCATGGCGGTCAGCCGATCTTGGGCGAAGGTCCGCCAGACAACCGCCTTCACGTAGCGCGAGAGCACCCGGCCGGTGTCCTCCAGCGTCTCGTCGCGCCCGAGTTGGGTGCTGCGGCCGTCGACGACGACGGCGTGCCCGCCGAGTTGGGCGATGCCCAGTTCGAAGGAGAACCGGGTTCGCGTCGAGTTCTTGTCGAAGATCACCGCCACCCCGCTCGGGCCCTCCAGCGGGCGGCTGCTGAACGGCTTGGCCTTCAACGCGGCCGCCAGGCTCAACACCTCGGCCTGCTCTTCGGGGGTCAGGTCGTCGTCGCGCAAGAAGTGCCGGATACCGGTCATGAGGCGGCGCCTTTGTCGAGGACCGCGGGAAGCGCGGTGAGGAAGTTGTCGATCTGGGCCTCGGTGATCACCAGCGGCGGGGCCAACCGGATCACGTCGGGCGCCGCGGCGTTGATCAGGAAGCCGGCGTCGCGGGCCGCGGCCTCGACGGGTTTGGCGGCCTCGGCGGTCAGCACGACGCCGAGCAGCAGGCCCCGCCCGCGGACGTGTCCGACCAACGGGTGCCCCAACGCCTCGATGCCCGTCGACAGCGTCTTGCCGAGCACGTCGGCGCGCCCGATCAGGTCGTCGTCGGCCAGCACCCGCAGCACGGCGAGCGCGGCCGCGGTGCAGACGGGATTTCCGCCGAACGTGCTGCCGTGCAATCCGGGCGTCAGCAGGTTCGCCGTATCGCCCGTCGCGATGCACGCGCCGATCGGCAGTCCGCCGCCGAGACCTTTGGCCAGCGTCACGATGTCGGGGGTGATCCCGTCGTGCTGGTGGGCGAAAAACGCTCCGGTGCGGCCCATTCCGGTCTGCACCTCGTCGAGCACCAGCAGCGCGTTGTGTTGTGCGGTGATCTCGCGGGCGGCCGCGAGGTAGCCCGCCGGCGGTGTGACGACCCCGCCTTCGCCCATGATCGGCTCGAGGAACACCGCCGCGGTGTCGGCGTCGACCGCGGCGCGCAGCGCCTCGACGTCGCCGTAGGGCACGTGGGTCACCTCACCCGGCAGCGGCGCGAACGGCGCCTGCTTGGACGGCTGGCCGGTGAGCGCGAGCGAGCCCATCGTCCGCCCGTGGAAGGCACCTTGTGCCGCCACCAGTTTCGTGCGCCCGGTGAGACGTGTGATCTTGAACGCGACCTCGTTGGCCTCGGTGCCGGAGTTGCAGAAGAACACCTTGGCCGGGTGGCCCAGATGGGCGACGAGCGCTTCGGCCAGCGCGACACCGGGTTCGGTCGCGTACAGGTTCGACGTGTGGCCCAGCGTGTTGAGCTGAGCGGTGACCGCCTCGATCACCGCGGGGTGCCGGTGGCCCAGGATGTTGACCGCGATGCCGCCGAGCAGGTCGATGTAGGCCTTGCCGTCGACATCGGTGACCACCGCACCGTCCCCGCCGGCCAGCGCCAGCGGCGGGGTGCCGTAGTTGTTCATCATGACGGCCTGCCACCGCTCCAGCAGACTCATGACCGCACCACTTTCGTCCCCGTTCCCTCGTCGGTGAGCAGTTCCACCAACACACAGTGCTCGACGCGGCCGTCGATGACGTGTGCGCTCGGCACGCCGCCCGCGACCGCACGCAGGCACGCCTCGATCTTGGGCACCATCCCCGCCTCCAGCGTCGGCAGCATCTGGGTCAGTGCGGCCGAATCGATCTCGCTGACCAGCGAGCCGCGATCGGGCCAGTTCGTGTACAGACCCTCGACATCGGTGAGCATCAGCAGCTTCTCCGCGCCCAGCGCCTCGGCCAGCGCCGCGGCGGCGGTGTCGGCGTTGATGTTGTGGACCACCCCGTCGGCGTCGGGTGCGATGGTCGACACCACCGGTATCCGCCCGGCGTTGATGAGATCCCGCAGCGATCCGGCGTTGACCCTCTCGACGTCGCCGACGAGACCGATGTCGGTGGCGACCCCGTCGACGGTCACACTGCGGCGCACCGCGGTGAACAACTGGGCGTCCTCGCCGGTGACGCCGACGGCGTACGGGCCGTGGGCGTTGATCAGTCCGACCAGTTCCCGGCCGACCTGACCGAACAGCACCATGCGCGCCACGTCGAGCACCTCGGGTGTGGTGACCCGGAACCCGCCCTTGAAATCACCTTGGATGCCCAGGCGTTTGAGCATCGCGCTGATCTGCGGCCCGCCGCCGTGGACGACGACGGGATGCACACCGCAGTTGCGCAGGAACACCATGTCGGCCGCGAACGCGGCCTTGAGCACGTCGTCGGTCATCGCATTGCCGCCGTACTTGATCACGACGATCTTGCCGTGCAACTGTTTGAGCCACGGCAGCGCTTCGGCGAGAACCTTTGCCTTGACCGGGGTTTCGACGGTCATGAGCTGTAGGCCGAATTCTCTTCGACGTAGCCGTGCGACAGGTCGGTGGTGCGGATCGAGGCCGACGCGGACCCGTCGCCGAGGTCGATGGTGACGGCGATGTCGGCGCCGGACAGGTCGACTTCGCGCGCACCGGGTTGTGGCGCCCCGTCTTTCCACACCGCAAACCCGTTGAACGCCACCGTGATCCGTTCGGCATCGATCTTGAACGGTGCCATGCCGATGGCCGCCAGCACCCGGCCCCAGTTCGGATCCGAGCCGAACAGCGCCGTCTTGACCAGGCTGTCGCGGGCGACCATCCGGGCGCCGGTGAGCGCGTCGTCCTCGGACGCCGCACCGGTCACCGTGATGTCGATCCGCTTCGTCACGCCTTCGGCGTCGGCCTGCAACTGCTGGCACAGGTCGTCGCACACCCGCAGGATCGCGTCGTCGAATTCGCTCTGGCTGGGCGTGATGGCGCTGGCACCCGAGGACAGGAGCAACACGGTGTCGTTGGTCGAACAGCTGCCGTCGACGTCGAGGCGGTCGAAGGTGCGCGCGGACGCGCGAGTCAGTGCGGCCCGCAACGCCTCCGAACTGACCACGGCGTCGGTGGTGATCACGCACAGCATGGTGGCCAGCGACGGGGCGATCATGCCCGCACCCTTGGCCATTCCACCGACGGTCCAGTTGTCGGCGTGGTGCAGCGCGACCTGTTTGGGCACCGTGTCGGTCGACATGATCGCGCGCGCGGCCTCCTCGCCACCGGTGAGCCCGCCGGCCAGCTCGTGCACGATCTCGGTCACGCCCGGCAGCACCTTGTCCATCGGCAGCCGATCGCCGATCAGCCCGGTCGAACAGACCGCGACCTCGATGGCGCCGGTCTCGGTGCCCCAGTCGCTCAAAGCCGTCGCGACCGCCTCGGCGGTGGCGTGCGTGTCCTGGAAACCCTGCGGACCGGTGCAGGCGTTGGCGCCGCCGGAGTTCAGGATCACCGCTCGCAGCCGGCCGGTGGTGAGCACCTGCTGGCTCCACAGCACCGGCGCGGCCTTGACCTGATTGCGGGTGAAGACGCCGGCGGCGGCGTAGTCGGGGCCCTCGTTGAACACCAACGCCAGGTCCAGCGCCCCGGACGCCTTGATGCCCGCGGCGATCCCGGTCGCGCGGAAGCCCTCCGGCGCGGTGACTCCCTGCGTGCGCAGCAGCCGCGTGCCCGGCCCCGTCACGGTGCCAAACCCACGATCGAAAGCCCTTCGGTCTCGGGCCAGCCCAGCGCCAGGTTCATCGACTGCACCGCAGCGCCGCCGGTGCCCTTGACGAGGTTGTCGATCGCCGCGATCGACACGAACGTCCTCGCCTCCTCATCCACCGCGACGGACAGCTGCGCGGCGTTGCTGCCGAGCACCGAACCGGTCTTGGGAAGCTGGCCTTCCGGCAGCAGATGGATGAACGGCTCGGCGTCGTAAGCCTTTTCGTAGGCGGCGCGGATCTCCGACAACGGGGCGTCCGTACGCGCCGTGCAGGTCGCCAGGATCCCGCGCGTGGTGGGGATGAGCACCGGCGTGAACGACACCGTGACGTCCTTGTTCGTGAGCGCGCGCAGCCCCTGGGCGATCTCCGGTGTGTGCCGATGCTTCCCGCCGACGTTGTACGCCCGCGCGGACCCGATCACCTCGGCGCCCAGCAGATCGGGCTTGGCCGCCCGGCCCGCACCGGAGGCGCCGCTGACCGACACCACGGTCACGGCGGGTTCGATGAGGTCCTCGGCGACGGCGGGCCACAGCGCGAGCAGCGCCGCGGTGGGATAGCAACCCGGCACCGCGATCCGCTTGGCGTCGCGCAACCGCTCGCGCGCACCCGGTAGTTCCGGCAGCCCGTAGGGCCAGCTTCCGGCGTGCGCGGACCCGTAGAACCGCTCCCACGCCGCGGCGTCGGTGAGCCGGAAGTCGGCGCCGCAGTCGATGATGAGGGTCTCGTCACCGAGCTGCTCGGCCAGCTGTGCGGAGTGACCGTGGGGCAGCCCGAGGAAGACCACGTCGTGACCGGCGAGCACCTCTTTGTCGGTGGCCTCGAGCACCCGGTTGGCCAGCGGCAACAGGTGCGGGTGGTGCTCGGCCAGCGACGTCCCCGCGCTCGCGGCCGCGGTCAGCGCACCGATCGTCAGCCGGCCGTCGGCGTAGGCGGGGTGACCGAGCAGGAGGCGTAGGATCTCACCACCGGCGTATCCGCTGGCGCCCGCTACCGCGACTGAAACCATGCAGGCAATTCTGCATGGTTATGCATAGCTATGCAAATTCATTGATGGGGGGTTGGGTGCGATACCAGTCGCCTAGCGATCGTTAGTGCACCGAAATCACAATCAGCGGCGTTGTTCGGCGCCGACCCGTTCGGCCGCGGCCTCGACGGCCGCTTCGCGCGCCGCGCTGGCCTCATCCTCGGTGAGCGTGCGATCGGCGGCACGGAACCGCAGCGCGAACGCCAGCGATTTGCGGCCCTCCCCGATCTGCGGGCCGGTGTAGACGTCGAACAACCGCACGTCCTCGAGCAGCGGACCCGCCCCGGCCCGGACCGCGTCGACCACGGCGGCCGCGGCCACGTCCTCGTCGACGACGAGGCTGATGTCCTGAAACACCGCCGGGAACGGCGACACCCTCGGCGCGGGCAGCCGCTCGACGATCGGAACGGCGTCCAGGTCCAGTTCGAGGGCGCACGTGCGCTTGGGCAGGCCCGAGCGCTCCACCACAGCGGGGTGCAGCTCACCGGCGTGACCGACGACGGTTCCGCTGTCGCGGTCGCCGAGCACCACCTCGGCGCAGCGGCCGGGATGCCACGGCAGGTGCTGCGCGGGACGCAGATGGAGCTCGACGCCGGCGGCGCGAGCGATCACCTGCACCGCCTCGAACACGTCGCCGGGCTGCACCTCGCGACCGGGCCCCCAGGGACCGGCCGGCTCGCGCAGCCCGGCCACCACCGCGGCGACGTGTTGCGGCTGGCTGGGCAGCGAGGCGTCCAGCGCGGCGATCTCGTCGTCGCTGGGACGGCGGTCGGTCGGGATCCTGCCGAGGGCACGGGTCTCCGGCGTGGGCACGACGACCTGCTGGATCGCGAACAGGCCGACATCGGCGGTGCCGCGAGAGACGTTGCGGGTCAACGCCTCCAGCAATCCGGGAAGCAGGGTGGTGGCCAGCTGCGGGCGATCGGAGTCCAGCGGGTTGAGCACGTCAACGGTGGAACGGCGGGTATCGGCGGCGGGCAGACCCCATTGGTCGAAGACACCTGCGGGCAGGAACGGGGTGGGCAAGATTTCCACATACCCGTTGAGCCCCAACGACTTCCCGATCGCACGCCGCCGCCTCTGCACCGGGGTGAGCCCGCGTCCGGCCGGGGCCAGCGGCAGCACCGACGGGATCTTCTCCAGATCCTCCAGCCGCAACACCTCTTCGACGAGGTCGGCGGGCTGGACGAGATCGGGTCGCCAACTCGGCGGGGTGACCGCGAGCATGCCGTCGGCGGCGACGACCTGTGCGCCGATCTGGATGAGCCGTCGTTCGGCGGTGCCCGGCGCGTAGGCGATGCCCGCGGTGCGGTCAGGCAGGTCGGCCGCCATGGTCACCGCCGGCTGCGACCAGTCCTCGCGCGGCGGGTCGCCGCGCCAGTCGGTCAGCGTGGGGTCGACTGTGCCGTGGGCGATCTCGGCGAGCAACGTGGCGCAGCGGTCCAACGCGGCGACCGAGATCGCGGGGTCGACGGTGCGTTCGTAGCGGCGCCCCGCCTCGCTGTACAGCCGCAGTCGACGCTGGGTGCGTGACACCGCGGCTGGATCCCACACCGCGGCTTCGAGCAGCACGTCGGTCGTCGTGTCGCGCACCTCGGTGGTGCCCGCACCCATCACGCCGCCGATCGCGGCGGTCGCGACGTCGTCGACGATCAGCACGTCGCCGGGGTCCAGGCGGCGTTCGACATCGTCGAGGGTCACCACCGTCTCCCCCGGATCGGCGAAGCGAACCCGAAAACCTCCGGTGACGAGGCTTCGATCGTGTGCGTGCATCGGGTGTCCGAGCTCGAGCATCACGTAGTTGGTGACGTCCACCGCGGGTGAGATGGTCCGGATACCGGACAGCAGCAGCCGTCGCTGCATCCACCAGGGCGAGACGGCCGCCGGATCGATGCCCGTCACCGGCCGCAGCCCGAACCGCCGCACACCGGTGCCGGTTTCGACCGAGACGGGTAGCGCCTCGCCCTTTGCGGGCAGCGGCGCGACGTCGGCCGGGTCGACGTAATCGAGGTCGTAGGCGGTCGCGATCTCGCGGGCCATACCGCGCACCGACAGGCAGTAGCCGCGGTCCGGGGTGATGGCCAGGTGGAACACGACGTCGTCGAGCCCGAGCACATCGGCGGCCGGGGTTCCCGGTTCGGCGGTGCCGGGCGGTAGCACCAGGATCCCCGAATGGTCGGTGCCCAGGTTCATCTCGGCGGTCGAGCAGATCATCCCATCGGACACCCGGCCGTAGGTCTTGCGGCTGGAGATCGTGAAGTCGCCCGGCAGCACCGTGCCCGGCAGCGCCACCACGACCAGGTCGTCAACAGCGAAATTGGTTGCCCCACAGACGATGTCACGCGGTTCGGCCTCGCCGATGTCGACCTTGACGGCCCGGATGGGTTTCTTGAACTCGGTGAGCTCCTCGATGGCGGCGACCCGTCCCACCGCCAGCGGACCGGTGACGGGCCCGACGGGAATGACCTCCTCGACCTCGTGACCTATGCGGATCAACGTCTGTTCGAGCTCGGCGGGGCTCACGTCCCAACCCGGTGCGCCGGCCTGCACGACGTCGCGCAGCCAGCTGTACGGAAGCCGCATCAGGCCCCTACCCCGAACGGCAGGGAGAACCGCACGTCACCCTCGACCATGTCGCGCATGTCCGGAATTCCGTTGCGGAACTGCAGGGTTCGTTCCAACCCCATGCCGAACGCGAAACCCGAGTAGGTGTCGGGGTCGATCCCGCAGGCGCGCAGCACGTTCGGGTTGACCATGCCGCAGCCGCCCCATTCCACCCATCCGGCTCCGCCCTTCTTGTTCTCGAACCAGATGTCGACCTCGGCCGACGGCTCGGTGAACGGGAAGAAATGCGGCCGGAAGCGGGTGCGGGCCTGCGGGCCGAACTCGGAGCGCGCGAACGCGTCCAGCGTGCCGCGCAGGTGAGCCATGGTCAGCCCCTTCTCCACCGCGAGGCCCTCCACCTGATGGAAGACGGGCGTGTGGGTGGCGTCGAGTTCGTCGGTGCGGAAGGTGCGCCCGATCGAGACGATGTAGACGGGCGGTTCGCGCTCGAGCAGCGTGCGGATCTGCACCGGCGAGGTGTGCGTGCGCAGCACCTGCCGCGATCCCTCCGGCGCGATGTGGAAAGTGTCCTGTTCGCTGCGCGCGGGGTGGTCGGGGGCGAAGTTCAGCGCGTCGAAGTTGAACTGCTCGGTTTCGACCTCGGGACCCTCGGCCAGCTCCCAACCCATCGCGATGAACGTGTCGGCGATGCGCTCGCCGAGAATCGTGATCGGGTGCCGTGCGCCGACCGGTTGCCGCGTCGACGGCAGCGTGACGTCGATGCGCTCGGCCACCAGCACCGCGGCGTCGCGCTCTGCCCGCAGCGTCGCCAACCGCTCGTCGTACGCGCGCTGCGCCTCACCGCGCGCGACGTTGACCCGCTTGCCCGCGTCGGCGCGGTCGGCCTTGGCCAGCGACCCAAGCGACTGGCGCGCCAACGCGATCGGCGACCGGTCGCCGAGATGCTCGGTTTTCGCACGCGCGAGCGCATCGAGGTCGGTGGCCGCATCGAAGGCACGTCGAGCAGCGCCGACCGCCTCGGTCAGCGCTTCTTCGGACAGGTCTGCGGGCTGATCAGCCACCCGGCGATCATAGGCGATGCGCCGATCGGCGCTCGAACGCCCGTGGGCGAGGACCGAGACGCGCGAGCAGCGCGGGAATCCACTAGTTCTCCGGCGGGCGCTCCTGGTTGTCGCCGCCACCTGGCGAGTGCCTGTGGGTCCTGAGCCGGAACATGACGAAATCGGTCGGCACACCATCCTGTTTGTGCGTGAAGACCTGCCGGCGCAGGCGTTTGGCCTCGACACCGAGCGATGCGAACTCCTCGGCGGGAATCCGGTCGAGCGTTGTCGCCGAGACCACCAGCTCTCCGCGGGTGGCCCGGCTCATCACCCGCGCCGCGATGTTGACGTCGACGCCCAGCCAGTCCGATCCGATGCGCTGCGGGTGCCCGGTGTGCACGCCCACCCGCATTCGTGGCGTGTACCCGTCGACGTCAACGGTTCTCACCGCCTCCCGTGCGGCGATCGCGGCGCGCACCGCGGTCGTCGGGCTGGCGAACACCGCCATGAGGCCGTCACCCATGCGCTTGACGATGTGTCCACCCGCCTCGAGCAGCGGAGGCTCGACGGCCTGTGACACCTGGCGCAGCAGCTGCAGCGTGGCCCCGTCCCCGGCGTTGAGCGCCCAGCCGGAGAAACCGACCAGATCAGTGAAGACCAGCGTCGCCTCGCGGTTGGCCGGTTTACCGGACACCCGTTCGGTGAGGGCCTGCCACACCTGCAACGCGCCGAGACTCACCTCGCGGGTGGCGGCGTTGCGTTCGAGTATCCGGTCCGCGGCGCGGGCGGCCGCGCGCGGTCCGCCCACTCCGTCGGCCGACAGTGGATCCCCGAACTCGGGGTCGCCCGGCAGCGCGCGCCGCGTCCGCCGCAGAAAGGCGATCACGCTCTCGTTGCGGTTGGTGTTCTTCAGCCAGCCCAGGGGCCCGGTCGACCGTTCGAACGGCTCGACATCCACGTCGCCAGCCTAAGCGGGCCGATTGACGCCGAGCAATCGCGCGACGCGAAGCCGTCGTCCGAATCACGAAATCGCTACCGGTGAAGCAGCTGGTCACAGCGATGTGGAGCGCGAGTAGCCGCTCAATAACGGCGCGCCACGACGCACCCCGCAAATCATAGACAACAAACGTTGTCAGCATTATCGTCGAGTTCGACGCCGATTCAGCGAGGAATCAGATGAGCCTGAACGACACCGATCCCCTCGGTCCCGACTCGTTGACGTGGAAGTACTTCGGCGATCTGCGGACCGGGCTACTCGGGGTGTGGATCGGCGCGGTGCAGAACATGTATCCCGAACTCGGCGCTGGCGTCGAGGACCATTCGATCCTGCTGCGCGAGCCGCTGCAGCGCGTCGCCCGCTCGGTGTATCCCATCATGGGCGTGGTCTACGACGGCGAACGCGCCCCTCAGACCGGCCAGCAGATCAAGAGCTACCACACCACGATCAAGGGGATGGACGCCGAGGGCCGCCGCTACCACGCGCTGAACCCCGAGACCTTCTACTGGGCGCACGCCACCTTTTTCATGTTGATCATCAAGACCGCCGAGTACTTCTGCGGCGGGCTGACCGAAGCCGAGAAACGCCAGCTGTTCGACGAGCACGTGCAGTGGTACCGCATGTACGGCATGAGCATGCGCCCGGTGCCCAACAGCTGGGAGGAGTTTTGCGAGTACTGGGACCGCAAGTGCCGCGAAGAGCTCGAGATCAACCGCGCCACCCTCGACATCTTCTCGATCCGCATCCCCAAACCCTGGTTCGTGTTGATGCCCACCGGGCTCTGGGATCAGATGTTCAAGCCGATGGTGGGCGCGCAGCGCTGGATCGCGGCCGGTGTGTTCGACGAAGCCCTCCGCGAGAAAGCCAATATGCGCTGGACGCCCGGGGACGAGATAGTGCTGCGCCTGTTCGGCAAGTTGGTGGAGCTGGCCTTCGTGGCCGTGCCGGACGAGATCCGTTTGCACCCACGGGCATTGACCGCTTACCGGCGCGCACAGGGCAGGCGTCCCGTGGACGCACCACTGGTCGAGGCGCCGGCCTTCATGGCGCCCCCGAGCGACCGTCGCGGGCTGCCCATGCACTACGTGCCGCCCCGCAAGTCGCTGCTGGATCGGGCGGGCTCGCTGGTGCACACCACGTTCTCTTTGGCGGGGCTGCGTCCGGCCCGCGGACGCCATAAGGCAGCCTGAGTGCATGCTCGAATGGTCTGATACCGATCTCGCCGTGCGCGACGCCGTGCGCGAGTTCGTCGACAAGGAAATCCGCCCGCACGTCGATGCGCTGGAAAGCGGCGAGATGGAGCCCTACCCCATCGTCCGCAAACTGTTCGCGACGTTCGGCATCGCCGACATGGCCCGGGAGTCGCTGAACAAACGCCTGGCCCGGCTCCGCGACGGCGGCGGCTCGTCGGAGAGGTCCTCGGGCGGCGGCATGTTCGGCGAGGGCTCGGGCGGCATGGGGTTCGTCGTGATCAGCGAGCTGTGCCGCGTCTCGATGGGCGTGGTCACCGGGATGGGTGTCAGCCTCGGGCTCACGGTGCCGACCATCATGAGCCGGGGCACGCTGGCCCAGCAGGAGCGCTGGCTGCCGGACCTGGTCACCTACGACAAGGTCGGCGCCTGGGCCATCACCGAACCCGACTCGGGCTCCGACGCGTTCGGCGGCATGAAGTCCTATGTCGTGCGCGACGGTGACGACTACGTCCTCAACGGTCAGAAGACCTTCATCACCAACGGGCCCGACGCCGACGTCGTGGTGGTGTACGCCAAGCTCAATGAAGATGGAGCGGGCGACTCCGTTTCGGACAAACGGGACCGCAAGGTGCTGACCTTCGTGCTGGACCGTGGCATGGAGGGTTTCGTACAGTCGAAGCCGTTCCGCAAGATGGGGATTCACAGCTCGCGGACGGGCGAGCTGTTCTTCAACAACGTGCGGTTGGGCCGCGACCGGTTACTCGGCGAGACCGAGGACAACTCCGCGGGCGACGGCCGCGCCAGCGCACGGTCGAGTTTCAGCGCCGAACGTATCGGCGTGGCCGCGATGTCGCTCGGGGTGATCGAGGAGTGCCTGCGGCTGAGCGTCGACTACGCCAAGAATCGCAGGCTGTGGGGGCAGGAGATCGGGCAGTTCCAGCTGATCCAGCTCAAGCTCGCAAACATGGAAGTGGCGCGAATGAACGTGCGCAACATCCTGTTCCGCGTGATCGAGGCGGCTCAGACCGGTGCCCCGATCTCACTGCCGGAGGCCTCGGCGATCAAGTGGTACTGCTCGCAGGCGGCCACCGACGTCGCGATGGAGGCGGTGCAGTTGTTCGGCGGCAACGGCTACATGACCGAGTACCGCGTCGAACAGTTGGCGCGCGACGCCAAGTCGCTGATGATCTACGCCGGCAGCAACGAGGTGCAGATCACCCACGTGGCGCGGGGTCTGCTCGGCTCCTGACCGTTCAGCGGTCCTCGACAATGAACTGCGCGGCGCGGGCGGCCATAGCCATCACCGGCCCGTTCAGGTTGCCCGCCAACATGATCGGCATCGCCGAGCAGTCGACGATACGCAGATCCTCGACACCCCGCACACGCAGCCGATCGTCGACGATGTCGTCGTCGCTGGGGCCCATGGCGCAGCTGCCGATGGCGTGATACCCGCAGTAGCCGCCGTCCAACGCGGCGTCGACCAGCTCGTCGTCGCTACTCGCCTGCGGCCCGGGGAACGTCTCGTGGTCGATGTGCTCGGCGATCGGGGACTGCTCGAACAGTTCGCGGGCCCGGCGCAGCAGGTTCGCGGTGGTGCTGCGATCGTGGTCGCTGGTGAGGTAACTCGGATCGAGCAGCAGCGGCGCCGCCGGATCCGCGGCGGTGATCGCGACGCTGCCCTCCGAGGTGGGCCGCAGGGTGAAGCCCAGGCAAGACACCCCGGGTTCGCGTTCGAGGGCCACCGGCTCGCCGTCGTTGTACGCCGGAATGGTGAACGGCCCCAACAGAAGTTGCCCGTCCACCCGCGGCGCGTCGGGGGTGGTCTTCATGAATGCCAGGACATCGAAGGTCGGCGTGGCCAGCGAGCCCCGGCGCCTCGTCAGGTATCGCGCGGCGCTTCTGGCCTGTCCGGCCCGGCTCGACAGCTGCCGGTTGTATCCGAGCTCGGCGTTGAGCCGGTACTTCAAGGCGAAGCAGCGGTGTTCGCGCATCCGCCTACCCACATTCTCGCGTTCGAGCAGGACCGGCACACCGGCGCGGTCGAGCACCTCGCGCGGTCCGATGCCCGACAGTTGCAGCAGTTTCGGGCTGCCCATGCTGCCGAGGGCGAGAATCGTCTCGCGGCTGGACCGGAACTCGGTACGCGTGCCGTTGTGCATTCGGACGGTGATGCCCGTCGCGCGGTCGTTCTCGATGTCGACGCGGCACACCTCGGCCCGCGTGAGGACGGTGAGGTTGGGGCGTCGCATCGCAGGCCGGAGGAAGGCGTCGGCCGCGCTGACCCGGCGACCCCTGCGGATGGTGGCCGGTGTGAAGCCGATACGGGGCTCGTCGCTCTCGTTGATGTCGTCGAGCGGCCGCAGCCCGGCGTTGGCGCCCGCTTGAACCATCTCGTGGCTCACGAGGTCCTGCTCGGCCGCCACCGAGATGTGCAGCGGCCCGCCCGCGCCCCGCGTCGGCGAGGCGCCGAACGCGTTGTCCTCCATGGCTTTGAAGACCGGCAGGATTTCGTCCCAGCCCCAGCCTTTGTTGCCCAGCCGCTCGAGCTCGTCGTAGTCGGCCCGGTTACCGCGGTTGTAGACCATGCCGTTGATCGAACTCGAACCGCCGAGCACTCTTCCGCGCGTCCAGAACTCGGCACGCTGTCGCGGCCCGAACGGCGTCGTCGCGTAGCGCCAGACGTACTTTTCGTTCTCGAACAACATGCCCGACCCCTTGGGCACGTGGAGCATCGGATGCCGGTCGAGACCGCCGGCCTCGACGAGCAGCACCGTCGTTTCCGGGTCGGCGGACAACCGATTCGCCAGCACACACCCGGCCGAGCCGGCACCCGCGATGATGTAATCGAAGCGACGCATCGCCGCACAATACTTCGCCGAGCTAAGGTTGTGGGCCGGTTTGGGCCTCGAAGTGACACAACGCGCTTCGCGCTACGCGCGTCGTGCCCGCGCGCTCTGATAGAGGCAGATCGCCGCGGCGGCGGCCACATTGAGGCTCTCGGCGGTGCCGGGCATCGGGATGTGGACGCGGTGCGTGGCCGACGCCGCCAGATCGACGGGCAGGCCGTGAGCCTCCGGCCCGAACAACCACGCCGTCGGCTGCGACAGGGCTGCCTCGAGATCGGGGTTGTCCAACGAGGTCTCGCCGTCCACGGTCGTCGCGAGCACCTGAAGGCCGGCCCCGGCGAGTCGCGCCGCCGCCGAGGCGGCATCGCTGTCGCTGACGACGGGTATCGAGAAGATGCTGCCGGCCGAGGCGCGCAGGCACTTGCCGTTGTACGGGTCGACGCTGTGCCCGGCGAACACGACGGCGTCGGCTCCCATCGCGTCCGCTATCCGGATCAGCGTGCCCGCATTGCCCGGCTCGGACATCTCGACGGCGACCGCAACCAGGCGCGGCGAGTCGGTCAGCACGTCGTCCAGCGAGGTCTGAGGAATCGTGCAGACCGCGACCAGTCCGACCGGAGTCACGGTCTCCGACAGCGCTTTTGCGGCGCGTTCCGTCACCAGATGCACGGGGGTACCGGTCAGCATCGAACCGAACCGGTCCAAGGCGTCCTCGGTGGCGAAGACCTCGGATACGAGTCCGCGCCGCAGCGCCGCCTCGACGAGGTTGGGTCCCTCGGCGAGGAAGCGTGCGGCGCGGCGTCGCCCGACGTGGCGGTGCAGCTTGACCGCCGCGACCACGCGGGCCGATCGTTCGGTGAGCGTCAGGCAGCCTCGCCCGACGGCGCGTTGACGTCCTCGGGCAGTGCACCCTTGGCAACATCCACCAGCGCGGTGAACGCGGCCGGATCGCTGACGGCGATCTCGGCGAGGTTCTTGCGGTCGACCTCGACCCCGGCGGCCTTGAGCCCCTGGATCAGCCGGTTGTAGGTGATGTCGTTGGCGCGGGCGGCGGCGTTGATGCGCGAGATCCACAGCTTGCGGAACTCGCCCTTGCGCGCGCGCCGGTCACGATAGGCGTAATTGAGCGAATGCAGCTGCTGCTCTTTGGCCTTGCGGTACAGCCGCGACCGCTGGCCCCGGTAACCCTTGGAGGCCTTGAGAATTGTCCGCCGCTTCTTCTGGGCGTTGACTGCGCGCTTGACGCGTGCCATGGGATTGTCCTTCGTTCAGGTCGTACGTGTTTCGTCGGTCAGCCGTTGAGCATCTTCTTGATGCGGGCGTTGTCGGCGGCCGACACAACGGTACGGCCGTCGAGACGCCGGGTGCGCTTGCTCGGCTTGTGCTCGAGCAAGTGGCGGCGGTTGGCCTTCTGGCGCACGATCTTGCCGGTGCCGGTGCGACGGAATCGCTTGGAAGCGCCGCTGTGGGTCTTCGCCTTGGGCATGGGTCCTCTGCTCTTCGTTTCAGGTCGTTCTAGCTGTTTCGGTCGGGTGCTGCGGCCGGCTCCGCGGAGCCCTCGGCCTGCTGCGCCGCCTTGGCGCGAGTCTTCGCGCCGCGGTGCGGGGCCAGCACCATCGTCATGTTGCGGCCGTCCTGCTTGGCGGACGTCTCGACGAAGCCGTAATCGGCGACGTCGGCGCCCAGCCGCTGCAGAAGACGGAAACCCAACTCGGGCCGCGACTGCTCGCGTCCGCGGAACATGATCGTCACCTTGACCTTGGACCCGGCCTCGAGGAAGCGGATCACGTGACCCTTCTTGGTCTCGTAGTCGTGCGGGTCGATCTTGGGACGAAGCTTCTGTTCCTTGACGACGGTCTGCTGCTGGTTCTTGCGAGACTCGCGCGCCTTTTGAGCCGTCTCGTATTTGAACTTTCCGTAGTCCATGATCTTGCAGACCGGCGGTTTGGCATCCGGTGCTACTTCGACGAGATCGAGATCGGCATCCGCGGCGACGCGGAGGGCATCTTCGATGCGCACAATGCCTACCTGTTCACCGCCCGGTCCGATCAGGCGGACTTCAGGTACGCGGATACGCTCGTTGACGCGGGTCTCAGTGCTGATGGGGCCTCCTACTGTTGTCTTCTAGGAGCCCACTCCGTCAGCTCTGCTCAACGAACAGAAAAGCCCTGCTCAAAGCAGGGCCCACAGCCGACCAGGACAGGCACGGATGCCTGTGACCGGACCGCTGAGCCGGTATGGCCAGCGGTGGGAGGGGGACTCCACTTGCTGTCCCTGGCGTTTGCCGGGACGGTCGCGCATGCCAGTCTAGCAGCCATGACCGATGACTCGAACTCAGCTGACCTCGAAGGCACCGGCGTTCGTGAGCTCGCCGACATCCCCGCCGTCGAGGTGATCACCCGGTCGGCCGTGATGCTGATGAGCGCCGCGGCCGAGAAGCTCGGGTTGTCGGCCGAGAACCCCGACGAGAGCCCGCACCGCGATCTCGACGAAGCGCGCAGGCTGATCACCGCGCTGGCCGGGTTGGTCACCGCCTCCGCGGAGTATCTCGGACCGCACGCCGGGGCGGTGCGTGACGGCCTGAAAACGCTGCAGTTGGCCTTCCGTGAGGCCAGCGCGTCGCCGGACGAACCGGGCCAGGGTCCGGGCGAGAAATACACCGGCCCCGTCTGGTCGTGAGTCGCCACCCATTTGGGGTGCTGACCGAATAATGTCGCGGCGTATGACCGTCGCGAGCCTGCCCGCCACCCGCCGCAGGTCCAGGTACTGGTGGGTGCCCGCAGCGGCGGGCTGGACCATCGGCGTCATCGCCACGCTCTCGTTGGCGGCGAGCGTCTCGCCGTTCGTGCGGTCGGTCATCCGGGTGCCGCGCGAGTTCGTCAACGACTACATCTTCAACTTTCCCGACACCAGCTTCGCGTGGGCGTTCGTGCTGGCGCTGCTGGCGGCGGCGCTGGCCGCGCGTAAGCGGATCGCCTGGTGGATTCTCGTCGGCTACATGGTGGGTGCGATCGCCTTCAACGTCGGCGACCTGGCGGCCGGCGACGAGTCGGTGGTCGAGGAGATCGGCGAGGTCATCGGTCTCGGCTTCCACATCGCCGCGATCCTGTTCCTGCTGCTGGCGCGGCGCGAGTTCTGGGCGAGAGTGCGCCGCGGCGCGCTGGTGAAGGCGGCGGCGGTGCTCGTCGCCGGCATGGCGATCGGTACCGCGATCGGGTGGGGGCTGCTCGAACTGTTCCCCGGCACCCTGGCCCGAGATGACCGGTTCTGGTACGCGCTGAACCGGGTGAGCGCCTTCGCGGGCGCGGATTCGTCGAACTTCACCGGCCATCCCCATGTGCTGATCAACGCGCTGCTGGGGCTGTTCGGCGCGCTCGCCCTGATGGTCGCGGCGATCGTGCTGTTCCAGTCGCAGCGCGCCGAGAACGCGTTGACCGGTGAGGACGAGTCCGCGCTGCGCGGGCTGCTGGAGTTGTTCGGCAAGAACGACTCACTCGGTTATTTCGCGACGCGCCGCGACAAGGCCGTGGTGTTCGCGCCGAACGGCCGCGCCGCGATCACCTACCGCGTGGAGGTCGGCGTCTGCCTGGCCAGCGGGGATCCGGTGGGTGACCCCAAGGCGTGGCAGGCCGCGATCGAGGCGTGGCTCGCGCTGTGCCAGACCTACGGCTGGGCACCGGGCGTGATGGGCGCCAGTTCGGCCGGCGCCGAGGCGTTTCGCGAGGCCGGGCTCAACGCGTTGCAGCTCGGTGACGAGGCCATCCTGTACCCGGACAACTTCCGGCTCTCCGGACCCGACATGCGGGCGGTGCGGCAGGCGGTGACCCGGGCGCGGCGTGCCGGCACGAGCGTCCGCATCCGCAGGCACCGCGATCTGAGCGCCGAGGAGATGGCCGATGTCATCGCTCGGGCGGACACGTGGCGCGACACCGAGGACGAGCGCGGCTTCTCGATGGCGCTGGGCAGGCTCGGCGACCCGGCCGACGGCGACTGCCTTCTGGTCGAGGCGGTCCAGAACGATGATCTAGTCGTCGCGATGTTGTCGCTGGTGCCGTGGGGCACCAACGGCGCCTCGCTGGATCTGATGCGCCGCTCCCCCCAGTCCCCCAACGGCACCATCGAGCTGATGGTCAGCGAACTGTGCATGCAGGCCGAAGACATCGGCATCACGCGAATCTCGCTGAACTTCGCGATGTTCCGGTCGGCGTTCGAACAGGGCGCACAACTCGGCGCGGGCCCGGTCGCGCGGCTGTGGCGCAGCCTGCTGGTGTTCTTCTCCCGGTGGTGGCAGCTCGAGACGCTGTACCGCTCGAACATGAAGTATCAACCGGAATGGGTGCCGCGCTACGCCTGCTACGACGACGCCCGGCTCATCCCCCGGGTCGGGGTGGCTTCGGTGATCGCCGAAGGCTTTCTGGTGCTGCCCTTCTCGCGGCGCCACGAGCAGCCGCACACCGGACACCACACCGCGGTGCCGCAGACCCTGATGGCGACGGGGCTGTTGCACCACGACGGCTCGGCCCCGGACCTCGGCGGGCTGGCCGCCGACCTGCCCGACGCCGAGGAACCGCGGCTGCCCGAACAGGTCCGGGTCCGCATGGCCAAGCTGAAGGCGTTGCAGAACAACGGAATCGACGCCTACCCCGTCGGTACGCCGCCGTCGCATACGGTCGCTGACGCGACCAATGCCGATGACGACGTCGCGATGACGGTGGCGGGCCGGGTGCTGCGCAGCCGCGACTACGGCGGAGTGCTCTTCGCCCAGTTGCGCGACTGGTCCGGGGAAGTCCAGTTGCTACTGGACGATTCGCTGCTCGAATCCTCCACGACCGCCGATTTCACCCACGCCATCGATCTCGGCGACCTCGTCGAGGTGTCCGGCACGATGGGCTACAGCAAGAAGGGCACCCGATCCCTGCTGGTGCGCAGCTGGCGGATGATCGGCAAATGCCTGCGCCCGCTGCCCGACAAGTGGAAGGGGCTGACCGACCAGGAGGCCCGGGTGCGCGCCCGCTACGTCGACCTGGCGATCAACACCGATGCCCGTGACCTGATCCGCGCGCGAAGCGGTGTGCTGCACGCGATCCGGGAAACATTGGTGGGCAAGGGGTTTCTCGAAGTCGAGACGCCGATCCTGCAGCAGATCCACGGCGGTGCGAACGCCCGGCCGTTCCTCACGCACATCAACGCCTACGATCTGGACCTCTACCTTCGCATCGCTCCGGAGCTCTACCTCAAACGGCTCTGCGTGGGAGGCGTCGAGCGGGTCTTCGAGCTGGGCAGGGCGTTTCGCAACGAGGGCGTCGACTTCAGCCACAACCCCGAATTCACACTGCTGGAGGCGTATCAGGCGCACGCCGATTACAACGTCTCGATCGACGGCTGCCGGGAGCTGATCCAGAGTGCCGCCGTCGCCGCCAACGGTGCGCAAGTGTTCCACCGGCCCACCGACGGTGGCGGACTCGAACCGGTCGACATCTCGGGCCAATGGGCGGTCAAGACGGTGCACGACGCGGTGTCCGAAGCCTTGGGCGAGCAGATCGGACCCGAGACGGAGCTGCCGACGCTACGCAAACTGTGTGACGCCGCGGGCATTCCGTACCTGACCCATTGGGACGCGGGCGCGGTGGTCCTGGAACTCTACGAGCGGCTCGTCGAGGACCGCACCGAGGCGCCGACGTTCTACAAGGACTTCCCGACGTCGGTCTCGCCGCTGACCCGTCCGCACCGCAGCATCCCCGGCGTCGCCGAGCGGTGGGACCTGGTGGCGTGGGGCGTCGAACTCGGCACCGCTTACAGCGAACTCACCGATCCGGTCGAGCAGCGCCGCCGATTGCAGGAGCAGTCGCTGCTGGCCGCCGGCGGCGATCCCGAGGCGATGGAACTCGACGAGGACTTCCTGCAGGCGATGGAATACGCGATGCCGCCCACGGGCGGACTGGGGATGGGCGTGGACCGTGTCGTCATGCTGATCACGGGCCGCAGCATCCGCGAAACGCTGCCGTTCCCGTTGGCCAAGCCTCGGTGAGACCAAATCCCCGGCGTGCGTGCGCCCGACAACCGTTAGGACGGGCAGTACGACTGGGTCGCGGCGCCGACGAAGAACCCGCTCTGCTCTATCGTCCAATTCGCCGGTTCGCTGATCTCGACCGCAACCTGTTCGGGCTTCTGGCCCGCTGCCACGTAGTCACATACCGCGTGGGCCAGGCTGATTGCGTCTTCTGCGGTCGAGAACGGTATTCCTTCGTCCTCGATCACCGTGATGAAGATGTCGTCGGTGTCGTCGGCCAAGGCCGGTGCGGCGGTGCCGAGGGCCATGCCCACGCCGACGACCGCTGTGAAAATGAGGGTGCCGCGCATGGTGGCTCCTTTCGCCTGATTGACGGCAGAACGCTACGCCCGGCGCGCAGTCACCGCGCGCGTTTCGTCAAAATTGACATACCTGTCATATCGCGGAAACGGGTACCGTGAGCGACATGCCGGACGAACCCACGCCGGAACCGGAATCCGAACCCGCGGTCGACGCCGAGGTGGTCGAGCCGAACCCTCAGTCGACCGCGCCGGCCGAGCCCGTCGACAGCGGCTACACCCCCGGCGGCGTCCCGACCTTCGACGCCGTGCGGGAGAAGATCGAAACCCGATACGGCACGGCGATCGGCGCATCCGAACTCGCGGCGGAGACGCCCGAAGGCCGCAGTGTGGCCGAACAATACGACGAGCGGCAGCGGGCGGCCGCCGAGCGTTTGGCGCAGATCCGCGAGCAGATGCGCGAACAGTCCGACGAGTCTCAGTAATCCGATTCGGCGGCCAGGATCTCGGCCAGGAACGCATCCGCAACGGGCCGGTTCAGCCGCGACCGCGCGAAGGCACGCACCCGGTCGCGGGTCTGCACCGACTCGTCGACGTCGGCGCCTACCACAACTCTCATTGCGCGCCAGTCATGGTTCCAGGCAACGGCTTCGGGTACCGGTGTGCCGTCGGTGTCCACGACGGGAAACGACGCGCGACCGTCGGCGCCGAGCACACCGGTGCCGCCGACGGTGTCCACTTCCAACCGAACCGCGATGCCGTCCGGTGACCCCAGGCCGATCAACTCCACACCGACCACCGCGTCGACGCCGTCGCCGGCCGGTTCGACCGACCATCCGACGGTGCCCTCGGCGGCATCGAAGACACCCGGCGGGACGGCGGCCCAACTGACTGAGGCGGTGCCCTCAGCGATGACCCCCGCACCCGGGCCGCGCGAATCCGGGCCCGCCGCAAGGGCATAGTCGGCACGTCGACCGCTCACCGGTGCCGCATTGAAAGCGACCCCGACGTCGTCGGCCACCTCGCGACACCGGTCGACGAACTCGCTCACCCGTGGATCACCCTCGCGGGCAGCCGCATTGAGCGCTGCCGCGTGCGGTGCCAACAGCTGGGCGATCTCCGAATCGAACGTGTCGTCGCCGAAGTAATCCTGCGCCGTTGCGGTCAACAGCGCGACCTCGGCGTCCAGAAGCGCGCCGTCGAGCGTCGCGATCGCGTCTCGGTGGCTCGCCGGCCACCAGCGCCGCAACCAGTGCCCGAGCGCGAGTCGGCGCAGCGGTTCCAGCGCCCCGGACACCAGGTCCGCGCCGGCCACCTCGACGCTGTCGGCGGGGGTGCGGCCGTCCAGCGCGGTCATCACGGCGTAGTGACCGCCCTCGCCGACCACCCGCCACAACCAGTCGGCCCGGGTCGGGTCGGTGAACGCGATATGGGCATCCGAGGCCTCGTCGACGGTCCACGACAGAACCGCCCCGCTGACCTCCAACACGGCGACCAGCGGAGCCGGCGCCGCGAGCGGTCCCGTAGTCCAAAGGCCTGAATCTGCGGTGAGTCTCATCCGGCCACCTGCAGCTCCAACATCGTCTTGATCTGCTGGCGGTGGTCCAGGCTGACCGATCTCGCCACGCCTTCCAGCACCGCTCGCACGTCATCGATGTCGTCGCACGGCTCCTGCCACACGTCGCGGCCGTGCAGCCTGGCCCACAACCGGCGCAGGTACGGCCGCGCAAAGGCCGCGAGCTCGTCGATGACCTGCCGCTGACGGGGGTGGATCGGCCCGCCCTCGGCGAGATAGCGGCGGGCGTGCAGCACGTAGGCCTCCTTGCGCACCCGCGCCTGGATCTGGCCGGCCAACTCGTAGGGCGGCTCGGCGGCGTCGTCCAGCGGGGCGAGATGGATGGCGATCTCGATGCCCGCCACCAGGGTGGCCTGCTTGTCTTCACCGATCAGACCCCACGGGGCGCAGGCCCGGTCGACCTCCTCGGCGCACAACATCGGCACGTCGGGAAGTTCGTCGCGGTCCATGGCGCGCCGCAGCGTCGCACGCACCCTGTCGATCACGCTGCGATCCAACGGGCGATCGCTGTCCGAACCGCCGACGACACTCGGCGGCGTCTGCGGCTCAACCGAACTGAGCCCGAGCTCGACGATCGACCACGGCAGCCCCGCGGCATCGCTTCGCGCCCTGGCCCCGAGGTTGTACGGCGCGGCGTCGGCGATCAGCGCCTGCCACACCCGCTGTCGCGCCGCGGCCGCGGAGTGGCTGCCGGCCGAGCCGAGCACGGTGGTCAGGCCGGCCATGAACGGACCCGTGATCTCGGTACCCATATGGACGTCGCGCCAACTGCGGCCGAGTTGCTTCGCCAGCTCGGCGACGACCTTGTCGTCGGACACGAACCGGTTCAGCACCTCGATCGCGGTGCGGTCGCGTTCGCCGTGGATCTCCCGGAGTACCTTCTCGGCGCCCGAACCACATTGCGACGGATGGCCTTTCGTCACGGCCAACTCGAAACACACCGGGAAGTACAACTCCTGGGCATTTCCCGACGTGATCCGTAACCGGCGTCGCTCGCGTTTGAGCACCTCGAACCACGCCGCGGTATCGCGCAGTTGGGCACTGCTCCCCACGATCGCGTCGTACATCGCGTCGGCGATATCCGGTGCCACGAAGGGCGCGGAGAACTGGGTATTCGATCGGAGCCTCAGCACAAGCGGATCGATGATCCGCTTGACCGTCCGTCGCAGGGGGCCGCCGTCGTCGCCGCTGAGTACCTCGACGCCGGGTCCGACGGCACGCCACGCCCGGTCGATGACCGCGCGGCGCGGGCGGGCGACGACGACGGCCGCCTCGGTGCTCATCAGGACAGGATAGAAGCCGCCGGCGATCGAAGACAGCGAAGAAGTTGGGTTCGGTAGGGCCGCGACCGCCCGAAGCTGAACGACATGTCCACCGCGCTGTTCACGTTCGTCTGCATCGTCTACATCGGCACCGCCGCCGCGTCGTTACTGCCCACCTGGAGACTTTCCGGGCTCGATCCGGGCGAGGCCGACGAGCGCCTGGCCACGGCGCACGACATCCGCGCCGCACGGGCCGAATTCGACCGCACGCTGGTGCGCAAAGGCCTTCTCACACATGACCGACTCGCGCTGATCCGCAACGGTATCCGGTCGCGCGCGGTCGTCACCGCCATGCGACCGACGGGAGAGGCGCTGGAGGACTGCCGGGAAGTCGAACTCGATGTGATGGTCAGAAAGCCCGGCGGCGGGCAGTTCCCGGCCCATGAGACAGCGCTGGTGCCCGCATCCGCGCTCGCAAAGGTCTCCCCCGGCAGCCTCATCGACACCTTCTACCGCCCCGGCGACGAGACCGCCGTGGCGATCTGCGTGGCGCCGCGGTGATCAGCGGGCACCGTCGACGGCGAAGCTGACCAGGGCCGCCCAGTACAGCGGGCTGGCGCTCAGATCGCCATCGCGCCAGTCCCGCATCCGGTCCCGCTGCCAGCGGTTCACCGCCAGACCGGCCTCGTCGCGTTCGTGGGCGTCGTCGACGGCGGCGATCGCCTCACTCATCGGATCGGCGTCGGACGCGGCGAACTGGCGGTAACCGGCGGTCGTCGGCAGGGACCACAGTGTCGCGGTGACCAGCTGTGCGCCACCGAGAATCATCGCCGCCACCAGCCCGCTGGCCTCGTCGAATTGGTAGTCGCCTCCGGATGCGCACGCCAGCAACGCAACCCGCGGAGGGAAGCGCAGCCTGGCCGTCATGAGTTCTCCGGCGGTCAGCGGCCGATCCTCGGCCAGATGCAGTGCGGCGCGGTCCGCGTGGCCGGCGTCGCCGTCGGCCGCGCTGGCGTGCCCGACGTACACCATGCGACTCGGCCGCCGAGCGAGTTGTTCGGCGAGCCAGCCGCGGTCGACGTCGGTGCGGCGGAACAGCTCGACGACGCTTCCGACGGCCGGCACCAGTGCGCGACGGGCCGCCAGGTCGGCGAAATGCCGCGCCAGGACTGTATCCGGCGATGGCCTGCCCAGCACTGATCCCAACGCCGAGTCGGGCCGCTGTCCGGGGACCCGCGGATCGAGCACCGCCAGGACTGGGTTGTCGCGTCTGCGGTTCCAATCCTCCGATGCGCGGGGAGAATTGGCGATGTTCGGGGGTGCGGCCATCAGCACCTCGACCAGTTCCATCAGCCGGGCGCCCTCGTCGTGAGGCGTCGCCAGCAGGCCCCACGGCATCCTGGCCAGCTTCGCGCTGGGCGAGACGAACAGGGTCGCGCCGGGATGGTCGGTGAGCAGCTGCCAGGCGGCCGGGACGAGCAGATCTGCACCCAGTGCGCGGGCGAGTTCGAATTCGGTTGCCGGCGAGGAGAACGCACCGTTGGTGATCGCCCGATTGAGCGCCTCACGCCGGGTTTCGGCGCCGACGGGGTCGGGCAGCGTCTCGGTCAGCCGCTGCGCGGCCGCGGCGAGGTCTTGCTGGTCGACGACCCACGTGACCGTTTGCGACGGATCACCGACGACCCGCAGGCTGGCGTACGTCGCCACACCGACGTCGGCGTACCGCAGGACCAGCGTCACGGTCAGGGCCACGTGCACCACGCGGGCTCGTCCGCGGTCACGTCGCGACCGTAGCGCTCGGCCGCCAGCGCACGATAGCGACCGATGATCGGCGCGGTGGTCGGATCCATCAACAATGGTGGCAACGGCCCGAGTTTCGTCAGCGACGCTCCGCCGGCGACCGCGGGACCCGCGGCCACCAGGGCATACTCCTCGGCGGACTCCACCGGCACGGCCGCCGTGGCGGTATCGGCCCAGGTCAGGGTGTCGGCTGCGGCGGGTTCGGCCGTGAATGTGCCACGGGCGCTGTGGTATTCGATGAGTTCACTGACGAGCGCGGTGTCACCCCACTCCCATGCCACCGCGAATGCGCCGGCGAGGATCGGGGCGGAAACGTGGGTGGCCCACCGCATGCGGGCGTCGGCGTCGGGGATCGAATGGCGCACCGAGTCGACCGCGAGCGCGGCGGGAAGTTTGAGCTCGGCGGCCTTCTCGAGCTTCTGCGCGGCCCCCGCCGGATCGGCCAGCGCGTCGGCGCGCCAGATGTTGCCGAGCTGGTCGTCGAGCCGGGCGTACTGCAACCAGCTGTGCCGCGGCCACCCGTCGAGCAGTTCGCGGGCCTGGGCGACACGCTCCTTCGCCGCGGTGAAGTCTCCGCGGAAGATGTCGACCCAACTGCGCTGCAACAGGATTCGGTGGATGTGCAGTGGCTTCTCGATTTCGCGCCAGTGTCGCTCGGCGTGGCCGAGCCGTTCATCGGCGTCGTCGAGCGCATTCACCGAGATGCTGATCAAGCCGAAGTACAACCAGCACCGCGAGACATCGTGGGCGCGCAGATGTTCGGCGATCGCGGGGTAAGCCTCGTGCACCAGCGTCTGCGCCTGCGGCCGGTCCCCGGCCGACCACGCCGCCGTCGCGCGTTCGAGTTGAGTGCGCGCCACCGCCAGCCTCCACCCCCGGGCCTCGGCACGAGCGCCCGCCCGCCTCAGCCACGGCTCGGCCTCCGGGAGCCGGCCGGTCTCGACGCAGAACCTGCCGTAGCCGGTGGCGCCCTGCACCAGGAGGTGGTCGTGGAATTCGAGGGGGAGCCCACCGTCGGCCGGTCGTTCGATGACGCCGATGACGCGTTGCCACAACGGAATCGACCTCACGTGCAGGTCGTCGTCGCACAGTGCCACCGCGCACAGGATCTCGGCGTAGGTGATCAGGAAGCGGTGTTCGGCGGCGAGTTCGGCAACGGGCTCGTCATCGGTCAGCGCGATGAGTGCGGCCTCGGCGGTTTCGTGGTCGCCGTGCGCGGCGGCCAGCCCGATCTGAAGGAACCCGGCCCACCGTGAGTAGCGGCGCACCATCAGCTCGATCTCGGCCGTCGGCATCGTCACCTGCGCCCCGGCGTCGGGTTCGCTGCCCGCGAGGATCGCCGAATAGACCGCCAGGCTTTCGCGCATGCGGTGCAGGCATTCCTCGGTGCCGTTGTACGCGGTGCGGACGAGGTAGATCTCGCCGAGCAGCGCGTACACCTCGAGCATCCAGTCGTCGCGGTCGGCCTGCTCGATCTGCGGAACGAGCGCGAGCAGCAGGTCCTTGGCCGTCTCCTCCTTGGCGGCGAACGCCAGTTGACGCGCGCGCTCGAGGTCCGCGGTGATCCCCACGGCTGAATCATAGAAAGCGGCGGGCATGCC
>NZ_CVTB01000277.1 GCF_001050015.1 Mycolicibacterium malmesburyense
AACCCCGCCGATACGTGGGGCACAGTGCGCCGCAACCGGCGTGGGTGACCGGTCCCAGACACGGGGTTCCGTCGGCGACCACCACGCACGTCACGCCTCGGTTCTTGCACTCGGTACAGACTGTTTTCGCGGGCAACCGCGGTTTGCGCCCCACCAGGAGCGCCGCCAAGGTGTCCAGCAGTTGCCCGCGGTCGATCGGGCAGCCCTGGAGCTGGTAGTCGACGTCGACGTGCGCCGATGCCGGCGTCGACGTCGCGAGGGTGTCGATGTATTCGGGTCTCGCGTAGACGACCGAGGCGAACTCCTTGACATCGGCGAAGTTCCGCAGGGCCTGCACCCCGCCCGCGGTGGCACACGCTCCGATCGTGACAAGGATTGCGGACTGCTCCCGGATCGCTTTGATGCGTCGCTCGTCGGCCGCCGTCGTGATCGAACCCTCCACCAGGGATACGTCGTACGGGCCTGCGACGGTGGCACTGGACGCCTCCAGGAACGTGGCGATCTGCACCTGTTCGGCCAGCGACAACAACTCGTCCTCACAGTCCAACAGGGTCAGTTGGCAGCCATCGCACGATGCGAACTTCCACACGGCCAGTTTCGGTGTTCCCACCTATAGCTCCTTCACGCTGAGCAGGGCCTCGGCAACGTCGTATCCCACGACCGGTCCGTCGCGGCACAACAGCAGGGGGCCGAGCTGGCAGTGCCCGCACCATCCGACCCCGCATTGCATGTTCCGTTCCAGCGAAACCTGGATCTTGTTCGCTGGCATTCCTTTTCGGAGCAGTTCGACGGCGCTGTTGTGCATCATGGCCTCGGGACCGCACAGGAACGCGGTGGTGCGGCCAGCCCGCACCGGCATCCGGCGCAAGGGTTCGGTGACGAAACCGACCTCGCCGGGCCAACCCTGTATCGGTACGTCGACCGTCAGGTGCACCTCGATGCCACCGGTGCGCGACCAGTCGGTGAGCTCCTGGGCGAAAAGGAAGTCGTCGCGGGAGCGAGCACCCGCGATGAGGGTCACCCGGTCATACGAGTCACGATCGGCAAGAGCGGCCATGACCACAGGGCGAAGCGGTGCCAGGCCGACACCACCGGCGACGATGACCACGTCGCCCCCGGCCGCCTCGGGCAGTGCCCAGCCGGTGCCGAACGGCCCTCGCATGCCGATCACGCTGCCGGGCGTGGCGTCGTGCAGCGCACGGCTGACCGCGCCGACCGACCGAATGGTGTGGTGGATGGCTTCGCCGTCGGATTGCGGTATGCCGCTGACAGAGATCGCGATCTCGCCGATGCCGAAGGCGTACATCATCATGAACTCGCCCGGCCGGGGCGTCGGTAGCGGTTCGTCCACGGGTCGAAGACACAGTGTCGCCGAATCGCGGTTCTCATCGGTCCGGCTGTGCACCCGGTAGGGCACCGGGGTCATCGGCGACGACGGCGTCCGCGGCGCCTCGGTTTCAGTCGTCACCGGTTTCCGCCCGCTCGGTGGCCAGCTTGTGCATCTCTTCGGTGATGTCGATTCCGGTGGGACACCAGGCGATACAGCGTCCGCAGCCGACGCAGCCGGAGCTGCCGAACTGGTCGTGCCAGGTGCCGAGCTTGTGGGTCAGCCAGTGGCGGTACCGCGAGGCGCCGGATTGTCGAACGCTGCCCTCGTGAACGAACGTGAAGTCGAATTCGAAGCAGGACGCCCACTGCATCCAGCGCTCGGCGTGCTGGCCGGTGAGATCGGTGGTGTCTTCGACAGAGGTGCAGAAACACGTGGGACACACCATGGTGCAGTTCCCACAGGTCAGGCAGCGGCTGGCCACCTCATCCCATTGTGGCGATTCGCGGGAGTGAATCAACAGCTCGCGCAGGTCGCCCATCGGCATCTCGCGACCCATCTTGTGGACCGCGTCGGCGACATCGCCTCGAGCGGCGCGGATTTCGTCGGAGGTGGCCTCGCGGCTCGGCAGGGCTGCGAGCACGTCGGCGCCGTCCTCGCTGCCCACGTCGACCAGGTAGTTGTGGACGCTGCCGTCGATGCGTTCGGTGAGCGCCAGATCGTAGCCGGGTCCGACCTCGGGGCCGGTGCCCATCGACGCGCAGAAGCACAGGCCGCCGGGTTCGGTGCAGTTGACGGCGACCACGAAGATCCGCGCCAATCGACCGACGAACCCCCGGTCCGGGTGTCCGCCCACACCGAGTACGCCGTTGAGCACGGCGATGGCCGACAGGTCGCATGCCCGCACGCCGAGGAATGCGTACTTCGGCGGCTCTTCGGGGGTCATCCCCTCGGAGGACCACAGCTGTTGCCGATGCGGGTGGAGGAACTGCTTCCAGGACTGTGGTCCGGCCGAATGGCCGAACAGCGCGTCGTCGTCGCGTTCGCGCAGCCGGTAGTGCCCGGGGCCGGTGTCCACACCCCAGCCTCGGGGCAGATCGTCGGCCGAGTCCAATTCGGCCAGCACGATCGCATTTTCGGAGCGGGTGGGTCCGATGACCCGGTAACCACGCCGTTGGAGCGCGCTCACCAGTTCCCCCATGGCGGCGGCCTCGATCACGGCGCTGCTCATCGGTCCATCGTCCTGCGAAGCCCTCGGGAATGCAGGGCCTTTAGGGCATGAGTTGAAGGGACTTTTGGCAGCATTGCCGGCCGCGTGTTCTCCGTACCGTCGTAGCCATGTCCACACCGACGCGACCGATCGAGATCCTGTCCGAGAGTGAATGCTGGAAACTGATGTCGGCCGCCTCATTGGGGCGGCTCGTCACCAGCGTCGCCGGCGAGCCGGAGATCTTTCCGGTCAACTTCGTCGTCCAGAACCGCAGCGTGCTTTTCCGCACGGCCGAGGGCACGAAGTTGAGCAGCGCGGTGATCAACAAGAACGTGTTGTTCGAGGCCGACGACCACGACGCCGACGGTGGTTGGAGCGTGGTGATCAGGGGCTTGGCCCGGACACTTCGAACCGACGAGGAAATCGACGAGGCCGAACGGGCGCAGCTGCTTCCGTGGACGGCCACGGTGAAAACTCATTACGTGCGCATCCGTCCCCTGCGTGTGACGGGCCGCGGGTTCCTCTTCGGCCCGGAACCCGATCGCGAGTTCACCATCGTCTGAGGCCGGATTCGTCATCGGAGTCATCGCTGATCGGAGGAAACGCAATGACGCGTGCACGGGGAGCAGTCCGGAAGGCGCCGCGACAAGTCTTTCGCGATCGCCGCGAAGCGGGCCGGGCACTGGCCGCGATGCTCGGCGCCTACCGGGGCAAGGAAGGCGTGATCGTCCTGGGCCTTCCGCGCGGGGGAATTCCGGTCGCGTGGGAAGTCGCCGCGGCGCTTGCGGCTCCGCTCGATGCGTTCGTCGTGCGCAAACTCGGCGCGCCCGGGCACGACGAGTTCGCGGTTGGCGCGCTGGCCAGCGGAGGCCGTGTCGTCGTCAACGACGACGTGTTGCGTGCGCTGCGGGTGACGCCTCAACAACTGCGTGATGTCGCCGAACGGGAAGGCCGCGAGTTGCTCCGGCGCGAAGCGGCCTACCGCTCCGGTCGCCCTCCGGTCGACGTGACCGGCAAGACCGTGATCCTCGTCGACGACGGCTTGGCCACGGGGGCCAGCATGCTCGCCGCCATCCAGGCGTTGCGCGAATCAGACCCCGCCCAGATCGTGGTCGCCGTGCCGGCCGCGCCGGAGTCGACCTGCCGTGAATTCGCCGGCATCGCCGACGACGTCGTGTGCGCCAGCATGCCGACGCCGTTCCTGGCCGTTGGCGAGTCGTTCTGGGACTTTCATCAGGTGAGCGACGAGGAAGTGCGGGAATTGCTGGCGACTCCCACCACCGGCTTCGCCACCGCCCGGATCCGGCTCCAGGAGGCGCCTGCCGAGGTGATCGCGCGTTCGGCCGTGGACGCGCCCGGCGGCATGCCGCCCGTGGAGGCCCTCGATGAGGTCATCGGAGACGCCCGGGTCGTCCTGATCGGGGAAAGCTCACACGGCACCCACGAGTTCTATGAGGCGCGCGCCCAGATCACCAAGTGGCTGATCGAGGAGAAGGGGTTCTCCGGCGTCGCCGCCGAGGCCGACTGGCCGGATGCCTACCGCGTGAATCGGTATGTTCACGGCCGGGGGGAGGACGCCTCGGCCGACGAGTCACTGAGCGGGTTCGAACGATTTCCCGCCTGGATGTGGCGCAACACCGTGGTGCGCGACTTCGTTGACTGGCTGCACGGTCACAACCAACGGCTTGAGATGGCGGGCGGTGGACGGCCCGCCGGCTTCTACGGGCTCGATCTCTACAGCCTCCATCGATCGATGCGGGAGGTGGTCGCCTATCTCGACACCGTCGACCCGCAGGCGGCGGTGCGGGCGAGGTTGCGCTACGCCTGTTTCGACCATGCCTCAGCCGACGACGGTCAGGCCTACGGTTTCGCGGCCGCGTTCGGCGCTGGGCTGTCGTGCGAACGAGAAGTGGTCGAGCAACTGGTCGAAATGCAGCGAACCACAATGGAATACGCGCGGCGGGACGGCCTGCTGGCAGAAGACGAGGCTTTCTACGCGCAGCAGAACGCTCTGACGGTGCGCGACGCCGAACGCTATTACCGTGCGATGTTCGGTGGCCGCGTCACGTCCTGGAACCTGCGAGACCAACATATGGCCCAGACGCTGCAAGCCCTGCTGACACACCTGGACCGGCACAACGGAGCCGGTACCTCGCGGGTTGTGGTGTGGGCCCACAACTCTCATGTCGGCGACGCCCGCGCTACGGAGGTCAGCAGCGACGGCCAACTGACTCTCGGCCAGCTCGTGAGGGAGCGTTACGGTGAAGGCTGTCGACTGATCGGATTGACGACCTACTCGGGCACCGTTACCGCCGCAGGCGAGTGGGGTGGCATCGCCGAGCGCAAGTCCGTCCGGCCGGCGCTGAACGGAAGCGTCGAAGAACTGTTCCACGAGACGGAGCGACCGAGTTTCCTGGTTTCGCCGTTGATCAGCCGCGCAGCGGCTCAACCGCTTGATGCGGTCCGGCTCGGGCGGGCGATCGGAGTGATCTACCTGCCCGAGACCGAAAGGCAGAGCCATTACTACCACGTGCGTCCCGGCGAGCAGTTCGACGCGATCATCCACATCGACCGGACCCGCGCGTTGGAACCGCTCGAGGTGAACAGTGTGTGGGTTGCCGGTGAGACCCCCGAGACCTATCCAACGGGCCTGTGATGCGGCGCTCTAAGGGCCAACTCCGAACCGTCATCACCACATTGACGATGAACCCGGCCCTGGACATCACGACCAGTGCGGACGTCGTGCGTCCCACCGACAAGATCCGCTGCGCCGGCGCGCGGTATGACGCGGGTGGTGGGGGCGTCAACGTATCGCGGGTCGCCAACGTTCTCGGGGTACCGACGTCGGCCGTGTTCCCGATAGGCGGTGCCACCGGGGGGCAGGTCGAGAGACTGCTGGCCGAGTCCGGCGTGCCCGCGCGGGTCGTGCCGATCGCCGAATCAACCCGGGAGAGCTTCACGGTCAACGAAAGCACCACGGGTAAGCAGTACCGCTTCGTGCTGCCTGGTCCGCACATGACGGAATCGGAACAAGCGCAATGCCTCGACGAGTTGAGGGCGGCGGCCCAGTCCGCCGAGTTCGTCGTCGCCAGCGGCAGCCTGCCGCCGTCGGTACCTCCGGACTGGTATCAGCGCGTGGCGGACATCTGCCGAGAGACGGGTTCTCTTCTGGTGCTCGACACCTCGGGGGGTGGACTGACCCATGTGAATTCGGGCGTCTTCCTGCTCAAGCCGAGCATCCGCGAACTGCGCGAGTGTGTCGGGCGTGACCTCGTCACCGAGGCAGCACAGTTCGCCGCCGCCCGCGAGTTGATCGACCGCGGCATCACTCAGTCGGTGGTGGTATCACTCGGGCCTCAGGGCGCACTCGTGGTGACCCCACGACGCAACGAACGAATTCCCGCGGTACCGGTGCGTGTCGTCAGCGGCGTTGGCGCGGGTGACGCGATGGTCGCCGCGATCGTGGTGGGCCTGAGCCGGGGGTGGCCGCTGAGTGAGGCGGTCCGGTTCGGCGTAGCGGCGGCAACCGCGATGCTGACGACACCGGGGACCGTCGTCCCGACGTGCAGCGATGTCGATCGCTTTTTCGACCTGGTGCCAGAACCGATGGAAGTCGACTTTCAGCCAGTTTGAGGGCTTCCGGTTACATCCGGTACAGCGCAGCCCCGGCGGTGATCCCCGCGCCGGCGGCGACGATCATCAGCAATCCGTCGGTGGGGATACCGCCCGCGGCCTTGTCGAGCGCGGCTGCCAGGGCGGCCGTATGCATGTGCTCGTCGTCAGCGACGGTGATGCGCTCGATCGGAACGCCCAACTGCGCCGCCAGTTCCGCTCGGAACGCCCGGCCGGCCGGTGCCGCGACTATCGACGCGATCTCATCGATTTCGGTGTCCGATTCGCTGAGGCACCGCTGTACCGCCCGCGCCGCGATGAGCGCGAAATCGCGTTCGGCGGAGGGGGTTTCGTGGATAGTCAAGCGGTTGCGCTGATCGACCATTCCGATCGTGGCGGAGACCGCGTCGCCGTTCTCCTTCGAGTGCTCCCACCAGACCGGCCCGAGTCCACGCCCGTCTTCGGACCAGCCGCACAGCAGCGACGCGCCCGCCGGGCTGTAGGGGAAAGCCTCGCTCGAACCGCGTCCGGGATCAGCGTCACCGGCGACCACCAACGCGCAGTCGATCACTCGCGACTTGAGGAAGCCGTCGACGATGTACAGGGCGGTCAGCATGCCGCACGAGCCGTTGGCGACGTCGAACGAGAAGGTGCCGTGCCCGCCGCTGTGCGGTTCTTCGTCATTGGCTCCGATATCGTCTTGAATCATCGAAGCGAGGGCCGGTTCACCGAGGTTGCGGTCGCGGTAGATGCCCGCATTGATGAGAAGCTCCACATCGTCGGCGTTGCGCCGGCTCTTGCGGAGGCACCTCTTCGCCGCCTTGTCGGTCAGCCGCAGCGCACTGTAACGGTTCCGCCAGCCGCCGTGGACCACAGCGATCTGGTCAATCACGGTTCCCAAAGTGGTTCACCAACTCTCGGTCAAGTGTCAGCAGGACGAAGCCGATCTCCAAACCGGATGCCAACGCGATGAGGGCGATGGTGTCCCCGGGCGAGATGTGCCCGGCCTCGAGCTCTTCGATGAGCGCGACGGTGTGCGTGGTCGACGCGGTGTTGCCGTAGCGGTCGACGGTGATGACCGCCTCGTGTTTCGGAGTGGCGCCGAACTTTGCCGACACTTCGGCCATGCCCTTGCGGATCGCGCGTGCCGAGGTCTGATGGGTGATGACGTGGTCGATCTCGTCGATGGACCGTCCCGCCTCGCGGAGAACCTCGCGCAGCAGTGTGGGGGTGTTCTCCATGGCGGCGCGGTGGATACCCCGTGCGTCGGTGAACATCCGCGCGCCCGGGTCGTCGCCCTTGGGGTAACCGAGACAGAGCCGGCTGTACTCGGCCAGCGTCGTGAAGCCCGCCAGGATGATGCTGCCCGAACCGATGGGAGCCCGTTCGAGTAGGAGCGCCGCCCCGGCGTCGCCGAGAGTCAGGGAGGCGAGTTCCTTGCTCATGACGTTGTGCACGTGGCGCGCCGCGTTCCGGCCCAGCTGGGAGATGTACTCGCCGCTGACGACCAGCGCCGTCTTCACCGCACCCTGACGGATCAGGTTGTTGGCCACCGTGACGCCGGTCAGCATCCCGGCGCAGGCGTTGTTGATATCGAAGGTCATCGCCGTCTGCGCGCCAATGGCCTGCGCCACCGCCGAACTCATGGTCGGCTCCAACCGCTGTGTGAGACCGCCGCGGAACTTGGTGATGCTGCAGTTGATGACGAGGTCGATCGATGCCGGATCTCGTCCGGCCTTCTCGAGGCAGTCGATTGCCGCGGCGGTCGCCAAGGTGTAGGAATCCTCGTCGCCTACCGAGACCCGTCGCTCACGGATCCCCGTCAGCCGCTCGAGATCGATATGGGTGCGATGTCGTGTGCTCGACATGAGGTCTTCGGTGGCCAGGTGGGTGGCGGGCAGGTGCCTTCCCGCACCGGCGATCCGGGTTTCGAACATCGGGGCCGGTCCGTGCGGCGGGGGCTCCATCACCAGCCAATGCGTTCCTGCCATGCACCGAGCATGTCTCGTCGGCGGGCGCACGGAACAGAGCGTTTCGGCCGTCCCACGCAGGGACCTTCGGCCCTTAGTCGCTGTACTGCGCGAACTTAGGGTCGACATATGGCAAAGCAGAACGCCTGGCTGGCGGCGGCGTTGGCGTCCCTCACCGGGGTCGCGATGTACCGCGCCCACGTGCGGCCATGGATCTACACGTGGGGCGCGACCGAGCCGGAGATGACCGCCGAGTTGCCCGGGGACGAGTTGGTGCCAACGGGTGCTCCCCGCACAACACGGGCGGTGACGATTGAGGCGCCCATCGATTGCGTGTGGTCCTGGCTGGTTCAGATGGGTGAGGACCGCGCGGGGTTCTACAGCTACTCATTTCTCGAAAGAGCCGTCGGCGCGGAGATCCAGAATGCGGACTGCATCCATCCGGAGTGGCAGGACTTGCGCGTGGGCGACACCGTGTGGCTGGCGCAACGGTACGGCGACATGGGCCGGCAGGTGGTGGCCGCGATCGAGCCCCAGGCTTACCTGGTGCTGGTGTCGCCGGACGACTTCGCGCGGCTGCGACGTGGGGCCAAGGCGAGCGGCTCCTGGGCCTTCCACCTCCGCCGCACGGGCAGCTGTACGCGCCTGCTGGTCAGGGGCAGTGGGGGTGCGGTAGGGCACGCCCTGTTCGACGTTCCCCACTTCGTCATGGAGCAGAAGATGCTGCGTGGTGTTCGAGATCGGGCGCAGGACGAGGCGGCGAACGAACGCACGATGGCGACGGTGCGCGAGTTGCCACATGAGCGAATCGCAGCACCCGGCTAACCCGTCAACGGCACCGTCAAATACCGCCGAATGCTCGCAAAGCGGCTGGACAAGTGGGAGCATGGCGGCATGGCTGACCCGGCACAGCCGGCTGGATCGTGGGGTGAAGCCGCCAGGCCGCCGGTGCGAGAGACATTGTCACAGTTGCGCCTCCGTGAGCTGCTCATGGAGGTTCAGGACCGCGTGGAGCAGATCGTCGAGGGCCGGGATCGGCTCGACGGCCTCGTCGACGCGATGCTGGTCGTGACGTCCGGGCTGGAACTCGATCAGACACTGCGGACGATCGTGCACACCGCGATCGAACTGGTCGACGCGCGATACGGCGCGCTGGGGGTGCGTGGTCACGACCACGAACTGGTCGAGTTCATCTACGAGGGCATCGACGAGGCGACGCGGGAGCGTATCGGTCATCTTCCCGAAGGACGTGGCGTACTCGGAGTGCTGATCGACGATCCGAAACCCATCCGGCTGGACCACATCTCACACCATGCGGCGTCGGTTGGATTTCCGCCTGATCATCCACCGATGCGGACATTTCTCGGCGTACCGGTGCGCATCCGCAACGAGGTGTACGGCAACCTCTACCTGACCGAGAAGTCGGGGGGCCAACCGTTCAGCGAAGACGACGAAGTGCTCGTACAGGCACTCGCCGCCGCCGCGGGCATCGCGATCGACAACGCCCGCTTGTACGAGCAGTCGAAGACCAGGCAGTCGTGGATCGAGGCCACACGGGATATCGGGACGGAACTGCTGGCGGGAACCGATCCGGCGACGGTGTTCCGCCTCGTCGCCGACGAATCGCGCCACTTGAGCGGCGCGAAGATGACGCTCGTGGCCGTGCCGCCGGACCCGGACGAGCCGGCCGACGACGTCGGTGAGCTCGTCGTCGTCGCAACCGCCGGCGATCAACCGGCCGAACCGCTTCGAACCGTCCCCACGACGGACACCGCGATCGGAAACGTGTTCTTGCAGCGCACCCCCGAGAGGTTCGACAGCCTCCAACTGGCGTCCAACAGGTCCGTGACCGGACCGGCGCTGGTGCTACCGCTGCGTACCTCCGATTCCGTCGCGGGTGTGCTGGTGGCGGTGCGGCCGCCGGGTTCGTCGCCGTTCAGCGCCGACGAACTCGACATGATGGCGGCCTTCGCCGACCAGGCCGCGCTCGCATGGCAGCTTGCCACCACCCAGCGGCGGATGCACGAACTCGACGTGCTGAGCGATCGCGACCGCATTGCGCGTGATCTGCACGACCATGTGATTCAGCGGCTGTTCGCGGTCGGGCTGGCATTGCAGGGCACCATCCCGCGGTCGCACAAACCCGAGGTCAGGCAGCGGCTGACCGAATGCGTCGACGACCTTCAGAACGTCATTCAAGACATCCGGACCGCGATCTTCGATCTCCATGGCGCGGACGCCGGGATCACCCGGCTGCGGCAACGACTCGATGAGGCCGTCGCTCAATTCGCGAGCCCCGACATCCGGACAACAGTGCAGTTCTCCGGTCCGTTGTCCGTGGTCGACGCGACGCTGGCAGATCACGCGGAAGCCGTTGTCCGGGAAGCCGTGAGCAACGCCGTGCGGCACGCGCAGGCCAGGACGCTGACCGTCAGCGTCACCGTCGGGGACGATCTGTTCATCGAGGTGCTCGACGACGGACGCGGCATCACCGGTGACATAACCGGTAGCGGGTTGGTCAATCTCAGACGACGCGCTGAAGACGTCGGGGGCCACTTCGCGATCGGCGCCGCCCCCGCCGGTGGCACCAGGCTGAGGTGGAGCGCGCCACTTCCGTGAGGCCGGGTCGGTTCAGGACGAGGACGCTGCTTGGTACTCCGGCAGGCCGGGTTCCCGGAACCGGCGGCCGGTCATCTTCTCGGTCCGGATCCGCACGAAGTGATCCCGGTGACCGTCGACCCACGGCTGGATGAACGATCCCGAAACCTCCAGCAGGTCATCGACGTTCGTGATGGGTTCGGCGTGGCCAACGACGGTGACACTCCAGCCGGTCCGGAGATCAGCGTCGAGGTCGTCGGCCTGGAAGGCCACGACCTGTTTGTCGGTGGCCGCGGAGAGCTTCGGTCCGCCGGCGACCCGGATCACCACGTCGTCCTGCCACAGCCGGAAATTGACCGGCTGCACCGCGGGCAGAGCGTCCTCGGTGAAGACCAGTCGGCCCACCCGCACGCCCTGCAACAAGTCCAGGCACTGCCTGCGGTTGAGGCTTTCCAGTTCGTGTCCTTTGGTCATCGTCATCAGCCTCCTTGGACCAGAGCCAGCGTGCCGACGGGGGTGCACCGCCAGTGGCCGACACTTAAGTCGGCCAGACGGGCCACGGCTCGCTCGATACCCTCGGCGAGTTCGTTGACGTCAGGTGCGGCGTCGTAGTCGCCGATGATGCCGAACGCGAGGTGGTCGGCGTAGCTCAAAATCGCGATGCCGGTCCGCAACCGAAGGGCCAGTGGCGGAATCGGCAGCAACCGGATCACCTCGCGGCCCTTGAGCCGCAACCGCTTACGAGGGCCGGGGACGTTCGTCGCCAACGTCGCGACGCCGCGCTGAGGAAGCCGGGTCAGCGTGCGCACGGTCCACGCCGTCAGCGGGAAGGGAAGCGCGTTCGCCGCCGAGACGAAGAGATTTCCGGCCTCGCGCTGTCCGCTCGCTTTGGATCTGCTCAGCCGGGTGTGCACGGTCTGCAGCTGCTGGATCGGGTCGGTCTTGTCGACGGGAAGGTAGGGCAGCATCACCGAGACGCGGTTGTCGGGGTCGCCGGTCGCATCGGCGGACCGTACCGACACCGGCACCAGGGTGCGCAGCGCGGTGCGCCGGGGCTTCTCCCCGCGGCGCATCAGAATCGTACGGAAGCTGTCGGTGATCGCCGCGAGCGCGACATCGTTGACGGTGACATCGAATCGCTCACAGATGCGGTACACGTCCGGCAGCGACACCTCGACCGAGGCGTAGCGGCGCATGTCGGTCACCGGACCGGTCAACGACGAAGCGGGGGTCGGCCGCAGAAGTCCGCCGGCGATCTCGGCGGCGCCGTGCAGCGCTTGGGTTGCGGCGGAGGTCACGTTGCGAGACGTCCGCCACGCGGAAGTCATCCAGTCGATCGGGTTGAGGGACACGGCGGGCAGGCGCGGGCCTTTCGGTACCGCCGGTGCGGCGCGAAGCGTCCTCGCGATCGTCTTGCCGTCACCGTCGCACAGGTGCGCCAGCAGATGCGTCGCCGCGATCCCGTCGGCGATGCAGTGGTGGACCTTCATCAGCACCGCCCACCGGTTGTGCGCCAGACCGTCGACGATCCAGCATTCCCACAGCGGGCGGTCGCGGTCCAGGCGGCGCTCCATGACTTCGGCGGCCCAGCGGAACAGCGTCGCATCATCGCCCGGTCGCGGCAGCGCCGCCCGGCGGATGTGATGCGAGACGTCGACCCGCGCATGGTCGACCCACTCGGGGGCCTCGAGGTCGAGCGGATGGGTGCGCAGCACCTGCCGAAAGCGCGGTACCGACAGCGCCCGTTCACCGAGATCGGCTGCCAGCGAACCGAATTCAGGCATGGGCCCAGCGAGCACGGCGATGGCGCCGATCGCCAGGCTCACATGAGGATCGGAGTCCTCGGCCTGAAGGAATCCCGCGTCCAGCGTGGTGAGCTGCTCCATGCCTTCACTGTCGGCGATCGACGGGCGCGGGGGTAGGGCAATAGGTCCTTACTTCACCCGCGGCGGCATCGCCGCGACCAGCGGCGTGTCCACGCCGACCGGGCCTAGCTCGGTGGCGCCGCCGGGCGTGCCCAGCGGGGCGTCGCGGCCGGACAGGATCTCCGAGAAGAAGGCGGCGTTGTCGGCTTGGTGGCGCCGCTCGTCGTCGGGCAGGTCGGTCTCGAAGTAGATCGCATCCTCTTCGCACGCGAGTTTGCACGCGCCGCAGTCCACGCATTCGTCGGGATTGATGTACAGCGATCTCGCGCCTTCATAGATGCAGTCGACCGGGCACTCCGGCACACATGACTTGTGCATCATGTCCACGCACGCACTGCTGATCACGTAGGTCATGGCCGCAGTGTAGGAATCGCCGCGTGCGATCGTCGCGGGCCGAAGGCCCGTTGATTCGAGGACCAAAGTCCCTGCCGCGGTGCGGCGGAACGGTCCCCTCCGCACGCCGGCGGAGGGATACTGATCCACTGTGGCGGCTGACCGGGCCGAGGCTGCTCGGCCCTCCGGGTACCGGACGACCCGAATGGAAGCGTTCAGCGATGGTGTGTTCGCCATCGCGATCACTCTGTTGGTGCTCGAAATCGGTGTGCCCGACGGCTCCGAGGCTGACCTGCTGGGTGCCGTAGCCCGCCAGTGGCCGTCGTACCTGACCTACCTGGTGAGCTTCTCGACGATCGGCGCAGTGTGGCTGGAACACTCGGTGATCACCGAGTTTCTGGAGCGTGCCACCCCCGCGCTCATCCGACTGAACCTGCTGCTGCTGTTGCTCGTTTCATTTCTGCCGTTCCCCACCCGGCTGCTGGGCGACTACATGGGCGAAAGCGACGCCCAACGGGTGGCGGTGACCGTCTACGGCATCAATCTCCTGCTGGTGGCCGGGGTGGTCTCGTTGATGTGGCGGTATGCGGTGTGGCAGCGCTTGATCCGGACCGAAGCGGCCGACGCGGATGTCAAACTCATCACCAAGAGGCTCACGCCCGGGCTGGCGGGGTACGCGGTGTTCATCGCGGCCGGGGTGTTCTTCCCGATCGTCGCGGTCTTCGGTTACCTGGTGATCGCGGTGTATTTCATCGTTCCCTTCGCTGCGCTGCGGGGAGCCAGACGCGCGGGCCGATCCAAGGAGTGAACCACGCTGTGACGGCAGATCCCATGGCGCGTGCGGAAGACCTGCTGGAGCGGATGACGCTCGACGAGAAGGCGATGCAACTGTCGTCGGTGTTCCCGCTGGCGCTCTTCACGCCCGAGGGAACCAACCGCGGCAAGCTCGACTCGCTTATCGGGAACGGGATCGGACACGTCTGCGCCCTCGGTCTGATCGGCCACAAGGCGCCCGTCGCTCTGGCGAAGGCAGTCAACGCGATTCAGCACTACCTGGTGACGGAGACCCGACTGAGAATCCCGGCGATCTTTCACAACGAGGCGATGAGCGGCGTGGTGGCACCGGGCTTCACCGCGTTTCCGACGCCGATCGCGATGGCCGCCGCGTGGGACACCGCGGCGGTGCAGGAGTTGACCGATCTGCTTCGCCGCCAGCTCCGCTCGGCCGGGCTGCGCCAGGCGTTGGGGCCGGTGATGGACATCGCCCGCGACGCCCGATGGGGCAGAATCGGCGAAACCTTCGGCGAGGACCCCTATCTCGTGAGCGCGATGAGCGTCGCGTACACCCGCGGTCTGCAGTCCGACAACCTGGCACACGGCGTTTCCGCGACCGGAAAGCACTTCGTCGGCTACGGGGTCACCGAAGGTGGGCAGAACATGGCGGCGACCGCCGTCGGGCCCCGCGACCTTCACGACGTCTACGCCCGGCCGTTCGAAGCCGCCATCCGGTTGGCGGGGCTGGCGAGCGTGATGCCCAGTTACAGCGAGTTCGACGGCGTTCCGGTGTCCGCCTCGCATGCGCTGTTGACGACGCTGCTCCGGGACAGGCTGGGATTCACCGGGACGACCGTTTCCGACTACGTGGCCGTCCAATTCCTGCAGACGCGGCAGCGAGTCGCCGAAACCGCCCAGGACGCCGGCGTTCTGGCACTCGCGGCCGGTATGGATGTCGAGATGCCGGAAGTCTTCGGTTACGGCGAGGAGTTGGCCGACGCCGTGCGGCGGGGCCGGATCGCCGAGCCGGTGGTGGACCGGTCGGTGCTGCGCGTGCTGCGCGACAAGTTCGCGCTCGGACTGTTCGACGACCCGTACGTTCCCGAAGATCCGATCGTCGTCAACACCGTTGCGAGCGAGGGCGCCGATCTCTCGGCGCGGATGGCGGCGCGGGCGGTGACGCTTCTCAAGAACGACGACGACCTGCTGCCGTTGAGTACGGACATCGGGCGGATCGCCGTCGTCGGTCCGCACGCCGATGATGTGGCGGCGGGGTTCTCCACCTATTCGTTCGCCGATGCGGTCAAGATGTTCGAGGCGCGGGCCACCGGCGGCGAAACCGCCATCGCGGGAATCGAACTCGGCGGCGACGTGCCGCACGAGGCGATCATGGCGATCGCGGGCGAACTCGGGCCCGTGTTCGCCGAAGACCGCCGCGCCTATATCGAGTCCGGATACTCGGCCCTCTCGCTCGCGGACGCCGTCCGGCGGGTCGTGCCTGGCGCGGAGGTGGTCGCCGTGGCCGGCACCGGGGTCACGCCCGCCGAGCCGGTCGACATCGCGGCCGCCGTCGCCGCGGCCGAGGACGCCGATGTTGTCATCCTGGCCGTCGGTGGACGGTCGTCGTGGTCCGGCGAACGCACCGAGGGGGAGGGCTCCGACACCGCCGACATCGCCCTGCCCGCCCAGCAGGTCGCGCTGATCGAGGCCGTGCGTGGGGTGGGAAAGCCGACGGTGACCGTGCTCTCGATGGGCAGGCCGTATGCGCTCGGCGGCGCTGTCGGCGAACTGCCCGCAGTGCTGACGGCCTACTACGCCGGCCCCCATCAGGCCACCGCGATCGCCGACGCGATCTTCGGCATCGCGAATCCCGCTGGGAAGCTTCCCTTCACGATGCCGCGGCACGCCGGGCAGGTGCCGATCCATTCCGGCCAGAAGACCGGCAGCGGTTACCGGCGCACCGATGCCGACCCCCACACCGGCTACCTCGACATGCCGGCCACGCCGCTGTACGCCTTCGGCCACGGCCTGAGCTACACGACGTTCGCGTACGGTCCCTTGGAGCTCGGCGGCGACACCGTCGATGCGGCCGGCGCCGCGACCGCGTCCGTCGTCGTCACCAACTCCGGGCGGCGACGCGGAACCGAGGTCGTGCAGCTGTACGCCGCCGACACCGCGGCCGGTGTGACCTTGCCCGCACAACAGCTCGTCGGGTTCGCCCGCGTCGACCTGGAACCGGGTGCATCCCGGTCGGTGACCTTCACGCTGCCGATGAGTGTGCTTGCGTACACCGGTATTTCGGGTGCTCTCGTCATGGAGCCGGGGCCGGTGGAGTTGAGCGTGGGCACGAGCTCGGCGGACATCCGAGCTCGTGCCACGGTCACGGTCACCGGCGAGACGCGCGCCTTCCGTCCAGACGAGCGCGCGTTCTTCTCGTCCGTGGCGGTCGGCTGACTCACCGCGCGGCGCGGGTGCGCACCGGGGAGTCGTACACCGAGGCCAGCAGGCCCAGCGTCAGCGCCCCCAGCAGCAGGCCGAAGTCGCGCAATGCGACGTCGAAGAACCCGGGGTAGGTCAGCAGGTTGACGATGATGCCGGCGAGCCAGGCGGCGACGACGTACGCGGCGTATCGCGGTTTGATCGCGACGGCTATCCCGGCCACGATCTCGATCACCCCGACGATCAGCATCGTCTGGTGCGCGCCGAACGGGCTGAGGTCGGCGATCCACGGCGCGAGGTAGCCCTCCCAGTCGGTCAGCACATTGGTGAACTTGTCGAGGCCCATCACGATCGGCAGCACCGTGAACCCGACCCGCAGGACCAGATAGGCCGCGTACACGGGATCGGTGCGGGCGCGCAGGAGTGGGCTTGCAGCGTGGTCGGCCGAGGGCGCATTCGAGGTGGTCATGACGCCGTTCCTTTCTAGAACCAAATCTTGTGTTTTTTAGAACACACCCGCTGGTCGGTTTTGTCAAGAGTCTTTGGTGATAGAATTCGCTGGTGTCTTCGCAGTTCGCCGACCCCGCCTCGGTGATGGCGCTGACCAGCCTCGATGATCCGATCCGTCGTCGGCTGCACGAGTACGTGACCGAGCGCGACGAGCCGGTGACGCGGGACGCGGCGGCCGCCGCGGTGGGGATCGGCCGCACGCTGGCCGCCTATCACCTGGACAAGCTCGCCGAGGCGGGCCTGCTCGCCGTCAGCTATCAACGGCCCGCGGGCCGCAGCGGTCCGGGAGCCGGGCGGCCGGCCAAGGTCTACTCCCGAAGCGCGGAGGAGATCGTCGTCAGCGTGCCGCCGCGCGACTACCTGCTGCTCGCCCGGCTACTGGTCGCCTCCATCGAACAGGACGCCGCGGGAGCGGTGCGGTCGGCCCTGAGCACGGCCGCGCGCGAGACGGGCCGCCAGGCCGCACTCGAGGCGGGCGGTGACATGACGGCCGCTCTGCGCGGCTGCGGATACCTGCCCCAGGCCGACGGCGACGGCGGTATCACGCTGCGCAACTGCCCGTTTCACTCGGTGGCGAAGGACCACCTGGAGGTCGTCTGCGGGCTGAACCTCGCGCTCATCGAGGGTGTGATCGACGGCAGCTCAACGCCCGGTGCGCGCGCGGAGCTCAGCCCCCGCGAGGGCCGGTGCTGCGTGCTGGTTCGCGACGCCTCGGGCTGACCCGTCGCTCACCAGCCGCGGCGGTGCGGACGTGAGCCGACCAGGTCGCCCTTGTCGACGACGTCGCGGCTGCGGTACACGATGTAGGGCCGGAACAGATACCCGATTGGTGCGCTGAAGACGTGCACCAACCTGGTGAACGGCCACAGGCAGAACAGCACCAACGCGATCATCACGTGGATGTGGAACCACAGGGGCGCCTGCGCCATCAGGTCGCCGCGCGGTTGCAGGATCCAGATGGACCGGAACCAGGGCGACACCGTCTGCCGGTAGTCGTGTTCGGCGCCGACCGGCGTCGCGCCGATCAGGGTGCACGCGAGGCCCGCGATGATGGCCAGTACGAGAACCAGATACATCACCTTGTCGTTGGCGGTCGTCGCGAGGAAGACCGGGCCGGTGGTGCGGCGGCGGAAGACCAGCAACGCGATTCCCGTCAGCGTGGTGACACCGGCGATCGCGCCGAGCACCATCGCCTGCACGTGGTAAGCGTGGTCGCTGAGACCGATTGCGTCGGTCCATGATTCGGGAATCACCAGCCCGATGATGTGCCCGACGATCACCACCAGGATGCCGAAGTGGAACATCGGGCTGCCGATGCGCAACAGGCGCGATTCGTACAGTTGCGACGACCGGGTGGTCCAGCCGAATTTGTCGTAGCGGTAGCGCCACCAGATCCCGACCGCGACGATCGCCAGCGTCACGTACGGCACCACGTCCCAGAAGATCTCCCAGCCCGCCATGTCACACCTCCTGCGCGCGTCGCGGCGGCACCGTCAACGTGAACGGCTGCAACCCAACGGATTCAGTCGGAGGCCCGGCGGCCGCGAGCCGCTGGGCCCGTTGGGCGTCCTGCTCGGTGCGGGGTGGAAGGGTCTGACAGACGGCGGCCACGGTGTGGGCGTACGGTGAGCCCGAGTGCTCCAACGCGTCGCGCAAGAGGTCGATCGGCGCCCGGTGCTCGGCGAGCAGGCGCCGGCCCGCCTCGGGGTCGACGGTCGCGGCGAACTCGAGGACGACCGGAAGGTGGTCGGGGGCTTCGCGTTTCGGCGGGGCGACGCCGGCCTCCCGGTAGGCGCGCGCGAACGCCAGCATGTGGTTGCCGCGGTTACGCGTGTCTCCCGCGGTCCAGTACGTCAGGTACATCGTCGTGCGGCGTCGCATGTCGAAGGTGTCGACATAGTCGACCTGCGCCTCCATGGGACCCTTGCCGCGCAACGCCGAAACGGTGGTGCCGAGGAGGTCTGCGGGCACGCCGGACAGGTGGGCCAGCATTTCCTCGACGGTGTCCAGTCGTTCGGCGTGCTGGTCGTCGGGATACGCCAGCAGCAGGGCGGCCGCCTGCCACACCAACCGGTGTTCGAGCGTCGATTCGCGCTTGCCCCTCAGCAGTTTCATCGGTCCGCGCTCCGCTCGGGAAAGATCCCGCTGGGTTCGCCCCGGCCATCCCAGTTGAGCAGGTTGACTCGCGACGGCCGCGACTCGGTGACCGCGATGCCCTCGCTGGTCTGCCGGTGGTGTAATGCGTGGAAGCTTTCCACCGCGACGGGTACCGGACCGCCGCTGGCCTCCCCGAACGGCCCAGACTCGTACATGCCGGGTCCACCCTCGAAGGACAGCGAGCAACCTGGCTCCTCGAGCGCCGACGCCTCCAGCGCGTGGGCATCGGCGACGTATGCGGTCGGAATGACGTACCGCTCTTCGTATTTGGCGAGAGCGAGCAGACGGTACATCTCGTAGATCTGCTCCTCGGTCATGCCGACCGCCTGCGGGATGTGCGGCTGGGTCTCCCGCCCCAGGTTGATGTCGCGCATGTATGACCGCATCGCCGCCAGCCGTTGTAGCACGCCCTCCACCACGGCGGTGTCCCCGGCGGTGAACAACCCGGCGAGGTACTCCAGCGGAATCCGCAGCGCCTCCAGCGCCCCGAACAGGTTGCCGACCTGCTCGGCGTCATGACCGTCGCGGGCGACGGCGTCGACCACGGGGGACAGCGGCGGGATGTACCAGACCATTGGCATGGTCCGGTACTCGGGATGCAATGGCAGCGCGACCTGATAGCGGTGGATCAGGGCGTAGACCGGGGACCGCTGGGCGGCCTCGATCCACTCCTCCGAGATGCCCTGCTCGCGGGCGCCTGCGATGACCTCAGGGTCGTGCGGGTTCAGGATGATCGACTTCTGCGCTTCGTAGAGGTCGGTGTCGTTCTCCACCGCCGCCGCCTCGAGCACCCGGTCGACGTCGTAGAGCACGAGGCCCAGATACCGCAACCGGCCCACGCACGTCTCCGAGCACACCGTGGGCAGTCCCACCTCGACGCGCGGGTAGCAGAACGTGCACTTCTCGGCCTTACCGGTCTTGTGGTTGAAATACACCTTCTTGTAGGGACATCCCGAGACGCACATCCGCCAGCCGCGGCACCGGTCCTGGTCGACGAGCACGATGCCGTCCTCGGAGCGCTTGTACATGGCCCCCGACGGGCACGACGCGACGCACGACGGATTGAGGCAGTGCTCGCAGATCCGCGGCAGGTAGAACATGAACGTCTGCTCGAGCTCGAGGCGAACCTGATCGTTCACCTTGCGCAGCACCGGGTCTCCCGACAGGAGCTCCGTCGAGCCGCCGAGGTTGTCGTCCCAGTTCGCCGACCATTCCACCTTCATCGGTTCGCCACTGATTAGGCTTCGCGGGGGCGCCACCGGCATCTGGTCGCCCAACGGCGCGTTCGTGAGGTTCTCGTAGTCGTAGGTCCACGGCTCGTAATAGTCCTCGATGCTGGGCATCTTGGGATTGGCGAAGATCCGCAACAACTTGCTCAGCCGGCCGCCGTCGCGCAGCCGCAACCGGCCTTTGCGATCTCGGATCCATCCGCCACGCCAGCGCTCCTGGTCCTCGTAGGTGCGCGGATACCCCTGTCCGGGACGGGTTTCGACGTTGTTGAACCACACGTACTCGGTTCCGGGCCGATTGGTCCAGGCCTGCTTGCACGTCACCGAGCAGGTGTGGCAGCCGATGCATTTGTCGAGGTTCATCACCATCGCCATCTGCGCCATGACCTTCACTGGTAGACCACCTCCTGGCTACGCCGGCGGACGACGGTCACCTCGTCGCGCTGGTTTCCCGTCGGCCCGAGATAGTTGAACGCGAACGCCATCTGGGCGTATCCGCCCGCCAGATGGCTCGGTTTGATCAGCAGCCGGGTCAGGGAGTTGTGAATGCCTCCGCGCTTTCCGGTGGTCTCGCTGAGCGGCACGTCGATCACCCGCTCCTGCACGTGATAGACGAACACGACGCCCTCGGGCATCCGATGTGACACGATCGCCCGGCACACCAGCACGCCGTTGCGGTTCACCGCCTCGACCCAGTCGTTGTCGCGCACCGAGATCTTCGCCGCGTCGGCGGGACTCATCCACATGGTCGGCCCGCCGCGCGACAACGACAGCATGAACAGGTTGTCCTGGTACTCCGAGTGGATCGACCATTTCGAGTGCGGGGTCAGGTACCGGACCGTCAGCGCCACCCCGTCGTGGTCACCCACCGCCGCATCGCCGAACAACCGCGACATGTCCAGTGGCGGACGGTAGATCGGCAGTTGCTCGCCGAGTTCCTCCAGCCAGTCGTGGTCGAGGTAGAAGTGCATGCGGCCGGTCAGGGTGTGGAACGGTTTGAGCTCCTCGATGTTGACGGTGAACGGCGCATAGCGGCGTCCCCCGGTTTCGCTGCCCGACCACTCCGGGCTGGTGATCACCGGAACCGGACGTGCCTGGGTGTCTGCGAACGTGATGCGGCGCTCCTCGCTGCCGCCCGCCAGATGCACCAGTCGGCGCCCGGTACGGCGCTCCAGTTCGTGAAATCCCTCGACGGCCAACCGTCCGTTGCTGGTGCCGGACAGCGCGAGAATGGCGTCCGCCATCCGTTCGGCGGTGTTGATCGCCGGACGGCCCTGTGCGCGACCGGAATCCATCACGCCGAACTTGGCCGCCAGTTCCTCGACCTCCTTGTCGGGACGGACGGTGACACCCTTGGTGGTCAGCCCCAGCTTCTCGACGAGCGGTCCGAGCGCCGCCCACTTCTCGGCGACCGCCGGATAGTCGCGCTCGACGACCGCCATCGGCGCCATGGTCTTACCGGGGACCGGGACGCTTCCGTCGGTGCGCCAATCCACCTCGACGCCACCGGGATAGGCCATCGCGCCGGGCGTGTCGTGCTGCATCGCGCCGAGCACCACATCGGAACGCACACCCAGGTGCTTGGCCGCCAGGGCGCTGAACACCCGGGCGATCGCACCGAACGCGTCGAAGTCGGATTGCGCCTCCCACGGCGGGTCGACGGCCGGATTGAACGCGTGCACGTAGGGGTGCATGTCGGTGCTGGACAGATCGTGTTTCTCGTACCAGGTGGCGGCGGGCAGCACCACGTCGGACAGCAGCGTCGTCGACGTCATCCGGAAGTCGATCGACATCAGCATGTCGAGCTTGCCCTCGGGAATGTCGTCGGTCCACGCGATGTCATTGGGCCGCAACGCTTCCGGTGTGGGCTCGGCCCGGAGGTTCGAGTCGGTGCCGAGCAGATGGCGCAGGAAGTATTCGTTGCCTTTGCTCGACGACCCCAGCAGGTTGGCCCGCCACACCGAAAGCACCCGCGGCCAGTTCGCCGGGTCGTCGGGGTCGGTGACGGCGAGTTTGAGCCTGCCTTGTGCGAGTTGTTCGGTGACATAGGTGGAGATGTCCTGGCCGGCGGCGTGGGCCTCGTCGGCGACGTCCAGGCTCGAGCGGTCGAACTGCGGATAGAACGGGCTCCAGCCCATTGCGGCCGACGCGGCGAGCACGTCCATGGTGTGCCGGTTGCGGAACCGGCCGCGGCCCAGCGGACTGGACAGCGCGTCGGCGCTATAGCCGTCGTAGCGCCACTGATCGGTGTGGACGTACCAGTACGACGTGCCCGGCATCTGCCGCGGCGGCCGCGACCAGTCGGTGCCCATCGCCAGCGCGGACCACCCCGTCACCGGCCGGCACTTCTCCTGCCCGACGTAGTGCGCCCACCCGCCGCCGTTGCGTCCCATCGCACCGGTGAGCAGCACCAGGGCCAGCACCGCGCGGTAGGTGGCGTCGCCGTGGAACCACTGGCATATCCCGGCGCCCATGATGATCATCGACCGGCCGCCGGATTCCTCGGCGTTGCGGGCGAATTCGGTGGCGATCCGAATCGCCTGTGACGCGGCCACCCCGGTGATCGACTCCTGCCAGGCCGGGGTGTACGGCTTGGGGTCGTCGTAGCCGGAGGGCCAGTCGCCGGGTAGGTCGGGCCGGGCCACGCCGTAGTGCGCCAGCATGAGATCGAACACCGTGCAGACCAGGTGCTCTCCGACCCGTCGCACCGGCACACCGCGAATCAGCGTCTCGCCGTGACCGTCGAAGGTGTCGAATCGGGGCAACGACACCTCGGCCGTCTCGCCCTCCTCGGTGAACAGCACCGTCAACGCCGGTACGAGGTCGCCAAGTTCGAGGTTCCACTTCGTGACACCGTCGTCGCCGAACCGGAAGCCCAGCGAGCCCTGCGGCACGGCGACGCTGTCGGTTGCGGCGTCGAGGAAGACGGGTTTGAACGCCGCGTTCTCCTGCGCGGCGGCTTCACCGCCGAGGTCGGCGGCGGTCAGGTTCTTTCCCGGAACGAGCCTGCCGTCGCGGTCCTCGAGCTTGACCAGAAACGGCAGGTCGGTGAACTTGCGGACGTAGTCGACGAAGAACGGAACGCGTTGTTTGACAAAGCATTCCGTCAGCACCACATGGCCCATGGCCATGGCCAACGCGCCGTCCGTGCCCGCCGCGCACGGCATCCACTCGTCGGCGAACTTGGTGTTGTCGGCGTAGTCCGGGCTGACGCTGACGACCTTCGTGCCGCGGTAACGCACCTCGGTCATCCAGTGCGCGTCCGGGGTGCGGGTGACCGGCACGTTGGAACCCCACATCATCAGGTACGAGGCGTCCCACCAGTCGCCGGACTCGGGGACGTCGGTCTGATCGCCGAAAACCTGCGGGGAGGCCACGGGGAGGTCGGCGTACCAGTCGTAGAACGACGTCATCACGCCGCCGAGCAGTTCGATGAACCGCGACCCCGCGGCGAAGGACACCATCGACATCGCGGGAATGGGGGAGAACCCCGCTATCCGATCGGGCCCGTACCGCTTGATCGCGTGCACGTGGGCGGCCGCGATCATCTCGGTCGCCTCCGCCCAACTGACCCGTACCAAACCGCCTTTGCCCCTGGCCCGTTGGTAGCGCCGGCGCCGTTCGGGGTCGTCCTGGATGTCGGCCCACGCGAAGACGGGATCGGACAACCGCGACTTGGCTTCGCGGTACATGCGGACGAGTTCGCCGCGCGCATACGGGTAGCGCACCCGCGTCGGCGAATAGGTGTACCACGAGAACGCGGCACCGCGAGGACAACCCCGCGGCTCGTACTCCGGCCGGTCCGGACCCACCGACGGATAGTCGGTCTCCTGTGTCTCCCAGGTGATGATCCCGTCCTTGACGTAGATCTTCCACGAGCACGACCCCGTGCAGTTCACGCCGTGCGTCGAGCGGACCACCTTGTCGTGGCTCCACCGGTCGCGGTAGAAGATGTCGCCTTCACGGCCGCCGCGGCGGTGGATGGTCCGCCCGTCGTCGGAAGCCTCACCGGGGGTGAAGAATCGGCCGCTGCGCTCGAGCAGTTCCTCGATCCGGCCGCCGATGTGGGGCCCGGTGATCGTCAATGTGTCGCCTCCTTCGGTTGCGGCTCGTGGGCGTGCAGCCGCAGTGCGGTGTAGGCGAACGCGATCAACGCGGTCGCCACGAGCAGGATCAGCCCGATCGAATAGTCGTTCTCGACCGCATCGTAGGTCGATCCCATCACCAGCGGCGGGAAGTAGCCGCCCAAACCACCGGCGGCCGAGACGATTCCGGTGATCGACCCCACCGACTGTGGCGGCGATCGGCGCGCCACCCATGCGAACACACCGCCGGTGCCGATGCCGAGGAACACCGCCAACGTGATGAAGGTGATGGCCGACCACACGTCGGGCGGCGGCTGCAGCATGGCGATCAGCGCCATCACCGCGGTGCCACCGAAGGAGCCGAGCACCACGTACTTCGGCGCGATGCGGTCGGCCAGCGCCCCGCCGACGGGACGGGCGAGCACCGCGGCCAGCGCGAAGCCCGCCGTGCGCGCACCCGCGTCGACGGCCGAGAAGTCATAGATCGTCTTGATGTAGGTCGGCAGATAGTTGCTGAACGCGACGAAGCCGCCGAACACGATCGCGTAGAGAAAAGACATCTCCCAGGTGACGCGGAGTTTCGCCGCCGCCTTCAGCTTGGGCAGCACCCGGTCGGTGTTGGGCGTGAAGGTCGGTGAGTCGTGCATCAGAAACAGGCACAGCGCCGCGGTGAGCGCCAACGCGACGGCGATGATCACGTGGGTGGGGAACAGCCCGAACCAGCCGACGAACCGGGGCGTGAAGAACGCCGAGAGCGCGGTGCCCACCATGCCCATCCCGAACACCCCGGTGGCGAACCCGCGCCGCGATGGGTCATACCAGTTGTTCGCGAACGGAATCCCGACGGCGAAGATCGTGCCCGCGATGCCCAGGAAAAAGCCGCACACCAGCAGCATCGGATACGACCCGGCCGAACCCGCGGCGCCCACCGCCAACACCGGCACGATCGAGATCAGGGAGATCGCGATGAACAGCGCGCGGCCGCCGAACCGGTCGGTGAGCGAACCCACGACGATCCGTCCGAGCGCGCCCACCAGGATCGGCGTGGCCACGAGCATCGAGGCTTCGGCGCTGCTCAGCGACAAGTCGCCCGCGTACGTCGTCGACAGCGGGCCGATCATGTTCCACGCCCAAAAGTTGATCGCGGAGACCCACGTGGCCAGGGCCAAGTTCAGTGTGCGTCGAGCGCCCGTGTCCGGCGCGACCGCCGTGTTCACTCACCCAGACAACCACGAGTCCCAGGTGTGCGCGTGGCTTTCGGTTAAAGCGCTGTGACACAAGGAAGTACGAGTAGCCCGCACGCCGACAGGGCAGGCGGGGCGACGCAGCCCAGCACGACGCCCCGGCCCCCGGCCCATGCCGCGTCAGGGCACGGCGGTGGGCATCGCCTCAGCTCACGCGCGAATTCTCCTGCGGCGCTTGGTCGGGTCGTGCTGACCGGCGAGCGTCAGGCCCAGGATCACCATCACGAGGCCCAGGGTGAACCACATCCAACCGAACGCGTCGCCCACCGCGAAGCCGTAGGCGCACAGCGCGAAGTACACGACTCCGGCGCCCAGGAAGTACGCCCGGGCGGCGGCGTACGTGCGTGCCATGAGCACGCCGAGGACCCCGAGCACCAGATTGACCACGTTGCCCAGTCCGGACACCGCGATCATGCCGAACAGGCTGGCGCCGGAGCGGTGATCGGCCCATGCCAACTGGTCGTAATCCTGGGTCAGGCCGGGGACGAACCCGAGCGCGCCGAGCAGGATCAGGACGACACCCACGATCACCGCCGCACCCTGCACGGCCATGTACTTCGGTCTCGTCGCCATCCTTGCCTCCGTCCGAAACCGTTATTGACGGACTTGCAGGTGATACCCCGCCGGTGCGGACGCTAACCCGCAGGAGGCCGCGCGGTGTTCAGGGCGTGTTGCGGGTTTCCATTCCGTCGAGGCATCGACGGCCACCGGCACCAAGCGATGCAGACGTGATGACCGCGATGGGCGCAGCGCGGCACGAGGCTCAGGTCCGCGCACGGCCTGGCCCGGTCGTTCGGCGCCGAGCTACTTCTTGATGTAGCAGTTAGGCGGATTTCCGCAGTGATGACCTTGATCGCATTTGTGGCAGTTGCAGGTACAGCCGCTCTTGGCCTTGACCGCCGATGTACGCATCGCGAATCAACTCCTTTGTTGTGAGCCCGCGCGCGTCGACGAATGCGGGCTCGACAACGAATATATGCCGACCCGAGCGGGGCCGGGGTTGCTCAGCCCTTCAGGATCGGCTTGAGCGTCTCGATCACCGCGGGGTCTTCGATCGTCGACGGCAACGGTTCGTCGCGGCCGTGCGCGATGCCCCGCATGGTCTTGCGCAGAATCTTCCCTGACCTGGTCTTCGGCAGCGCGGGCACCACATCGACCAGTTTGAAACACGCAACGGCGCCGATGTCTTCGCGCACCAACTTGATGAGTTCCTCGGCCAGCCCGTCGGCCGAGGCGCCCGTCTTGAGTACCACGAAGCCCCGGGGCACCTGGCCCTTGATCTCGTCGCGAACCCCGATCACGGCACACTCCGCGACCGCCGGGTGGGTGGCGAGCACGGCCTCGATGGATCCGGTCGACAACCGGTGGCCGGCGACGTTGATGACGTCGTCGATGCGGCCCATCACGAAGAGGTAGCCGTCGTCATCGAGGTAGCCGCCGTCGCCCGTGAGGTAGTAGCCGGGATGTTCGGACAGGTACGACTTCTTGTACCGCTCGTCGTCACCCCACAGCGTGGGCAGGGTGCCCGGCGGAAGTGGCAGCCGGATGCAGATGGCGCCCTCTTCGTTGGCGTCGCAGGGCGAACCGTCGACGTGCAGGATCTGAACGTCGTAGCCGGGCATCGGAACCGTCGGCGAGCCTGGCTTGATCGGCATGGGGTCCGAACCCATGGGGTTGGCGGCGATGGCCCACCCGGTTTCGGTCTGCCACCAGTGGTCGACGACGGGAATGCCGAGCTTCTGCGCAGCCCACTCGTAGGTGTCGGGGTCGAGCCGTTCGCCCGCTTGGAAGAGGTACTTCATCTCCGACAGGTCGTAGCGGCCGATATGCGAGCCCTCGGGATCCTCCTTGCGGATCGCGCGCACGGCCGTCGGCGCGGTGAACAGCGCCTTGACCCCGTACTCGGACGCGACCCGCCAGAACGCGCCCGGATCCGGCGTGCCGATCGGCTTGCCCTCGTAGAGCACCGTGGTGGCGCCCAGTAACAGCGGGCCGTACACGATGTACGAGTGACCGACGACCCAGCCGACATCGGATGCGGCCCAGAAGACCTCGCCGGGCGCGATGTCGTAGATGTTGCGCATGCTCCACAGCAGCGCCACCGCATGCCCGCCGTTGTCGCGGACGATGCCCTTGGGCTTGCCCGTGGTGCCCGAGGTGTACAGCACATACAGCGGGTCGGTGGCCGCCACCGACACCGGGTCGACGGGCGCCGCGGCGGCCACGTCCTCCCAGTCGAGGTCGCGGTCCGGCGCCAGCTCGCAGCGCTGCCGGTCGCGCTGCACGATGACGCAGTTGCGCGGCGGGTGTTCGGACATCTCGAGGGCGGCGTCGAGCATCGGTTTGTAGGCGACCGTGCGGGACGGCTCGATGCCGCACGACGCCGAGACGACCACCGCGGGTCGCGCATCGTCGATGCGGGTCGCCAGTTCGTGTGCGGCGAACCCGCCGAACACGACGGAGTGGATCGCCCCCAGCCGTGCGCACGCCAGCATGGCGATCACCGCTTCGGGGATCATCGGCATGTAGATGACCACCCGATCGCCCTTGGTGACCCCGAGTCCGCGTAGACCGCCCGCGAACTTCGCTGTGGCGTCCCGCAATTCGCGATAGGTGTAGGTCTGTTTCGCTCCGGTGACGGGTGAGTCGTAGATCAACGCGGGCTGCTCGGCGCGGCCGCCCTCGACGTGTCTGTCGAGAGCGTTGGCGCAGGTGTTCAGCTCCCCGTCGGCGTACCACCGGTAGAAGGGCGGGTTGGAGTCGTCGAGGATCCGCTTGGGCTCGCGCGTCCACGTCACCGCGCCGGCGGCATCGGCCCAGAATCCTTCTGGATCAGCGATGCTGGCGTCGAACAGCGCTCGGTATCCGGCCATACCGGCACGGTAGCGCGACGGCAGTTCCTATAGTCGCGTTATGGCTGCTGCTCCTCCGCCCATCGAGGGGGCGCGTCGGTCATACGTCACCGCCCGCGGTGTGCATTTCCACGTCACCGAGGCCGGGCCCGCCGACGGACGACCGGTCGTGGCGCTACACGGCTGGCCGCAACACCATTGGGTCTACCGCGATCTGCTGGCGGACCCGCCCGCGGATCTGCGCATCATCGCGCCGGACCTGCCCGGCTACGGCTGGTCGGGTCCCGCGCCGCACCGCTGGGAGAAGGACGACGTCGCCGCCGACGTGATGGCGCTGCTCGACGCGCTGGGTCTGGACCGGGTGCTGCTGGTCGGCCACGACTGGGGCGCGTACGTCGGATATCGCATGGTGCTGACCGCGCCGGGGCGATTCGACGGCTTCCTGCCGATGAACATGCCGCATCCGTGGGTCACCCCTCGCATGGTGGCACCGCGTCTGTGGCGGTTCTGGTATCAGGTGCCGCTGGCCACCTTCGGGGTGCCGGTGCAGCGGCACACGGCTTTCGTCGCCCTGGCCTTCAAGGTCGGCTCCTCGGTCGACCCCGAAACCGCGCGGGTGTACGTCGAGCGGTTCCGGGACCCGGTGGTCGCACGCGCAGCCCGAGACACCTACCGCAGCTTTCTGTTTCGCGAGCTACCCGCCGCCGGCCGCGGACCCGCCCCACCGCGCGCCACCGTGCCGATCCGGTGCTTGTACGGAATTCATGACACCGCGGTGCCTCCGTCTCTGGCGTCGGAGGAGACAGCGGACGCGGACGACTACCGACTGGAGACCGTCGACGCCAGCCATTTCGTCGTCGACGAGCGACCCGACCTGGTGCGCGCGGCACTGGTCGCCCTGGCGGAGGAGACCGCCGCGGCCTAGTTCGGCGCCGCGGGCAGATCGATCTCGACGGTGAGCCCACCGCCGGGGGTGTCGGACGCCGAGATCGTGCCGCCCATCGCCTCGACGAAACCGGAGGCGACGGAGAGGCCGAGGCCGATCCCGATCGTGTCGTCGTCGCTGAGCCGCTGGAACGGGGCGAACACCTGCTGCTCGCTACCGCGCGGGATACCGGGGCCCTCGTCGACGACGGCGATGAGCACCCGGTCACCGACCTGGCCCGCGGTCACCCGCACCAAGCTGCCCTCGGCGTAGCGCAGCGAGTTGTCGATCAGGTTGGCCAGCACTCGTTCGAGCAGTTCGTTGTCGGCGAGAGCCGCATGGCAGTCGATCTCCACCTTGACCCGTTCGGTGCCGGGACGGGCGAATTCGTCGGTGTCCGCGCGGATTCCGAGCAGCGCGCGCTCTACGACATGCGCCAGTTCGACCGGAGCCTGCTCCGGTCGGACCGCTCCGGCGGCCAGGCGCGCCGAGTCCAGCAGGTTGGCCACCAGCGAGGTCAGCTGGTCGACCGACTCCTCGACCGTGGCCAGGAGCTCGGCGGTGTTGTCGGCGGAGAAGTCGACGTCGCCGCTGCGGATGCGGGATGTCGCCGCCCTGGCCGCCGCCAGCGGGGTCCGCAGGTCGTGGCTGACCGCGGTGAGCAGCGCGTGGCGCAGTTTGTCCGCCTGCCCGGCGACTTCGGTGTTGTCCGCCTCGGCACGCTTTCGTTGCAGGAGCAGGTTGACGGCTTGCTTACCGACGCCGCTGAGGACGCGGCGGTCGCGCGCGGTCAGCGCCGGACCGGTCAGCAACATCCAGTACTCGTCGTCTCCGATCTCGACGGAGGTGTCGGCCTCGTCGATGTCCGCGCAGGCATCGGCGCCGGATTGGGCGAGGATTTCGCCGGTATGGCTGGAGACGAGGCTCACGGCGCGCTGGGAGTAGGTCTCACGGACGCGTTCCAACAGGCTGTCGAGGTCCGCATCGTGCAGCACGCCGTCGGCGAACAGCGTGAGCAGCGCGGCTTCCTGGTTGGCTCGCCGAGCTTCTCGCGCTCGTCTTGCGGCGCGATCGACGAACGTGGCGACCGCGACGGCGAAGAGCAGCAGTATGAGCGCCGCGATGGCACTGTCGCTGTCGTGGACGGAGAACGTGTTCTCCGGAGCCACCAGGAAGAACGTGTTCAGCACTCCGGAGAGCACCGCGGCCGCGATCGCCGGAGCGAGCCCGCCGAGCAGGGCGGTGCCGAGCACCCCGACGAAGAACAGCGCTCCGGGGCCGCCGATATCGCCGAACCGTTCCGGCAGAAGCAATGTCAGCGCGCACACGGCGGCCGGAATCACCGCGGCGGCAAGCCATGACACGAATCGGCGTTGTCGGTTCGAGAGCCCGGTCCACGAGATGCCCGTGTTGGCCTGGTCGTGGGTGACCATGTGGACGTCAAGGTTGCCCGACTGCTGTACGACGGCCTCGCTGATGCCCTCGTCGAACATGCGAGACAGTCGCGAACGTCGCGACGTCCCGACCACCAGTTGGGTCGCGTTGACGTCGTGGGCGTAGTCGATGAGCGACGAGGCGACGTCGTCACCGACGACGGTGTGCATGGTGGCGCCCAGGCTGGCCGCCAGTTCACGCACGGCCTTCTTCTGCTGGTCGGAGATGGCGGTCAGGCCGCCGCCGTCGACGACGTGCACCACCCTGAGGTCCGCCCCGGTGCGGGAGGCGATTCGCGACGCCCGTCGCACCAGAACCTCCGACTCGGGGCCGCCGGTCACGCCGACGACCACACGTTCGCGGGGCGCCCAACGATCGCTGATCTTCTTGTCGGACCGGTACTTGGCCAGCGCGGCGTCGACCTGATCGGCGAGCCACAGCAGCGTCAATTGCCGTAGCGCGGTGAGGTTTTCGGGTCGGAAGTAGTTCGACAGCGCGGCGTCGACACGCTCCGGCGGGAACACGTTGCCGTGAGCGAGCCTGCGCCGCAACGCTTCCGGGGTGATGTCGACCAACTCGATCTGGTCGGCCGCGCGCACCACCTCGTCGGGGATGCGGTCCGACTCCTCGAGTCCGGTGATCTGGGTGGCCAGGTCGGAGACGGATTCCAGGTTCTGGATGTTGACCGTGGTGATCACCGTGATGCCGGCGTTGAGCAGTTCTTCGACGTCCTGCCAACGCTTCTTGTTCTTGCTGCCGGGGGCGTTGGTGTGGGCGAAGTCGTCGACGAGCACGACCTTGGGCCGCCGCTGCATGATCGCGGTCACGTCGATCTCGTGATACTTGACGCCGTTGTATTCGGTGGTGCGGGAAGGGACCACCTCGATGCCCGCGACCTGCTGGCCGACCTTGCGGCGACCGTGGGTGTCGACGACGGCGGCGACCACATCGGTTCCGCGCTCGAGGCGGCGGTGCGCCTCGGCCAACATCGAGTACGTCTTGCCGACACCGGGCGCTGCGCCGAGGTAAACGCGCAGGTCCCCGGTCTTGCGTCCCAGTAGTGCCATTCGTACATCATTCCTTGTCGGCCGCGTGTGTCTCAAACCCCGTTGCGGTCCGGCTTGCCATTGAGCCGCTTGGCTGCCGCCGTCGCCCCGCAGTCGCATTGCCTCACTGTCGCCGCCGCCACCAGCTCAAGCCGTCGTTCTCGACGCCGCCGCCACCGCGCTCAGCCGTCGTAGTGCCTCACCCGCCGCGACCGCGCTAATTCACTTGTGTCTCTTTGGTTTCAGTGGTCACAGATGGGGGTTTGTTGTCGGTGGGTGGGGTTAGCGTCGGGGTGTGGGTTTCGAACGTA
>NZ_CVTB01000278.1 GCF_001050015.1 Mycolicibacterium malmesburyense
CACCGACTACTCTCAGACCCGTCCACATTCGTTGCAGCCACCGCCTGAATCCAAGACGCGATCGTCGCGCACAAGCTCAGTCTCGGCGGGAATTCACCGCGCGCGAGATGTTATCGCTCGGCGCCGCGTGGAACACGTGTCCGCTTCCGTCCGGTAGCACTCGCCGCGCGATCAGGTAATCGGAGCCCAACCAACCCTGCCTGATGTAGCGGCCGAACCGGAGAAAAGTCCCCGGGGCTCCGCTCGCCGACGGCACGAGCTTGACCTGCTCGATTCCGTCTTTGACCCCTTCGCCGGTCAGTGGCCGCGCCGCCGCCAGGCCCCGGGCGATCACGGTCGCGACGTCGTGACACAAACCGGGCATCGAGTGCGCCGGGCGGCGGCCGTAACGCGCCTCGAACCGGTCGAGGAAGGCCTGACCGACACGGTTGCGCTCGTCGTAACTGTCGAGACCGATCCAGCCGCGCAGATGGCGCATCCACTCGGCGCTGATGTGCGCCATCTCGAACGCCGTCGTGGTGTAGCGCGGCGGATCCCAGCCGGCACTCTCCAGCGCGTCCGAGAAGCCCCACAGCCCGTGGCCGAACCCGACGTGCACAAGCGCATCGGGGCCGGCCGCCCGCAGTTCGGCGACCACCGCCGCCTTGTCCGCTTCGACCTGTGGGATGGCCGCCGTGGCCACCACCTTCAATCCCGCTGCGGAATAAGCCTTCTCGGCGAACGCCAGATACTCCTTGCCGATGAGAGAGGCCTCGTACGCGATGGCGATGCGCGACCTTGCGTCGCCGAGCATCACCGCGGCGAGCATGACCGGCTCCTCTGGCATTGACCCGTTGTTGAGCGCGAACGTCCACTCTCCCAGCGCCTCCTCTGATCCCGACAGGATGAGATTCGGCACCTTGGCCACCCGGTTGGCGTGCGCGGACAGCGGCACCGCGTTGTCGGAGACGTACGGGCCGAAGATCACCAGACAGCCTTCGGCGACGAGCTCGTCGTACCCGCGTTCGACGGCGTGGTAAGTGCCGTTGGGCAGGCCGATGACGTCGCGGCGCACCACCTCGATCGGCCGGTCGACGAGCCCGGCGGAGACCGCTTCCTCGAAGACCAGCCGCAACGTGTCCAGCGTGTCGTCCTCGGTGCTGGACCTCGTCGGATAGTCGTTGAGCAGGCCGACTTTCAGCGGGGCGACCGATCCGTACGCGCGAACAGCTTCGTCTGCCACAATCAGCAACATACAACATGCAGGTTGTCCGCCGACGCTAACCTACACGGTGAATGTTGCTAGCATGCTCGGCATGGCCCAGCGTGGTGGCACGGACTCCGAACGACGCGCTCGCGGAGATCAAACCCGTCGTCATCTCATCGATGCCGGGCGCGTCCTGTTCGTGGAGAAGGGCTACTTCAACACCAGCATCGGCGACTTGGTCACGACCTCGGGTGTCGGCACCCGCGGCGCCTTCTACCACCACTTCAAGGACAAGGCCGAACTCTTCCGCGCGGTGTTCGAGGAGGTCGAGCGGGACCTCACCTTGCGGTCGCTGTCCTCCCCGCCGCGCGGAACGGACTCGTGGGAGCGACTCTGCGCAGGTCTTCACGGCTTCCTCGAGTCTGCACTCGAACCCGAGGTGCAGCGCATCATGTTGGTCGACGGGCCCGTCGTCCTGGGCTGGCGGACACTGCGCGCGATCCAGGAGGACAACAGCATCGCGTTGATCAACGAGATGGTGCGCAATGCCATCGCCGAAGGCAGCATCGACGATCTGCCCGTTGCCGAGCTCACGCACATGCTCGTCGCATCGCTCGAGGAGGGCGCGCTTCTGGTGGCACACGCGAAAAGCCCCGGCCGAGCACGCGGTCGTGCGGCCCGGATTCTCGACCGGCTTCTACTCAGCTTCGCAACGGAGCCGCGCAAGGTTGTCAGGCGGTAGTAGCGGTTGATTCTCATCTCGGAGCGATGGCCTACCGTATGGAAATGAGCGTTTCCATTTTTGATTATCGTTCTTCTACTGGACTGATAATGTTGCTTCGCCCTCGTCTCAAGGAGATCTGATGTCAGACGCGCAATCGCTGCGAGTCGCCGTAGTCGGAGCGTCTGCGGGTCTCGGCCGCTGCATCGGTATCGGGCTCGCGAAGGAGGGCGCCCGGGTCGCGTTCCTCGCGCGGCGTCGTGACCGCCTCGAGAACGCCGCCAAGGAGGCGGGCAACGGTGCGGTGGCCGTCGCGTGTGACGTCACGAACGCGGACGCCTGTCAACGCGCCATGACCGACGTCGTCGACGAATTCGGCGGTCTCGACGCCCTCGTCTACACGACCGGCGTCGGCGTTCTCGCCCCGCTGACCGACGTGACGGCCGAGCAATGGGCAAATCTGTTCGCCACCAACGTCACCGGCGCCTCCCTCATCACCGCGGCGGCGGCACCTCACCTGGCCGCCAACGCGGGGTCGGCGGTGTACCTCTCGTCGCTCAGCGCTTCCTACTCCCCCCCATGGCCCCTGCTGGGCGCCTACGCCGTATCGAAGGCGGCGTTGGACAAATTGGTCGAGGCCTGGCGCATCGAACACCCGAACATCGGCTTCACCCGCCTGGCGGTCGGCGACTGCTTCGGCGGTGAAGGAGATTCTCAGACCGAGTTCAACAAGACCTGGGATCCGCAGGCGCTCGAGAACGCCATTCGGTTCTGGATGGACAACGGTTACATGCAGGGCGGCCTCGTCGAGGCCGATCACCTCGTCGACGTCGTGCACAACGTACTTCGTTGCGGAAACAGCAGTTTCATTCCTTATCTGACGTTGGCTCCCAGACCGTCGGGCGCCGTGGCCGAACTTCGACAGTGGTGAAGGACACCCCCGTGACACACGAATCGCGCATGCTCATCGACGGCAAGCTCGTCGAATCCGAAACGGGTCGGCAGTTCGACAACATCAACCCCGCGACCGAGGAGGTTCTCGGGGGCACCGCCGACGGCACCCGCGCCGACATGGAACGGGCGGTGGCGGCCGCCCGCCACGCGTTCGACCGCAGCGACTGGTCGCGAGACGGTGAAGCCAGGGCCGCAGGACTGCGTCAACTGCAAGCGGCGCTGGAGGCCGAACGCGAGGAGATCCGCAGCGAGCTCATCGCAGAGGCGGGTTGCCCGCTGCTGAGCACCTTCGGGCCGCAGCTCGACGTCCCGCTCAGGGAGGCCTTGAGTTGGCCGGCCGATATGATCGCTCAGTTCCCTTGGAAGCGAACGCTTCCCGACAAAGACGCCTTCGGCATGGGCACCCTCGCCGCGCGTGAGGTCTGGAAGGAACCCGTCGGGGTGGTCGGCGTCGTCACGCCGTGGAACTTCCCGGTTGAGATCATTCTCAACAAGATCGGGCCGATCCTGGCGATGGGCAACACGATGGTGCTCAAGCCCGCTCCCGATACGCCCTGGAACGCCACCCGCATCGGCCGGATCATCGCCGAGCAGACCGACATTCCGCCGGGTGTGATCAACATCGTCACCTCATCGGACCATCTGGTCGGTGAGGTGCTCTCGACCTCTCCCCTCGTCGACATGGTGGCCTTCACCGGGTCGACGGCGACGGGGCGACGGATCATGAAGGCGGCCGCCGACACCGTCAAACCGACATTCCTCGAACTCGGCGGCAAGTCGGTGTATCTGGTGCTCGACGATGATGGCGACATCAGCGCGACGGTGGGCGGCAGCGCGTTCATCTCCATGCATGCCGGACAGGGCTGTGCCATGCCGACCCGGTTGCTGGTGCCCAACAGTCGCTACGCCGAGGCGGTCGAGATCGTCAAGGTCGCCATGGAGAAGAACAAGTACGGTGACCCCACCGACCCCTCCGTGTTGCAAGGCCCCCAGGTATCGAAACGCCAGCAGGACAGGGTGATGGGCTATATCGAGAAGGGCAAGCAGGAGGGGGCACGGGTCGTCACCGGCGGCAACATTCCTGCACACCTCGAGAAGGGGTTCTTCGTCGAGCCAACGGTTTTCGCCGATGTCGACAACCGGATGACGATCGCCCAGGAGGAGATCTTCGGCCCGGTGCTGTCGGTCATCGGATTCGACGACGACGACGATGCGGTGCGGATCGCCAACGACTCCATCTACGGATTGTCGGGCGTGGTGTTCGCCAACGACCTGGAGCGGGCCAAGTCGGTGGCCGGCCGGATCCGTACCGGGACCCTCGGGATCAACGGCGGTCTCTGGTACGGCGCGGATGCCCCGTTCGGCGGCTACAAGCAATCCGGTATCGGACGGCAGTGCGGCATCGAAGGCCTCGAAATCTTCACCGAAACCAAGACTGTCGGCTGGCCAAAGGAGTCGTAGATGAAATCTCGAGCCGCCGTGCTCCGCGGAGTCGGCATCGACTGGGAAGTGACCGAGGTCGAGCTGGACCCGCCCCGCGCAGGCGAGGTGTTGGTCAAGATGGCCTACGCCGGGATCTGCCATTCCGACGAGCACTTCTACACCGGCGACAGCGTGCCGAGCCCGGAGATGGAAGAACTGATGCGGGCGTCCGGTGTTCCGGTGCCCGAATGGTTCCCGATGCTCGGCGGCCACGAGGGTTCGGGGGTCGTCGAAGAGGTCGGACCCGAGGTGAAGACGCTCAAACCCGGTGACCACGTGGCGATCTCGTTCCTGCCGGCGTGCGGCAACTGCCGCTGGTGCGCCAGCGGACACACCTACCTCTGCGACGTCGGCGCCGACATCTACAGCAAGGCCATGACCACCGACGGCACGTGCCGACGCCATGTCGGCGACGAAGACCTGATGGCGATGATGCAGGTCGGCACCTTCTCCGAGTACGTGGTGGCGTCCGAACGCTCGCTGGTCAAGATTCACGACTCGATCCCGCTCGAGGTCGCCTCGCTGGTTTCATGCGGCGTGACAACGGGTTTCGGCTCGGGATCGGTGGCAGCGGGCACCCAGGCCGGTGACACCGTCGTCGTCATCGGCGTCGGCGGTATCGGCATGAACGCCGTGCAGGGGGCGAGGGTCGCGGGCGCGAAGCACATCGTCGCCGTCGATCCGAACGAGTTCAAACGCGAGATCGCACCGACGTTCGGCGCGACGCACACCGCCGTCGACGCCGGTGCCGCCATGGAACTGGTCAAGGAGATCACCTGGGGCGTCATGGCCGACCGCGTCGTGCTGACGCCGGGCGTGGTGCCGGCCGACCTCGTGATGGTGGCGCTGATGCTGCTGCGCAAGGGAGGCACTTGTGTGCTCACCGGCATGGCGAAGGTCAGCGACCTGATGGTCCCGCTGAGCCTTCCCGACATGGTGAGTTCGTGTAAGACCCTCAAGGGGGTGCTCTACGGCGAGATGAATCCGCGCGAAGCGATGCCGAGGCTGCTGTCGATGTATGAGGCGGGCACCATCAAGCTCGACGAGTTGATCACCCAGAAGTACAAGCTCGACGACATCAACGAGGCGATGAAGGACCTGCGCGCCGGCAGCAACATCCGCGGGGTCATCGCCTTCTAGAGGGGGATGCGACGTCTTTTCGACAACGTCGCGCACCGGTGCAGAGTAGAGTCGGTGTCTTCAGGGGCTGAGCCCACGCCTCCACAGCGTTAATCGCGTATCCGCAGGGGTGTGATGCTTTCTAGTTCTGACGTCGTCTTCGACAGTGACGACCTGAACGAGACCGAGGACTTCCTTGTCCGCAATTACGCCAGGATGTCGATCGGCGCGCGCGGCGAGCGCCCGTCGACTCGGATCAGGCGGAGATGGCTCGGCGAGATCAACTTCGACAAGGCCGAGTTCTCCTACGACATGTCCTACGACTCCGAGCCGCTCGACAAGGTGTGCCTGTGCCGCATCCGCGAGGGGCACATCGAAGACCAAATCTTCGGCCAGCCCACCGATGTGCTGTCCCCGGGCGATATCGCGCTGATCTCGCCTCCGCATCTGCCCTTCTCGGGCGGGGTCCGGGCGGCGGTATACGACCTCGTGATGTTCGATCCGGAACTGCTGGCTCGCGTGGCCTCCCCGGCCTCCGGCCGTCCCGGCGATCCGATCCGTCTGCTCAGCCACCGACCGACCAGCCCCCAGGGGGCACGGCAGCTCGCCGCCACCATGGATTTCTTCGAGGAGGTGGCGAACGGTCGGGAGGCAACGCCGCTGGTCGCCTCCGCGGCCGCGATGCTGCTGGCCTCGGTCATCGTCTCGAACCTGCCCACGAACGCGGTGATGGAACCGGACACCAGCGCTCGCACGGCCCAGCCCGCGCTGCTGCGCAAGGCCGTCGCGTACATCGAGGCCAACGCCCAGGATGAGATCACGCTCAGCGATATCGCCGCCACCGTGCACATCACCCCCCGTACGCTGCAATACATGTTCAGGCGGCACCTCGACGCGTCGCCGATGGAGTATCTGCGCCGGGTGCGGTTGGACCATGCGCATCGCGAGCTGACCAGCGCCGACCCCACCACGACCACGGTGAATGCGGTCGCCCATCGGTGGGGTTTCATCCACACCGGGCGTTTTTCGGCCCTCTACCGCCGGACGTACGGACGCACACCATCGGCTACCTTGCGAAGCTGACCGATGAGCAGCGATAAATGCGTCAAAGCCGAGCCGACCAGCGACGACACGGGGTGGGATTCCGTCCCGCACCCGGTGCTGGTGGCCGACCGCTCCGGAGCCGTCCGCGGGCTGAGCGCCGGCGCGCGTGAACTGCTGGCCGAGGCCGAGGTCGGTAGCCGGCTGGCGGATGCGGCGCCGTCGTGGCTGGCACATGCGCACGATCGATACACGCGCCATGGGTCCGCGGAGGCGGTCACCGGAAATCTCGGCGACGGCGCTTACCAGGCGCGGCCCAGCGTGCTACCCGGCGGCGAGGTCGCGTGGTGGCTGATCGAGGACGCCGACCGGTCCGTGCGGGATGCTCAGCAGGAGCTGGCGACGCAGCGGGAGCGCGCGGCGCTCCTCGACGACGTCTCCGCGGTGTTGATGGCGTCGCTGAACGTCGACCGCTGCATGGAAGCGACGGTGCAGATGGCGCAGCGTCACCTGGCCGACGCGGCGGTCGTCGTCGCCCCCGTCAGCGACGATCAGATGCCGGTGGTGTGCAGCGGGCCCGACGGTGTCGCCGAACACCGCAGCATCGAAGCCGACCCCGCGGTGATCTCCGGCCTCAGCGAGGCGCTCCGCGGTTTCCCCCCGGTCCCGTCGCGGTGGATCGATCCCGCGTCGGTGCCCGACTGGATGATTCCGTCGCACTTCGCCGGGCCGGTCGGGTCGGTGCTCATCACGCCGCTGCCTGGCCACGGCATACCGGCCGGCGCACTCGTGCTGCTGCGCCGCGACTCGAAGACGGCCTTCAGCGAGAGCGAGGAACTCTTCGCCCACCTGTTCGCGACCCGCGCGGGAGCGGCGCTCTCGGCCGCAAGGCTGTATGCCGAGCAGTCCGCGATCACCCGCACGCTGATGCGCGACCTTCTCCCCCCTCGGCTGTCGCAACACGGCGATTTCGAGTTGGCGGGCGGTTACCGCGCCTCAGATGACCACCAGCAGGTCGGCGGCGACTTCTACGACGTCCACCCCGCGCAGACGCCGGACGGCGAGACTCTCGTCGTCCTCGGCGACGTCTGCGGCAAGGGTCTGGAGGCCGCGGTACTCAGCGGCAAGATCCGCAACACCCTGCAAGCACTGGCCCCGCTGGCGGCCCAGCACGAAGGGGTGCTCAAACTGCTCAACAGCGCCCTGCTGAGCCCCGACAACAGCCGCTTCGCGACCGTGGTGCTGGCTTCGATCTCGCGCCGCGACGGCCAGTTGGCGCTGCGTCTGACGTGCGCCGGGCATCCCCCACCCCTCATCGTGCGCAACGACGGAACCGTAGAGCAGGTGGACACCCGGGGCATGCTCGTCGGTGCGTTGCCGCAGTTCAAAGCGCGCTCATGCGAGACGACGCTGGCCCCCGGCGAGACATGCCTGCTGTACACCGACGGCCTCACCGAGGCCCGCGGCGGACCGTTGGGCGCGGAGGTGTTCGGCGACGAGCGATTGTCCGATGCGATGGCGCAGTGCGCCGGATTGCCCGCCGAGGCTGTGGTCGAACGCATGATGATGCTCGCGTCGCAATGGGTAACCGACCGGGAGCATGACGATATGGCCGTCGTCGCCATCACGGCGCCGCGCCGGACACATCTCAGCGCCGTCGACGGCGACACCCCAGGTAGGTACATCGCGTGAACACTGACAACGCCGACGCCGAGGCGGCGGCGACCGAGCCGTCCGCGGTCCGCGACCGGTTGTGGGCGGCGGCGCTCGACGGTGACGAGCACACGGCGGTGGCCGCCGTCTTCGCCGCGGTCGACGCGGGCCTGCCGCCCGAGGACGCGCTGCTCGAGGTGATCGCCCCGGTGCAGCGCAAGGTCGGCACCGAGTGGGCCGCCAACCGCATCACCGTCGCGCAGGAACACGCGGCCACCGCGATCAACGATCGCGTCATCGCGGCGCTGTCGCAGTACACGGCCGATCGATCGACCGGCGAGGCCGGCCGCGTCACCGTCGCCTGCGTGGACGGCGAATGGCACGCCCTGCCCGCCCGCTTGCTCGCCGAAGTCCTGCGGCTGCGGGGTTGGCGGGTGGACTTCCTCGGCGCTCAGGTACCGACGCCGCACCTGATCGCACATCTGCATCAGCACGCGCCCGATGCCGTCGCGCTGTCCTGTTCGATCCCGACCAGGCTGCCCACCGCCCACGCCGCGATCACGGCGTGCCAGGGAGCCGGCGTCTCGGTGCTGGTTGGCGGTGCGGCGTTCGGTCCGGACGGCCGCTACGCGCGCCTGCTGGGCGCCGATGCATGGGCGCCCGACGCCCGCGGTGCCGCACAGCGCCTGAGCGAGGGCATCGCCCGGCTTCGCCTCACGCCGAACAGGCAACCGCACCACGATCTGCCGCATCTGGCCGATCAGGAGTATTCGATGGTCAGCGCGTCGAAGCCGCAGTTGGTCAAGGCGACCGTGGCCGATCTGGAAGACCGCTTCCCCGCGATGCGCGACTACAGCGAGGCACAACGCGATCGCACCACCGAGGACATCGCCCACATCGTCGACTTCCTCGCGACCGCCCTCTACACCGACGACGACGAGCTGTTCACCGGCTTCATCGTGTGGACCGCCGAGGTGCTCAGCTCCCGTGGCGTCCCCGCGTCGTCGCTGATTCCCGGGCTGGAGCTGTTGGCGGCCCAGCTACAGGACTTTCCGCGCACCCAGCGCATGCTGGCCGCCGCGCGCAACGCCCTGGTCCCCGACACGACACCGATCGCATGAAACTCACCCTGAAATCCGAGATCACGCCCCCGTCGGCGCGCATTCACATCGTCGGCGACCTCGACTACGGCCGCACCGCGCGGCTGGTGGATGCCGTCTCGGAATTGGTGGCCGCCAACACCGGTGTGCGAGAACTGCATTTGGACTTCTCCGGTCTCGGGTTCTTCGACTCCACGGGTCTGTCGGCCCTGTTGATCGCCCACCGCGAGGCGTCGCGCTCAGGCGTAGTGCTGCACCTCGTACACCGGCCGCCGCAGATCGACCGGGTCCTGGAGATCACCGGCCTGGTCGAGCATTTCGCCTCGACGCCGGCCGCCGCCGCGCAACGCCCGGGTGAGATCGGTTGACCGAGATGACCGGACGGGTCGCCGCGCTCAAGCGCTATCCGGTGAAATCGATGCTCGGAGAGGTTCGCGAGCAGATCCGGATCGGGCCGACGGGTGTGGAAGGCGACCGCCGGTACGCGCTCATCGACGAGGAGACGGGTCGCGTCGCGACCGCCAAGCACCCGAGGCGGTGGAGCGCGCTGCTGCAGTGCGCGTCGACCACCGACGAGGACGGCAACGTCGCGGTCACTCTGCCCGACGGTCGCCGGATGCCCGTCACGGAGGTGGGCGCTCCGCTGTCCGAGATGCTCGGCCGCACCGTGCATGTCGCCGACGAGCGGGCTGCGGGCGCGATCCTCGAGCGGTCCGATCCGCTGGAGGTGCTCGAACACGGCATCGACGCCGAGTTCGACCCGGTGCTGCTCGAACTCGGTCAGGGCGCGCCCGGCGGCGCGTTCGTCGACCACTCCCCGGTGCATCTGATCACCACGGCCACGCTCGACGAGATCGGCGTGGGCATGGCCGAGGCCCTGCGGTACCGGCCGAACGTCGTCATCGACGTCGGGGACGAGCCTTTCGCGGAGAACGGCTGGCTGGGATCCGAGATCAGCGTCGGAGAGGTCACACTCCGCGTCACCATGCCGACCCCGCGGTGCGCCGTGCCCACGCTGAAACACGGTGATATCGAACGGCTTCCGGATGCCGTGCGGTACCTGCTCGACCACAATCGCGTCGAGGTGCCCGGCGCGGGGAAGCTGCCCTGCGCCGGGGTGTACGCCGAGGTCCTCACCGCCGGCGCCGTCAGTACCGGCGACGAGGCGAAAGTCGGTCCGCCGCAGCAGCGGTGACGGCGTCGGTGACCTTACCGACGATCGGGCTGTCGAGCTTCCAGCACTGCCAGAACAGCGGAACGTCGAGATGCGCGTTCGCGATCCGTACGAATGTCCCGTCGTTCAGGCGCGGTTCGGCGAGCGCCTCGGGGAACATCCCCCAGCCCAGCCCCGCCTCGACCGCCGCTCCGAAACCCTCTGCGGTCGGCACGAAATGCTGGGGTCGAGCGATGTCACGTCGAAACACTCTGCGCACCAGCATGTCCTGCAGGGCGTCGTCACGGTTCCATGCCAGCGACGGTGCATGTGCGGCCGCTGCGGCGGTGAAGCCGCCGGGCAGATATCGGTCGCAGTATCCGGGGCTGGCCACCGGGACGTAACGCATCACCCCCAGCGGATGCACCCGACACCCCGACACCGGTTGGCGTTCGGTCGTCACCGCGCCCATCACCACACCCTCACGCAGCAGACGTGCCGAGTGGTCCTGGTCCTCGATGCGGATGTCGAACAGCACATCGTCCAGGGCGGCGAACACCTCGGTGAACCACGTTGCCATCGAATCAGCGTTGACCGCCATGGCAATTCGAGATGCGGCGCCGCCTCCCCCGGCCATCTCCGCGAGCGCCTCGGCCTCCAGCAGAGCACTCTGCGCCGCCAGACGTAACAGCGGAGCACCGGCCGCCGTTGCGGTACAGGGTTTTTCGCGGACCACCAGGACCTGACCGACCTGTTGTTCGAGGGCCTTGATGCGCTGGCTGACCGCCGACGGCGTGACATGCAACTGCGCGGCCGCCGCGTCGAACGAGCCGTGTTCGATCACCGCCGCGAACGCCGCCAGCTGCTGACCGTCGATCGTCACATTAGCTATGCTAATGCGTAGATAGAAACATTAGCTGTACTGTTCTGACGCACGGCCCTACCGTCGACCCCATGACCTCTCCCCTGGTGGTGGGCTTCCTGGCCTCGTTCGCGCTGATCGCCGCGATCGGCGCACAGAACGCCTTCGTGCTCCGTCAGGGCATCCGCGGTGAGCACGTACTCGCGGTCGCCGCGGTGTGCACGGTCTCCGACGTCGTGCTGATCGCCGCGGGCATCGCCGGGTTCGGCGTGGTGATCGGCGCCCATCCCGGCGCCGTCGACGTGGCCCGGTTCGGCGGGGCGGCGTTCCTTATCGGTTACGGCGCGCTCGCGGCTCGGCGGGCGCTGCGGCCGTCGGCGCTGACCCCGTCGGAGAAGGGCCCGGCCCGACTGCTCGAAGTTCTCGTCACCTGCCTCGCCCTGACGTGGCTGAACCCGCACGTCTACCTCGACACCGTGGTGCTGCTCGGCACGCTGGCCAACGAACACCGCGACGAACGCTGGCTGTTCGGCATCGGGGCCGTCACCGCCAGCGCGATCTGGTTCTTCAGCCTCGGCTTGGGGGCACGCAAGCTGGCCCGGTTGTTCGCCACACCGACGACGTGGCGCGTCCTCGACGGGGTGATCGCGGTCGCGATGGTCGGACTCGGACTGTCGCTGGCGCTCACCTGACACAATCGGCGTGATGCCGACCCCGCAGAAGCGGGTATGAAGAGGTGATGACGATGCGCTCCACCTCCCGCAAGACCGTGTTCATCACCGGTGCCGCCGCCGGCATCGGCCGCGCCACCGCGCTGACGTTCGCCCGCAACGGATATGTCGTCGGCGGATACGACATCGACGAGGTCGGACTGAAATCGCTGGCCGACGAGATCGAGCGGTCGGGCGGTGTCGCGCACACCGGCCACCTCGACGTCACCGATCCCGACGAGATGGCCACGCGCGTGCGCGAATTCGCCGAAGCCGCGGGTGATCGGCTCGACGTGATGATCAACAACGCGGGGATCCTGCGGGCCGGCCGCTTTGAGGAGATGGACATCGCCGGCCACCACAAGGAGATCGACATCAACGTCAAGGGCGTCGTCAACGGCCTGTATGCGGCGTTCCCGTACCTGCGCAGGACCCGTAACTCGGTGGTCGTGAACCTCTCCTCCGCCTCGGCGATCTACGGTCAGGCCGAGCTGGCGAACTACAGCGCCACCAAGTTCTTCGTCCGCGGCATCACCGAGGCGCTCGACATCGAATGGAACCGCTACGGCATCCGCGTCATCGCCATGTGGCCGCTGTACGTGCAGACCGCCATGACCCACGACGTGAAAACCGGCACCACGGAATCCCTCGGCATCCGGTTGACCGCCCAGGACATCGCCGACGCGATCGTCGAGGCCACCCAACCGTCGGTGCTGCGGCGCGCCATCCACCAGGTGCACTTCCCGGTCGGAAGGCAGACCAAGGTGATGACCCTGGCCTCGCGGTTCTCGCCAGGCTGGCTGACCCGATACGCCAACAAGAAACTCTCGCAACACTGATGTTCCGGATGACGGTCGAGGACGTGTTCGCGATCCGCAACCGCGGCGTGGTCGCGACCGGCCGAATCGAGGCGGGCACGCTGCGCATCGGCGACACCGTGCACGTCAACGGCGGACCGGGGCTCACCGTCGACGCCATCGAGCAGTTCCGCAAGACGCGCGACGAGGCAACCGCAGGTGACAACGTCGGCGTGCTGTTCAAGGGCGTCGAGCGATCACAGATCAACCGTGGCGACGTGCTGACCGCCTCGGGTGAGGCCCCGCCGATCGAGTCCACCACCGTCATCTGTTGAACTTTCGATTCGCCCTGATCCCAACGGGTGACGATCCGCGCCGCCCGACATAGGGTCCGCGCATGAACGAAGACTGGCTCGCCGTCATTGTCGGCCTTTCGTTGCTCGCGCTCGTCCTGGTGGGCGCGATTCCGGGAAGCGTGATCCCGTGACCGAACAGGCAACGACGACCGCTCCGAAGCAGCAGACCTCGGGGGTCGGCTACGCCGTCGCCGGGGTGCTGGTCGTGCTCGCGCTGGGCGCGGCGACGCGCTACCTGGAAGCACAAGTGCCGCGATGGGCCGACGGCACCGGGTTCGAGGGCGTCGCCAAGTCGATCGAATTCCCGGTCTACGCCATCGCTTTGGGCCTGCTGGGCAACTTCGTGCTGTCACGGCTGGCCCTGCGCGACGCGCTGGCCCGCGGGTTCCGCACCGAGTTCTTCATCAAGACCGGTCTGGTGCTGCTCGGCGCGTCGATCAACCTCAAGGTCCTCGTCACCGCGGCCGGCCCGGCGATCATCCAGGCGCTGCTGCTGATCTCGATCGTGTTCGGCTTCACCTGGTGGCTGGGGGGTGTGCTGCGGCTCGAGGACAAACTGCGCGCCCTGCTGGCCTCGGCGGTGTCGATCTGCGGGGTCAGTGCGGCCATCGCGGCGGCAGGCGCCGTGCAGGCCAAGCGCGAGCAACTCGCGTACGCGGCATCTTTGGTGATCGCCTTCGCGCTGCCGTCGATCTTCCTGTTGCCTTGGCTGGCAGACGTTTTCAACCTCTCCGACGCGGTGGCCGGCGCCTGGATCGGCGGCAACATCGACACCACCGCCGCCGTCGCCGCCTCCGGGGCCATCGCCGGTGAGGACGCCCTGCAGATCGCGACGATCGTCAAGACCACGCAGAACGCGCTGATCGGCATCGTCGCGATCGCGCTGACCGCGTACTTCGCGCTGAAGGTCGAACGCAAGTCCGCCGCGGAGGCCCGGCCGTCGCTCGGGCAGTTCTGGGAGCGTTTCCCGAAATTCGTGCTCGGCTTCATCACCGCATCGATCGTCGGCACGCTGTACCTGGCGTGGGGAGGGGACAAGTCGGCGATCAGCACCGTCAACGACCTGCGGACCTGGTTCCTGATCTTCGCGTTCGTGGCGATCGGACTGGAGTTCTCGCTCAAGGGACTCAAGGAGGCGGGCTGGCGCCCGGTCGCGCTGTTCGCGTCGGCGACCGTGGTGAACATCGTGGTGGCCCTCGGCCTGGCCGCCGTGTTGTTCGGGAACTTCCAAGTCGGTTAGCTACGCTCGCCGGGTGGCCAAGGGGCTGACTCGGCGAGGGTTCCTGACGGTGAGCGCGGGCGCGGCGCTTGCCACCGCGGGATTCGCGGCCGGATGCGGTTCGGACAAGCCGGGCACCGTGGCCAAGGACGGCTCGGTCACCGTCAAGCACGCGTTCGGCGAGACCAAGATCCCCGCACCGCCCAGGCGTGTGGTCAGCGCAGGATTGACCGGTCAGGACGACCTACTCGCGCTCGATGTCGTGCCGGTCGCGGTGACCGAGTGGTTCGGCGGCGAACCGTTCGCGGTATGGCCCTGGGCGCGACCGAAACTCGGCTCCGCGCAGCCGACCGTGCTCAGCCTCGCCGACGGGATCCAGGTCGACCAGATCGCGGCGCTGGATCCGGACCTGATCGTCGCAACCAACGCCGGGCTGGACTCGGACACCTACACGAGGTTGTCCGAGATCGCCCCGACCGTCGCGCAATCCGGCACCGAGGCGTTCTTCGAGCCGTGGAAGGACCAGGCCACCACCATCGGGCAGGCGGTCTTCAAACACGACGAGATGCAGGCGCTCATCGTCGGCGTCGGCGACAGGTTCATCGCGGTAGCCGAGAGCAACCCCGGTTTCGCGGGCAGGACGGCGGCGCTGCTGCACGGCCGTCTGGAGGACGGGAAACCACAGGCCCTGACACCCGCATGGCGCGCCGAGTTCCTCACCGCCTTGGGGTTGAGGGTGGTTGAGGGGCTCGACGCCGACGTGCTGATCTGGGCCAACGAGTCCGACGAGGAACAGGCCGCGTTGCTGGCCGACCCGCAGATCGCGGAGCGCGGCGAAGCGAACATCTTCACGGGCAAGGAACTCGCGGGGGCGATCGCGTTCGCCTCTGTGCTGTCCTATCCCGTGGTGGCCGACCAACTGCCGCCGCGCATCGCTCAAGCGCTGGCCTGAGAGGATTGCGCGGTGACGGGAAGCCCGGACACCCCGCAGCCCCAACACCGCGGATTCGCCACCACCGGATCGGCGTACTACCCGACGCTGGTCGCGGTCTTCACCGGGCTGGTGCTGATCTCCAACGTGGCGGCCACCAAGGGCATCGCCTTCGGCCCGATCATCGGCGACTGGTCGCTGATCACCGACGGCGGCTTCCTCGTCTTCCCGCTCACCTACGTGATCGGCGACGTCCTGTCGGAGGTGTACGGGTTCAAGGCCACCCGGCGCGCGATCTACATCGCGTTCGTGATGGAGGCGCTCGCGGCGTTCACGTTCTGGCTCACCGCGGTGCTGCCGCCAGCCGACTTCTACACCAACCAGGCCGCGTTCGAGGCCGTGATGAAGCCGTTCACGCTGCTGGTCATCGCGGGGCTGGCCGGTTTCCTCGTCGGGCAGACCCTCAACGCGTGGGTCGTGGTGAAAATCAAGATGCGGGTCGGCGAGAAGCAGCTGTGGGCCCGGCTGATCGGGTCGACGATCGTCGGAGAGTTCGCGGACACCCTCGTGTTCTGCAGCATCGCCGCGGCCGCGATCGGCATCAACACCTGGCGCGACTTCGTCACGTACGTGGCGCTGGGATGGATGTACAAGACCGCGGTGGAGGTGGTCGTGCTGCCCGTGACGTACCGGGTGATCGCCTTCATCAAGCGCCGCGAGCCGACGTATCGGCCCGCCACTTGAGGCATCGCTAAAACTCCTCTGGCAAGGCTCATAGAGCAGGCGTATTGCTACCTACTCGCGGGTAATTTCGAAGGCATGACCGTGACTGCAGAAGTGGAACGTGACGTGCGGGGCACCGGCGCCATTCCGATCCGCGACTACGGAGACCAGGCGCTGCTGCTCGAACTCGAGACCACCGCGGACGTGCTGGCGTGGGCCGACGTGATCCGCAGAGCCGACCTGCCCGGCGTGCTCGACATCGTGCCCGCCGCCCGGACCGTGTTGATCAAACTCGACGGTCCCCGGTACCAGGCGCCGACCCGGCAGCGCCTCGGCGGACTGCGGACCGACGTCGACCCGGAAGCCGAGCTGACGCCGCCCGCCGAGGGCCACGCCGACCTCACGATCGACGTCGTGTACGACGGGCCGGACCTCGACGAGGTGGCACGGCTGACCGGGCTGAGCCGCGACGAGGTGATCGCCGCGCACACCGGCAGCCTGTGGCGGGTCGGGTTCGGCGGTTTCGCACCCGGCTTCGCCTACCTCGTCGGCGGCGACCGTCGGCTCGAGGTCCCCCGGCGCTCCGAGCCCCGGACCAAGGTGCCCGCGGGCTCGGTGGGGTTGGCCGGTGAGTTCAGCGGTGTCTATCCGCGCGAATCCCCCGGCGGCTGGCAGTTGATCGGCCGCACCTCAAAGCAGCAACCGGCGCTGTGGGACATCAAGCGGGACAACCCGGCGCTGCTGACGTCGGGCATGTGGATCCAGTTCCGGGCGGTCGAATCATGACAACGACGCTCGAGATCCTGCGGTCCGGTCCGCTCTCGCTGATCGAGGACCTGGGCCGTCCCGGCTTGGCGCACATGGGGGTCGGTCGCTCCGGCGCCGCCGACCGCCGCGCGCACACGCTGGCCAACCGGCTGGTCGCCAACCCCGGCGACCGGGCCACCATCGAGGTGACCTTCGGCGGGCTGGCGGCGCGGGTGCGTGGTGGCGACATCGCGATCGCCGTCACCGGCGCCGACACCGACCCGTCCGTAGACGGAGTGCCGTTCGGCACCAACAGCATTCACTACGCCCGCGACGGCGAGGTGATCTCGCTCGGCTCTCCGCGCTCCGGCCTGCGGACGTACCTGGCCGTCCGCGGCGGTATCGATGTGGACCCGGTGCTCGGCTCGCGGTCCTACGACGTGATGTCGGCGATCGGCCCGCAACCGCTGCAGCCGGGCGACGTGCTGCCCGTCGGCGAGCACACCGAGGACTTCCCCGAACTGGACCAAGCGCCGGTGGCGGCCATCGAGGACGATGTGCTCGAGCTGACCGTGGTGCCCGGGCCGCGCGACGACTGGTTCGTCGACCCGGACGTGCTGGTCCGCACCAACTGGCAGGCCACCAACAAGAGCGACCGGGTGGGCATGCGGTTGGTGGGGATGCCGCTCGAGTACCGCTGGCCGGACCGGCAGCTCTCCAGCGAGGGCGCCACCCGCGGCGCAATTCAGGTGCCGCCGAACGGTTTTCCCGTCATCCTCGGGCCGGATCATCCGGTCACCGGCGGATACCCGGTGATCGGTGTGGTCGCCGACGAGGACATCGACAAGGTGTCTCAGGTGCGTCCCGGGCAGACCGTGCGAATGCATTGGTCGCGGCCGCGCCGACCGTTCGGGGACCGTTAGTCACACCGCGCTGGTAGAAAAGCAGTGTGCATGTTCAGGATCCTCTCGCTCCCGTCGTGCGCATCCACAGCGCACGGCTGATCCACACGTCCGACCTCGATCCGGAGACGCGCGAGGACGCCAAGCGCATGGTGATCGACGCCTTCCGGGGCGAGTTCACCGAAGTCGACTGGGAGCATTCGCTCGGCGGCATGCACGCGATGATCTTCGACCACGGCGCGCTGGTCGCACACGCGGCGGTGGTGCAACGGCGGCTGTTGTACCGCAACACCGCGCTGCGGTGCGGATACGTCGAAGCGGTCGCGGTGCGCGAGGACTGGCGGGGCCAAGGTCTGGCCCGCGCGGTGATGGACGCCGCCGAACAGGTGATCCGCGGGGCATATCAGCTCGGAGCGCTCAGCGCGACGGAGGCCGGAAGGCCCATCTACATCGCCCGCGGATGGTTGCCCTGGCGCGGGCCGACGTCGGTGCTTGCGCCGGCCGGGCTCACCCGCACCCCCGACGACGACAACGCGCTGTTCGTGTTGCCGGTCAGCGTCGAGCTGGACACCGCCGCCGAGATCACCTGCGACTGGCGCGACGGCGACGTCTGGTGAGACTCACACCCGGATCGGGTGTGGGGTGAGGGGAAGTTCACGGCGGGGTCATCGCACGGCATGTTGCCGCAATAACGCCTGGTTAACGTGAGATTCATGAAGGGCTGCAGGCTGCGGGCGGTGCCGACACGCCTCGGAAATGGCCAAGTAATCGCTTGGAAACATGCGCTGCCTACACAGGTGCCATGACTGAGCCCGACTGGGCGCCACTGACCGGGTTCCGGGTGGCCGTGACCTCCGCCCGGCGCGCCGACGAGCTGGCCGCGCTGCTGCGCCGCCGCGGTGCGACGGTGACCAGCGCGGCGGCGATCCAGATGGTGCCGTTGCCCGACGACGACGAACTGCGCGCACACACCGAAGCGTTGATCGACGTGCCGCCCGACATCGTGATCGCCACCACCGGGATCGGGTTTCGCGGCTGGGTCGCCGCGGCCGACGGGTGGGGGCTGGCCAGTGACCTGACCGCCGCGCTCGCCAAGGCGCGCGTGGTGTCTCGCGGCCCCAAGGCGACCGGTGCGCTGCGCGCCGCCGGGCTCCCCGAGGAGTGGTCGCCGGATTCGGAGTCGTCGCGCGAGCTGCTGCACTATCTCGTCGAGGGCGGCATCGCCGGACAGCGCATCGCGGTGCAGTTGCACGGCGCCACCGAGGACTGGGATCCGTTCCCCGAGTTCCTCGACGAGTTGCGCGCCGCCGGCGCCGAGGTCGTGCCGATCCGGGTGTACCGGTGGCATCCGGCGCCGCACAACGGCGAGTTCGACCAGCTGGTGGCCGGAATCGCCGACGAGAAGTTCGACGCGGTCAGCTTCACCTCGGCGCCCGCGGTCGCGTCGGTTCTGCTGCGGGCCAGGGAGATGGGTCTGGAGAACCGGGTGCTGGCCGCCTTCCGCCGCGACGTGCACGCGATGTGCGTCGGCCCCGTCACCGCCCGGCCCCTGGTGCGGCTGGGTGTGCCGACGTCGGCACCCGAGCGAATGCGCCTGGGCGCGTTGGCCCGTCACATCACCGACGAACTGCCGCTGTTGTGCTCCCGGACCATTCGCGTCGCGGGCCACCTGCTGGAGATCCGCGGCACCTGCGTGCTGGTCGACGGGGCGGTCAAGCCCGTATCGCCGGCGGGAATGGCGACGATTCGCGCGTTGGCCCACCGGCCGGGCGCGGTGGTGTCACGGGCGGACCTGCTGCGGGCCCTGCCCGGCAGCGGAACCGACACGCACGCCGTCGAGACGGCCGTGCTGCGGTTGCGAACGGCGCTGGGCGACAAGAACATCGTGTCGACGGTGGTCAAGCGGGGTTACCGCCTGGCCGTCGAGGACAGTCTGGCGCACGCGCAATGAGCTATCTGTTGGTGGCGCACGGAACTCGCAAGCGAAGCGGTGTCGCGCTGATCGGAAACCTCGCCGACCGCGTGTCGACGGCGCTCGGCGGCCGGGTGCACGTCGCGTTCGTCGACGTCCTCGGCCCGACGCCGAGTGAGGTGCTGCAGACACTGCCCGGCCGGACGATTTTGGTGCCGGCGTTCCTGTCGCGCGGCTACCACGTCAACGTCGACATCCCCGAGCATGTCGCGGCCAGCGGGCATTGCGATGTGACCGTGACCGAGGCGCTGGGTCCCAGCCCGCAGCTGACGCGGGTGCTCACGGATCGGCTGATCGAGTGTGGTTGGCGGCCGGGCGATTCGGTGGTGTTGGCGGCTGCCGGCACGTCGGATGCCGGAGCGTTGTCGGACCTGCGCCAGATGTCGGCATTGCTCTCAGCGGTGATCGGCGACCGGGTCGAGCTCGCGTACGCCGCCACCGGTGAGCCGCGCGTGGCCTCTGCGGTTGAGCGGCTGCGTCGCGAGGGCGCCCGGCGGGTGGTCGTGGCCTCGTACCTGCTGGCCGAGGGGTTATTTCAGGATCGCCTACGCGACAGTGGTGCCGACGCGGTCGCCGATCCGCTCGGCACGCATCCCGCGATGGTTCGGTTGATCGCCAACCGGTTCCGCCGCGCGCACGTCCCGCTGGCGGCCTGATTTTTTCGCGAAACCGTATTCCCGCAGGCGCTCACTCGAACTTTCGCTGCTGGAATACAGTTTCGCGGAGATCAGCCGCGGACTTCGACTTTGGCGTCGGCGGTCAGGCGCGTCTCGTAGACGGCCAGCGAGACCTCCGGGTCGTCGAGGCACACGCCGTCGTCCAGCGCGAAGGCCTGCTTCTTGATCGGCGACTGCACGGTCGGTCGTCCTCCGCGATCGCCGACGATGCCGCGCGACATCACCGCCGCCCCGGAGAACGGGTCGATGTTGCTCACCGCGTGCAGCGATCCGTCGTCCAGGAGGAACAGCGCCGCCTGGCTGCCGTCGGCGAGCAGCACGCCGACGCCGCGGTTCGGGGTCAGGAAGTCGCAGTCACAGGCCGTCGTCCAGACCTGAATCTCGTTGAGCAAAGTCATTTCTGGGGCACCTTCGGCATTCCGATGGAGACGGGCACCTTGCGGCCGGACCGCTCGGTGAATTCGACGGTGGGATCGGCGACATCGGGGGCGTTGACGAACGACACGAAGCGCGACAGCTTGTCCGGATCCTCGAGCACGCCCTTCCACTCGCAGGCGTAGCCCTCGACGTGGCGGGCCATCGCGGCCTCGAATTCGTCTGCCAGGCCCAGGGAGTCGTTGCACACGACGTCGCGCAGGTGGTCCAGGCCCGTCTTACCGGGGAAATCCATCGCCTCCAGCCATGGCGCCGTGCGCTGCAACCGGTCGGCGGTGCGGATGTAGAACATCAGGAACCGGTCGATGTAGCGGATCAGCGTCTGGTCGTCGAGGTCGCCGGCCAGCAGTTGCGCATGTCGCGGCGACATTCCGCCGTTGCCGCACACGTAGAGGTTCCAGCCCTGTTCGGTGGCGATGACGCCGACGTCCTTGCTTTGGGCCTCCGCGCATTCGCGCGCGCAACCCGACACCGCCATCTTGATCTTGTGCGGTGCCCGCAATCCGCGGTAGCGCATCTCGATCCTGACGGCCATGTCGACGGAGTCCTGCTGCCCGTATCGGCACCAGGTGCTGCCGACGCAGCTCTTGACCGTACGCAGTGCCTTGCCGTACGCGTGGCCGGACTCCATGCCGCCCTCGACGAGGCGGCGCCAGATCTCCGGAAGCTGATCCACGCGCGCGCCGAACATGTCGATGCGCTGACCGCCGGTGATCTTCGTGTACAGGCCGAAGTCCCTGGCGATCTCGCCGACCAGGATCAGCTGCTCCGGTGTGATCTCCCCGCCGGGCGAGCGGGGCACCACCGAGTAGCTGCCGTTCTTCTGGATGTTGGCCAGGAAGTGGTCGTTGGAGTCCTGCAGCGACGCCTGCTCCCCGTCGAGGATGTGGTCGCTGCTCGTGGAGGCCAGGATCGACGCCACCACCGGTTTGCAGATGTCGCAACCCTTTCCGGTGCCGAAGCGTTCGATCAGGCCCGAGAACGTGCGGATCTCGGTGGCGCTGACGATCTCGAACAGTTCGGCGCGCGACTGGCTGAAGTGCTCGCACAGCGCCTTGGACTGTTCGACGCCCTCGGCCTCCAGCAGCTGCTTGAGCAGCGGCACACAGGAACCACACGAGGTGCCCGCCAGCGTGCACTTCTTCAGGCCGGGCACGTCGGTGCATCCCCCGCCGATGGCTTCCTTCAGGTCGCCCTTGGTGACGTTGTTGCACGAGCAGATCTGCGCGATGTCGGGAAGCGCCCCGACCCCCAAACCCGTTGCATCGCCCTCGGATGCGGGTGCGATCAGCGACAACGGGTCCCCGGGCAGCTCGCTGGCGACCATCGGACGCAGCACACCGTAGGCCGAAGCGTCGCCGACCAGGATCCCGCCCAACAGGGTCTTGGCGTCATCGGAGAGCACGAGCTTGGCGTAGGTCTGCTTGACCGGGTCGTTGACCACCACGTTCAGGCAGTTAGGCGTGCGACCCTGGGCGTCGCCGAAGCTTGCCACATCGACACCGAGCAGCTTGAGCTTGGTCGACATGTCGGCTTCGGGGAACTCCGCCGCGCCGCCCAGCAGGCGGTCGGCCACGACCTCGGCGCTGGTGTAACCCGGGCCCACCAGCCCGTAGCAACGGCCCTCGATCGCGGCGACCTCACCGATCGCGTAGATGTCGGGATCGCTTGTGACACAGGACAGATCGGTCAGCACACCACCGCGTTGGGCGATGTCGAGGCCGGCCTCGCGGGCGAGTTCGTCGCGCGGGCGCACACCGGCGGCGAACACGACCACGCCGGTGTCGATGTGGCTGCCGTCGTTGAGTGACAGCCGCACCGAGTCGTCCTGTTCGGACTTTCGCAGCGGCTTGTTGCGTTGCGCCGGCGCGATACTCTCGGTGCCCACCCCGGTGTGCACCTCGATGCCGAGGTTCTTGATCATCCGGCTCAGCAGCGCGCCACCGGCCTCGTCGAGCTGCGCCGCCATCAGATGTGGTGCCATCTCGACGACGTGGGTCTTCAACCCGAACGCGCGCAACGCATTCGCCGCTTCCAGGCCGAGTAGGCCGCCGCCGATCACCACACCGACCGGCGCCTTGGTGCCCAGCGCGGTGTTCGCACCGGCCCGGATGGCGTCGAGGTCGTCGAGGGTGCGGTAGACGTGGCACACCGGTAGGTCGCGACCGGGGACCGGCGGCACGAACGCAGACGATCCGGTCGCCAGGACCAGGACGTCGTACGGCACCCGGCGCCCGTCGGCGGTCGTGACCACCTTGTCTGTCCGATCGATCGCCGTGACCCGTGTGCCCAATCGCAGCTCTACCAGGTCGTCGTCCGGGTAGTCGTTACCCGTCAGCGCCAGCCGGCCGCGGTCCCAGTGCTCGGTGTATCCGGTGAGCCCGACCCGGTCGTAGGCGGCGTCGGCTTCTTCGGCGAGGATCGTCACCCGCCATTCGCCGTCGGCGTCGCGCGATCGCAGCGCCTCGACGAACCGGTGACCGACCATGCCGTGGCCGACCACCACCACGTTTCTCGTTGACCGCATGCCGCCGACGCTAAGCAGCCGATATTGCCGCAATGTCGCCTCGTGTGAAGCACCGATCACGGTGTGCTCACATCCGCCGACACCGGTTGTGAGCCGCGCGGAGGGCTTCGCTCACAGCGAACGACCGTCGGGAACATGAGCGTAGTTGACTCAAGTTTCTAGGGATGGAGCGACCGGCACGGTGCCGGTCCACAGCGAGGAGGACAGTTATGAGCACGTTGGCATTGCGGACTCGTCCCGCGTGGGATCTGGACCGGTGGGTACGCGACTTCTTCGGCCCCGCGACCGCCGAGAGCTGGGCCGCTGGGGCGTTCACCCCCGCCGCGGAGATCGTCAGGGACGGCGATGACGCGCTCGTCCGCGTCGAGCTTCCCGGCCTCGACGCCGAGAAAGATGTGAACGTCGAGGTCGACCGCGGCTACCTCGTCATCCACGGTGAGCGTCGGGACGAGCGGTCGGAAGACGACAATGGTCGCACGCTGCGCGAGGTGCGTTACGGGTCGTTCCGTCGATCGTTCAGACTCCCCGAGCACGTCACCGGCCAGGACATCACGGCCGAGTACGACGCGGGGGTGTTGACGGTGCGGATCGCCAACGCCCACAAGGGCCCCGAGACGCAGCGCATCGCGATCGAAGCCAAGTAAGCAATCCGACACCGAGCCGGTGGACCGTCGAGGTCCACCGGCTTCGTCGTCTCAACCCTCGGTCGGCGTCGGGGTGTCCGGCGGGAGCTCCGGTGCCCCGACCTCCGTCGTCTCCACGCTGGGCATGGTGTAGCTCGGGGTCGTCGTGGTCGTCGTGGTGGTGTAGGTCAGCGGGACCGACGTCGCCGCCGGGGGCGGCACGGTGGCGGGGACTCTGGCGGCATCGGAAGTGCGCACCACCGCGTAGATGAGGATCGCCACCAGCACGGCCGCGACCACACCGGCGGCCATCATCAGCGACTGGTCGTCCTGCCAGTTCAGGTCGTCGTCGGACATGTCACGCCCTACACCCAGCGCTGCAGCATTTCCTTGGCCTGTGCCGACAGCGCGCGCTGCAGGAACGGCCCGAAACTGACCCGCGCCACGCCGAGCGGCCCGAACGACGCGGGGTCGTCCTGGTCGGGCAGCCCGATCGCGTTCACCGGAAGCGGTAGCTCGGATGTCAAACGGCGCAACGTATCCGGATCATGCCGGCCGACGGGATAAAGCACGTCGGCGCCCGCACCCGCGGCTTCGGTCAGCCGGGCGATGGCCCGGTCCGCCCGATCGGACTCCTCGCCGTCCTGACGGAGGAACAGGTCGGTGCGCGCGTTGATGACCACGTGCACCCCGGTCGCATCGGCGGCTTGTCGCAGCGCGCCGACGAGCTCCGCGTGCTCGGTCGACGAGCGCAACCGGCCGCCCTCGCTGTGCACGGTGTCCTCGAGGTTGAACCCGACGCCGCCCGCCTCGAGCAGGCCCTCGATCAGGCGCGCAGGCTCCTGGGCGTAACCGGATTCCAGGTCCACCGAGATCGGCACGTCGACCGCCGCGGTGATCTGCTTGACGCGGGTGACCACGTCCTCGAACGACATGCCCTCCTGATCGGGCTTGCCCACCGAATCGGCCAGAGGATGGCTGCCGACGGTGAGCGCAGCAAATCCCTCGTCGACCGCGAGTCGGGCCGACCACGCGTCCCAGACGGTCGGCAGGATCACCGGGTTGCCGGGTTGGTGCAGTGCCAGCAGGGCGTCGGCCCGCTCTTTGAGGACCTGGTCGGGCATCGGGCCTTCTCCTTTTGATTTGACGTGATCTGTTTCACGGTGCACTGCATGATGTAGCTAGCATCGGGTGTCGTACTGTGATGCCTGACACCCTTCAGCCCAAGGAGGTCAATTGTCCAGCACTACCGAACTTGCCGAGCTGCACGAGCTAATCGGAAGGCTCCGGCGGTGCGTGACATCGGTGGCGTCGAGGTACGGGGACTCCCCGGCGACGCGTCGGATCGTCAACGACGCCGAACGGCTCCTCAACGACATCGACCGTCTCGACATTGACGCCGAAGAGCTGGAGCTGGCCCGAGGCGTGGTACACCAACCCGTCGGAGACCGCATTCCGATCCCGGACACCCAGTACGACACCGATTTCTGGCGCGGTGTCGACGACGAAGGGCTCGGCGGCGTCCGCTGACGCTGTCCTTCGAGTACCGGGACAACTCAACACCGAAAGGCAACAGTGAGCGCACCCACCGCCGACCGCAAGGCGACCGGCGTCTTTTCGCCGAGCCGTGCCGAGATTCCGCAACGCACCCTGCGCACCGACCGGTGGTGGCAGTCACCGCTGATCGTGAACCTGGGCTTCGCGGCGTTCATCATCTACGCGACGGTGCGCGCGTTCCTGCAGAACAACTACTGGGTCGCGGAGTACCACTACCTGACGCCGTTCTACTCGCCGTGCTTCGTCAAGTGGAACGCGGCGACGCAGAGCGGATGCATCCCGGAGGCCAGTCATTTCGGGCAGTTCCTGCCCGATGTGTGGTGGCTGCCCTACGCGGCGGTGTCGTTGCCCTTCCTGCTGCTGTTCCGGCTCACCTGCTACTACTACCGCGGCGCCTATTACCGCTCGGTGTGGCAGTCGCCGACGGCGTGTGCGGTGCCAGAGCCCAGGGCGAACTACACGGGCGAGACGCGGCTGCCGCTGGTGATCCAGAACACGCACCGCTACTTCTTCTACATCGCGGTGCTCATCTCGCTCGTCAACACCTACGACGCGATCGCGGCGTTCCGCTCGCCGTCCGGTTTCGGATTCGGTTTGGGCAACGTGATTCTCGTCGTCAACGTGCTGTTGCTGTGGACGTATACGGTGTCGTGCCATTCCTGCCGTCACGTCGTGGGCGGCCGACTCAAGCACTTCTCGAAACATCCTGTCCGGTACTGGATGTGGACGCAGGTGAGCAGGCTGAACACCCGGCACAAGACCTACGCCTGGATCACGCTCGGCACGCTCATGCTGACCGACTTCTACATCATGCTGGTGGCCAGCGGGACCATCTCTGACCTGAGATTCATTGGCTGACACCCTAATTCGATCGGTAGTGAGGTTTATTCAATGGCGGAATCTGATGCTCTTCGCGCAAGCGGCTCATCGGAGTCTGATGCTCTTCGCGCAAGCGGCTCATCGGGGATCGAGCGGCACTCCTACGACGTCGTCGTGATCGGCGCAGGCGGCGCGGGTCTGCGTGCGGTCATCGAAGCGCGCGAGCGGGGCCTGAAGGTCGCGGTGATCACGAAGTCGTTGTTCGGCAAGGCGCACACGGTGATGGCCGAGGGCGGCTGCGCCGCAGCGATGGGCAACGCGAACCCGAAGGACAATTGGCAGGTCCACTTCAAGGACACCATGCGCGGCGGGAAGTTCCTCAACAACTGGCGCATGGCCGAGTTGCACGCCAAGGAAGCCCCGGACCGGGTGTGGGAGCTGGAGACCTACGGCGCGCTGTTCGACCGCACCAAGGACGGGCGGATCAGCCAGCGCAACTTCGGCGGCCACACCTATCCGCGGCTGGCCCACGTCGGTGACCGCACCGGCCTGGAGATCATCCGGACCCTGCAGCAGAAGATCGTCTCCCTGCAGCAGGAGGACAAAGAGGAGTTCGGCGACTACGAGGCCCGCATCCGGGTCTTCCACGAGTGCACGGTCACCGACCTGATCAAGGACGGCGATCGGATCGCCGGCGCGTTCGGCTACTACCGCGAGGGCGGCAACTTCGTCCTGTTCGAGACGCCCGCGGTGGTGCTCGCCACCGGCGGCATCGGCAAGTCGTACAAGGTGACGTCGAACTCCTGGGAGTACACCGGCGACGGCCACGCACTGGCGTTGCGCGCGGGGGCGACGCTGATCAACATGGAGTTCGTCCAGTTCCACCCGACCGGCATGGTCTGGCCGCCGAGCGTCAAGGGCATCCTGGTCACCGAGGGTGTGCGGGGCGACGGCGGAGTGCTGAAGAACTCCGATGGCAAGCGCTTCATGTTCGACTACATCCCCGCGGTGTTCAAGGGTCAGTACGCCGAGAGCATCGAGGAAGCCGACCAGTGGCTCAAGGACAACGACTCCGCGCGCCGCACGCCGGACCTGTTGCCGCGCGACGAGGTGGCGCGCGCGATCAACTCCGAGGTGAAGGCCGAGCGCGGCACCCCGCACGGCGGCGTCTACCTCGACATCGCCTCGCGGCTGCCCGCCGAGGAGATCAAGCGGCGGCTGCCGTCGATGTACCACCAGTTCATGGAGCTCGCCGAGGTCGACATCACCAAGGAGCCCATGGAAGTGGGGCCGACGTGCCACTACGTCATGGGCGGCATCGAGGTCGACCCGGACACGGGTGCGGCCAAGACGCCCGGGCTGTTCGCCGCGGGTGAGTGCTCCGGCGGCATGCACGGCTCGAACCGGCTGGGCGGCAACTCGCTGTCGGACCTGCTGGTGTTCGGCAGGCGCGCCGGGATGGGCGCGGCCGACTACGTGCGTGCGCTGGGTGACCGGCCGAAGGTGTCCGACGCGGCGGTCGACGAGTCGACCAAGCTGGCGCTGCATCCGTTCGAGGGCCCGTCCAACGGCGATGCGGCCGAGAACCCGTACACCCTGCAGCTGGATCTGCAGGACACGATGAACAGCCTGGTCGGCATCATCCGCAAGGCCGACGAGGTCTCCGAGGCCATCGAAAAGCTCAAGGATCTGCGCGAGCGGTACAAGAAGGTCCGCGTCGAGGGCGGACGGCACTTCAACCCGGGCTGGCACCTCGCGCTCGACCTGCGCAACATGATCCTGGTCAGCGAGTGCATCGCCATGGCCGCGCTCGAGCGCACCGAGAGCCGCGGCGGACACACCCGCGACGACTATCCGTCGATGGACTCCAAGTGGCGCAGGACGCTGCTGGTGTGCCGGGCCGAAGGTGAGACCGTGGTCCCCGACATCAACATCACCCGCCAGGACCAGGTGCCGATGCGCGACGACCTGCTGGAGCTGATCGACATCGAAGAGTTGGAGAAGTACTTCACCCCCGAAGAACTCGCCAACCACACGTCTAGGAGAGACGCATGAGCTACCAGGCAAAGATGCGAGTGTGGCGCGGCGACGACAACGACGGCGCGCTGCAGGACTATTCGGTCGAGGTCAACGAGGGCGAGGTCGTCCTCGACATCATCCACCGGCTGCAGCAGACCCAGACCGGCGATCTGGCCGTGCGCTGGAACTGCAAGGCGGGCAAGTGCGGTTCCTGCTCGGCGGAGATCAACGGCAGGCCCCGGCTGCTGTGCATGACGCGGATGTCGACCTTCGCCGAGAACGAGGTCATCACCGTCACCCCGCTGCGCACGTTCCCGGTGATCCGCGATCTGGTCACCGACGTGTCGTTCAACTATCAGAAGGCCAGGGAGATCCCGGCGTTCACGCCGCCGAAAGACCTGCAGCCCGGCGAGTACCGGATGGCGCAGGAAGACGTCAACCGGTCACAGGAGTTCCGCAAGTGCATCGAGTGCTTCCTGTGCCAGAACGTCTGCCACGTGATCCGCGATCACGAGGAGAACAAGGAGGCGTTCGCCGGCCCGCGGTACCTGATGCGTCAGGCCGAGCTGGACATGCATCCGCTCGACGTGCACGAGCGGCGCGCCGAAGACGCGCAGGAAGTGCACGGACTCGGCTACTGCAACATCACCAAGTGCTGCACCGAGGTCTGCCCCGAACACATCAAGATCACCGACAATGCGCTGATCCCGATGAAGGAACGGGCGGCCGACCGGAAGTACGACCCGGTGGTGTGGCTCGGCGACAAACTCTTCAGGCGACGGTAGGAGCCGGAAAAGACAGCTGGAGCCGGCGACGGTAGGAGCCGGAAAGGACAGCTTGAGCCGGCGACGGTAGGAGCCGGAACCTCACTAACGGGTTGATCGCACGCACCAGGTGCGTGCGATCAAACCGTTAAGGCTTTCCGCCGACGCACACAAATCCACGGATACGTGGGTACCCTGCGGGTAGCGGCCAATCAACGACGAAAGGTTGCATCGTGGCACTTCGACACCCGCATAGCATCAACGACATTCGCACCGCGATCCGCGAGCTCAGCACCCGCGCGGTTCTCGCCCGCAAGGAAGGCCGAGTCGCCGACGCCGACGAGCTGGAGCGACGGGTGGCCGGCTACCGCGAGGAGCTCAGCGCGCGGCCCTGACCGTGGCCATTTGGGTGCGCTTCCGCTCGCTGGGCGACCGGTTGCGCACCGGGATCACCCGCTGTTGAGGCGCCGGAACGTGCTGCGGTGAAACACGATCGGTGCGACGTCGGCGTGCACCGTGATATCGCAGACCCGAAGGATCACGATCGTGTGATCGCCCGCGGGGACCAGTTGCTCGATCACGCTTTCCAGCCATACCGCGGTGCCGTCGATGAAGACCGCGCCGGATTCCCGCGACACGGTGTGCAGGCCGGCGAACCGATCACCGGTCTTGGCGGCCAGCGTTCGCGCGGCTTCGTCGTGGGCCTCGCCGAGCACGCTGATTCCCAGTGACGGGAGATCCTTGAGCCTGGGCCAGGTCTCCGAGGTGTTCTGGACGCAGAACGACACCAGCGGCGGGTCGAGCGAGACCGGGACGAACGTGCTCGCCGCCAGTCCGATACGGGTGCCCTCCGCCTCCGCGGCGATCGCGATGACACCGGACGGGAAATGCCCGAACGCTTCGCGCAGTGTCGCCGGGCTGAGATCAGTTGCGCTCATATCCCATCCATCTTCACACGCGTCCGCAGTCGGTGGCCACGTCCGGGTCACCCACCGGAACGCCATCGAGCGTGAACATCGCCCCGGTGAGGGTCGGGATCGTGGTGAGCACAACCGGTAACGTGACGCGCATGCTCGAGCCATCCGCAGTTGACCGGTAGGCCCGGGGACCGACGAAACCCATGTGGGTACCGCTCCTGTTGATGGCCGTTGCCGTCAGTCTGGAGCCGTTTCGGGTCGGGATGACGGTGCTGATGCTCAACCGCCCGCACCCGACGCGCCAACTGCTGGCCTTCCTCGGCGGTGGTTTCGCGATGGGCACGGCCGTGGGCGTCGTCGTGTTGTTCATGCTGCGCCCGGCCCTGGGGTCGGCGCGCTTCACCCTGCCCATGGTGCAGATCGTGGTCGGCGCACTTCTGCTGCTGAACGCGGCGCTGGTGGTCACGGGCGTATGGGCACGTGGGCGCGATGCGGCGGCTCTTGCCGAGGCCAGGGTCGGACCGCTCGCCGGCCGCGCCCGACGAGTGCTCGAAGGCCGGTCGCTGTGGACGGCAGGAGTCGCCGGTCTCGGCATCGCGCTGCCGTCCGTCGACTACCTCGCCGCGTTGGCGCTGATCGTCGCCTCCGGCGCCGCCACCGCCATCCAGCTGGGCGCCCTGCTGTTGTTCAACGTGGTGGCTTTCGCGCTCGTGGAGATCCCGCTGCTGTGCTACCTGGTGGCCCCGGACCGCACCCGTACCGCATTGTCGACGCTGTACGACTGGCTGCGGGCCCAAGGCCGCCGCGGGGTCGGCGCACTGCTCGCCGTGATCGGCTGCGTGCTGCTCGCGGTCGGGTTCGCCGGCCTGTAGCTCAGGGCTTCGGTGGCGGCTGGTTGTTCAACACGTATTGCATCCCGGAGAGCAGCTGCGACACCGGGTCCGCGCCACCGCCGAAGGCGGCCTGGGTGGCGGGTGCGGTGACCTCCGCGGGGTCGTAACCGTTCACGGGGTCGACGGTGATGGGCGCGGTCAGCGGGTTGTCGTGACGCGAATAGCCGGCATCGACATAGGGTTTGAGAACCGCGTCCAGCTTGATCAGCGTGTCCTTGTCCACGCCGAGGTACTTGAACGGCAGCACCAGCGGCAGGTGTTCCTCGGGAATCATGAACGTCGTGGTCTTCGCGCCGCGGGAGTTCACAGTCGTCCGGATGTTCTGCGGGGGCACCATGCTGGGACCGGTGAACGCGACCGCGGTGTGACCAGTCGCCAGGCCCACGATCGCGTTGGCCACCGAGATCCAGTTGTCCGGGCGGTCGGGCCAGTCGGCGATGCTGTCGTAGGCCGAGATGAACTGATAAGTGTCGTACTGGCTTTCGACGGGCGGCGGGATGCGGTAGTCGAGCGACGGCACGACGCTGCCGACGGGAAACATCTGCGTCAGGAAGCTCTCACCGAAGGCGTGCCGGGCCACCGGGTCGCCGTAGGTCGCGAAGCTCAGCTCGTTCGGCGGCGGGGCGGCGGGGGTGTA
>NZ_CVTB01000279.1 GCF_001050015.1 Mycolicibacterium malmesburyense
GATGATGCCGCGCCGCAGACAAACCCGCGAACAGGACCGCCGCGACCGCATCAACACCGAACGGCGCCGACGAAGCGAACTGATCGCCGTAGAGCAACGACAACAAAAGCTCCTCGCCGAAGTGCTCGCGCGCGAAGACGATCCACCGCCCTTCTGAGGGCACCGCGCGATATCGGCGGCTACTTCTTCGCGGCGGTTTTCTTGGCCGTCGACTTCTTGGCCGTCGACTTTTTCGCGGCCTTCTTGGCGGGCGTCTTCTTGGCGGCGCTCTTCTTCGCGGGCGCCTTCTTGGTCGGCTTGTCCTCGTCGTCGTCGGAACCCTTTGACCCGCTGCGGCCTTCGCGCCGCGCCTTCACACTGGCCTCAAGCTTGGCCAGCAGGTCGGAGACGTCCTCGGTCTCGTCGAGTTCCTGCGGCTGCTCCTCGGTGGTAAACGCCTCGCCGCCTTCGAGTTTCGCCGCGATCAGCTCGCGCAGATGCTCCTGGTAGTTGTCGTGGTAGCGGTCGGGCTTGAAGTCGTCGGTCATCGAATCGACCACCTGCGTCGCCATCTTCAGCTCGGCGGGTTTGATGTCGACCTCCTTGTCCAGCACCGGGAAGTCGGGGTCGCGGATCTCGTCGGGCCACAACAGCGTCTGGATCACCATGACGTCGCGCTTGCTGAAGTCCTGAACCCGAAGCGCCGCGAGCCGGGTCTTGTTGCGCAACGCGAAGTGCACGATCGCGACCCGGTCGGTCTCCTTGAGCGTCTTGGTCAAGAGCACATAGGACTTCGACGATTTGCCCTCGGGTTCGAGGAAGTAGCTGCGGTCGTACATCATCGGATCGATGTCGCTGGCCGGGACGAACTCCAGCACCTCGATCTCGCGACTGCGTTCCTCAGGCAGCGTGGCGATGTCCTCGTCGGTGATGATCACCGTCTGTCCGTCGTCGGATTCGTAGGCCCGGGCGATGTCGCGATATTCGACTTCCTCGCCGTCGATCTCGCAGACGCGCTTGTAGCGGATGCGCCCGTTGTCCTTCGCGTGCACCTGATGGAACTTCACGTCGTGGTCCTGCTGCGCGCTGTAGACCTTGACCGGCACGTTCACCAGGCCGAACGCGATCGAACCCTTCCATATGGAACGCATCAACCCAGTATGGCTGATTTCAGGGCCGCATCGCGGGTACTGCGATCGGGCAGGTCGGCGCCGGCCTGCGAAACCGTCAACGCCGACGACATCGCGGCGGTGCGCACGACGTCCGTCAGGTCCGATGTGCCGATCCGCGCCAGGTCGCCACGTCGCTGTGCGCCCAGCAGGCCCAACGCCCACAGCGCGTCGATCAGCCCGGTCATGTACGCGTCGCCCGCGCCCACGGTGTCGACGACGTCCACCTCGAACGCCGGCACCCGCACCGTGCCCTGCGCGCACACCGCGAAGGATCCTCGATCGCCCATCGTCACCGCCACGACCGATGGCCCCAGCGACAGCCACGTCTGCGCGATCGCCTCGGGGGACCGGCCGGGATCCAGCCAGCGCATGTCCTCATCGCTGGCCTTCACCACATCGCACCGCTCGATGAGCCGGTCGATACGGGCGCGCGTGGCCTGAGCATCTTGAGAGGCGTCCTCGGCCAGCGCCGGACGCACGTTCGGGTCGAACGTGACGGTGGCCGACGGGTGGTAGGTGTCGAGCAGCGCGGCGGTGGCGCGGCAACCGGGCTCGAGCACCGCTGCGATCGAACCGGTGTGGACGACCAGCGGTGGACCCACCTCCGGCGTGCCGGTCAGTTGCCACTCGATGTCGAACTCGTATTGCGCCGAGCCCCGCTCGTCGAGCGTGGCCAGCGCCGTCGGTGTCCGCGCCGCGTTCGTGCTTCCTTCGACCAGTGTCACCCCGGACGCTTCTACATGGTCGGCGATGCGCCGTCCCCGCTCGTCGTCGCCGATGTGCGTCAGGAAGTCGACGGGGCGGCCCAGGCGGGCCAACCCCACCGCCACGTTGAGCGGGCTGCCGCCGACGTGTTCACCGGTGATCTCGCCGCCCCGCTTGACGATGTCGATCAATGCCTCGCCGATCACCAGCGCCCGCTGCGCGCTCATGAGTCGTCCTTGCGCATCAACGCTTCCAGCGTCGCCCGTGCCCCGTCGCGGTGCAGTGAGTCCAGGGCCCACAGGTACGCCTCGACGAAGCGCTCGTCGGTGGCGAGATCGCCGAAGACGTCGGTGTTCTCGATGAACGCGGTCGGGTTCTCCCGCTGACTCCTGGCCAGCGGCACCAGGACGTCGGCAAGCTGATCCTGCACCTCGATCGGCTGGCCCTGTTCGTCGGTGCCCTCCGCGTAGCGCGCCCAGCTCGCCACCGTCGCGGCCGACAGCCGGATCGGCGCGCCGGTCCTGAGGTTCTCGCGGATGACGGGCAGCAGCCACTTGGGGATGCGGTCCGACGATCCGTAGCACAGCCGCGCGATGGTGTCTCTGACGCCGGGATTGGCGAACCGCTCGATCAACGTGCGCTTGTAGTCGGGCAGGTCGATTCCGGGGACGGGTTTGAGCGTCGGTGTCGCCTCGTCGTCCATGTACGCCAGCAGGAAGTCGGCGAGCAGCGGGTGGCCGGCGGCGTCGTGCACCAGCCGGTAGCCGGCGAGATACGCGAAGTAGCACAGGCTTTGGTGACTGGCGTTGAGCAGCCGCAGTTTCATCAGCTCGTAGGGGGTGACGTCGTCGACCATCAGCACGTCGACATCCTCCAGCGGTGGCCTGCCGTCGACGAAGTCGTCCTCCAGCACCCACGACGTGAACGGTTCGGCCACGACCGGCCATTGGTCGTCGATGCCGAATTCGGTTGCCACGACATCGATCACGTCGGGCGTGGTGACGGGCGTGATGCGGTCCACCATGGAGTTCGGGAACTTCGTGTGCGTGCCGATCCATTCGCCGAGCCCGGGATGCACCCGTTCGGCGTAGGTGGTGAACGCGTGCCGGGCGACCTCGCCGTTTCCCTCGATGTTGTCGCAGGACACGATCGTCGGCGAGGCGATGCCGCGGTCGCGCCTGCGCGCCAGCGCGTCGACCACCAATCCGAAGACGTTCACGCCGTCGGCGCCGCCGACGTGGTCGATGTTGTATCCGCCCTCGGTGATGGTCAGCGAGATGATCCGCGTGCTCGGCGCGGCCAGCAGTTCGATCACCGACTCGGGGTCGTCGGGGGCGTAGCGGTAGTCGACGATCGAGCCGATCACCCGCGCCTCTCGGGTGCCGTCAGGTTTCTCCAGCAGCAGCGTGTACAGGCCGTCCTGGGTGACCATCACGTCGGCCATCTTGCGGTCGGCGGGCATGACGCCGACGCCGGCGATGCCCCACTCCTTGGCCTGGCCGTTCTCCAAGAGCCGGTCGACGTACATCGCCTGATGCGCGCGGTGGAAGCCGCCGACCCCGAAATGCACTATGCCGACCGAGATTTCGGAGCGATCGTAGGTCGGCCCGTCCGTCGAGAGCTGCGCGAGCGTGGAGTTGTGGAGTTTCATGAGACCGTCACCACCGACTTCACGCTACCCGGCACGCGGTCGGAGTCGAGGGCCTCCGCGGTGCGCTCGAGGGGGAAGCGGGCCGTCACCATCGCGTCGAGATCGACCTGACCGGACTCGACCAGCGCGATCGCGGTCGGCCAGGTGTTGGCGTAGCGGAAGACGCCCGTCAGCACCAACTCGCGGTTCTGGATCACCTGCGTCGGCAGCTCCATCGCCTCGGCGCCCGAGCCGACCAGCACCACCCGACCCGCCGGCCGCACCGCGCGGATGCCGTCGGCCACGGCCGCCGGGGCGCCCGAGGCGTCGATGAACGCATCCACCCCGAGATCGCCGATCGGCCGGGCGGTCGGGTCCAGCACCTCCGTCGCGCCGAACGACATCGCCCGTTGCCTGCGGGCTTCGTCGGGGTCGCTGACGACGATGTCCGTCGCGCCGTATGCCCGCGCGAGTTGGGTCACCACGATGCCGATGGGTCCGGCGCCGGTGACCAGGACACGCGACCGTCCGTCCACCTCCGCCTTACGGACGGCGGCGATGCCGACCGATAGCGGCTCGCACAAGGCGGCGGCGTCGTCGGAGACCGAGTCCGGCACGCGGTGGGCGAACTGCGCCCCGATCGTCACGTACTCACACAGCGCTCCGTCGATGGGTGGGGTCGCGAAGAACCGCATGCGGGGGCAGAGGTTGTAGAGCCCGCGACGGGTTTCGTCGGTGTCGGGGTCGGGACGCTGCGGTTCGATCGAGACCCGCTCGCCGACGCGCGCCGGGTCGACGTTCTCGCCGACGTCCACGATCGTGCCCGCGGCTTCGTGGCCGAGGATCAGCGGCGCCTCCACGACGAAGCCGCCCACCCGTCCGTGCCGGTAGTAGTGGGTGTCGGAGCCGCACACGCCGACCGACGACACGCGTACGAGCACGTCACCGGGGTCGGGCCGGGGCACCGGGCGCTCCTGCATCTCGATCCGTCCCGGTTCGACGAGCACGGCCGCCCGCATCCGGCTGTCCGGCGAAAGTGTTGTGTGCGTCACATTCGCCATGTTAACGTGGTGAGCATCTAACCGCACCCCTGAGCAAATGCTCACAGTGAGAAGGGCGGCAGGGCGTGACCGCACCGACGTCGACCGGCGAACTCGCCGGGGCCGCGGTGCCTTCACAGGACATCCGGTTGGCGCTGCGTGCGGCGACGATGTACTACCTCGACGGACTGACCCAGGCGGAGGTCGCCGCCCGACTGGGCGTCTCGCGCCCGACCGCGGGGCGACTGATCGCCCGCGCGAAAGCCCGGGGGTTGGTTCGCATCGAGATCGCCGTCCCCGACGGGCTCAGCGAGGACCTGCACGCCGAAGAGGAGCGCGAACTCGAGCGGCGGTACGGGCTCACGGAGGTGGTGATCGCCGGCCACGGCGTCGACACCGGAGCTCCGGGCCGACCAACCTCGTTCGCCAGCGTCGGCCGCGCCGCCGCCGCGCTGCTCATGCGCCGCCTCACGCCCGACGACGTGCTCGGGTTCACCTGGGGCCCGGAGCAGGTCGCGGTGGCCAACGCACTGGTCCCCGGCGCGGCGAGTTGTCGCGCGGTAGTGCAGCTCGACGGCGCCATGTCGACCGCGACCTATCAGACCGGCACCGAGTTCATCCTGACCCGTTGCGCGGAGACGTTGCGTGCGAGCACGTTACGGCTGCCGGCGCCGCTGTACGCCGACCCGTCGACGGTGGCTTCGATGCGCGCCGATTCGGTGATCTCCCGCACGCTCGAGGCGGGCCGGAACGCGGACATGATGCTCTTCGGCGTCGGCGCGGTGTCGACGTCGACCACGTTGTTCGAGGGCAGCTTCCTCGACACCCGCATGCTCGACGAGTTGGAGTCGCTGGGCGCGGTGGGTGAGATCGGTGGCCGCTTCTTCGACGCCGACGGTGCGCCCGTCGACAGCGAACTGCAGCAACGCGCGGTGTCGGTGCCGTTGGAGGACATCCGCAACTGTGAGAAGACGCTGCTGATCTCCAGCGGCGCCGCGAAGTACGACGCCACCCTGGCCGCCGTCCGGGGCAGGTTGGCCAGGCTGTTGGTGTGTGACATCGATTGCGCGCGTTGGCTGTTGGCGCAGTGAGGAGACACAGGTGAAACCGGGAACAATGAAGCGATTCGCGGCGGTGGCCGCGGCGTCGGCCGTGGTGCTCGCCTCCGGTTGTTCGGGGGCGGGCAGCCTGGGCGCCTCGGACAATCAGGTCACCATCGCGATGGTGTCGAACTCGCAGATGACCGACGCCAGGGATCTGTCGTCGGAGTTCGAGGCCGCCAACCCGGGCACGAAGCTGAAGTTCGTCACGCTCTCGGAGAACCAGGCGCGCGCCAAGATCACCATGTCGACCGCGATGGGCGGCAGCGAGTTCGACGTCGTGATGATCAGCAACTTCGAGACGCCGCAGTGGGCGAAGGACGGCTGGCTGCAGAACCTCTCCGAATACGCCGCCGAGACACCGGGTTACGACGAGGAGGACTTCATCTCGTCGCTGCGCGAGTCGCTCTCACACGACGGCGACATGTACGCCGTCCCGTTCTACGGCGAGTCGTCGTTCCTGATGTACCGCAAGGACCTGTTCGAACAGGCCGGCATCGAGGTCGACCAGTCGCCGGGCTATCAACCGACCTGGCAGGAGGTCGCGCAGTGGGCCGACACCCTCAAGAGCGGTGACCGCGCCGGAATCTGTCTCCGCGGCAAGCCGGGGTGGGGCGAGGTGCTCGCGCCGCTGGACACCGTGATCAACACGTTCGGCGGGCGGTGGTTCGACGAGCAGTGGAACGCGCAACTGAACAGCCCCGAGGTGCGCAGGGCGGTCAACTTCTACGTCGACCTGGTCAAGCGCTCCGGTGAACTCGGCGCCGCCTCAACCGGTTTCCAGGAGTGCGCGAACCTGTTCGGCCAGGGCCAGACCGCGATGTGGTACGACGCCACCTCGGCCGTGTCGGTCCTCGAAGATCCGCAGGAGTACCCGGATCTGGTCGGCAAGATCGGCTATCTGCCCGCTCCGATCGCCGAGAAGCCGAACTCGGGCTGGCTCTACACCTGGGCGCTGGGGATCCCGAAATCGGCCAAGAATCCCGACGGCGCATGGAAGTTCATCTCGTGGATGACGAGCAAGGACTACATGAAGCTGGTCGGTGAAAAGCTCGGCTGGGCGAGGGTCCCACCGGGCAGCCGCACATCGACGTACACCGAACTACCGGAGTACGAGAAGATCTCGCAGTCGTACGGACCCCTGACGTTGCGCTCCATCGAGAACGCGGACCCCAACAGGCCCACGGTGCAACCGGTTCCGTACACCGGAATCCAGTTCGTCGCGATCCCGGAGTTCCAGGACCTCGGAACCAGGGTCAGCCAACAGATCAGTGCCGCGATCGCCGGCCAGAAGACGGTGAACGAGGCCCTCGACCAGGCGCAGCAGTACGCCGAGGTCGTCGGCAAGACTTACCAGGAGAAGTGATGACCGTTACCGCCGATACCAAGGCCGACGCCAACGAAACGGCGGTGGCCGAACGGGTTCGAAGAATCCGGGAAGCGAAGGAGACCGGGGTGAGTCGCGCCGAGGCCTGGCGCAGGCGGGGCCCGCTGCTTCCGGCGCTGGTCTTCATGATCGTCGTCACGCAGATCCCGTTCCTGTTCACCCTCTACTACTCGACGCTGTCGTGGAACCTGGTCCGTCCGGGGTCACGCGAGTTCATCGGTTTGCAGAACTACGTCACGGTGGCCAAGGACAGTCAGTTCTGGACCGTCGCCCTCAACACGGTGGTGCTGATCGTCGGCGTGGTGTTGGTGTCCGCGTTCTTCGGGCTGCTGCTGGCCCTGCTGCTGGACCGGGCCTTCCTCGGGCGCGGCATCGTGCGGACTTTGCTTATCACGCCGTTCCTCGTCACACCCGTTGCGGCCGCGTTGATCTGGAAGACCACGATCCTCGATCCCAACAACGGCATCCTGAACTGGCTGCTGTCGCTGGTCGGGGTCGACCGGATGGACTGGATCGGGCGGTTTCCGCTGGCGATGGTGATGGTGATGCTCATCTGGCAGTGGACACCGTTCATGATGCTGTTGATCCTCGCCGGCCTCCAGTCGATGCCACGCGACATCCTTGAGGCCGGTCGAGTCGACGGTGCGAACTCGTTCCAGCTCTTCCGGGAGTTGACGTTGCCGCACCTTCGGCGATTCATCGAGTTGGGAGTCGTGCTCGGGGCGATCTTCCTGGTCAACACGTTTGACGCCATCTACATGATGACGCAGGGCGGGCCGGGTATCGCGAGCGCGAACCTTCCCTTCTACATCTACCAGCGCGCGTTCCTGGGCTTCGACATCGGCCAGGCCGCGGCCATGGGCGTGGTGGTGGTCGTCTTCACGATCATCATCGCGAGCTTCGCGCTGCGATTGATCTTCAAGTCGTTCACCGGAAAGGAAGAGGCGGCCTGACGATGACTACCACGGTCGAGAAAACCGCAACCACACCGCAACCCGCCGCGAAGGCCAAGAAGAAGACGCGAAAGTTCAGCCCATGGGGGGTCGTCGCGTGGCTGGTCGGACTCGGATTCTTCTTCCCGGTCTTCTGGATGGTGCTGACGTCGTTCAAACAGGAGGCCGACGCCGCCACCAGCCCGCCGAAGCTCCTCTTCTCGCCGACGCTGGATCAGTACTCGGCGGTGTTCAATCAGGGCATCGGCCCCGCGATGCTGAATTCGCTGTTCGCGACCGGAGTTTCGACGCTGATCGTACTGCTACTTGGTGTGCCCGCCGCGTTCGCGTTGTCGCTGCGGCCGGTCCGCAAGACACAGGATGCGTTGTTCTTCTTCATGAGCACCCGCATGCTGCCCGTCGTCGCGGTGATCCTGCCGTTGTACGTGATCGTGTCGAATATCGGTTTGCTGGACAACATTTGGGCGTTGATCGTCCTCTACACCGCGATGAACCTGCCGATCGCGGTGTGGATGATGCGGTCGTTCTTCCTCGAGGTGCCCGGTGAGCTGCTGGAGGCGGCCAGCCTCGACGGCGCCAGCCTGTGGCGATCGGTGCGCGAGGTGATCTTGCCGCTGGTGTCGCCCGGCATCGCGGCGACGGCGCTGATTTGCGTGATCTTCGCGTGGAACGAGTTCTTCTTCGCGGTGAACCTGACCGCGGTGAACGCTCAGACCATGCCCGTGTACCTCGTCGGCTTCATCGCCGGTGAGGGTCAGTACTGGGCCGTGCTGTCGGCGGCCGCAACCATGGCCGCGCTGCCCGTGATCCTCTGCGGGTGGATCGCACAGAACAAGTTGGTGCGCGGACTCTCGTTCGGCGCGATCAAGTAACCGTCAGAGCCCATCGGAATAGACACGGAGACACCAATGGCAACAATCACTTACCGCAACGCCACCTGCATCTACGAGGGCTCGGACAAGCTTGCGGTCGACTCGCTCAACCTCGACATCGCCGACGGGGAGTTCGTCGTGCTGGTCGGGCCGTCGGGGTCGGGTAAGAGCACCGCCTTGCGGATGCTGGCGGGGCTGGAGGACATCGACGAGGGTGCGATCGAGATCGGCGGCCGGGACATGACCGGTGTGCCGTCCAAGGATCGCGACATCGCGATGGTGTTCCAGAACTACGCGCTCTACCCGAACAAGACCGTCGCCGAGAACATGGGTTTCGCGCTGAAGCTGCGCGGGGTGCCGTCGTCCGAGCGCCGCAAGAAGGTGGAGGAGGCGGCGAAGATCCTCGATCTGACCGAGTTCCTCGACCGCAAGCCCGCCAAGCTGTCGGGTGGTCAACGGCAACGCGTGGCGATGGGCCGCGCGATCGTGCGCGAACCGCAGGTGTTCTGCATGGACGAGCCGCTGTCGAACCTGGACGCCAAGCTGCGGGTGCAGACCCGCACGCAGATCGCCGCGCTGCAGCGACGGCTCGGCACCACGACGGTCTACGTCACCCACGATCAGGTCGAGGCCATGACGATGGGGGACCGGGTCGCGGTTCTGCGGTTCGGCAAGCTGCAGCAGTTCGCCTCGCCGAACGAGCTTTACGACCGGCCGGCCAACGCGTTCGTCGCCGGCTTCATCGGGTCACCGGCGATGAATCTGGTGACGCTGCCGATCGCGGCCGACGGTGTGCGCGTCGGTGAGTCGACGCTGCCGATCGAGCGCGACCGACTGACCAAGTTGAGCGACGCGGGCATGTCGGAGGTCACGATCGGAATCCGGCCCGAACAACTCGAACTCACCGACACCGGCGGTGTGCCGGTCGTCGTCGATCTGGTCGAGGACCTCGGCAGCGAGGCCTACCTCTACACCCACGCGGGCTCGGGTTCGGGGGTGGAGTTGGTCGCGCGTTGCAATCCGCGTTCGGCGCCCAAGCTCGCGGAGTCGGTGCGGCTGCGCAAGCATCCGGACGGCTTCGTGCACCTGTTCCACCCGCAGACCGGCGAGCGCATCGACTGAGGTCTAGCCGACGACCGCTGGGTTGCTCGGGTCGATGCCGCTCGGCAGATTCGGATCGAACCCGGTTGGCGTGTGGGTGAACTCCTGATGCGCCATCGGCCGGCAGTTGTTGTCCATCGGCGTCTGATCGCCCGAGCAGTAGGGCACGAGATCCTGCGGATCCGCGGCGGCGTGCGGCGCCGCCAGCAGGCCCACGACCGCGACGAAAGCCGCCGCGAGGATTCTCGTCACGGATCCAACGTAGCAGCGGGTATACGTTCACACTGTGGATCGATTCGGCCGGGTGAAGCTGACCAACCCGGACAAGGTGCTGTACCCGGCGACGGGCACCACCAAGGCCGAGGTGTTCGAGTACTACGTCGGCATCGCCGAGGCGATGGTCCCGCACATCGCGGGCCGCGCCGTCACCCGCAAGCGGTGGCCCAACGGCGTTGAGGAGCCGTCGTTCTTCGAGAAGCAACTCGCGTCGTCGGCACCGGACTGGTTGGAGCGCGCGTCCGTCACACACCGTTCCGGCACCACGACCTACCCGCTGATCGACACCGCCGAGGGCCTCGCGTGGATCGCGCAGCAGGCCGCGCTCGAAGTGCACGTCCCGCAGTGGCGGTTCGTCCGCAAGGACGACGGGCCGCCGACTCCCGGGCCCGCGACCCGCATCGTCTTCGACCTCGACCCCGGCGAGGGCGTCAAGTTCCGCCAACTCTGCGAGGTCGCCCACGAGGTCCGAGCCCTCATCACCGACATCGGGCTGACGCTGTTCCCGCTCACCAGCGGCAGCAAGGGGTTGCACCTGTACGTGCCGCTCGAGGAGCCGATCAGCTCGCAGGGTGCATCGGTGCTCGCGCGACGGGTCGCCCAGCAGCTCGAGAAGACCATGCCCAAGCAGGTGACCGCGACGATGACCAAGAGCGTGCGCACCGGCAAGGTCTTCGTCGACTGGAGCCAGAACAACGGCTCCAAGACGACGATTGCACCGTATTCGCTTCGCGGACGCGAACATCCGACGGTCGCCGCACCGCGCACCTGGGACGAGATCGCGGACCCCAAGCTGCGCCACCTGAACTTCGACGAGGTGCTCGACCGGGTGCAGGAGATGGGCGATCTGCTCGCCCCGCTCGACGAGGCGGTACCGGTACCGGATCGGCTGACCACCTACCGCAGCATGCGCGACGCGTCGAAAACCCCTGAGCCGGTGCCGAACAAGCCGCCCAAGACCGGAAACAACGACAAGTTCGTCATCCAGGAACACCACGCCCGCCGCCTGCACTACGACCTGAGGCTCGAACGCGACGGCGTCCTGGTGAGCTGGGCCGTGCCGAAGAACCTGCCTGATACCCCGTCCGTCAACCACCTCGCCGTCCACACCGAAGACCACCCGCTCGAGTACCTGACCTTCCACGGCGAGATCCCCAAAGGCGAGTACGGCGGCGGCAAGATGATCATCTGGGACACCGGCACCTACGAGGCCGAGAAATTCAACGACGTGCCGCCCGACAGTTCGAAAGAGGGCGGCGAGGTCATCATCAACCTGCGCGGCAAGAAGATCGACGGTCGCTACGCGCTGATCCAGACCGACGGCAAGAATTGGCTCGCGCACCGGATGAAGGACCAGAAGCGGCCGCAGTCAGGCGATCTCGCACCGATGTTGTCGACGGAGGGCTCCGTCGCGAAGCTCAAGGCGAGCCAGTGGGCGTTCGAGGGCAAGTGGGACGGCTATCGCGTGATCGTCGATGCGGATCGCGGCAGGCTGACCGTCAGGTCTCGGCGTGGCCGCGACGTCACCGGCGAGTTTCCCCAATTCGAGGCCGTGGCCGCCGATCTCGCCGACCACCACGTCATCCTCGACGGCGAGGCCGTCGCACTCGACGAGTCCGGGGTGCCGAGTTTTTCGGAGATGCAGAACCGGGCTCGGTCCACCCGGGTGGAGTTCTGGGCGTTCGACATCCTTCACCTCGACGGGCGGTCGCTGCTGCGCGCGAAGTACTCCGACCGGCGTCAGCTGCTCGAAGCGCTGGCCGAGGGCGGCGGGCTGATAGTCCCGGATCCGCTGCCCGGCGACGGACCCGAGGCGATGGAGTTCGCCCGCAAGAAGCGGTGGGAGGGTGTGGTCGCGAAAAAGCGCGACTCGACCTATCAGCCCGGCCGGCGGTCGAAGGCCTGGATCAAGGACAAGGTTTGGAACACACAGGAAGTCGTGATCGGCGGGTGGCGGCAGGGTGAGGGCGGCCGCTCGAGCGGCATCGGCTCGCTGATGCTCGGCATGCCGGCCAAGGGCGGACTCGAATTCGTCGGCCGCGTCGGAACCGGTTTCACCGACAAGGCGCTGGCCGAGCTCAAGAAGACCCTGGAGCCGCTCGAGACCGACGAGAGCCCGTTCAATGAGCGGCTTCCTCGCCCGGACGCGAAGGGCGTGACGTTCGTCCGACCCGAACTCGTCGGCGAGGTGCGCTACAGCGAGCGCACCTCGGACAACCGATTGCGCCAACCGAGTTGGCGAGGGTTGCGCCCCGACAAGGAGCCCGACGAGGTCAAATGGGAATTATTGCAGTAAGTGCAACATTGCGTAGCCAGGTGAGGACGCGGTGGGCGCGGGCTCACCGCTTTGGAGGGTAGCAGCGGGGCCGTTATCTTTGCAGGTCCGTCGGGCGCGGCCAACCCTAACGCATCAATGATGCATCTGATACAACAGACGAGTGACGAGTGACGTTCCCGGTTCTGCACTCCTGGTGTTGGCGGCCAATGTGGTGCCCCTTGATGAAGAGGCAACGGTGTTCCGGGCGATGTTGGAAGGGTGGGCGCGACAGCAACGCAGTAGATTCTTCAGCGAGACGGGCACCATCGCCCCACGCCTCCGCCTGGCGAAGAGGTTCGCGTCGTTCACGGGGCTGTATCCGTGGCAGTGGAGCGCTGCGGAAGCTGAGGCGTGGATCAGTGATCTACGGTCAGGGTCGGAACGGGTCGCCGTCTCTACGGCGCGAAACTATGCGACGGAGTTGCGATTGTTTTGTGAGTATCTCGTGGACCGCCGGTATGGATGGTCTGATATTTGTGCCGAGCGCTTCGGCCAGAGGCCCGAAGTTGTTTTCCACGAACACAACACGACGCCTCACGTTCTTGAGTATGAGGGCGACCCCCGGCGCCGTCCTCTGAGCTACGACGAGGTTCAAGCGCTTTTTGATGCGGCTGACACACGTGTCGATACCAAACGTGCCCAGGGCCGCAAGGGTGCGACGTCGGCGCTACGTGACTCCGCGATGCTCAAGTTTTGCTATGCCTATGGACTACGGCGAACTGAGTTATGCGGGATTGATCTCGTGGATCTCCGCGGCAATGCCAAGGCTCCCGAGTATGGCCAGTTTGGGCTGGTGTCGGTGCGTTGGGGCAAGGCCTCGAAGGGAAGTCCGCCAAAGCGGCGAAGTGTTCTGACAGTCCCTGAGATGGATTGGGTGGTCGAGGCGTTGGATCATTACCTGAGTGAAGTGCGTCCCACTTTGGTGCCGAAGACGTTCCCGGCGCTATGGGTAACTGAGCGGGTGAGCCGGCTCTCGCCGCGGGCCGTCAACGAGGCTTTCGTCACTGCGCGGGACCACGCCGGCTTGGACAAGTCGTTGGATCTACATTGTCTGCGTCACTCGTATGTGACCCACCTTATTGAGTTCGACTATCCGGAGCGTTTCGTTCAGGAGCAGGCCGGCCATAGTTTTGCATCGACAACTGCTGTCTATACGGGCGTTTCAAACGACTACCGGAACCAGTTGCTGATGCGCTCCATGAGTAAACGTCTGGGCGAGAATTGGAGCGGAGCGTGAACAAGAAGATGGGATACGAGTGGCATTTGCGACGGAAAATGGCTGAGCACAACATGTTCCACACTTCGGATTTGGTTCCCCGATTGACCGAGCGTGGTGTCGTGTTGTCTCGGGAACAAGTGTACCGTCTGGCCGCCCAAGCGCCTCAGCGAATGAGTATGGATGTTCTAGTAGCACTGTGCGACATACTCGACTGCTCACCGAACGACCTGATAGAACCCATCGTCGTAAACCAGCAGGAGCGCAAAGCTGCCGGTGGCAAATCGGGTAGGCCAGTGTCGAGGCGCACAAGTATTCGCCGTCCGGAATCCCTGTGACTGCAAGGCGACCGCGCGTGCGTCGGATATATCCCGACACGATGACCGATGTGAAGGCCCGTCTCTTCGATCACCTTCGCGATCACATAGGCGCCGCCACCGATGAACACCTCACCGAGCTGTTAAGGGCAGCGAACGCCTGGAGCCCGCAAGGTGCGCGGGTGCTCGATGAACACCTAAAGGCGCATCCGGACGCTTTCACTTCACCAGACGCGCATTGTCCGCGCGTTCTGGTTCGGCTCGCAGCGAGTATGCGTGCGGCTGGTCACCAAGTCGTACAGCCGATTTGCGCGCGGTGTGGTGAATCAGGGCTTGAACTTCCTCGGCTCGCGCCCGAGGGCCGTTGCTGCGAATGGTGTTTGACCCGAGAACGTTTGACAGCGTGCGGACGTTGCGGTCTGCCTGGGTTTCCCACCGCTAGACGGGCGGAGGGCACTATTTGCCGCCGCTGCTATAACGAGGAGAAGGTGGAGGACTGCGCAGGTTGCGGCAAGCAGCGTCCGCCGAGTACCCGCAACGTTGAAGGTCGAGCGCTCTGCTGGGCATGTAATCCGCGACCTCAACGAGTGTGCAGCAATTGCGGACGCCTTGCGCAGGCGAAGGTCGGTAAACGTGGCGACGAATACCTCTGCCAGCGTTGTTATGAACGTCATCAGCATCCGAAGCGGCCTTGCGGCATTTGCGGCGCCGTGTCGATCATCGTGGTGAGGGGCCGTGGAGATGGCGAGGATCGTTGCCGTCGCTGCCGCGTTGAGCCCACACACCAGTGTTGGCATTGCGCTCAACTTCGCCCTGCGAAGGCGATGTGGCCGGTGGGGCCCGTGTGCCGACCATGTCACCGACGAGTCATGGCGAATCCAGCACCCTGCGCTCAATGCGGCCTCATCAAGGTATTGATCGGCCAGACCTCAGCAGGCGTTCGTATCTGCGGACCCTGTGCTGGGGTAGTAGTGGATTACGTTTGCGCCGATTGCGGCCGGCCAGGACTACAGTACTACGGCGGAACGTGCTTGCCATGCTCTGCGCGACGCCGCTCGCGCGAGTTGCTCTCGGGGCCAACAGGACTCAACGCCGAATTCTTGCCACTGATCGAAACCATCTCTGTGGAGAAGAATGCGCGGTCATCACTCCGGTGGATGTCGCGACCCCGCCCTGCCGGCCTGCTTCGCCAACTGGCCGCTCTCGGCAGGGCGCCGACACACGCCGACCTAGACCAGCTGCCACCGTCCAATTCCCTCCACCACCTGCGCCACATGATGGTGTACGCAGGTGTGCTGCCCAAGCGGGTAGAACCACTCGAACGAATCGAGCCGTGGCTTGCCTCCCTGTTGAGCACCTTGTCGGCGCACCAAGCGAAAGTCATCGGCCCATATTCGCAGTGGAGTGTGTTGCGTCAAGCACGCCGGCGCGCCGTCCGTCGGGCATACACCTTCGGCAGCGCCGAGCGCGATAGATCGAAAATCAACGCTGCCATTGGGCTTATGGAATGGCTTCAGGTACAACAGGTTCCGCTCCACGCGCTCAGCCAGTCTCGCCTCGAGGTTTGGCTTGAAGACAGTGGTTGTCGGGTTTCAGCAATTGTCGGATTCATTGCGTGGCTGAATAATCAGCGAATCACTGACGCCTTGGAGGTCCATCAGCGACCACACCCGGAGCCTTCTCACTTTCCCGACTCGGAACAGCAATTGGGCACGATACAGGAACTACTGAGTGAAACGTGTTCGCTCGCTACGGAAGTGCGGGTAGCAGGCCTTCTGGTCCTTCTCTATGGCGTCACGGTCACCGGCATCTGCAGCTTGACGGTTGATGATCTGTCCGACGTGAACAGCAAGTCCTTCCTCGCGCTGGCAACGCATCCCGTCCTGCTCCCACCCACTGTCGCTGTCTTGATCACCAAACTTGCCATTGCGGCGCGCCCAAGTGTCTCCCGCCGCGATGGACCCCAATATCTTTTTCCAAGTCCCCAACGTATTGGGTCGCACATCTCCGCGGGATCGCTAACACGGCGGCTCAACGAAGCCGGTATCTACGTCAGAGTCAACCGCAACGGGGCGCTGCTCACGTTGGCCCAGGACCTACCCGCACCTGTATTGGCCGAACTGCTTGGGCTTCACATCAGCACCGCCAGCCAGTGGTGCCGGATCGCGCAACGCGACTGGTCTCACTACTTGAGTGCCCGATCTGAAAAAGTGTCCACCACAACGGCTCGCGACTAGGAACGCCGGAATGCGCTGTGAACCGGGTTCTCTCTGCATCAGTTCCCGGATGGTCACGTACGCGACCTGTAGTTGATCGTTGTTCACGTGCTAAGAGAAGGCGATAGTCCCCCAGAATTACAGGCGGCAGGTTATGACGCTGAGCCCTGTCCACAGAACCAGTCCAATCTAGGAGTGGCCCGCTAGGGGCCGGTTGGTCGACAACGCGGAGCGGATGAGCGGCAGAACTAAACTCGGACCGTCGAGAAGACAGGCCGGTCGGCCATCGACTGAGAAACACAGCGAGTCAGTCACTTTCACAGCTGAGGCATAGCTGGTGGCTATGGGACACCCACTTCGCATACCTAGGTTCGGAGTCGTCCAACAACGGCAACGAAAGGCAAATTGATGAGTGTGGTGACCCGGTTGAGGCGCGCGGGCGTGGGTGTGGTGGCGGCCGGTGTGATTGGTGGTGCAGTGGGTGCACCTGTCGTCCAGGCTGCGCCGGGTGGTGCCTCTGACCCGTTCAATAATTGCCTTTCCCGGAACGGTGTTTCCGCTCCGCAGGGTGGACCGGGCGGCCCCGGTTCGCCGAGCGGGCCGCCGCCCTCGGATGCCCCGCAGGGCGGTCCCGGCGGAACGCCGCCGGCGCCGCCCGGTGTCGATAAGGGTGTGTGGGACAAGGCGATCGCGGCGTGTCAGTCGTTAGCCCCGGCGCCGCCTCAGCGCTGACTCCGAGCACCGCGCGCCCGGGTTCCCTCGGCTCGGCGGCCGCGGCTTCGGCCCAATTGATGGGTGCGATGAGGTCCGCTGTCGCTGTGCCGTTCGTGGAGGTCGCGCGGACGGAAACCTGTTGTCCTGTTTGGAGCGCTTGTCGGGGTGTGCGGGTGTCGGCGTCGAGCGTGTAGGTCTGGGTGTAGCCGTCGTCGCCGCGAACGGCCAGCGTGCCGTCGGTGGTTGCGATGACCGCTCCGGTCTGGGTGAGTTTGGTGACGAATCCGCCTTTACCGTTGGAGGTGACGGATCGGCCGTGCAGCGTGCGAGCTGGGGTTCTGGGTTCCGGGCTGGGGCCGTGAGGGCCTTCCCAGCCGGGCGGTGGACCTGCGGGTTCTGGCACGTTACTCGGCGAGTCGGCGGTCGCCGCGTCGGTCGGCTTGCGTTGCCCTGGAGAAATGCCACTCAGGATGGCAAGCCGCGACCGGCGCAGCGCGTCCGTTGTGACGGAAACCCGGTCAACGGGCTGCGCCGCCGTGACCAGCGCGCGAAATGTCGCTCCCACGTCGAGCACAGGAAAGACCCATCTTCGCCGGGCATGCTGCCCCCGAAGCGAACGCCGGGTGTCGAAGGGACGTCCGGCACGAGTCGAGGGATTCAATGAACATGCAGGCTATGACCGTACGGGCGCTCGGTTGCGCAGGCCTGACCTTCACGTCCGCGATCGGCGGCACCGCCGCCGTGGCGCATGCCGAGCAGGTCGTCATCCCCGACGTCGTGCAGTCCACCACGACCGTGGACGGCTGGCAGATGACGCTTTCAATGACCGAAGCCCGCATCAACGTCGTGCCGAACATGGCGGCCGCCCCGCTGTCGAGGGAGGGCTTCCTCAGTGGACGCGTCACACTCACTATCGAGGGCGATGGCAGCTCTGCTGTGAATTCCGGGCAGATCGTCGTCGGCGCGCAACTCGGCTGCCAAGCCGACTTGAGTGAGGGACTGGACCTCGGCGTCGACTTCGACACCGACTTTTTCGACGACGACTTCGTGCTCGGCGTCGGGCCGGACGTCGGAACGACGTTGCATTCTGGTGGCATAGAGGCCGTAGGGTTCGGCACCAAGCCGCTCAAGGGACGGCTGGCGACCATCTACATCCGAGACGCGCACATCCAGGTCGATGAGTGCGGCGGCGCTGTCACAGCCCGGTTGTTCGCCTCGGCGCAGATGAGCACCGATGTATCCGACGACAGTTTGAACGTCTACGGCGAGGTTCTCCCGTTGTGAACCGCGTGAAGCACATCGTGCCGGCATTCCTGTTGGCCCTCGCGGTGGCACTCGGCCTCAGCGGCACGGCCCGGGCGGGTGATGACGACGACGACCATGACGACCGCGGTTCGAGTGTTCTCGAAATGTGGCCTCCGACAGAGAATTCCTGGCCACCGATGAGAGCGCCCGACAACCCCATCGACGCCGGCGAGACGCCGATCATCCCGGTTCGTTGATATCGACCGGTTATCTGAGTCAAAGGGCACTCATAAAAACACCTGATTGTCTGAGTGAACGCATGGTGCACAAGAACGAGAGGACGTGCGGCTGTGAAGCGCATCTGGCGGAGGCTCGAAAAGCCCACGACCCAGGGTCGACTCGAGGACATGCCGACCCGTCCGACCGGATACCAGCAGACGGCAAGCCGCCTGCACTCCTTCAACCGGTACGAGATCAAGTATCTCCTCGACGAGTTCAAGGTCCCGGAACTGCGCGCGCAACTCGCCGGTCACATGTCCAGCGACCCATACTCACCGCATGGCGGCTACCCCGTCACGTCGTTGTACTACGACACATCCGATCTGCGGTTCTACTGGGAGAAGATCGAAGGGCTGCGGTTCCGCCGCAAATTGCGCATGCGGCTCTACGGTCGGCCCGAAGAGTGCACTGACGACACACCCGTCCAGATCGAGATCAAGCAGCGGGTGAACCGCGTCACCCAGAAGCGCCGAATCGAACTCCCCTATGGCACCGCGCGCAGCTGGCTCGACGTGCGCGAGCCGCTCACGGGCGACCATTCGCGCGGCTTCGTCGACGAAGTTACGGCGCTGGTCGGTAACCTCGATCTGCGTCCCATCGTCACCACCGGATACCTACGTGAAGCGTTCGTCGGCCATGGAACCGACCTGGGTCTCCGGGTGACCATCGACCACAAGGTGCACGGGCGGGACCGCGACTTCCACTTCGCCTCGGGTGCACAGAACCGCTTCATCATCCCTCCCAAGCTCGCGATCGTAGAGATCAAGGCCAACGAGCGGGTGCCCTACTGGGTCACCGATCTCACTGCACGCCTGGACATGTCAGTGATCCGGGTGTCCAAGTACTGCCAGTCCGTGCAGGCCTTCGGTATGGCGCCCCGCTCGCGGATGGGCCCACCCGAACTGATCTCCCACAGCGCTCGAGACCACGGCCCAGCGGACGCCTTCGCCGAACTCGTCTCGGCGGCGAAGTAGAACGGCGCACTCGTACCTCTGAAAGGACAGAAACCCATGACCATCGACCTACAGGACCTCAGCGGTACGTTCACTGTCTTCGACGTCGCCGCCTCCCTGGCGTTGTCGTTCGTACTCGCGACGATCATCGGCTGGGTGTACCGCTACACGCACAAGAATGTCTCCTACAGCCAGTCCTACGTGCAGACGCTGGTTCTGGTGTGCATGGTCATCTCGGTGATCATGCTGGTCGTCGGCTCCAACATCGCCCGCGCCTTTGCACTCGTCGGTGCGCTCTCGGTCATCCGATTCCGCAATGCCATCAAGGAAACCCGTGACGTCGGCTTCATCTTCCTGGCGATGGCCGTCGGTATGACGACCGGGACCCGGTTCTATCTGCTGGCGGTCGCCGCAACGGTCGTGATCTGCCTGGTCCTGGTGATCATGTACCGCTTCAACTGGTTCAAGCTCGACGTGCAGCGTCAGGTCGTGAAGGTTCAGGTGCCGCCGGAGCCGGAGTACACCGCTCGCGTCGAGGATGTGCTGATCTCCTACTGCTCCGAGTTCGAATTGGTTTCCACGGAGTCCGCGAGATCCGGTGCACTCAACGAGCTGTACTACACCGCACAGCTGAAGAAGGGCAGGAAGTCTGGTGAGCTGATCGCCGCGCTCAGCGATGTCAACACCGGGCAGCGGGTGACCGTGCTGACCGGGTATGACCAGACCGACATCTGATGACGACGGCGAATTCCACTGCCCCGGCGCCCAAGCGGCGGCTGGCACATCGCGTTCCCGTTCCGGTACGCCAGCACTGGAAGCTGGTCGCGGTGTTGGTGGCCGTCGTCCTCGGCTTGATTGCGGCGCTCGGACAGACCAGCATCAGGCCGTACATTACGGGCGAGGTCAGGTTCATCAAGTCGGAGATAACCGACAACATCGTCGGCGAGGTCGATCTGTTCGACGACTCGGTATCGCACTCGCTCACAATAGACATCACCGACGCCGAGTACCGCCAGATGATCGAAGCGTTCCAGAAAGATGGGGAGAAGAAGTGGGTCACCGCTGACATCACGATCGACGGAGCGCTCATCAACGATGCGGCGGTTCGGCTCAAGGGCAATTCGACCCTCGGAGGGCTTCGCGGCCACCACGCCGGACCGGGTGGTGGCGGCGGACCGGATGGCAAGGGGCCCATGGGCGCTCCGCCGGAGGGAATGGCGCTGCCCGGGGGGATGGCGTCCGCTTCGGCCGAAGATCCGACGTCGCTGCCGCTGCTGATCAGCTTCGACGAGAACGCAGACGGTCGTGGGTATCAGGGTTTGACCGAACTGTCGGTGCGGCCCGGTTCTCCGGTGCTGAACGAGGCGATGGCCTTGTCGCTGACAGCGGCCACCGGGCAGCCGACGCAACGGTACACCTACGCCACGTACACCATCGCCGGAGACACCGCGACGCGCTTGCTTCTCGAGCATCCTGATGACATGTACGCGAATTCGTTGTTCGTCTCCGACGGTTACCTGTACAAGGCCGACGCGAACTCGCGGCTGACCTACGCCGGCGACGACCAGTCCGCGTACGCCGACCAGTTCAAGCAGATAAACGCCACCGACGACGGCAACCTGCAGCCGATCATCAACTTCGTGAAGTGGATCGACGGAGCGGATCAGCAGGAGTTCGACACGCACCTGTCGGATTGGGTCGACACCGCGGCGCTCGCCGAGTACCTCGCCACGCAGAACCTCCTCGGCAACGCCGACGACATGGGAGGGCCAGGCCAGAACTATTACCTCTGGTACGACCTCGACACCGAGAAGTTCACCGTGGTGTCGTGGGATCTCAACCTGGCGATGAACGGTGGTGCCGACACCCAGCCGGGTACCGAAGTCGAGATGGGTCTGCCCGGCGGCGACAAGCTCCGCATGGAGCCCCCTCCCGGTGCGGGCGGCGACCGGCCGAACATCGAGAACCCGCTGAAGACACGTTTCCTCGCCTCAGAATCGCTGATGCGGCAGTACCACGACGTGTACTGGCGGCTGTACGACGAGATGTACGGGGACGACCACGCATACGCACTTCTCGACGACATCGTGTCCCGGGTGCCGGTGACCGACGGGCTCACGCAGCAGTCTCTCGATGATGCGGCCAACACCATGCGCACGTTCATCTCCGAGCGGATCGCGACGCTGAACGCAGCGCGCTCCGGATAGCGCCGCTCGGCACGAAAGAGCGGGGGTATCGGGTCGAAACCCGCTCTTTCCTTCGCGATACACGCGTGCGATCTCGTCGAGGGTTCGTGTGTCGCCGCCTCCAAAGAAGGGGGTCACCCAGCGAACCCGACCGGACGACCATTCATACGCTATCGACAGCTGATCCCCACACTTCCCGCGTAGCGTCGATGCGGGAGCCGGAGCAGATTCTCGTCTTCTGTTCTCCGTCGACCACTTTGGATTGAGTCGAGGGCAGGTTGAAGCCACATTGCTGTCCGTCTGTCTGACTTCAGGAGTGCCATGAATCGAGTCACACGAGCCGCCGCGGGTGCCGTCCTCGCGGGGTCTCTCGGGATGTCCCTGTTCGCCGTCGGGACCGCCGCTGCCAACGCCGCGCCGCCAGGCCTTGGCGGGCTGGCGGCGCAAGGCCCCGGGTGGGGTCCCGGCCCCTTCCCTCCGGGGCCTGGGCCGATCGGTCCGGGTGGGCCATGGGGTGGCGGTCCGGGACCCGGCCCGGGTGGAGCGTGGGGTGGCGGTCCGGGTTGGGGTGCGCCGCCTCCTCCGTCCCCGGCACCGATCGGGTGGGGCGGCGGCTGGAATCAGCCATGCATCTCGGGACCGCTGGGATTCCTGCAATTCTGCCCGTGATCAGCTGACCGGGACAGGCCCGTATCGCTTTGAGTGATACGGGCCTGTCCTGGTCTCGGCGGCAGAGGCGCAGATGCGCCCCGGTCGGATTCACCAGAGTTGCTCAGATGCAGCGGCGGTTCCGCGTCGGTCAGTTCGGCGACGTCGCCGGCCGGGTGAGGTCGTAGATCGTCACGCCATCGACTTCCGTGCCGGTGTAGTGCTCGGTCACCCACTCGCCGATGCGTTCAGCCTCGCTGGTCCCGCTCAACTCGGGCGGCTTCAGCGCCGGCCCGCCCGAATCGCCCGACGGCATCGCGGGCAGCCCGAGTCCGGTCGAGGGAATGTAATAGTGAATGCGCCCATCGGCGACGTAGTCCTGGAACTGTTCCAGAGTCGGTGCCGGGTCTCCCGACCCGAATCCGCCGAGCGCCATCACCGGCTGATCCGATGCGAGCTGGTAGTAGCCGGCCTCCGTCGACCCCGGCACCGCCGCTGCCCAGGTGTAGGACTGCGCATCCTCACTCAGGCTTTGCACAATCGCGTCTGATACCTGAGTTCGGGGCTGTCCGGGAACGGAGGCGTCGTGGCCGTCACCGCCCGCCGACGGCATGCGCGACATACCGACTCCAGGGATCTGGGGACCAGCCGTGACGACGCCGCCGGTGTGCGACGTGCTTACCGTGTGGACGGAATACGCGACCGGACCGGCCAGCGCAGCCGCCATGGCCAACGCACCCGCCCAGACGCGGAAATCGGCCCTGCGGTTGACGACCACTGTCGGCACAACCGCCGCGACCAGCAGGCCCAACGCTGCGGCAATGGCGGCGCCGGGCACGACCCAGCGCAACCATGGCACGAAATCGGGAGTACGGCCGAGCAACGCCCAGGACCAATAGCCGGTGCCCGCCGTGATCGCAGCCAACACGACGAGCGCCGACGGCTTCTCGCGCCGACGCCACAGGTCGACAGCTCCGATGCCGACCAGTGCGGCAACTGCCGGCGCGAGCGCAACGGTGTAGTAGTCGTGGAAGAGGCCGCTCATGAAACTGAACACACCCGCGGTACCGACGAGCCAACCACCCCACGCCAGGTACTGTGCGCGATCGGCGTCCATGCGAGTTCGACGACCGCACAGGACCAGGCCGGTAACGAGGAGGACAAGCGCCGCCGGAAGGAGCCATGAAATCTGGCCTCCTGCCTCACCGGTGAACATCCGCCCGATGCCGGCGTGGCCGAACGGTGAGAAGCCACCGCCGGGGCCGCCCGGGCCTGGCGGACCGCCCGGGCCGGGTCCACCCGAGGGGAAGTTGGTGTCGCCGCCCGTCAGACGGCCCAGCCCGTTGTATCCGAAAGTGAGGTCGAGGAAGCTGTTGGTCTCCGAACCACCGATGTACGGGCGGCTGCCCTTCGGCCAGATCTCGACCAGCAGTACCCACCATCCGGCGGCCAGCACCATAGCCCCCAGGCCCGCCAACAACTGAGCGAGCCGCACACGCAGCCGCGGCCGACCCGCAACGAGGTACGTCAGGGCGAGCCCCGGAACGACGAGCATCACCTGTAATTGTTTTGCCAGGAAACCGAATCCGAGCAGTGCGCCGCACAACACCAGCCAGCGGGTGCGGCCGTCCTCGACGGCACGCAAGATGGCCCACACCGCTGCGACCATGAGGAAGACGAGCATGGCGTCGGGATTGTTGTACCTGAACATCAGCGTGGCCACCGGCGTGACGGCGAGGATCGCTCCCGCCAGCAAACCGGCCGCGGGGCCGAACCGCCTCGCCACGATCGCGTAGAGTAGCGCTACCGCCGCGACGCCGAGCAACACCTGTGGCAGCTGAATCGACCACGTGTTGACACCGAAGATCCGCGTGGAGAGCTCCATCGGCCAGAGCGCAGCCGGTGGCTTGTCAACGGTGATCGCGTTGGCCGCATCCGAAGAGCCGAACAGGAAAGCCTTCCAGCTCTTCGATCCGGCCTGCACTGCCGCCGAGTAGAAGGCGTTGGCCCAACCGTTGCGACTCAACCCGATGGTCCAGAACACTCCGGTCGCGAGCAGCAGCCCGAACAAAGCGATTCTCGCCCAGAGCGGTTGAGGCGTGTGACCGGACCGGTCGACAGCCGCATGATCTTTCGTGGACCTGTCCGCTAACGCGGGCATGGAAGATCCTCTCGGTTGAGCGTTGAAATCGAGTGATGGGTGTGGGTCAGGCCCGATTGGGGTGGAATACCCATCCGCGAAGGAGGGTGAACCGCAGCGCGGTCGCCGTCAGGTTCGCGACGATGAGGACGCCGACCTCCAGCCAGTGCGGGGTCTCGGGTATAAGAGCATGCATCGAGGCCAGCGATCCACTGGTCAGGGCGAGCGCAAGCGCGAAGACGGCCAGCCCTTCGGCGTGGTGGCGCGCCGCACCCGCAGCGCCGCGGACGCCGAAGGTGAAACGTCGGTTGGCGGCCGTGTTGGCGATCGCGGTGATCAACAGGGCGACGAGATTTGCGGCTTGCGCGCCGACGCTCGCGTGTAACGCGCTGAAGAGGAACAGGTATGCCGCGGTGGATACGACGCCGACGGTCCCGAACCGCACCACCTGGCGGAGCAGGTTATGTGGGGCCGCAGCGCGGGCCGAGCCCAATTGGGCGGCGATCTCCCGCACCGGGATGGCGCCGGTCGCGAATCCTCGGGCGAGTCTCGCGATTCCCTTGAGATCTGCTGTCGCCGTCGCGACGATGTCGACGCGGCTGTCCGGATCGTCCACCCAGTCGACCGGCACTTCATGGATCCGGAGACCCGAGCGCTCCGCGATGATCAGGAGTTCGGTGTCGAAGAACCAACCGGTGTCGACGACGTGCGGCAGCAAGCGCGCCGCGATGTCACCGCGAATCGCCTTGAATCCGCACTGGGCGTCCGAGAACTTCGCCGCCAGGGTCGAGCGCAGGATCATGTTGTAGCAGCGCGAGATCACCTCCCGCTTCGCGCCACGCACGACGCGCGCACCCCTGGCCAGGCGGGTGCCGATGGCCAGGTCGGAGTGTCCGGAGACAAGAGGCGCGAGCAGCGGCTCCAACGCGGCAAGGTCGGTGGACAGGTCGACGTCCATGTACGCGAGGACCGGGCTGTCCGACGCCGACCACACGGTGTGCAGTGCGCGACCGCGGCCCTTCTGTTCGAGTCGCACCACGCGCACGTCGACGAGTTCGGCGGCCAGTTGCGCCGCGATGCGTGGCGTATCGTCCACGCTGGCGTTGTCGGCGATGGTGATGCGGGCGGTATAGGGCAACGCTTCGGTCACATACCGGTGCAACCGCCGGATCGAGCCCTCCAGAGCGGTCTGCTCGTTGTAGACGGGAACGACGATGTCAACCACGGGAACACCCTTCGAGGCCGCCATCGCGAGCGCATTGGGTCGCGGAAACATCGGAGAGATCGTCGTCGGCACCACCGTTGCTTGCCTCATGGCTCAATCTTTGCCGTCGGGAATGGGTGGTTCGTGGGTTGAACCTATGTAAAACCTATGAATGAACACCCACACAAGTACCGCGCTTACGACCTGCGTATCGGTCACGATGGCGGACACCAGACCGGGGATCGCCACGGTGCTCGCCGCCGTTTCCTCCGATGACTTTCCGCACCTGGTAGAGGCTTTCACCGATGCGACTCATGCCCACCTGATAACGGTCCATGTGGTCGGCGAACCGACAACCCTCGGCGATCGCGGGTGACTGTCTCCTGACGGTGTCAGCCTCCGACGAGACGCGGTGGGACTGTCAGCGGCCGCGTCGGCCCCGCACTCGTTGATAAGCGGCACACATTCTTTTCCCACGAAATTGATAGGTCGTGGCGACATGCTGATCAGGCGTCGCCCGGTCTCCGCAATTCAGTGACGCATCAGCCGGTAGGCAGGGTGCCTCTCCTCCCTTGGGTCCTGCCCACCGGTCCTCTTCGTGCGTAGACGCAGAAACAGACTGTCTAGCAACACTTTTGGGGGCACGACAGAAGTCGAGTGGTTATCACCTGGATGCCGTTCGGTGATCTTGAGGTGTCAGTGTTGTGGACCTACCATCCACTCATCTCGAGGAGACACCATGAACGCTTCGACCCGCACGAAACTCGGCACATCGCAACGAGTTCTGCTGTACGCGGCCGCTTTGACGATCGCGAGCGCGATCTCCGCCCCGGCAGCCCACGCAGACCCGACTACTGACGCCTTCCTGAATACGTTGAACAACGCCGGCGTGTCCTTCTCGGATCCGAATGCCGCATCGTCGCTGGGGCAGACGGTGTGCTCGGTACTCAAGGAACCAGGCAGCAACTTCGCGCGGGCAGCAACGAAAGTCAATGACAGCAACACGATATCCCCCGACATGGCGGCACTCTTCACCTCGATCGCCGTGACGACATACTGTCCGTCGATGTTCACCCAGTTCGCCAACGGCGGATGGCTCAATCAGTTGGGAGGTCTCGGCGGCTGACGTCCGGGCGCGCAGGAAGCTCCATGCGGAAGGCAGTGCCGGCCGGGGAACTCTCGACAGTGATTATCCCGTTGTGCGCCTTGACCACTGCCCGGGTGATCGCCAATCCGAGGCCGGTACTGCCCGACGACCTGGACCGCGAACCGTCGCCCCTTGCGAACCGCTCGAAAACGTTCGGCCGCAGGGAATCCGGAATTCCTGGCCCGTCGTCGGCAACGCACATGGTGACGGTACCGTCGTGGTGATCCGCCAGAGACGTCACGATCCTCGTTCCCGACGGGGTGTGCACCCGAGCGTTGGACAGAAGGTTGGCCAGGGCCTGCTGCAGCCGTGACCGGTCCCCGATGACAGTGACCGGCTCGTCGGGAATATCAAGACCCCAACGGTGGTCCGGCCCGGCGATGTGGGCATCGCTCACCGCGTCGACGACCAACTCGGACAGGTCTACATCGTCACGCTCGAGCGGCCGACCCGCATCGAGGCGGGCGAGCAGCAGCATGTCGTCGACCAGATGACCCATGCGCCGTGATTCCGCACTCACCCTACTCAGGGCGTGGGCAAGATCGTCACGACTGCGCAGGTTGGATGCGCCGGCACTGTCATCGACAAGACGCTGGACGAACTCGGTGTAGCCCTGTATCGACGCCAGCGGTGTCCGCAGCTCATGGCTCGCATCGGCGACGAATTGCCGCACTCGCATCTCGCTGGCGTGCCGCGCCGTGAGGCCTTCGGCGACACGGTCGACCATCAGGTTGAAAGCGGTCCCGAGCCGGCCCACCTCTGTATGTGCCACAGAATCGTCGACAGGTTCGATCGGAGTCGGCAAACGTACTTCCCCTCGATCCAGCGGAAGTCGGGCAACGTTCTCGGCGGCGAGGGACATCCGCGACAGGGGCACGAGCTCGCGCCGGATAATCAACGTGCCCACTGCCACGGTGCCCGTCAACGCCAGCAGGGAGAAGCCGCCGATTATCCATGCGGCAGACGTAAGAGTCTCCTCGGCGCCGGCCAGCGGCAGACCCGAGACGATCACTGTGTCGGCGTCGATGCGCTCGGCTGTCACTCGGTAACGGCCGACACCGTCGAGTTCGATGCTGGATGTCCGGGCGATGGGGACCTCAGCAAGCTGACGCCTCGCTGTCTCGTTGAGTGCTTCCCGGTTTCCGCTCGCGGTGATGAACGCCGCCTCGGTGACGACATTGCCGGATTCGACCGCCCCGACCGTTCCCACGGACTGCCCCGGTCCGTCGAGGAAAAGCGGACCCGGGCCGGTGAAACGGACAAACGGTGGCTGCCCCATCTCGAAGAAGGTACGAGAGCGAGACTTAGCCTCGGACACCTGTCCGTCGAGTTGGTTGATGAGGTACGTCCGCATCGCCACGAGCGTGCCGGTGCTCACGGCGACGCACAAACCGATGCCGAGTGCCGCGACCGCTCCGAGCAGGCGCAGGCGAAGTGGCCAGGTACGCGGCCGCAGGACACGCACCACGGAGCCTCCGCTACTGCGGTTTGATGACATAACCGACGCCCCGGACGGTGTGAATCATGGACGGTCGCTGTGCGTCGACCTTCTTGCGCAGATACGAGATGTAGAGCTCCACCACATTTGATCGCCCGTCAAAGTCATAGTCCCAGACATGTTGCAAGATCTGCGATTTCGTGAGCACCCTGCGAGGATTGAGCATGAGCAAACGCAACACTGCGAACTCCGTTGCGGTGAGGTTGATGGTTTCTCCAGCCCGGGTGACCTCGTAGCTGTCCTCGTCCAGAACGAGGTCACCGACCACCAGCTGGCTGCCACCGCCGACGACACTACGCCCTGACCGTTTGACGAGCGCACGCAGGCGAAGAATCATCTCCTCGATGCTGAAAGGTTTGGTGACATAGTCATCGCCGCCGGCTGCGAGTCCGGCGATGCGGTCCTCCACGGTGTCCTTCGCAGTGAGAAGCAACACAGGCAGCTCCGGCCGAATCCGGTGCAACTCCTGGAGGACGTCGAGACCGCTCATATCCGGCAGCATGACGTCGAGGACGACGATGTCGTGTGCGCCCGCCGCCGCCTGCCGGATGGCGCCCGCGCCGTCCGCGGCAGTGGTGACGGTCCAGCCCTCATAGCGCAACACCATCGACAGCAGGTCGCTCAGCGCCGGCTCGTCGTCGACTACGAGCACTTCGATCGGCGTGCCATCAGAGCGGGTGATCCGATCAGGAGCCGGCGCACCGGGCGCAGATTGGATGGCTTCACCTGTGTTGTACACCCGCCGATTCTCGTGCGGCTCCCTTTCGATGGTCTGTGCAGAACCTGTGTGCGAGATATGAGCACGACGACCGCACGGCCGAACCCCGATGACCGTGCGAACACACAGTGCGGTGCGGGTGCGTCCAGCCTGCCGCAGGCCCGCAGTCGATGTGTCGTAAGACACTATGCACGAATGTAATTCGAGTGTGACCAACCACAGCAGATCCCTATGACCTTGCTAGAAGACCGATAAGCCTTCGAGGGCACTTTTTCGGTCGAACTGCGCCGGCACCATGGCAACGTGGAGGGGTCGACGCGATGGCGTCGACGGACCTCTACAAGAAAGGAATCCATGAGTTCCACAACTCGATCCGTTTCGCCCCGTCGTATCGCGATCGTGGCGGCATGCGCCGGAATGGCGTTGCTTGGACCCATCTTCGCGATGGGCACCGCAGCCGCCCAACCGCCGCCGCCCTGCCCGCCGGGGCAGCATTGCCCGCCCCCGCCTCCGCCGCCGCGGTAGTCGGCATCCTGCAGTTTCTTACCGGGCGGCCGTTGCGCCGCCCGGTAACCAGATATCTGACGAAATGTAAGGAGCTGAACCACATGTCGCACAACAATGTGTTCCGCCGTGCCGCCGCCGGCTCGGTGCTGACCGCGTTCACCGTGGCGTGCGCAGCAATGGGCCTCGGCGCAGCCGTCGCCAACGCGGCGCCACCGCCCCCCTGCCCGCCCGGAGCGCCCTGCGGAGCCGGACCGGTCGGCCCCGGACTAGCACCAGTCGGTCCCGGGCCCGGTGTGCCGCCGCCAAACCTGGGCCCGGGTGGTCCCGGACCGGCTCCGTGCCCGCCTCTGGCGCCCTGTCCGCGCCGGTAGGAGATCGATCCGGACGTGCCCCGGGGCAGCGATGCCCCGGGGCACGTCGCATGCTGGGCTCGACTGGCGGAGACGCCGTCCGAAATCCTGGTGCAGGCGGTCTCGACGACATCGACCGCGGTTCAGGTGGCAGAGGTCTCACCCCGCGCTGGATCAGCGGTCAACCGTCGGACTCCTAGGACCTGACAATCCGTTCGTCACGGAGGGGTCGGCCGGCGGCCTCGTCGGAGTGAGACGTGATCGATGGGCGTAGGACGTAACCAGTGCCCCGTAGCGTGTGGATCGTCGGAACGCGCCCGTAATCGATACGCCGACGGAGGTACGACACGTAGAGCTGAACCTGCGCCGGCCGGCCCGTGTACTGGTAGTGCCACACCCGCCCGAGGATCTCTTGCGTGGACAGCGGCCGAAAAGCGTTACGAACGAACAATCGCAGCAACTTGAACTCAGTGGGCGTGAGGATGATGGTGTCACCATCGCGCGAAACGTGACGGGTGTCTTCATCGATGACGAGGTCGCCGACGGACGCCATCGATTGCACGCTGGCATGTGTGGCACCGTTGTCCCGGAGAACACGCCGTACCTGAGCCAGTGCATCTTCGATGCTGAAGGGCTTCGACATGCAGGCGTCGCCGCGGACATTCTTCGCCGTGGGACAATGGGCTTTTTCCTGCAGGAGAATGACCGACATTGTCGGATGGCGCTCGCGCAGGTGCTGCAGCAGCAGGTTGCCATCCATGTCCGGCAGTCGAGGATCGAGGATGATGACGTCTGGCCCGAGCTGACGCGCGGCCGACATCGCCGCGGCGCCGTCGTATGCCGTCATGGCGCGGGCGCCTTCAGAATCGAGCGCGATCAACAGCATTTCGGCCACGACGGGTTCGGCGTCGATGATGAGTATCTTTACTCGTCTGGTTTCGGATTGGTCCCAGCAGAGGCGCGTGACCCGTGTGATCGATGACGAGTAACGCGCCATAGCGGGGTCGGAGTCCACTCCAACCATGTTCGCTGGCAGCCGTGGGCAACCGCTGTCAGTGTCTTATCCGTTTCCTGTGAGATTGCACAGTGCGAGCGAATCGGAACGGCGGGCCGGCGCGAGTCGTCTCATC
>NZ_CVTB01000280.1 GCF_001050015.1 Mycolicibacterium malmesburyense
ACGACGGCGGCGAGTATCGGTGCCACCGTCGCGAGCGCGAACCCGCCGGCGATCGTGAGCCGTCGTCCGATACAGAATCTCGTCACCGCTGACATCCTCATGCCTTTCCTAGTGGAACGACCTGCACGTCGACATTATCTTGATCTTGCGTCGGGTGCGCCAGGTCGGGCTGCGCGACAATCGTGCGCGGTAGCGTGCTCATCGGCACGCTGACAGCGGCGGCCCCCATAGCCCAATTGGCAGAGGCAGCGGACTTAAAATCCTCTGAACTGGGCGTTTGTTGTGTTGGGAAGTGGCGGTAGCCGCCGGAAGAACCGTATCTAGCTGCGGATTTTGTGTTGGCTGCGTTGGCGGTCATCGAAATCGGACGAGAGCACTGCGGTACTCACTGCGGTATTTCCCTGGTCATACTTCGTGCGAGAATTTAACTAGCCGCGCGCCACTCGAGATCGGGAAAGACGTCCGCTGGACATGGACGAACTGGACTCGGAGGCTAGGAGTTCTCATGTGGCCCCGAGGATGACCGCATTCGCAACAACTCTCGGGTGACTGAGGACGGTCGAGTGGCTGCGCAGCGCGTGGAGGCTTCGCTCCTGGCACCCGGCGATGGTGTCTACGGACGAACTGACGCTTGGTTTCGCCTCCGCACCCGCATCCACAGGCGTTCACGGCGTTGTCGTCCCACCTCCCATCGCTCTGCGGTGCCTTTAGCGATCGCGCGAGCGGATTCTATTAGAGAGGTACGACCAAATCGCGCCCAACTGAGGCCGCCTGCTGCTGTCGCGCATAGTCGGCCTTTGTAGGGAACGCCAGGAAACTGTCGTGCGTTCTGTCGCACCTCTGTGCGATCCTGTATGGCTGCCCACCAGAAGGGAGCCACACACGATGTGAAAGATCGAAGAAAGGCACGCATGTGGAGGCCGACGAGCAGGAAGAGATAGAGCGAGTACGAGAGTGGATCGGCCGGCTTGAAGCCTTCGCCTCTGCACTTGACGACATCGAAGGCAACAGCGCCACTGATTTCGCCAACGACGTGCTTGAGGCAATGCAGTCCGTGGTGATGCCGCACGTGGCCCCGGCACGGGTTCCGTCAATGCTGCTGGCGTTGGAGGCCGCGAGCACGGTGACCTGGGCAACGACAACCGTGATCATGGACTGGGCGGACACACCTGACGTTCGGGATCGTTACACACGGGACACCGCGCAGCGGCTCGTGAAGGACGCGCTGGATCGCGTGCTCTCGAACTGCACGCGTTGGTTTTCCGACGGCCTACCTTCCGAGGAGGAAGTGAAGCAACGTATCTCGACCGCGGCGAAGGACATGCGAGACGCGCAGGAACTGCTTGGCAAGCGCAATGCAGAGCATGACGCGCAAGACGCAGAAGCTGCGGCAGACCCCTACGGCGCGATCCTGGTTCACCTGGACCCCAGCCGATCTGCTGATGCTCCAATCTTCGAGAAGGTGTGTTCCTTGACTGAGGACGAAGATGAGCGTTATCGCGATGCATACGAACAACTTCGGCGCATGATCGACAGCGAACTATTGCAGCACATCTCGGACGAGAGCGACCGGCTCTGCGACGTGGTGATGGCGCTGCTGACTGACCTGCGGTACAACCGGATTCCAATCTTCGATGAGGATGCTTGGGACGAACACAGGCGCAAGGTGCGGTCCGCGTTGATCTCATTTACTGCCGCGCTGTACAGCCACAGGGAGCAGACGGTCAGGACGGCCAAGAAGACCCTCAATCGCGGTCCTGAGGTCCAGGCGGTCGAGAAATTGTTTGACGAGCTGCGCAAGACGTCGTTCGAGTACGGCTGGCTGGAAGAACTGCGTGGCGCGCTGCAGCACGGCGACATCAACGCCTTTAAGTGGGGCTTCGGGGCATCGATGAACGAAGAACCGGTGGCGAACGTGTACATGAGTCGGGAGTTCATGCTCGACTTCACGCGCAACTCGTCGCAGAAGAAGTGGTTGAAGCGTCGGGAACTGGAAGACATGGATTCTGATCCGAGCGTGTTGGACATGATCAAGGCAATTCAGCCGCTCATGGGACCGCTTCAGGAGAAGCTTGACACGATTCTGTACCCGAACGTGGCGGATGATGTTGCGACCGTTCGCGAACTGTTGAGCCGCTACCCGCACCCGAACGGAGTGCATGCGCTGCAGGACGGTCCTGGCTTCACGCGTCGCAAGATGTGTCCGCCCATGAGCCCACTCGCCCCGCGCGTGCTGTCCTTCGTCGCTTCGTACGAACCTGACGACGTGGGTGCCAGTGATGCAGGTGACGGGACAGCGACCTGACAGCAGCGCGGCAGCAATCCGGCTGCCTGCGACAACGAGACAGCACCGGCTACAGTGCCCGTTCTCGGAGCCGTACCCCACCGCTGAACTGGATATTGACGGCCCTGTTGGATCGCGACGAAGCGTCGTAGAAACCCTAATCAGGCAGGGTATTCGGGCTTAGAAGTTCCTGAACTGGGCGTTTGTTGAGAATCGCTTCGCGCAGAATGCAGTATTGGCTGCGTTGGCCGGCGTCGGGGCCGAGTGAAACGACTGCGGTACCGCCTGGCTTGGCTCAGGGGTGTGTAGCCGGCGACTGCCGCGCTGCAAACGGTTCTATCCGGTACCGCAGTTTCGGTTCCATGTATCGGTTACCTCTCCCCGAACCGGACCGCTACGACGGTGAGCCACTAGGCGTCATTGAAGCCCGGGCCAGGCCGGAATCGGCGGGACAGTCGCACAGCCCGCGACTGGGTGTCTAGCTAATCGGCCTGATGTGATCACGTATGTACTCCACGCGGGCGGTGATCGCTGAATCGTGCGATTTTCGCCTCAACCGAAGCTCCCACAGCACGAACACCGGAACAACGAGTAGGACCACCGCGGCGGCGACCCAGCTGCCCGTCCGGTGCCAAGCCCACGCAGCAACCAAGGCCTCGACCGGCGTCAGCATTTGCCAAAGGTCTCTCCTCCCCGCGGCGCGTATCTGCTGCTCAGCAGACAGAAGCATGACGCGTTCTTCGACGTAGAAGGCGAGCATTCGTCGAGCCTCAGAGTCCCCCGGCAACTTCTCCAGCAGGTCGAGGTCGCGTGCGATGCCATCCCGGAGGTCTCGGCGGTCCTTGCGCGCCGCGAGGTAGGCGGCAGCGATCGTCGCGAGACCGGCGATCAGCGCCACGCTGAGAGGGACGACCCACTTCTCCATGGGGCAAGTATCTACGGTTGGGGCGCCAACCTTGGCTAAGCATGGCCGCAACACCTGACGGGGAGAATGCCTGCGCGCGCCCTCTGGGTCGTCGCCTCTGATGGGCATAATGTCTCCAGTACGTGCGTTAGACTGTAACGAGATCGGTGACATCCACTTGGAAGTGCAGTACGAACACAAGAAGCTTAAGAAGCTGTGCACAGACGAGCGGGAAATGAAGAAGAAGCGCTCTGACATCGCGGGGAAGCTGCGGCTGCGGATCAAAGCGCTGGAGACAGCGAAGTCTGTTGGCGAGCTGTCCACTCACGACCCGCTGGGGGAATGGCACCAGCTCAGCGCTGACCGGGACGGTCAGTGGGCGGGAAAGCTCAGCGGCAACTACCGCCTTGTGATTCGTCCACACGACGCAACTGAGCCGTGGAACTCGGTGACCGTAACCGTGATCGAAATCGACGACTACCACTGAGAGGAGAAGCCATGACTGCGACCAACTACGCCGTTGCTCCAGGTGAATACCTGGAGGAGTGGATAAACGAGCACGGCTTGTCTCAGCAGCGCGTCGCCGAGCAGCTGGGGTGTAGCCGCAAGCAGGTCAACGAGATCGTCAACGGGCGCGCACCGATCACTAGCGATACCGCGGTTCGCTTGGAGCGCGTCGTCGGCATCCCGGCCGACTCATGGCTCCGCTACGAAGCCGCATATCGCGCTGACCTTGCACGGATCGCCGATGAAGAGAACCTAGCGGCGCACGCAGACGAGATCGATCCGGGCGCAGTGACCTACCTTCGAAGTTTGGGCGCGACTAAGGCGACACGGAAGTCACCTGGGTCTCTGGTATCGGATTTCCTGGCCTTCCACCGCTGCGGTACTTGGGATGCCTACATTCATCTGCATGAGACCGCATCCACGGGCGACTATGCGCTCGCCGCTCTGAAGGAGTCCGGCGACGCCAAGATCGACGCGACGGTGCTATCGACGTGGTTACGCGCAGCAGAGCTCGCCGAGCCGTTTGAACGTGGGCGGCGCTACGTCTACGACCCAGACCGGCTGAGAAAGGCGCTTCCACAGCTGCGAGCTCGAGCAGCCGAACCCGGCGCCACGATGCTTCGCGACATCGCGAACATGCTTGCCGATGTCGGAGTCGTCTTCATGGTGGTCGACCCGCCCAAGAAGTTCCCGCTGCATGGCATGACGCGTTGGATCGACAAGCGAGTACCTGTGATTCAACAGACCGGGCGGTGGGGCAAAGATGGCTTCGTCATCTGGGCGTTGTTTCACGAACTCGGCCACGTGCTGAACGACCCCCGCGGAGAGATGCATCTGGAGTACAAGACGGAGAAGAAACGCAACAGCGAAGCGGAGAAATCCGCCAACAAGTTCGCGATGGACGTCTTGTTCGGCGAGACCGGGATCAAGCCGTTCGAGGGACTGACGCGCGATCGCGACATCGAGACCGTTGCGAGACAGCTAGGTGTCTCGCCAGGTGTGGCCGTTCACCAGATGCACCGACGCAGACTGCTCGATTACCGGTTCGGGAACAAACTCTGTGTCGACCTCGCTGGAACCTTCACGGCATAGATAGCGGCTTGGTGCATCGTCACCCGGGACCACGCGGGAATTCGCCCGCAAACTTGGGATGATGCGGCTGTGACTGTTGTCCTCTCGGGCCACGGTTTTGGATACGAATGAATCCACCGAAAAGCACCACCAGCACCGACGCCAACGGGCTGCGGTGGAAGCAGACCCTCGACGGCAAAATCGAGCGGGTGCTATCCACCACCGCGGTGCCCGCACCCCGCACAGCTGACAGCGTGCAACCCTATTCGCAGATTCAGACCATTACCCCGGAGGAAGCCAAAGCCCATCGATTTGGTGGGCCAGACGTTCCCGATTTCGGCGACGAGGAGAGTGGCGATTCTGCTGAGACTGAAACGGCAGCAAGGAACATCGTCAACGACTGGACTCCCGTCAAACGCATCGGCGCCCCGATCGTCGAGCCGCACCACTCCGATCCGAAATTGCTGGCGATCGAAATCGGCTACGCTCCGGACGCGCCCCAACCTTGGTACCAGTACTTCAGGGACGGGCTCCGCGCAGCCGGCATCCGCTCGAACCAGAGTCATTCGCAGGGTCCGTACCAGTCCTCGACCTTCGAAGCTGCGAGATCTGCTCTGCCGCTTGTTGACGACGGTTGAAAGTCCGGCCAGTCGCGACGGTTGAAAAGTAGGCCACCCGATCAGATTGGATGGGTGATCTCCTTGGAAGACTGGGCGTTGATCCGGCATCTTCACCGCAGTGAGGGTTTGTCGCAGCGGGCCATCGCGCGGCAACTCGGCATCGCACGTGACACCGTGGCCGGTGCGCTGGCCTGCGATGGGCCACCGAAGTACGAGCGGGCCTCGTCGCCGTCGGCGATCGACGCCGTGGAGCCCGGGATTCGGGCCTTGTTATCGACGTATCCGCAGCTGCCGGCGACGGTGCTCGCTGAGCGGGTCGGCTGGACGGGTTCGATCTCGTGGTTTCGGGAGCGGGTCCGGGCGATCCGCCCGGAGTATCTGCCCGCCGATCCGGTCGACCGGCTGGCGCATCCGCCGGGGCGGGTGGTGCAGTGCGACCTGTGGTTCCCGGCACCCAGGATCGCGGTCGGGTTCGGCCAGGAGGCGATGCTGCCGGTGTTGGTGATGGTGGCCGCGTTCTCCCGGTTCATCGCCGCGGTGATGCTGCCCTCACGTCAGACGATGGATTTGGTGGCCGGGATGTGGCAGCTGCTCTCGGGCAGTTTCGCTGCGATACCGCATGAGTTGTGGTGGGACAACGAGGCCGGGATAGGACGCCGGGGTCGGTTGACCGATCCGGTCACCGCGCTGATGGGTACGCTGGGTTCGCGGCTGGTGCAGCTCAAACCCTATGATCCCGAATCCAAGGGGATGGTCGAGCGAGCCAACCGGTACTTGGAGACCTCATTTTTGCCCGGGCGCAGCTTCACCTCACCCGATGACTTCAATGATCAACTGGGGCAATGGCTTCCGGTCGCGAACAGGCGTCGGGTGCGGGTACTGGATGGTCGTCCGGTCGACTTCCTCGACGCCGACCGTGCCCAGATGCTGGCACTGCCACCGGTGTCGCCGACCGTCGAGACAGTGACTTCGGTGCGGCTGGGACGCGACTACTACGTGCGGGTGGCCGGCAACGACTACTCCGTCGATCCGAATGCGATCGGCCAACTCGTCGACGTGAGCACCACCTTGACTCAGGTGAGAGTGAGTAGGGCCGGGCGCCTGTTGGCGACCCATGGCCGCTGTTGGGCGGCGCGACAAACCCTGACCGACCCGGCCCACGTTGCGACCGCCGCGGCGTTGCGTCACCAGTTCCAAGCCGGCCCGCCGTCGGTGGTCGGTGATCAGCTGGTGCGCGACCTGAGCGACTACGACCGTGCTTTCGGTGTCGACTTCACCACTGCCGCAGTCACGTCCAGTGATGAGGTGGCCTGAGCATGGCCGAGGATCCGATGAAGGCCGTCCTGCACTACGCGCAAGCGCTCAAAGCGCCACGTATCCGCGACTCGGCCGCCCGACTGGCCGCCCAAGCCCGTGATGCCAGCTGGACTCACGAAGAGTATCTCGCGGCGGTGCTTTCCCGGGAGGTCGCCGCGCGTGAAGCCTCCGGTGCGGCGACCCGTATCCGCTCGGCAGGGTTTCCGACCCGCAAGTCGTTGGAGGACTTCAACTTCGATCACCAACCCGCTCTCAACCGGGACATGATCGCCCACCTGGGCACCGGCGCGTTCCTGGCCAAGACCCGCAACATTGTGCTGTTGGGGCCGCCGGGCACCGGCAAGACCCACCTGGCCATCGGGTTGGCCATCAAAGCCGCCCAGACCGGGCACCGCATCGCATTCGCTACCGCGGTGGACTGGGTCGCCCGACTCAAGGCCGCCCACAATGCCGGGCGACTACCCGCCGAGCTGGCCAAGCTGCGCCGGATCGGGCTGCTCGTCGTCGACGAGGTCGGCTACATCCCCTTCGAGCAGGACGCCGCGAACCTGTTCTTCCAACTGGTCTCCAGCCGCTACGAACACGCCTCGCTGATCCTGACCTCAAACCTGCCCTTCGCCCGTTGGGGCGACGTATTCGGCGACCAAGTCGTCGCGGCCGCGATGATCGACCGCATCGTGCACCACGCCGACGTCCTGACCCTCAAAGGTTCCAGCTACAGGCTCAAGGACACTGGGATCGACACCTTGCCCTCCGCCAGAGCCGACAACACGGCACAATAACCACGACCACGTGGCCTACTTTTCAACCGTCGCTTCTGGCCTAGTTTTCGACCGTCGTCAACACCGCTCGTCATCGAGGGGTTCGATGCAGCCGTCAAGTCCGCGAACGAGCGATTCGAGACGGAGCACTTAGTACGGCTCCGTGAGCGTTTAGCCAAGCTGGATGCGGCGCTGGATGCTGCGAATGCACGGCAGGGCGAGCTCGATAATCTGGCCGAGCACTTCAGAGAACCCGGTCGGTTGCCATGGGATCAGCGCGACTTAACCCACCCGGGCGATGACGACAACCACGAGTAGCCCGTTTGAGGTGTTTCGACCTGCGGGGAACTGGGTGTCGCGAGAAGATTTTCAACCGGTCCATCCCTCGCCAACCTCGCGGCTCTTGCCGCGAAACTACTACGCCGTTGTGAAGGTGTTTCCGAACTTCGTCCGTCGATAGCCGACGGATCTTACTGGCGCAGGGGTCGTATTCATTCGGGGTGAATACGCCCTCACGCTGGTCGGCATGTAGCGCCGGGTATTGCTCTGTTCGCTTCTCACCTCTCCTGGACCAGCACGTGAGGTGCGTCCTTCATGCCTCCTGCGTTGGTCTGACCACGTCGCGGGTTTGTTGCTTTGGTGGGCCACCAGCTGGCTTCGCGTAGGAGTGTGGCGATGGCGGGCACGGTGAGGGTGCGCACGAGGAAGGTGTCGAGCAGCAGCCCGAAGCCGATGATGAGGCCGGCTTGGATCATGATGGCGACTGAGCCGACCATGAGGCCGAACATGCTGGCGGCGAATATCAGGCCAGCGGAGGTGATGACGGCTCCGGTGTTTGCCACGGTGCGCAGGACGCCGACGCGGATGTTGGTTCCGGATTCTTCGCGGAGCCGTGAGACGAGCAGCATGTTGTAGTCGGCGCCGACGGCGACGAGGATGATGAACGCCAGCAGCGGTACGGGCCAGGCGATTTCGTGGCCCAGTCCCCATTGGAAGACCACAACGCCGATGCCGAGCGAGGCGAGGTAGTTCAGCACGACGGTGCCTAGTAGGTAGAGGGGTGCCAGGAGTGCGCGCAGCAGTAGGACCAGGATGACGCCGACGATGATTATGGTGGCGATGGCCAGTTGTGCGAAGTCGGCCCATAGGAGTCGTTGGATATCGGAGTTGACGGCGGGGAAGCCGGCGACGGACACGGTGGCGTCGGCGAGTGACGTGTTGGGTCGTGCGGTGTTGGCGGTGTCGGTGATGCGGCTGGCGAGGTCCATCGCCTCAACGCTGTATGGGTCGTGGCTGCTTTCGATCATGAACCGCGCTGTTTTGCCGTCCGGTGAGAGGAATTGTTCGGCGACGTCGGTGAATTGCCGGTTCTCGAATGCGTTGGCGGGCAGGTAGAAACCGCTCGAGGAGTCGGAGTCGGCCGCTGCGCGTGAAGAGTTTTGCAGTTGGGTGGCAATCTGGCTCATGCCGGACAGCATTTCGATGTTGCTGTCGGCGAGGGTGCGGACGCCGGTGGCGAGTGCTTGGGCGCCGGAGGCCAGCTGTCCGATTCCGTCCTGCAATCGGCGGAGGTTGGTGGCCAGGTCGGCGGGGTCACCGAGGGCTCCGAATGCCTTGTCCAGCGAGGCGACTGCGTTCTCGACGTTGGCGAGGGTGCCACCGACTGTGGCATTGGTGGCGGGATCGTAGCGGTCCCCGAGGTCGGCGATCTGGGTGAAGAATCCGCTGTCGCGCAGAGTGACCAGGATCTTCACCTGGTCGCGGATTTGGGCGCATTGCGGGGTGGTGGCACACCACGGTGAGGTGTTGAGGGCGCCGACGAGTGGGTCGAGCTGGGTGATTGCGTTTTGGGCTTGGTTGGCCAGCGGTCGTAGTCCTGGGCCGGATTGGATGGCTTGGTCGACGGCGGGGGCAGTGGCGGAAAGCTGTTGCAGCAGTGGCCGGAATTGGTTGACCTGAGTTCCTGCGGATTGGGCTTGGGTGAGGATTCCGGCCAGTGGTGTGAGGGCGGTGCGCACGGTGCTGTCGAGTTGGGCGAGGCCGTCGGCGAGCTGGTCGGCGCCGCCGGTGAGTTTGGCGAGGTCGTCTTTGCGTGAGTTGCCCTCGGCGACCGCGCCGGCCATTTTGTCGCCGATCTGGCCGTTCTGCCAGGCCAGTTCTGCTTGGTCGAGGCGCTCTCCGGTGGGGCGGGTGACTCCGGAAACTTTGGTGACGCCGGGGATCTGGGAGACGCGGGAGGCCATCTCGTCGAGGTCGGCCAGTCCTTTCCCGGTCCGCATGTCGGTCGGGTTTTCCACGACGAGGAATTCGCTGATGACGACGTCTTTGCGGAAGTGGCGGTCCAGCAGGTGGTAGCCCTGGTTGCTGGCCGTGGTGTCTGGTTGTCCCTTGCGGTCGTCGTAGCTGATTTTGATGGTTGCAGCGGCTGCTGATAGGGCGAGCAGGATGACCAGGCTGACGATCAGTAGTGGCACGGGACGGCGGACCACGGCGACGGCGACGCTGTTCCAGTAGCGGCGGGTGCGGTCGGGTTTGGGTTCACCGATGCCGCGTTTGGCGGCTAGCGACAGCACGGGTGGCAGCAGGGTGACGGTGGCCAGAAATCCGAACAGCACGGCGATGGCGCACGCGGGGCCTAGGGCGGCGAAGACGCTGAGCCGCGCGAAGACCATGGCCAGGAACGCGAGTGCGACGGTGGCGGCGGAGGCGAGGATGACACGCCCGATGCTGGCGGTGGCGTGGATGATGGCCTGATCGGCGGGTACTTGGGCGCGGCGCTGCTCGTGGTATCGGCTGATCAGGAACACGGTGTAGTCGGTTCCGGCGCCGAGCAGGATCGCCGTCATGAAGGCGACGGTGAACTGGGAGACCGGCATGCCCATCTCGCCGAGGGCGGACAGCACGCCGCGCCCGACCGCCAGGCTCAACCCGATTACCAGCAGCGGTAACAGCGCGGTGAACACCGACCGGTAGACGATCAGCAGGATCAGGGCGATCACGCCCGCGGTAGCGATTGAGATCAGCAGCAGGTCGTGCTCGGCCGAGGCGATCATGTCGCTGAAGGTCGCCGGTGGTCCCGTCACTTGCACGGTCGTGGTCGAGCCGGTGAACACCTCCGCGGCGATGTCGCGCACCGCGTTGACGGATTCTGCGGCCGTGGGGTCTCCGAGGGTGCCGGCGACGCCGACGGGCAGGTACCAGGCTTTGCGGTCGACGCTGACCGCCTGGGCTTCGGTAATCGGATCGGCCAGTAGGTCCTGCACCAGCAGGACGTGGTCGCCTTCGGTCTGCAACCGGCTCACGAGTTCGCCGTAGCGCTGCCGTGCAGTCGGAGTCAAGCCATTGGGGTCTTCCATGGCGACAAACACCATGGTTTTCGAGCCTTCTTCGCCGAACGCGGCGCTCATGCGGTCAACCGTCTGCAAGGACGGCGCATCGCGAGGAATGAGGTCCACCGACTGTTGGCGCACCACGGTTTCCAGCTGGGGAAACAGCAGCGCGAGAACCACCGCGGCGCCCAGCCATACCCCGATGACCAGCGCTTTGTGCCGGAGGGTGAATCGGGCTAGCGCTGCCAACCGTTCGCTGTACTCGCGAGTGTCGGCCGGGTCGGGGGATCCGTTGGCGCGCCGACCAGAACGCGTGGCCTGGCTTGGGGAATCTGCAGTGCCGTCGGTCACTAGACCTCCACTGGTCGCGAATGGTAGCGATACTGTCGGTATCGCTACGCTACCGCATGTAGTGCACGTGGTGGCGGCCGCTATCGAGTAGGCCCGCGGCCGCGGTCACAGTAGGCAGAGGAATGGTCGAACACTCAATTGGCTTCTGGAAGCCAAGGCCGACGCTGTTCAGTCGACGACACTGGCCTTGGATGTCGTTCAGGGCCTTGCTGTTGCTGGTCCTCGACGTTGACATCGAATGCACGGACGGCCACATCGCGTAGCGGGGCCGCGGGCCGCTACCTGTGGGGTCGGGCTTCGGTTGTGGCCGACTGGTCCGAGTTCTGCAGCAGCACGTAATTGCCGAGGCTGCCCAGGAAACCTGCGCAGTGCTGAACGAGTTCATCGGTGGTGAACTCGAGTTCTCCGTCGAGTCGGCGGCGCAAGACTTCGAATAGCCCTCCCACGCCCAAGGTCGAAGCCAAATGGGCAACCCCAACGGCGGAGTCGGCGATGTCGAGGTGGAGTCTGGCTTCGCGCAAGACGAGGTCGGTGAAACCCGCCATCAGTTCGCTGCGTAGCTCTCGGAGCAGCGGCTCGGTTGCAGATTCCACGAACAGGATCCGACCCAGCCGAGGGTCGTTGTCGATCATGCTGACCAGCCTGCGGATCGGCGCGTACGCCAGCACCTCCGGTGGCTCGCCGGCATCGGGGATCGCGTCGACTATCACCTCCTGGAAGGTGGCATAGAGCTGCTGGTAGACAGCCCGCAGGAGGGCGTCTCGGCCGGAGAAGTGCTGGTAGAAGTAGCGTGACGTGACACCTGATTCAGCGCAGACGGCAGTCACAGTGGCGGCGGCAACACCGCGCGTGCCGATCAACTCGGTTGCGGCCTCGATGAGACGGGTGCGCCGGTTCCGGTGACGCTCCTCGGCGGACATCCCGCTATACACCCGCGCCGAAACCACGTGGATAGCTTGCCATCTAATTCTGACAAGGCTTAGAGTCAGATTGCCAGCGTGCCTTTGACGAACGGGAGAACAACATGAGCGACGATTCGTCCACACGGCCCACCACGCGGGTCGTCCCGAAGCCCCGCCGTGTTCGATTCGACATGCCTGCCGGGACCAGTCGGCAGCACTTCGTCGATGGCGACTTGGTGATGAGCCACTTTGTGTCCACCTTGTCGGCCACGTTCCCCGAAGGGGAAGACTTCTTCATCCGGTCAGTCCGCGAGTACCGGGACCACATCAGCGACGCTGACCTCAAGGAGGCGGTCAAGGGATTCATTGCACAAGAGGCCACCCACCGACACCAGCATCAGCTGCTCAACGATCGGCTCCAAGCGATGGGCTATCCCACCGAGGGGATCGATCGGCATATCAAGAAGTTGGTTGGCCGACTTGAGAAGCGTTTTTCTCCCACGATGCGCCTGGCTGTGACGGCCGCCCTGGAGCACTATACGGCGACATTCGCCGAAATCATTCTCACCAGCGACGAAGCTCAAGAACTCATCGGCTACACCGAAGTGCGGCCTATTCTGCTCTGGCACGCACTGGAAGAATGCGAGCACAAGGCCGTCGCTTTCGATGTCTATGAGACGGTCGGTGGAAGCGAACGCACCAGGGTCTGGGGGATGCGGATCGCCAGCCTCCTCTTGTTCAGCGAGTTGGTCATCCAGACCACCCGCTCTCTGGCCGGTGACCGTGCCGCCTACAACCCGGTGCGGTTGCTGCGCAGCCTTCGAGCCTTCCGGCATAACCCGCTATTCAGCTCAGCAGCAATTGAGCGCTTTCGTTCCTACACCCGCGGCGGATTTCATCCCGACGACTGGGACAGCGCAGAAATCCTCGAACGCTGGACCAAGGAACTCTTCGACGCCGATGGTGGCCAACAAGTGCGTAGCAGCGTCTAGCTCGACCAGAGCCTGTCGCGGTCTATTCGGCGTGCCGAAAGGCGTTGTGAGGGCCTCCTCTTAGTCATAGGCAGCGTTTCAATAACCTTGGTGGGGCCCACTTTTACTGGCCGCTCGACGCTGCCCGATCACGGCGGGGGCTGGAGGATGCTTCGGCCGAGGAACTCGGTGACGGCGGAGCTGAAGGCGTCGTTGTCGTCGCCGGCGATCATGTGTCCGGTACCGGATACGTCGACGGTCTCGGCGTGGGGAACCAGTTGCTGGAACTCGTCGACGGTGGCTTGGGAGACCACGTCGGACAACAGGCCCCTTACGAGAAGTGTTGGGGCGCTGACCCGTCGGGCTCCGTCGATCAGCAGGTGGCTGATCGCGTCGAATTGCTCCGTTCCCGTGGTCGATTCGTCGCGGAGGAAGTCGAAGTTGGAGTGAATGAATGCCGGGTCCCACCGCCAGATCCAGCGGCCGTCGTGACGCTGCCGTAGCACCTTGCGCAGGCCGTCGACGTTGGCCGGGCGCGAGCGATGGGGGTTGTACGCGGCGATCACCTCGGCGGCGTCGGTGAGGGTGCCAAAGCCGTCGGGATGTGCGGCCATGAACGTCACTACGCGACGAGCGCCCTGGAATTCAAGCCGCGGGGTGACGTCGACCAGGACAACCGCCGCCCACAACGCCCCGGATGTCAACAGATGCGTGCCGAGCACGGTCATGCCCCCAAGGGATGCACCTACGACGGCAGGGGCGATATCCGCGCTGAAGTGCTCACGCACGGCGAGCAGATCGGTCGCGAGTCGCTCGAGGTCGTACCTGCCGGCGGGGTCCCAGTCGCTGTCGCCGTGACCGCGGGTGTCGTAGGCGACGACTGTGTATCCGCATGCGTGGAGGCGACGCGCTGAAGTGCTCCACGCGTGCCGGTTCTGGCCGCCGCCGTGCAGGAGCAGCACGACGGGACGGGCGTCATCGTGGTCGTAGCAGTCGGCGGCCAGGGTGATCCCGTCCTGGGTTCGGACCCGATGCTGCACGGCGGAGGTCATGACAAATTCCTGGCGAGATCGGAGTCCGCCCGAAGTGTGCGACCGGCTACAAGCGCCTTCATTGTGCGTTGCCCGCGGCGTTCACGATCGTGACCGTGCCCTGGGCTACGCAGACGGCTTTGTCGCCGTTGCTGATGTCGATGCGCGCTACTCCGCTGCGCTTGCCCAGTGACACGATGTCGGTGACGGCGACACACACACCGGTGGACACGGGTCGCAGCAGGTTCAGCTTGAATTCGGTGGTGGCGACCCATGATCCGGCCGGAATGACGGGGTAGAACACGACTCCGAGACAGTGGTCGACCATCGCCGATAGACATCCGCCGTGCAGGGTGCCAAAGGGTGTGAGCAGTTCGGCGCGGGTTTCCATCTCTGCCACCAGCCGACCGGCGGCGAGTTCGGTGTGCCGAAAGTTCAGGAACGTCGACAGTCCACCGGCTGTGGTCGCCGATCTGAGCAGCTGGTCGGCGATCTGCTCATCGAAGTGCGCGAATGTCATTGCCACCACCATGCCCCTTTCTCCTGTCCGGCCATGGGTTCAATCACCGTTCGAGCCTGCGAATCGTTTGAGCATGTCGCCGAATGCGCCGAGGTCGACGGCGCGGCGGAGTGCTCGACATCGACGGCGATGAACCTGGCCGTCGCGGTGAAGCACACGACGCGTCGTCGAAGAGGGGCACGGGCTAGACCGGTGTGGTCCAAGTGATGGGCAGCGATGTGTAGCCCCGGATCGGCCCGGACCGCAGCCGCCGCGCCGATTCAAGATCGACCTCCCAGTCAGGCACCCGGTCCAACAATGCATCCAGAGCGATGCGGGCCTCCATCCGCGCCAGCGCCGCACCCAGACAGAAGTGAATGCCGCGACCGAAGGCGACCTGGTGCTCACTGGTGCGCTCGATGTCGAACACGTCCGGATCGGGGAAGGCACGCTCGTCGCGGTTGGCCGACCCGAACAACAGCAGCACCTTCTCACCTTGACGCATCGTCGTGTCGTGCAGGGTGACGTCGCGGGTCAGGGTTCGTGAAAGTCCCTGTGCAGGTGAGTCGTAACGCAGCAACTCTTCCACCGCAGGCCCCAACAGTGTTCGATCGGCGGCTAGGCGTCGGCGGGTTTGCCGATGCTGGGCCAGCACGACCGCGGAGTTCCCCAGCAGATTGGTGGTGGTCTCGTAGCCCGCGACGAGCAGCAGCGCGCAGAAGCCGAGGACTTCCTCGTCGGTCAGTCCGATCCCGTCGACTGTGGCGTTGGCCAACGCCGACATCAGGTCCTCGCGGGGGTTCTTGCGGCGGTCGGCGAGGAAGTCGGTGAAGTAGGCGTAGATCGCGGCGGCGGCGGCGGTCAGTGCGTCGGTGGTTTGTCCGTGGTTGACGTCGACCTGGACCAGTTGGCTCGACCACAATCGGAACTGATCACGATCGGTGGCGGGAACGCCCAGCAGATCGGCGATCACCGCGGCGGGCAGGATCGCGGCGAAGTCGGTCACGAAGTCCGCCGATCCGGAACCCTCGTCGAGGCGCTCGAACAACTCCGCGGCCATCTGTGTGATGGCGCCCTGCAGCCCGGCCACCCGCCGGGGAGTGAACGCCCGGCTGACCAGGGCACGCAACTGGTCGTGGCGCGGAGGGTCCATCACGATCATCATCGGCAGGAACGAACCGATGAAGTCCGATCCCGGCGGGGTGGGGAAGATGCCGTCCACCGAGGAGTACGTGCCGTGATCCAGTGCTGCGGCCTGGACATCGGCGTGGCGGCTCAACACCCAGGTATGGGATTCCTCGGCGCGGTACACCGGAGCCGCGTCACGCAATAACCGATACGTCGGATAGGGGTCGTTGAGGATCGAGGCGTCGAACGGGTCGTAACGAATCTGCACCGAGACCACAAGACCTCCTACCACCAAAGTAACGACGGTTTAGACTGGCAGTCTAAACCGGCCGAACGGGACAGGTGGGGCAAATGCGCAAGATTCCACGTCAGATCTCTGACCGGCTTCCCGCCGCGGCGGACTTGTTCGCCGAGAAGGGGCTCAACGACTCCAAGATCGAAGACGTCGCCGCGGTGACCGGTGTGCCGAAAGCGACGCTGTACTACTACTTCGCCGGCAAAGAGGACATCCTTGCCTTCCTGCTCGAAGACCTCCTCAAGGACATCTCCGATGCCGTGACCGCGATCGTGCACACCGACGGCTCCGGTGCCGAACGCCTCGCACTTGTCATCCGCGCACAACTGCGGGCAATGGCGCAGCGGCCAGCGGTATGCCGGGCACTCATCGGCGAACTGGGACGAGCGGCCCGCATGCCTGCCATCGCCGAGATGATCAATACCGCCTACCAACAACCCGTTGAAACTCTGCTCATCGAAGGAGCCCGCGACGGATCCCTCGTCGCCCAGCCCGATGCACGATCGACGTCCATTGCGCTGTTCGGCGCGGTCACCATCAATGCACTCATGTACCTGGTCACCGAGAACCACCTCGACGAGACGGTGGTCGCCAGCACCCTCAGCGCCGTCATGTTCGACGGCCTGCGCCCGCGCACAGGAGACCAGTCATGAGCACCTACGGCCTGTCGGTTCTCGGCGCGGATTTGAAGTCACTGGCCCAGACCGCCCAGGCCGCCGACGCGGCCGGGTTCGACGCCGTATGGGCCTCGGAGTTCTACTCCCGGTCCGGATCGATCTCCATGGCCGCGATGGCCAACAGCACACAGAACTGCCGGATCGGTTCCTCCATTCTCTACGGCGTCGGCCGAAGCCCCCTGGTGCTGGCCACCGAGGCGCGTGATCTCGACGAACTCTCCAACGGACGGCTGGTACTCGGAATCGGCAACGGCACCAAACGGATGATGAGCGACTGGCACGGCGTGCCCGACACCTCCGCGCCCGCGCTGCGGATGGAAGAACTCGTGATGCTGCTGCGCCGGATCTGGAACCTGCATGAAGGGCCGATCCATCACGAGGGCCGTTTCTACAGAATGAATCTCACCCCGACCGGCGACGTGGGACCCCCCAGCCGGCCGATCCCGATCGTCACTGCCGGTGTCCGGCCCCGGATGTGCGAGGCGGCCGGGCGGGTGGCCGACGGCCTGGCCGGACATCCCCTGTTCACCACCACCTACGTCGAGGAGATCGTCCGGCCCGCTATCGCCCGGGGTGCCGCGCACACCGGCCGCGACCCCAATGACGTGGAAATCATTTCCATGGTGATGTGCGCCATCCACGACGACGCCGAGGTCGCCAGGCGCGAACTGGCGCAGCAGATTGCGTTCTACTCCTCGGTCAAATCCTACGAGACGGTACTCGATGTGAACGGATTCGCCAGCGAAGGCCGAACCATCCGGGAAGCATTCGCCCAGCGCGATTTCCCGGCGATGTTCGCCGCGGTGTCCGACGAGATGATCGACACCATGGGCGTCGCCGGGACGGCACACGAAGTCCGTGAACAACTGAGACGCTACGACGGCGTCCTCGACCACATCATGCTGTATTCACCATCGGTCGGCATCGCTGCGGAACGCGTGCAGCAAAACCTCGACAGCATCATCGGGGAATGCTCGCCCGCCTCGATGTCGCCAGGGCAGTCCGGTCCACGTTCAACCTGATCCACGCATTGCCGCCCACGTCGACCCGTCGCCGCGTCCGCGGCCGCATCAGTGGCTCTGCCGCGCCGACCCCGCCGATGATTGCGTGGCGCTGTTGACGATGTTGGCGTCGTCGGTGTCGGGGAGGTCATGGCGGACCACGCGAACCCGTCCTTGAGGTAGGCAGGCCATGTAGCCGTGGCGCATGCCATAGAGCTCCCACGCTGTCTGTTCAGTGTCGGGATCGACATCGATGCGATGTCCGCGCGAGAAGCTCAGGTGTAGTCCTCCATCGTCGCTAGAACAGGCCTGGGTGCACACTGCGCCGGCGAGGTTCAGCAGTGGGCGTTCGTGGGTCGCGATCCTGAGGGGGTCAATGCGCACCGCCTCGATGGGGTAGGTGCCGACGGCCGGAAGGGTCAATAGCAGGGGGCAGGAGATGACGATTTCGTTGTAGTCATCGAAATCCAGAACCAGGCCGCCATGCAGCGAGAGGCGTTGTACGACAAGGTTTTCGATCCATTGGGTGTACATGGCAGTCTCTTTTCGACGCATCGTTGAGCCGTATCCCCAAAGAGTACGCTAAGTAGCGCTGCGATACCAGTAGTATCGTTATCGGTTGGCGGTGGGCCGAGCAGCGTTGGTCACGACGCGCCTGGTGGCTCGGTCAATGCGCTCGCGGGTGTCGGCGGCTGTCGCGCGGTCGCCGCTGAAGGCCACGAGGTTGGCCAACCAGATGTCGGAGATGACCCCAGCGACGTGCAGATCGGCGGGGGTGGGTTCGCCGCCCCTGAGCGTGCGGGCTAGCAGGATCTGGATCTCATCGGCCGCGCGGTCGAGTTCCGCGGCGGCGCGGGTGTCTGCGACGGCGAAGGCCCGTGTCATGGCCGTCGTCAGCCATGGGTCGCGCTGCCAGCGGTCATGCAGATGTGCGGTGAGCCGTTCGAGCCGTTCCAGCGGTGTGCCCTCACCACCCGCCCAGTCGCCGGCCGAGTCGAGTCGACGGAACTCGCGCGTCAGCGCTGCTACCAGCAAGTGGGTTTTCGCCGGGAAATAGCGGTAAAGCGTGCCGACGGCGATGCCGACCCGCTCGGCAACCGTCCGCATCTGAACCGCCTCGTAACCACCGGCCGCGGCCACGGCCAAAGCTGCATCCAGAATCGTTTCCCGGCGCCGTGCGGAGGCGCGTGAACGCGACGCGTTAGCGGCCCGCTTCTCTGCAGCGACCGAGTTCGCTTCCGAAGGCAGGGTTTTCCCGCGGCTGCGCGCCTGAGGGAAAGTCATGACGGCCCCGGGTCCAGACCGCCGCGGCGCGAGAACTGCTCCAGAAGATCGCCGAAAGCGCTGACATCGCCGTGTGCGGCGAAGTGCTCAGGGCTGACGACAATGAACACTGCACTGGCGGTGAAGCGGGCGATCCCACCCTCACCCGTGCCTGTCGCCGTGACATGCAGCGCCCGCCCTTCACGAGAGACGATGTGGGCAGTAATCCGGTGGGTCTGATGCAGCGGCACCGGCCGCAAATATTCGACCGTCAGGGTGCGGGTCACCGCCGGGGTGCCGGCGATCCACAACGTGAAGCCCAGGACGTCATCACATGCGGCGGCCACTGCCCCGCCGTGAGCCAGGCCCGGGGCCCCGATATGCCGCTCGTCGAACCTCACATCGGTGTACACCGCGTCGCCGCTGCGATGCACCACTAGCCGCAGTCCGTGAGGGTTGTCCGGGCCGCAACCCATGCAGGTCGTGGTGTGCGAGGGCAGCCGCTCCGGCGGCAACACGCTTTTGGGCACCATCACCCCCCAATACGATCGGTTTCGCTGCGCTACCGTTAGTACCACACTGCTAGACTGCCAGGACAACATCGCGTGAAAATCGACCGCCCGAGGTGAATGAGTGAGCAACAGTCAGTCAGCGCCAGTCCCTGACGATGACGTGGACCCGCGGCGCATCCGGTCACGCACCCGGCTGCTGGATGCTGCGGCAACGCTACTGAGCACCGGTGGGGTGGAAGCGGTCACTATCGATGCCGTCACCAAAGCATCCAAAGTGGCCCGAACCACGCTGTACCGCCACTTCCACAGTTCGTCGCATCTGCTCGCAGCCACGTTCGAACGCCTACTTCCGCAAGTGACCACTCCGGCACCGACCAGCGGACCCCTCCGTGAGCAGCTGATCGAATTGCTCAGCCGCCAAGCCGCACTCTTCAACGACGCACCGCTGCATGTCACGACACTCGCGTGGCTCTCATTGGGGCCCACCGGCTCCACTAACGAAGCGGATGAGCGCCACACATCCGGGGCGCTACGGGCCCGAGTCGTTGACCAGTACCGTCAACCATTTGACGCCATACTCACCAGCCCGAGAGCACAAGCCGAACTCGACGACTTCGACCGGGAACTGGCGCTCTGCCAACTCGTCGGACCACTCGCCTTCGCCCGAATGACCGGGCTTCGCACCATCACTCACAATGACTGCGCGAACATCGTCGATGACTTCCTCGCCGCCCACCGCAAGACCGATAGCGACGCCAAAGAGTCGAAGATCGCCACCAAGAAGACGGGCCGCCCCGCGCGCTTAGCTCGCTAGGCACAACGAAATCACAGCGTCCAGCCGGCTGGTCTTCGGGCTCTTTTCGCCTTCTCGCAAATCGCGTCGGCGATGGCATCGAAGGGCCGTTCGGCGCCGTCATCGGCGAGGCCGTGTGCGCAGATTCCATGGGCATCCGCGTGACGATTCGTGCCGGCAAAGTGAGTGCACCACCCCAGCGTTCGGACCGCCGTTTCCCGCGTTGAGAACTCTTCCCCCTACGTCCGTGAGGTGTCTCGCAGGCAACTCCTCCCATCCGCGGTCTCGCACTGCTTGGGGCGCGGGGTGTCCGCGCCGAGGATCTTTACCCGAATATCGTCCGTCGTTGAATGATCGTGCTGGCCCCGGAGTGCAAGAGGTGTGTGCCTGTCTGGCCGTTGCCGCTTGGCCGTGCGTGAAGGCGGCAACACGCCCTCGGAAACGGCACGTCGGGATCACGTGCGGTTGAGTAGCCCTCGGGGAGCCTGTCGTTGGCTCGCTTTACTTTGGGCGAATATGGCTGTGGTGGTGGCCGCCGACAGGAGCGGGGTCCTATCGTTCGGCCGTGGATAGAAAAACGCGTACCGACAATGCCGACGCCGAACGGGAGTTGGCCAATATGGCCGATGGCGTGATCCTCACACGTGCACTGGCTGGCGTTGCCGAGGTGCAAGTGTGGAAGCTCGAGACTCTCTCGGCGGCTGGCGATGACATCGATGACCATGAGCGCGTTGAGGCTTCGGCGGAACTCACCATGTCTCTGTGCACGTACAGCAAGCAGGTGAAGCAGATGGTTGATTCCGGACAATCGTTGGCCGACATCGCCCACCTAACGGGCCTGGAAGTCGATGAGCTTCGGCTGGCTGTGTCGTACGCGCCTTGACCGGTGGCTACATAGGCCTCGGGGCTGTGCCTGTTGGCGAACGCACACGAATCTGGGTTGTAGGCGAATGTGGCTGTGGTGGTGGACTATTTCGTCCGTCGGTTCGTAGGTTGCAGGCATGGGAGCGAACGAGAAGCTGAAGGCCCGGTATCGGGCGGTCGAACTGCAGCGCAAGAAGAATGCTTCGCGGGCTCGGCGGGATCGCGCCAATGCGTCTGATGCCGAGTCGATCCGTGCAATGCTGCACAGAGTCGGTGCTGTTGATTCATGGGAGCGCAAGCGTTTTGACCAGGCGGCGGAGAACATCCGTGCTGATGCCGTAAAGCGCAGGGCCGGTCACTTTCGTGGTCTGCAGGCGCTGGTCGGGCAGATGCGTGGTCGTGGTCTGACCTTCGCGCAGATCGCTGAGCTTGTCGGTGTCGATGTCCGTGAGATTCAGGCACAGCTGCGCCGGGCCGGGGGCGAGGGTGGACATGATTCGGCAATCTCCCCGGCAGCACGTTCGAGAGCTGCTGATGTCGTACCCGAAGGCGCTGCAGTCAACGATGATCCGATCTGTGATGGTGTTGAAAGAAATGAGAGCGAGGGCGGTGCCTACGATCCGACTCGGTGTGTCCGCTGCGATGCGGTGATGCTCGATGAGGACGCCACTCCTAGACGTGGCCGACGCCGGCTGTATTGCTCGGATACGTGTCGTCGGGACGCATCGGCGGCCCGTATCGCCGCACAGCGATCCGGGGCGCCGATTCGCGTGATCGAAGTCCCGAAAGCCGCTGCATCGCAGAAGCAATCTGCGGGAACACCCGAGCCGCACCGGCCCGTCGCACCGGTGGATGCCGCCAACAGGGTCCTGGACGATGGCGAGGCTTTACGCGGGTTGCTTACTCGCTTGGCAGAGCAGGCTCGGCTCAAGAAACTTGATCGTGCCACGCTGACGGCTGCCCGTGACCTGTCCAATGCCGTTCATCCGCGCCGTAGTTGGTGAGAAGTCAGCTGATTCGGCGAGGGCCATTTCTATGGGGACGTCGTGCGGCGGGACTGCGCCCGGTCATGCTCGCGACGGTACGGCCAGCGGTGTGCGTAACCGTCTGAGCGAGGTCATCGGCTAGGTACTCGATGCTGGCCTCCAACTCGTAAACGGCGTCCTTTCGTGCTTTGGTGATCATCGTTGATGCGTACTCATGATGAGGCAAGTACCCGTTCTGCCGGCCGAAATCGTCGATCATGACGTCGATGGCGTCGTCGAACCGGGTGGCCAATCGTTGGGCTTCGGTGTCGGCGCGTTCCTCGATGAACTCATCGCGCTCGTCCGGGGTCCAGGATGGCGGGAACCGCAGATGCGTCCGGTATAGGTCGCGGATCGCCGCATCAAGCCGGCCGGAGAATACGATCTCGGGCCAATCGCTGACCGCGGCAGTGGCCAAGTTCTCCAGGTCGTCATCAAGGCTCATCGCAGCTGCTCCCTCTCGGCTGCTCCTGATACTGCCTGCAGGCACCGACAGCTCGTCGAATCTGGACCGCGGGGTGCCGTTATGCGGAGAGGTCGTCGCGGCGCTCGTCGGCGCTAGAAGTGGTCGGGTTCTCTCGGGCGGGCGCTGCGGGGGGACTGGGCCGTAGCAGCGAGGGACGCGAGGGCTGCGAGGCTTGATGGGCAGCCACATCTTTGTGTGGTGGATAGATGGTCCACAGCAGGACGTTGCGGTGGTTGCGGGCTCCGTCGTTCTCGATCGCCCATCCCAGGTTTCGCAGCGCCGGCGCGTGTCTACGGAGCAGGCTTGTCACATCGCGGCCGTTCTTGGGCCATTCCTTGGGGCGTCGCCAGTGATCGCCTGTCGGGGTGAAGAGGGCGAGCAGGTCGACACCGGACTGTCCGCGCAGCGGTTCTAATATGTGGTGGCGCAGCTGTTCGATGAAGAGATCGCCGGACAAGCTGTCCTCCGCGAGCTGATCTGCGCGGGACATGTAGCGGCGTAAGCCATGAGTCGACAAAAGTTCGTCGACGGCCGCCAGCACGCGACCAAAGTCCGCCATGCGTGGCGCATCATCGACCACGATGGTTTCGAGGCGTTGATGAACGGTGGCGGCCAGGTTGAGGAGCCCGCTTAAAATGCCTGGTAGAGCCGTGCGCCACTGTTGTCGCAGAGTGGCCTCAGACTGTCGCATGTGGCGTTCGATGCGTCGCAGATCAACCATTGCCATGCGTTCGGCGAGGTCGGGACGTATTGCGCCGACGTCGATGCCGTTAACGATGATGCAGCGGCGGAACTTGATCACTGCGAGGTCCGCATCGGTGTAGAGCGCGCGTTTGACGTTGCCGTCGCCTGTCGCAGCTCGACACAGCGAGTCCGACAACCACGGTGGGATCGCGGACAAATTGTCCAGGGCCACTACCCAGGAACCGGAGGCAGCGGTCACCCACGAGTCGGCGTCGCGGGGCGCCTGGCGCACTTCAATAGAGGAGGGGTCGATGAGATCGACCAGCATGCGCGTCGTCGTGGTTTTGGCGCTGCCTTGCTCGGCGAACAGCGCCAACACAGGGTGCGGGACATCGCACTGGACGAGCGCAGCGATGAGCACTGCAAGCAACACGGGTTGGTCCTCGACGGCAACGTTAACGAAGTTCCATAGCTTGTTGACGTCACCGTTGGCGGGTGGGAGAGGCATCTCGGCGGTCAGCGCTGTCCGCAAGAACCGAACCGGAGCTGAGTCGGCGACTGTCCATCGACCCTGGCCGATGCGGATGACCTTTCCGTCTTGTCGGCCGGTGTCGATGTAGCTCGTGCCGTGGTGGTCGGCGATGCGCAGGTGCAGTTTCTCCGGGGGCTGGTTGGCGGCCAAGCCTTCGAGGACCAGCGTGGCGTCGGTGAGGGCCTGGCCGCCGGCAACGGTCCCGGTGTCATTGAAGTACCGGGAGGCGAGCTCGGCGCGCAGGCCAGCTTTTCCTGCGCGCAGTAGTATCGCCAGATGGGGCCGGCTGCGTTCGGCGCCGAAGGGCTTGCCGTCTTCGGAAACTCCGAGGAGATAGCGTTCTTGGGCCATAGTGACCAGGCGTGCGGCGACGGATTTCTTGTCATTATCTGCGTTGCTGCTCATAGGCAATCAAGCCTGTGGTGCTTCCGCAGGCCGGCATGACGGGTTAGTCTCATGGGGAACTTCCGTTTTGGGTAATCGGGTGGTTCGAACGAAAGGCCTCGGCTAGACCCCGAGGTCTTTCTCATTCGTCGGCGTCACGCGGCGTCGCCGCCTCCGCGCCGGGTTGTGCTCTCCCGCTGGGAGATCCATCGCAGAACCTCATCGCGTCGATAAACGACCCGGCGGCCCAAGGTGAAGCTCGCTGGACCGATGTCCGAATGACGCCAGTACCTCAGCGTCCCAACCGGGACACCGGTCAGGTCCGAGACTTCCTTGGCTCCTAGCAATTCCATCAGATTCCTCCTGAATTACGGTTGGTTTGGCTGAGCCAACAGTGACTGCGGCTATGGCGCCGTGTCCACCACCACAGCCACATTGACCGAAAAGTATTTCCGGTCATGCTGCTTCGGATTGAGTAGGCCGAAGGTCGAAGAACGATGGATCGCAAAGCGGACGGATGACGCGGATTACTGCGGTATGTTCGATTCGTGATCACCCGGAACGAGCGAGCGGGTATCGACGACCGCTGGCACAAGCGCGTCAAAGATCCGGACGGAACGATGCGCACCGAGAGATCCGCGGTGTACGGCAAGGTGTCGCGCTGGCGCGTCAGGTGGGTTGATGCCACCGGAGCCGAGCGCACCAAGAGCTTCCAGCGCAAGCCGGATGCACAGGCCTATCTGAACGGTCTCACTGCGGACGTTCAGCGCGGTGAGTATGTCGATCCCCGCAAGAGTGCCGAAACGTTCGGCACGGTCGCCGAGCAGTGGTTCACCACCAAACAGCATCGGAAGCCGAAAACCGTTGCAGGGTATCGCTCGTTGCTCGACACGGTGGTGTTGCCCAAGTGGGAAGACGTCCCGCTGAAACGGCTCGACTACGAGTCGTACTCGACCTGGCTGGGCGCTCTGTCTGTCGATGGTGGGCAACGAGGCGCGGGTCTGTCGGCAAGCCGGATCACCCAGGCGCACCAGCTCGTCGGCGCTGTCCTCAAATACGCGCAACGAACCGGCAAGGTCGCGAAGAACGTCGCTCTGGAGATAAAGCGGGATGAGGATCTTCCCGAACAAGCCGAGCGTGAGCGGCGGTATCTGAGTCATGCCGAGCTGTTGATGCTGGCCAAGGCTGCCGATCGGTTCGAGACGCTGACGCTGGTCCTCGGCTACTGCGGGCTGAGGTTCGGCGAAGCCGTAGCACTGAGGCGCCGGCATGTGGGTGACCGCGTGCTCACGGTGCGATCGTCCGCGACCGCGGTCACCGGTAAGGGCATCGTCGAGTCAACGACCAAGACGAAGCGGGATCGCCACGTGCCGGTACCCGAACCTGTGTGGAAGCGGCTTCACGCTGAATTGCCTACCGATCCGAATGCACTGGTGTTCCCGAGCCGCAAAGGCGGGTTCTTGCCGCTCGGCGAGTACCGGTGGGCGTTCGACAATGCGTGCGCCGAAGTCGGGATCGAGGGGCTGGTACCCCATGGCCTAAGGCACACCACGGCGTCGCTGGCGATCAGCGCAGGCGCTAACGTCAAGGTCGTGCAACGGCTACTTGGACACGCGACGGCGGCGATGACGCTCGACCGCTACGGTCACTTGCTCAACGATGATCTGAGCGGTGTCGCCGATGCGCTGGGCAAGGCCATCGACAGTACTGCGGTATCACTGCGGTACTCGGGACGTCAGAAAAAGGCCGAAACGGCCTGAAGTATGCTCTGAGCTGCAAAGCCCCCATAGCCCAATTGGCAGAGGCAGCGGACTTAAAATCCGCACAGTGTCGGTTCGAGTCCGACTGGGGGCACTGGGTTTGTAGGGGTCAAGGCACTTGGCGGAGTGCAGGATAGAGCGGCCACCTGCGGATCAAACCATGGCGACGATGAACGCCAGAATGGCGAGAACCACCAAGATCAAGCCTGCCAGTACCAAGAATGCACCTAGCGATGCCATCCGACGGCGTCGATCGGCGTCGCCGTCGGCGGCTCCCTTGACCGAGGTCTTCATTGTTTTGAAGAGGGCTGACCAGTCGATGCGCGACAGGCCCCGCCGCGTGGCAGTCGTGTCGCGCATGGGGTGGTCGGGTACCGTTCCCGCGCCATTGCCGTAGAACACCAGCCCGGTCAGAATCGCAACCACTGCCAAAACCAGCAACGCCACACCCAGTCCTACCATCGCACGCCTCCCATCGGATCGACCCACCTTGGCACCACATACCCAGAGGTGCCGCGGCTCGAACCGAGCGGAATCCTCTCTGGTGTTGGAGAGGTCCCGCCCCGGCCGAGTTGACCCCCGCGCGGCCGCCCCGCGGTTTAGCCTGATCCTGCTGAGCGAGGCGCGTGCGCCGTAGCACGAGGAGGGCGCGGTGGTGGTCCAAGCTGACACCGGCTACCTCGCGAGGCTGACCCGGCACAACCGCGACCGCGCCGTGTTGGCAGTGGTCTTCCTTCTGCTCTTCGTCTTCTCCTACAGCGAAGACGTCGTCTTCGCGGTGCTGGACGCGACCGGCAACGACCACGTCCTCGGATGGATCGTCGGACTGGTCGGGTTTGATGCGGCCCTGCTCGCCGCGGTGGGTGCGCTGAAACATCGAATAGCGCAAGCCGACGGCGTGCAGCGGCTATGGCGGCCATGGTGGGTCGCCTTCGCGGCCGTGATCGTCCTCGATGTCCTGCTGGTTCTCCTCCCGGACTCACACCCGCTGTGGCTCGACATCTCGATGTCGGTGGTGATGGCGTGCCTCATGGGAGTCCTGATGGCGTTGGCGCTCAACGCCTCACCGCTGACGCTGTTCAGCAAGGAGCAGCGCGCTGCGGCGCCGGCGGATTGGGAACGCGTTCGCTCGGTGGTTCCGCTCGTCATCGGAACCCTCGTTCTCTACCTCGCCTCCACCGCCTTCGACGATTTCTTCGACCTCGACACCGTGCGCATCCTCGACCCGGGGATGGCGGCCGAAGTCGCGGCCATGCCGCTGGATGAACAGCTGGGCGCCAACGCGACCCTCTGCGAGGGGGCGGTGAGTCCGGCTTTCTTTCAACAGGTCGTCAAGGTGATCCCCTTGCTGTTGCTCACTCTCGGAGTGGAGTTCAACTACTTCCGGCGGGCACTGGCCGAACCCGTCCAACGGGCCGCCGCGGCCGCCACCGCCACGGTGCTGTCGATCGGGTTGGCTCTGGCCGTCTCGACACTGCCGTGGGGCGGCAGCGGTTGTGGTCAGGTGCTCGGCTATTGGCACGAATACCTGACGTTCGTGATCTCGGTGCAGGGCGTCGCCACGGGACTGGCGACGCTTGTGTGGGTGCTCGTGGTGAGCGACCCGGACAGACGCAACACCTCGGGAGTCGGCGATGTCTGAGGCAATCGCACACCCGCGGGCGGACCGCGCGGTTTTCGGTGTCGTCTTCCTCATGGTGTTCGCGTTCTCCTACAGCGAGCAGGTCGTATCACAGCTGTTCCCCTCTAACGCCTCTGGCCAAGAGATGGCATGGCGGATCGCGGTGATCGTCGTCGACGCCATGGTGCTCACATTGGCCGGCTTGATGAAACGCGCGATAACGCGGGGAGACGGTGATGAGCCGCGGCTATGGAGATGGTGGTGGGCGGGCGTCGCCATCCTGCTCGGTATCGATGCACTCCGGCTCATTTCGCTGGACTCGATCGGCGTGGACCTGGTGACTGCGACCATCTACGCCGCCGCAATGGGTTTGACGATCGTTGCATCGCTGAACGCCGATCCGCTCACCCTGATCAACAGTGAGCGTCGGTTGACGCTGCCCGTCGACTGGTCCCGGGTGCGGGCGATCGTTCCCCTGGTGATCGGAACCTGGTTCTGCTACCTGGCGGCGACGGCCTACGTCGATCTGTTCGACATCGACACGATACGGACGCTTGACCCGACGCTCGAATCAGAGATCGCGAATCTTCCATCCGCAGAACAGATGTCGGTGCTCTCGCAAATCTGTGCGGGAGCGATCAGCCCGGTGTACTTCCAACTGGTGGCTGAAGTGATACCCGTCCTGCTTCTGGCGCTCGGCGTGGAATTCAACTATTTCCGGCGCACGCTCACCGACGCCGGCCAGCGTGCGGCAACCGCGGCCACGGTGACGGTGCTGGCCGCCGCGCTGGTCGCAACGCTCTCGACTCTTCCGTGGGATGGCCAGGGATGCGGCGACGTGCTGTCCCGCTGGCACGAGTACATCGCGTTCCTGCTGACGGTCCAAGGCATCTTCACGGGGCTGGCGACGCTGGTCTGGTTGCTGGTCGCCAGCACACCGGACGGTCCCGCCGACGCCGACGACAAGGCCGAAGCTGCAGAGTCGGTCGAGGGGTGAGGAAGCAGAAGCGACATTCGTGGCGGCGGGCCGTCAGCCCCGAATGTTTCTCACGATCCCGTTAGCGGTCTCGTCATACTTCTTGTTGACGTTCGACGACAGTTCTCGTTCCACGACCGTCGGCGGCGCGACGACGACGCCGCTTGAAGGCTGCTGCTGTTGGATGTTCGGGCTGCCGTCGTCCGCGAATGCCGTCGCACTGCCGGTGAGCAGTACCGCACCGAAGCTCGCGACCGCCGCGGCGCCGACAAGCCAATGGATGACGGGTGTGGTGTTGGTATGAGTAGTCATAAAGGGATGGTTGCCGTCGAGGAGGCGGCCGATAATGGCCGACAGGCCAGATTCGCCATTCTGGCCGCAAGAATTTCCTAGCTGAACGGCAACCCTGCCGCTGGGATAACGATCGGTTTAGTTAACCGCCTAGTGGGCCTGTGCCTGCAAAGCGGCAAGATTGCACATTCGGGTACCGCTGGTATACAGGTCGGTATCCTTTGGCAGCCCGCATCCAGTCAGGAGGTCGCGATGGCATCCACTGCTGTTGAGTCCCTACTGGCGCGCCACCGGTCCAGCGGCCGTTTCTTCAGCGGCGCCGGGATCCGGTCGTTCGCACTGGACGAGGGACCGCGGGACGCCCCGCCCGTGGTGTGCATCCACGGCGTTCCAGCCTCCTCGTTCCTGTTCCGCAGGACACTGCCCGCGCTCGCGCGGTACGGGCTCCGCGGCGTCGCCGTCGACCTGCCGGGACTCGGCCTCGCCGAGCGCCCAGCCGACGCCGACTACACCTGGACCGGGTTGGGACGCTGGATGACGGCGGCGATCGACGCCTTGGAACTGGACCGCTTCCACCTCGTCGTGCACGACATCGGCGGGCCCGTCGGATTCGAGGTCGCCAGCGCGATCCCGGACAGGGTGCAATCCATGACGCTGCTCAACACCCTCATCGACGTCGAGACCTTCCACCGGCCGTGGCCGATGGAGCCTTTCGCGCACCGCGGTATCGGCGAAGCCTGGCTGCAATCGCTGCGAATACCCGGAGGCTTCGTATCGATCATGCGCCTGGTCGGTGTGACCCGACAGGTGCCGACCGACCAAATCCTCTGCTGGCGATCGCTTCTCCTCGGGGACGACGGCGGTCGCGCCTTCCTGAAGATCATGCGCGGCTTCGAGCTGACTGCGGACAAACAGGCCCTCTACCGGTCCGCCGTCGGACAACAGGCCTATCCCGTGCAGATCGTCTGGGGTCAGCGCGACACGATGCTGCCTTGGCGTCGGCAGGGCGTCCAAGCCCAGCGCGCCACCGGCCTCGACACAGCCACCCTGTTGCCGGCCAAGCACTTCGTCCCCGAAGATCAACCCGAGCAGATCGCCGCCGCCGTGCACCGACTCATCGAGGACAAGCAGGCGCAGCGGTAGGGAAGGGCCCGAAGGGCAAAGCCGTGGGGCCGCAGGGCATGCCCAGTATCGTGACCTTGTGCGGTTCGTCGGCTCGACACGGCGCGAACGACTCGTCAGGCACTCCCTACGAATCGCGATTGCGTTGACGCTGTTTCTCATCGGTGTCATCGGCCTGGCTATCGACATCGAAATCTTCAGCGGGCGGTCCGACTCCGCGCCGGCGGATGCAGCCATCGTCCTCGGCGCAGCGGTCGATGGCGGTACGCCCTCGCCGGTGTTCGAGGAGCGCCTACGGCACGCGGCCGCGCTGTTCGAATCCGGACAGGTCCAATGGATCATCCTGACAGGCGGCGTCGGGCAGGGTGACACACTCTCCGAGGCCGAGGCCGGCCGCAACTGGTTGATCGCGACGGGGATTCCGGCGGATCGTCTGCTCGTCGAGACGCAATCACGCACCACCAGACAGAATTTCGCGTTCACGCGACCGCTGTTGGCCGAACACGGTATCCATCGAGTCCTTGTCGTCAGCGATCCGCTGCACATGCGCCGTGCAACCCGCATCGCCAACAATCTCGGGCTCGAGGCACACCCGTCACCCACGCCCACAAGCCGCTTCCGAACTCCGCACACGCGGATTCCGATGCTGCTGCGCGAGGTCTACCTCAGTCTGGAGTACTACGTCACGCGTCAGTGAGTCGCGCTGCGGCTGAACCGCGCGAACGAGGGCGTCTATGCCGAGGCGGCCAGCGCCCTCTCGTCCTCGTCGGCGAAGGTGTCCTCCAGCGTCAGCGGCGAATAGTCCAGGTCGATTTCACCGACCGGGCGGCCGCGGGCGCTGTTGATCGTCCCGAACCGCCGCATACCCTTGTCGCTCGCGTACTGCTGAAACTCGTCCATCTTCAGATCGAACGGAACCTCGTCGTAGAGCGCGAACCCGTCCTCGGTGTTCTTCAGTGCCACCGGAATGAGTTCGTTCATCCGCTCCTCGAACACCTTCCAGTTCGAGTCGTCGGCCGCGACGTGGCGCCGGCAGGTGAACGTACCCCACGCCATGTGGCGGCGTTCGTCGTCGCCGATGCGCCGCACCAGCTCCTGCATGCCCGGCAGAATGCCGCGGTCCACGCAAATGCGGTGCCACGCATAGTATCCCGTCAACGCCATCATGCCTTCGATGACGTGGTTGTAGGTCACCGATGCCCGCACTTGTGCGGCGGGGGACGGGTCGGCGTTGAGCGCATCCAGTGCACTGGGCAACTCCTCGTAGAACATCTGCCGGTAGGCCGGTAGCTCATCGATGTAGTGATGCAGGTCTTCGGTCAGCCCGACGGCGTCCAGCCACATGCGGAACACCTGGGTGTGCTTGGCCTCCTCGAACGCGAACTGCGTCAGATACATCTCGTCGCCGAGTCGGCCCTCGGCCCGCATCGCCGCCATGAACGGCTGAATGTCCTGGGTGACCGCTTCCTCACCGGCGATGAACTCAGCGCACAGCCGTGCTGCCCAGTCCCGCTCGAGTTCGGTCAGCGACTCCCAGTCCTCCCGGTCGCGGGAGAAGTCGATGTCGGCGGGGTTCCAGAATTTCGCGTTGCCGCCGGCGAACAGTTTCAACGGCAGGCTGTCCCAATTCAGTCCGCCCGCGTCGAGTGAGGCTGAGTTCTTACGTGTCATCTGCTGACCTCCTTGGTCGTCTTCCGGGCTGGGCTGGTGGAAGAGAATGCGTCCGCCAGGACGGCTACGAGCCTGCGCACCGCGAGCGCGGGTTGGTCCGGAGTGGGGTCGTCGAGGCCGAGAACCGGGTCCATGCCGCGCACATAGGGCGCCAGCGCCATGTGCGGAAAGATCATCAACAACAGCGACAGCAAGGCGTCGGTGTCGCAATCCGCGCGAAGGTCCCCGCGGTCGTGCGCGTCGCGCACCAGCGGCCGCAGCACCTCGAGATAGTGGCGGTGGATGACCGTGTGTACGGAAACCCTGGCGTCGGTGTCGATTTCGAAGTTCGACGCGGCATGCAGGGCACGGTCCTGCGGATGGTCGGCGTAGTACCCAACCCAGGCGTCGAGCAGATCGGTGAGGAACTCGAAGAACGGCCTGCTCGGGTCGAGTTCCCTGATCCGATCTTCCATGTAGGACCGCACCCGTTGGCTGCCGAGATCGGCGATGTACGCGTAGAGGTCGCGCTTGTCGGCGAAGTATTGGAACAGGCTTCCCTTCGCGACGCCCGCACGCCGGGCGATGACGTTCAGGCTGCCCTGCGAGTACCCGTGCGCGCCGAACTCCGCCTCCGCCGCCTCGATCACAGCGGCGCGACGGTTCGGATCGACCCGAGCCCATGTCACCGTTGGCATCGGCACCTCCAAGGGATGACCACTGGTCATAATACTGTGATCGGCGTCACGGTCAAGGGGGTTCTGCCCCGCGATATCCGTCACGAGCCAACGGCCTGAAGCCGCTGCATGGTGAATCGAGAAGTGCTGCGAACAGGTGCAATTGGCCTAGGATGTGGCGGTGCGCTACGTGTTGCGACCGTTCAACCTGTGGTGGCGCTATTTCCCGCAACTCGCGGCGTTGTACCTGTTGGGTTGGCTCGGGCGCAAGGGCGCGATCGAGCTGGCAGCGTGGGTGGGCTGGGACAACGATGTCTGGGCGAGTTTGATCATGCCGTTCGCCGGTATGGCCCGGCTGGGTTCGTACGTGGCGATGTTCCTGGTGCTGCGCTCGGCGATCCCCGCGCTGGCGGCGCTGCCGCGGCGCTCGGCCCGCAGCGTCGACGTATTCGCCAACATCATCGTGCCGTTCTTCGCGATCTATCTGGCGTGGAAGCTGTTCGCGGAGGACTGGCTCGAGTTCGAGACCGTGGCGCTCGACTATCGCATCGCCGATTCCGTGACCGAGGCTCTGACGTCGTCCGAACCCAGCACCGAGCTTCACCCCGACCAACTGCCGGTCGGCACGACCACGTGGGTGATCATCGTTTCGGCCCTGGTCCTCCGTTATGTGCTCAGCAAGCTCAAGGACAAACTGCCGGGCTGGATGATCGCCGTCCGCGTCTACGTCGACGCGTTGTGGGTCTTCCTCACCCTGAGCTTCGCTGCCAGCGAGGGCGTCGGTTGGGTGATCAATCCGATGGGCTGGATCGCCGAACGGCGGATCATCGTGTGGTTCAACGAGACACGGGCCGAGCTCTTCTCACACTTCGCGGGTCTGGAGGCCCTGTGGGACGCGCTGATGGCGGTGCTGCGGACGGTCTTCGGCGGCGCGACGATCCCGCTTCTCTGGCTTGCCGTCGCCGGAATCGTCTACGGCGTGTCCATGCCGGACTGGCGCCGCGCCGCTCGCCGCGTCGTGGGCAGGCGCGCCGACACGGTGATCGACCGGGCTGCGGCGAGGCGGAAGAGGCTCAGAGAGCGCGGCTGGGACGTGCCCGAGACCTTCGGCGAGAAGGTGCGCTCCTGGCTCCTCTCCAAACTCGGCAACTACAGCACCATCGTCGATTCGGCCCGTCTCATCCTCCACGGCGGTGTGTTGGCCCTGTCGTTGTATGTGTTCGGCTATCTCGGGTTGGCGTGGCTCGATATGTCGGGCGCCTTCTATCGTCCCGAGGTGGGCAACGGGTACCTATTCCGGTTCGTGGCATGGCTTCTCGGCCCGCATCCACTGAACTTCTGGTACGGCTTCGCAGAGACGATCTCGATCGCCTCACATCTGATCATCGAACCGCTGCGGATCTGTTTGATCGCGTCGACGGTGGCCTACTGCCTCGAACAGCTCGAACAAGAGGACGCTACAACAGCATCCGTACCAGAAGTCGACCCTGAGAGGTCATGACGTCGAGCGCAGTGGGCACCGTCTGTTGCGGCAGCACGAACGAGAACTGCTGCAGGCCCGGCTTCTCGCACCTGATAACAACACCAGCGGGTGGCATCGGCGCCACACCGCCTACCCTCTCAGACGCCCACCGCTGTTTCCCGTCGGTGATGACACCGGTGCAGGTCTCGGGGTTCTCGCGTGGCGGGCCGGACCGGTCCAGTGTGACAACCATCAGCACGCTTCCCTCGGGTAGTGCGGGCCCGAACCTCAGGGGGTTGCGGTTCAGGTGCTTGATCGATTCGACTGTCCAGGTGTAGCCGTCGGCGGTTCCCGATCGCCCCTTCGGCACAACGACTTCCGGATCGACGGTGCTTCGATACGTCTCCCATTGATCACCCAGTGTGGTGGCGACGATGACGGCGAGTGCCGCCACCGCCACGACTGCACCGATGAGGTTGCGCACCCACAGCGCTGACAGCCATCTCCTCATGACGCACTGTCCACGGGAGCCTCGAGGATCACGGTCGGTTCCCGGCGAACGTCCGCGCGCGGAATTTCGATCATCAGTCGGGAGTCGAGCTGCTCGTCGTAACCCGTCCACACCCGCAACGTCATCGGTTCGGACGACGCGGATTCGAGCACTGCCGGTGCGACGTCGAAGACCCATGATCCGCGTTGCTCGATCCCCGGGCTGACGTCGTCTCGCAGGGTCTTGAGGAAGAACCGGTCGGTGGGGGTGTAAATGTTGGGTCCGACGATCAAATCACCGCGGGGCAGTTCGGAGCTGACCAATGCCTCCAGGGTGGCATCGATCACCACCCAAACACCCGCGGGCTCTGTCGAATTCACCCGCTGTGAGATGCGCACGTCGGTGACCGTCGCCGCGATGTCGCGGCCGGCTGTGCGCTGCCCCGCCTCGCCGTGCACATCGAAAGGCCCCGTGATGTCCGGCGGCGTCGGCAGGTTCCGCCACACCACCGCGGCCGCCGCGATCGTGACGACCGTGGCGATGACGGCCAGCACCCGACGCGTGCGCGGACTCACGACGGCCCCTCGACCGGAACGACGATCTGGCCGTAGTCATCGGTGTCGATCCATTCCTTGCCGCCGTAGGTCACCATCAGCTGCGTGAACTCCTTCTTCCACACCCGGATCGTCACCGCCTGAACCGACTGCGCACTCGATTCGGGCACCAGCCAGGTGAACACCAACTCCTCGGTGAGGCCGGGCCCGAGCGTCTGAATCGCCGAACCGTCGCGAAACCGAAACGTCCCGAAGTACTCCGTGCCCGGCAGATCCTGGAGGTCGAACAACCTGCGCAACCGTGCGGGCACGGTGCCGGTGTTCTCCACATTCGCAACCACGCCGAGGTAGACCTTGCCGGGTTGCGCTGCGCCGATGGTGGCCATGCCGCCTTTGAGTTCGCGGAGGAATCTCCCTCGTTCGACGGTGACCGTGACCTGCCCGTCGCTGAACTTCTCGGCAAGGTTGACCGGGGTGACGCGCTTGTCGACGGTGTCGAGTCCGCCGAATGCCGCGGTAGCTGCCAGGACCAGGAGAAGCGCGATGCGTCGTAGCTGGGCGAAATTCAGCCGGGACAACCTGTGTGCCACCCGGCCTGCCCGCGTCACGGGGACCGGAGGTTCGCCACCCACGTTGGTGGATGCTAGTAGCTCGCGGCAGCCGTGCCCGTCCGCCACGGAAAATTGTCCACCGATCGCGCTGTGATGATCTATGCGGTGGAGCGGCGCTTGACGAGACGCCGAAGAGTCCACGGGTGACGCTCGTGGGGCCACATCCGCTCGATGGCCGCGTTGAATTCGGCGCCCAAGAGGACGGCGATGGCGGTGATGTAGAACCACAGCACCACCGCGATGGGCAGTGCGAGCCGCTGGTAGAGGCCACCGTTCGACAGCAGAAATGACAGGTAGGCGCGCAGTGCCGCGGCTGCGATCAGCCAAATCAGCACGGCCAGAAGGGCTCCCGGCAGATCGCGCAGCCACGGGGTCTTCCACGGCACCCCGACGTGATAGAGCGTGGCCAGCGCGCCGACGAGAAGGGCGACGATCGCGGGCCAGAAAAGGGTGTTCAACGCTTGCAAGGTGGTGTCGGCCACCGTTTCAGATGCCAACCAGCGCAACAATCGGGGACCGGCGACGAGTGCCGGGAGGAGGGCGATGGCCCCGATGAGCGCACCGGCGGTGAGTCCGAGGGCCAGCAGCCGTCGCCGCCAGAGAGGACGAGGTTCGAATCCGTACGCGATCGTGACGGTCTCCAGGAACCTGCCGACTGCGCGAGAGCCGGTCCAGACGCTGATCAGGATGCTCAGCGATACGACACCGCCGCGCGTCTGCGCGAGTACCGACGACACCGCGCCCTCGTATGCCGCGTACGTGGCTTCGGAGAGGAACGGCTTGGGCGGTTCGAGAACCAGCCGGTGCAGATTGGCGGTCCCGGAAGGTCCGAGCGCTCGGGCCACGAAACCGAGTGACCCGACCACGGCCAGGAGCAGTGCGGGCAATGAGATGAGAGTGAACAAAGCAGCCTCGGCGGCCAGCCCGGTGACCCTGTGCTCGATGGTCCCACGGCCTGCGCTTTCCGCGAGCCGCCAGGTCTGCTGCAGCCCACGAGGGGCGCGTGACAGGGCGGCCCGTGCGGTTCGTCGCACCCGCGAGCGCGCCACAACGGCGGAATCGATCAGCCGAAACCACGGCTTTCGCCGGCCGTTATCCGCCGCCATGAACTGACCATAGGAGTCGTCGGCGGATGCCGGGCGAGGTCATCGTCGAGAAGCGCGGTCTACCGGCGGCGGCGATTCCGGGTGATCCCAGGTCGAGTATGTGTAGCGCTGTTCGGGGCGGTCCGCAGCGCCGAGCATGAACGCCCGGTGGTAGCGTCCGGCGCGCGCGATCGAGGCAAGCCAGGTGGAGACGGTGCTGATGCGGTTACTCACACCGGTGAGAAACGCGATGTGAATCAGACCCCAAGCGAGCCACCCGAGATAGCCGGACACTCGGACCGGGCCCACTTGCAGCAGCGCACTGCCGTGGCTGATGTAGGCCGCGGATCCGAGATCGCGGTACCGGTACGGGCGGCGGGGGCGGCCCGATAGGTCCCGTCGGATACAAGCCGCTGCGTGGAGGCCGCCCTGCATCGCATTCTCGGCTACGCCCGGAAGCTTGTCGCGGCCGGCGAGGTCACCGATGACGAAGATCTCGGGATGCCCCGCGACGCTCAGATCCGGTTCGACCTGGATCCGGCCGGCGCGATCGGTCGGCGCGTCGAGAACCTCGGCGACGTGTCGGGCGAACGGGACGGCCTCCACACCGGCGGTCCACAGGACGGTCCGCGCCGCGAATTCCCTGTCGGGGCCGCCGTTCTTGGGGGTGACCGTGACGCCGTCACGGCGCACATCGGTCACGTGCACACCGAAGTGCATCTCGACGCCGAGTTCCGTCAGCTTCTGGGTGGCTTTCGTGGCGAGGTCGGGCGCGAAGCTCTTCAGTACGCGGGTGCCGCCGTCGAAAAGCAGCACCCGCGCCTCCTCGGGCTCGATGCTGTGAAACTCGTTGGCCAGGGTGCGGGTGGCCATCTCCCGGATCTGGCCGGCCAGTTCCACTCCGGTCGGACCACCTCCGGCGATCGCGAAGGTGAGCCAGTTCGTGCGCTCGGGGCCGGGCGGCAATGTCTCGGCGATCTCGAAGGCGGTGAAGATGCGCTGCCTGATCTCCAGCGCGTCGTCGAGGGTCTTCATACCCGGCGCCCAGTGTGCGAACGCCTCATTGCCCAGGTATGACTGCCGCATACCTGCCGCCAGGACGAGTACGTCGTAGTCGACGACGAACTGGGTTTCGTCCGGGCGCAGCGCGGTGACCGTCCGCGCGGACGGGTCGATCTCGATCGCCTCGCCCAGCAGGGTCCTGATGTTGTCGTAGCGAGCGAATTCCTCGCGCAGCGGACGGCTGATATGGCCGATGCTGAGCTTCCCCGTCGCGCACTGGTACAGCAGCGGCTGAAACAAGTGGCCGGCGGCACGGTCGAGCAGAGTTACGTCGACATCCGTTTTCGCCAGTCGGCGAGCACAGAACAAGCCACCGAATCCGCCACCGATGATCAGGACCTTAGGTCGTTGCGAGCTCATCACCGCAACCGTATTCCCCGGCCGCGCTCTCACGAAGCGCCCCTGTCCTGACGACCAACGGATCTCACACCCGCGGATCCGCCGTTGTGCGGATTCGGCAACACGGACGAATAAGCGGGGCAGTCGTTCTGCAACCGCGGCGCGAAAGCGTTGACGCATTCGTCCACCAGAAGGGTTTGTACCGATGTCCTACGTCAGTCCGTCCGAATTCGTCGGAAAGATGATCGACGCCGGCGAGTCGAAGGCCCACATGTGCACGCGCGACACGTTGATCCGCGCGTATATGGCAGGCGCGATCCTGGCGATGGCCGCCGCTTTCGCCGTCACGATCACGGTGCAGACGGGCAACGCGCTGCTCGGAGCGGTGCTGTTCCCGGTCGGGTTCTGCCTGCTCTACCTCCTCGGCTTCGACCTGCTCACCGGTGTCTTCACGCTTGTGCCGCTCGCGCTGCTGGACAAGCGCCGCGGCGTCAGCGTGCGCACGATGCTGCGCAACTGGGGGTGGGTGTTCGTCGGCAACTTCGCCGGTGCGCTCACCGTCGCCTTCATGATGGCCATCGTCTTCACCTACGGGTTCAGCGTCGATCCCAACGAGGTCGGACAGCGGTTGGGCGAGATCGGGCATAGTCGCACCGTCGGATACGCCGAGCACGGCGCCCCGGGCATGCTCACCTTGTTCATCCGCGGTGTGCTGTGCAACTGGATGGTGTCGACCGGGGTGGTCGCGGCGATGATGTCCACGAGCGTGTCGGGCAAGGTCATCGCGATGTGGATGCCCATCATGCTGTTCTTCTACATGGGCTTCGAACACTCGGTGGTGAACATGTTCCTGTTCCCCTCCGGCCTCATGCTCGGCGGTGACTTCTCCATCAGCGACTACTTCGTTTGGAACGAGATCCCCACGGTGGTCGGCAATCTCGTGGGTGGGCTCACGTTCGTCGGGCTCACGCTGTTCGCGACCCACGCGCGTACCGGCGCGCCCAGGTTCGAGCTGCCCGCCCTCGCGCCGTCCGCCGACGTCGAGGCGAATAAGGTCAGTGCATGAACCCGATCATGCCCAAAGCCGATGCAGCCGAGCTGGTGGTCGCCGCAAGGATCCGAAAGGGACTGAGCTGGGCCGAGATCGCCGAGGCCCTGGATGCGCCGCAAGTCTGGTGTGTCGCAGCGTTGCTGGGTCAGCATCCGATGTCGAAGGAACAGGCCGAACGGGTCTGTGCGTTATTGGATCTCGATGCCGCGGTGGCCGAGGGCCTGCAGCGCCAACCCGCCCGCGGCATAGACCCGGCGCTGTTGTCCGATCCGACCATCTATCGGTTCCAGGAAGCGCTCGCGGTATACGGGCCGGCGATCAAGGAACTCATCCACGAGGAGTTCGGCGACGGCATCATGAGCGCGATCAACTTCAAGGTCGACGTCCGGCGCCGCGAGGATCCCGACGGCGATCGAGTCGTCGTCACGTTCGACGGCAAGTTCCTCGACTACCGCTGGTGACGTCGGGGCGTGGCGTAGGTGATGCCTACGCCACCTCCAGCAGCACGCGATCTTCTTCCGCTCGTCGGTCGGCGCGGCACTCGCCATTCGCAGCATGGATCGGCTGCTCACGACTCGCGACGAGTCAGCAGAACTCGTACTCGACGTCCCAGAAGCCAGGTGAGGGATTCCAATGCGCCGAGAATTGCCCGCCGAGAGCGGGATTCGCGTCGTGGATCATTCCCGTTCCCCCGACGCCTGGAGTGAATCCGGGCGGATCCCAGCTGATCGACACCGGGTCGCCAGGCTTATCCGGTGTACACCCGATCTGTTTTGGCAGGTATCCGTCGAAGATCGCCCACTCTGCACTTGCCTGATCCGAGCCGAGCGGAGGCGGCATGGCGTGCGCGAGGCCCGAGGCTCCGATCGCCAGAGCGGCGCCAGCGCTCGCCACCGACACGATGAATCGCCGACCACGCATCCTGAAACCTCCTCGTTCGCGCGCGACTCCTGCCGACGCTAGACCGCACGCGAGGGGGTGTTTTCGTTTCGGCTCGATTCGCCGGGTCTGCCGTCAACCGCTTCGAACCTGACGGCAACATCGATGCAACAACACGTGACTAGCTTCGGGGCTTTCGACACCCTCGGAGGTTTCCTGAATGAATGAGACGTTCGCCCAAGCTGCTGCCAAGACCATCACCAGAGGGATCGGTCGGCGTGATTTCGTTCGCGCCGTGGCGGCGGTCGGTGCGGGCGCGGGTATCACCGCCGTCGCGGCCGCCTGCGCGACCGGTGACACGCCCGCGGCAACCGGCGCGACGAGCGACCGATTCGAGATCCTCCAACCCGACCACGGCGACATCGCCGGCGACCACTACCTGCAATCCGTGCCCGACCAGGTGCTGTGGGGCTACGTGCCCTCCGTGCATGCCGCGCCGGTGGTGAGGATGCGGTCGGAGCAGACGATCACCGTGGACACGGTGTCCCACGAAGGGATCCTCGAGGATCAGGGGCGCAATCCGGTCGAGTACTTCGGTGGCAGGGGGGTCAACGAGTCGGATGTCTTACAGGACGCGATTGCGGTCGCCGCGGATTACAACCGCACTCCGCGCAACTTCGACAAGGACGGCCCGCATGTGGTGACCGGGCCGGTGTTCGTCGAAGGAGCCCAGCCCGGCGATGTACTGAAGATCGAGACTCTACAAGCGATTCCGCGGGTACCCTACGGCGTGGTGTCGAGCCGCCACGGCAAGGGCGCGCTCGCTCGCAAGGCCGACGGCTCGGCCCCCGATGGCATCACCATCGAAGAAGTCATGCCGCCGGTGGCCACCGACCACCGTCCCAACGCCGACCCGACGGAATACGGCAACGTCTCCACCTTCACCGCCGTCGAGGACGGCCACGGCGTCATGTCCTACGGCGACGCGCGGGTTCGGTTTCCGTTGTCCCCCTTCATGGGAATCATGGGTGTCGCCTTCTCCCAGGACAGCGATCCGACGGCCGCGACCGCGAACTCGGTACCACCCACCATCGCGGGCGGCAACATCGACATCAAGCTGCTGGGGGAAGGGTCCACCCTCTATCTCCCCGTTTTCGCCGAGGGAGCGCTGTTCTATGTCGGCGATCCACACATGGCGATGGGCGACGGTGAGGTGGCGCTGACCGCGATGGAAGGGTCGTTACGCGGCACTTACCGGCTGACGGTGTGTAAGCCGGCTTCTGGCGACGCGCCGTCGGTCGCTTACCGATATCCCTTCGCCGAGACCGAATCCGCCTGGGTGCCAATCGGATTGTCCGACCCCGACGGAGCTGTCGACGGCAACAGCAGCGATCTGAACAGCGCGATGCGTCGAGCGGTGGTCAATGCGCTGGACTTCTTGCAGAACGACCGCGGCATGGACCGGGCGACCGCCTACGCGTACCTGTCGGCCGCATCCGATTTCGTGGTCTCTCAGGTCGTCGATCGCACGGTGGGCGTGCACGGCCAGATCTACAAGACGCACTTCGCCGCGTGACACCCCGGGTCCGTCACCGCTCTGACAGGAACTTCTCGAGCTTGTTGAGCTGCGCCTTGTAACCCCACTTCATGCCGAACGCGGCCATCTTGGCCTTCGCGCCGATCTGGGTGATCGTGATGTGCAACCGGACATCGGTCATCCCGTCGCGCTCGGTGAGGGTGACGTCGTTGACATGCACGATCGTCGAGCCTTCTTCCTCGCCCTCGGTCCACGATCGCGCGTCATACGTGAGGCGCGAGGGTTCCTCGATGCGGGTGAACGTCCCCCTCATCGGCCAGCGGGTGCCCTGGTACTTGCCCATCTCTTCGCCGGCCTCCATGACGATGTAGATCTCCCCGCCGACCGTCAAGTCGATCTCACACTCCGGCACAAACGTCTTCTCCGGACCCCACCATTGCCTGACCATGTCGGGTTCTGTCCAAGCCCGCCAAACGGTTTCGATCGGTGCACGGTATGAGCGTTCGAGATTCAGCTCCTTGTTCTTCTTGAACATCTGCATCAACATGGGAAATCCTCCTTGGTGTCGATCGGGCGGCGGGCGAGTGATCAGGCGTCGGTCTTGTCGCTGATGGACTCGAGGTATCTGCCCAACGAGTCGAGGCGGGTCTCCCACAGTTGGGCGAACGATTCGGCCCAACGACCGATTTCCTCGAAAGGTGCGGCCTCGAGGTGGTAGATCCGCCGCCGAGCCAGCGCCTCGCCGGCCACGATCCCCGAATCACCCAACACCCGAAGGTGTTTGCTGACCTGCGGCTGCCGGATGTCCAGCGCCTCGGCGATCTCGCCGACCGAAAGTGGCCCAGCACGTAGCAATTCGACGATCTTCAGGCGGCTTGGCTCGGCAAGGGCTCCGAACACCGTCGACTGCACGATGCCGACTGTACGACCGGTGACATATTCCTGTCAAGGAATATGTCGATGCGAGCTACCGTGGACGCATGGCGCGCATTGTGATCATCGGTGGCCACGGCAAGGTGGCACTGCACTTGTCCGAAATCCTCAGTCGACGTGGCGACGAGGTGACCTCGGTGTTCCGCAACCCGGATCACTCCGAAGAGGTCATGGTGAGCGGAGCGCAACCGCTGGTGGCGGACATCGAGAGCCTCGACACCGATGCGCTCGCCGAGATCGTGAAGGGGCACGATGCCGTGGTGTTTTCTGCGGGTGCCGGCGGGGGCAACCCGACGCGTACCTATGCGGTGGACCGTGACGCCGCCATCCGCGTCGTCGATGCCGCTGAGCAGGCGGCCGTGGACAGGTTCATCATGGTCTCGTATTTCGGTGCCAGGACGGATCACGTTGTGCCGAAGGACAACTCGTTCTTCCATTATGCCGAGGCGAAGGCCGCAGCCGATGCGCATCTGCGGGCCAGCGGTCTGCGCTGGACGATACTGGGTCCTGGCAGCCTGACCCTGGAGCCGTCGACCGGCCGCATCGCCGTCGGGCCCGACGCCGCCGGTGGGGACGTATCCCGCGAGGACGTCGCGCTGGTCGCCGCTGCATGCTTGGCGAATGACGCGACGGGTGGGCGCACCATCGAGTTCAACAACGGCGATGTGCCGATCGACGAAGCTCTCGCAAATTTGGTGTAAAGCGTCGTATTCATCGCCACGATGCTTGGGCAATTTCAGCGTTTTGTATTTCGCCGTAAAAGATGAAGCGTCCCATCCCCTGAGGTATGGACTCGCTGGTAGCATATGCTGTCTGCGGGTGCCGCGCCGAGCCGCCGAAGCAATAACTTCCGTATAGGAAATCCGTCGGGCGCACCATTTCGAAATTCAACCTAGCCATTATGCGAAATACGTCCGCCGACTCTTGCGCCGTGCCACCATTCGCGTGTTCATGTGCGACTAGAGGAAGAACCGACATGAAAGCAGAATCCGCAGCCGCGATTTGCGCCGGCTTGGCCGCATCCGCCTTCGTGTGGGCACCGCTCGCGGTCGCCAGCCCCGCGGCCGTGCTGATCGGCGCCGCGACGGCCGCGTTCTGCCCCGAGTACGAAGCCAAGGTCACCGGCGGCTGACCTGTCGCGATCGAGAACCAAGCGTCCCGCGCGCGTCGGCCATAGGCTCGGCGCAGGCCAGCGCGCGCAGCAGTCCGAAAGGGACGAGACCCGAATGTTCAACCTCGAGTGCTGGATCTACGGATCGGACCCCAAGGCCAACGAGGACATCGTCACTAGCGGGAATTGCCCGAGGACCGGGCGTCGGGGTGCCCGGCGGAGTGGGAGCAACTCGACAAGGCCTGGTCGACGCTGCTCGACCCGTATTTCAAGTAGCGGTTAATCTTCGGCGGGGCACAACAGCGAGCGCACGACACCTGTTTCCCCATAACGGATTTCGAGGGCAGGATGCCGCAGAGGTTCGATGGTGGCGTCGTCATGAACGACGATCCCGCCGCCGGCGGGGATGCCCAGACCGGTTGCGCCGCCCTCCATTGCCTCGATCGTGGCCGACAGCCGTGCCCACTCGGAGTGCTCGTCGTGCGTGTCGACGATCGCGGGTACGAACTTGAACACGTCGAGCAACTCCGTCTCCGACGATCCCGCCTTCTCTACGATCCCGTAGAGGCCCAGTTGCACCGCCCCGGCCGAGATGCCGATGAGGACCGCTCCTTGTGTGTAGCGCGTTCGGATCACCTCCGCCATCCCGGTTCCCTCGAGGATGTCCCAGCCGAGACGCACATCGCCGCCCGCCAAGAGGATCAAACCGGCTCGCTCGAGGAACGCGCGATCGTCCGCGCCGAACGACGATTTCACCATCCGGCGGTCCGCTATGCCGACGGAGTCCATGGCCGCTTCGAAGATGTCGTAGTACTCGGGACGATCGCCGTTGGACGCGCCGATGTAAGCGGCGCTGGGCGGTGCGTCGCCGGGCAATGTTTCGACAGCACTCTCGAGTAGCAGACGGTTCCCGCGCTCCCAGAACAGCAGCTGGCTGTCGGCCAGCAGATAGAGCGGTTGAAGCCTGTTCCGGGAACCAGCCGTCAACTGGCGTCCCGCGACCGCGACCGGCCCAGCCGCCACTTGTTCTTCTTGGGGGTCTGGTATGCATCCTGGGTCCAGGCGTCCCACATGGCCTCGGACTCCTCCCGGACGGGGCTGTTGGTGACCTCCCACCCGAGTTTCACGACTTCCGTTGTGCACCAACGCATCAGGTTTCCATCGCCGCCGATCTCCTGGGCGAGGTGCACTCGCTCGTCGGGGCTGAGCTTGTCGCTGAACGCCTGCATCCCGGTTTTCAATCGCCAGTAGGGCACGGCCCCGTCGCATTGCCGGCACAGTGTCAGCAGTTCGACCCGGGCGTGCCCGAGCAGCGTGGTCGGCTCCTCCTCGGTGCTCGGGCCGACGGCGGCCGGCGCGATGGCGGCGTCGGGTTCACGGTCGGCGTCGTCTCCGGTCAGCTGGCGGTACTTGGCGCGGAGTTCCTCGAGTTCGGCCTTCGTGGCCAGGGCTCTTTCGCGCCACCACTCGGCGTGATACATCGCCAGCTTCGCTTCACAGTCGGGACAGATCGACGCGGTGCCCTCGACCTGGTCGAGCATCGTCGGGCCGACGAGCGCGAGCCCGCAGAGCGCCTGGTGGAGGTCCCGGTTGAGGTAGTCCCCGTGGTGCACCACCGAGGCGGATGACTCCCGTACGAAGCTGTGGGGTGGTTCCACACGAGCCAAAGTAATTGAGCGGAACCGACGTTTCGGCTGGTTCGAGGAAAACAGTCGACAGCCCCGGCGCGTCATCGCCCCGGGGCTGCCGATTGGGTGAAGTGCTACTTGTCGGTGTTGCCCGTCTGTCCGCCTCCGGCGTCGTTGCCCTTGCCAGCACCGCCGCGGTTGCGCTTCACTCCGTCGCGGCGGTCGTTGTTGCCGCGGTGGTCGGCACTTGCGCGCCTGAAGGGCCCCCGGTGCTTGGTGGCATTCGCCTCGCCCTGTTTGTTGGCGTTGGTGCCACCCGTTGTACCGGTGGTCGCCGGTGTGCTGTCATCCGTCGACGGGTCGGTCTTCAGGACGTCGTCGGCCTTCTCATCCTTGGGCTCCTGAGCGCCGTTCACGGCGTTCGGTGAGAAGTTCTGCGACTGCCTCACCACATTGACGGCCGGCGCCTGCTTGTTCTGCTCCGTGCTCTTCGGCTGCTCCGAACTGAGCTTCGCTTCGGCATCGGGTTTTGCTTCCTCCACCTCGTTCGGCTCGTTCGAGTTGAAGGAGAGCGTCGACAACGAGCCATCTTGGACGTCGTCTTTTTGCTGGCTACCCGCTTCCGGCCCGTCGTTCTCGAGCTGTTCGGCCGCCTCCTGTTCGGGCGCTCCGACGACGTCACGGATCGTATCGTTGATCCGATCGGTCGCGCTCCACAGGCCATTGCGGAAGTTCTCGACAAGGTTCTTCTCCCCGCCGAGCGGCGCAGGCAGCGCATCGCGCAAGCCGTACAGGACCGGGTCGGCCACCCACAACGGGCCGTCGACGATGTTCTCCACGGCCTTGAGCGCACCTTCGGTGTCGCCCTGCGCGACCGCGGCGGCCACCTGGATCACGCCCACCGGGCCGAGGACGGCTGCGGCGGCGAGCCGCAACGCGCTAGCGATCGTGCCTTCGGTGACGCGCGACAACGCATCGATCGGTCCGTCGACCTCGTCGTAGGCGACCGGGCCCTTCCGCTCGAAAGCGTCGATCGTCCCCTTGACGAAGGACTCAACGAACGCACCGGGATCCTGGAGCCCCGCGTTGATCTCACCGGTGAGCAAGTAGAGCTGGTGGCGGATGGTCATGACCAGGCCATCCGGCCCGCCGAGCGGAGCCGGCAACGCGTCACGCAACGAGAACAGCGCGGGGTCGATGACCCACAGCGGGGCGTCGACGATGTTCGTCACGAACGCCTGGAAGGCCTCGGTGCCCTCCCCGTCGCTGATCGCCTGCGCGAGCTCGATCAGGCGAAGAGGGGCGAGCGCAGTGGTGCCGAGCCGGAGCCCGGACGCGGCGAATCCTTGGCCGATGCGGCCAAAGCTTTCCAACCCCGTGACTTTGTTGTATTGCTTTACGGCGTCTTCTCCCGGCAGGTTGTACGCCGCGAGTGTGCCCTTGATGAAGTCCTCCAGCAGCCCGCCCAGCGCGAAGTTCTCCAGCAAAGCCTGACGAGCTTCGATCTGGCGCTGGATCTCGCTGCCTTGCGTAGAGGCCGTCAGTGCCACCTCGTACGACCGGCTCTTGTCCGCGTAGTTCGCTGGTGCCGGTGCGACCGGACCTGCTGCGATGACACCTGCCCCCACAAGTGCCACCCCGGCTGTCATGCATTTCTTTGCGCTGGCCTTCATTAGCCCCTCCCCTGGTTGTTGCGCGCTGAACTTTTAGCAACCTACGCCAGCGTTGATATTGATGGCAAGCCTCATGGCGCATCTCGTGAGAAAAGATTGCTGCTGGCAACTGGGTGCGGCTGCTGAAGGCAGAAACGTGAGCGCTTGACCTGGATATATACCTTTCAGAACACCAAGGTCGATCGTGACTTCGCCACCGGATCTTCGCTGCTGAATCATCCAACATCCGGGCGGCAGCAATGACAGATCCGAACTGGCAAACGAACACCAGCGTTGTTTCTCATTGCTGTATGCACCGGGGGCCCACTGCAGGAGCTCGGGACCCGAGAAGGAAACCGGGCTTGAGCTGGCGCATTGGAGGACAACAACGACGTGCTATCCAGTTTGCGAACCGGGGCATCACGGCGAGGCTGCGCCGCGGACGCCTGCAAGCGTCGCCCCGGGACGGGGCTTGGGCGGCGAAGGGGAGGAGCAAATAGACGTACGCAAGATACATCGGCTAGCAGGCAGGGCGATACCGACGGATCTGCGAAGAGCGCCCGGCGGCGTGGCGGTGGAAAGCGGTCACTGCACCACCGCCACCCGGGCCGGCGGGGATCAGTCGTTGCGCGTGATCAGGGGGATGGACGCACCGGATCGGCGCGGTCCACCGCGACACTCACTGAACGAGCGACGGGATGTTGAAGGGTTGGCCGTCGCGCGCGGCCAGGTACTCCGGCCTCGGCGTCTGGGCGGCGTAGGGCGAGACGAGCTGGTTCTCGACCGAGTTGAACACCAGGAAGACGTTCGATCGCGGATACGGGGTGATGTTCGACCCCGACCCGTGCATGATGTTCGAGTCGAACCACAGGGCCGTACCGGCCGGTCCGGTGACCTGGTCGATGCCGTGGCGGGCGGCGGCCTCGGTCAGGGTGGCGTGGCTCGGGACGCCGATCTCCTGCTTCACCAGTGACGACTCGTGGTTGTTCTTCGGGGTGGCGCCGACGCACGGATAGAACGTCTTGTGCGAACCCGGCATCACCATCAGCGAGCCGTTGTAGGGGAAGTTATCGGTCAACCAGATCGAGCAGGAGACGGCTCGCATCGCGGGCATGCCGTCCTCGGCGTGCCACGTCTCGAAATCGGAGTGCCAGTAGAAGCCCGTCCCGGTGAAGCCCGGCATGAGGTTGATCCGCGCCTGGTGCAGGTAGACGTCACTGCCCAGCAGCTGACGGGCCACGGGCAACACGGTGTCGAGGGTGACCACCTCGGCGATGACGTCACTGAACAGGTGGGGCTGGAACACCGACCGGATGCTGCCGCCGGGCTCGCGGATGATCCGCGGATCTTCCGGATCGGCCTCGGCGTCGATGTTGTTCAGCTCGCCGCGCAACGTCGAGACCCAGTTGTCGTTCGCCGCCGACCGCTGCAGCAGATAACCGTTGGCGTCGATCGACTGCAGCTCGGCCTCGTTCAGCGGGCCGTCGGACTCGCTCCCCCAGACCGTTGGCTCGGCGCGGGGGATGGGATCGGAAGGCTCCGCGAGCCGCGTGGGATATCTGTCCTTGGTTTCGAGAAATACGTTGTCGCTCAACTTGCTTGCACCGCCGGGGGTGGATAGGTACCGGTTTCGTCGTGGACCTCTTTGCCGGTCACTGGAGGGTTGAACACACAGAGCATCCGCAGCTGAGTATGGCATGTGACGCGATGACGTTCATGCCCGTCGAGCAGATACATGGTGCCGGGCTCGAGCGGGTGTTCCTCACCGGTCTCGTGGTTGGTCAGCATGCCCGTGCCCTCGACCACCCACACCGCCTCGACGTGGTGGCGGTAGTGGAACTCGCTGACGGAGTTCGCGTTGATGGTGGTCTCGTGGAAGGAGAAGCCGACGCCATCACCTGCGAGGATGATGCGTTTGGATCTCCAGTCCTTCGCCGACACATCGCGATCGGTGCCGGTGATCTCGTCAGTGGTGCGCACGATCATGTCGTCGTGCTCCTTTCAAGTGAATGTGGTGTCAGGAAAGCGTCGCGGCGACGGACTCGGCGAGCACATCGATGCCCGCGTCGAGGTCCGCCTCGGAAGTCGTCAGCGGCGGGAGCAGTTTGACGACCTCATCCGAAGGACCGCTGGTCTCCATGAGCACGCCGCGGTCGAAGCCCGCGCGGCACACGGCCGACGCCATCGGCGCGTCCTCGAACTTGAGGCCCTGCGCCATCCCGCGTCCGCGCGCGCTGACACCCGGATACTGCTCGGCGATGCCCTCCAGGCGAGCACGGATCTGCTCACCCTTGGCGATGGTGTCGTCGCCGAACGTCTCGGTCTGCCAGTAGATTTCGAGCGCCTTGCTTGCGGTGACGAACGCCGGATTGTGGCCGCGGAACGTTCCGTTGTGCTCGCCGGGGTTCCACACGTCGAGGTCGCGGCGGAACAACGTCAGCGCCATCGGGAGGCCGTATCCGCTGATCGACTTGGACAGCGTGACGATGTCGGGGACGATGCCGGCCTCCTCGAAGCTGAAGAAGCGACCGGTGCGCCCGCAACCCATCTGCACGTCGTCGACGATCAGCAGGATCTCGCGGCGGCGGCACAACTCGGCGAGCGCCTGCAGCCACTCCATCCGCGCGACGTTGAGTCCGCCCTCGCCCTGCACGGTTTCGACGATCACCGCCGCGGGGTGGTTGAGCCCGCCGCCCGAGTCGTCGAGCACCCGCTCGAACCAGTGGAAGTCCTCGGTGGCGCCGCCGAAGTAGTTGTCATACGGCATGGGAGTGGCGTGCACCAGCGGAATTCCGGCGCCCGCGCGCTTCATCGAGTTACCCGTGACCGACAGCGCGCCCAGCGTCATGCCGTGAAATGCGTTGGTGAAGTTGATGATCGATTCACGACCGGTCACTTTTCGGGCCAGCTTGAGGGCCGCCTCGACGGCGTTCGCGCCGGTGGGCCCGGGGAACTGCACCTTGTAGTCGAGGCCGCGCGGCTTGAGGATCAGCTGCTCGAAGTTCTGCAGGAACTCCGTTTTGGCGGCGGTCGCCATATCGAGCGAGTGCACGATGTTGTCGTTGGTCAGGTACTCGATCAACGGCCGCTTCAACTCGGGGTTGTTGTGGCCGTAGTTCAGCGCGCCGGCCCCGCCGAAGAAGTCGAGGTAGCGCCGGCCGGAGGTGTCGGTCACCCAGGAGCCCTGGGCGACGGCCATGGTGGCCGGCCATCCCCGGCAGTAGCTGCGGACTTCCGATTCGACCGAGGAATACACCTCGGGCAGGTCGGATTCGTCAGGACGGGGGAGTGTTGCTGGCGTAGACATGGGTCCTTTCTGGGGTGTCTAGTCGGCCAAAGGTGTGGTGATGGGTCCGATCCGGACCGTCGGCTCGTCCTCATGGGACTGGTCGGCGGCCAGGTGCGCCGCGGTGAATCGGGGCTCCTCGATCAGGGGCACCCCGTTTCGCCGAGCGAACGCACCGAAGAACGCGCGCGACGCCGAATTGCTCGGCGCCACCGTGGCCTCCACGGTGACCGGGTGGCCCCGGCGACTGGCGCGGACCCGGTGGACGAGGTCATCGAGCATTGCGCTGGCCAGCCCGGTTCCTCGGGCGGAATCCGCGACGGCCACCTGCCAGACGAAGAGCACTTCGGGTCGCGCCGGCGGGTGGTAGCCGGTGATCAACCCGCAGATCTGGCCGTCATTCTCCGCCACTATCGAAGTACTGGCAAAGTCCGTGGCCATCAAGAGATACGTGTAGGTGGAATTCAGATCGAGCACTTCGGTCTCGGCCACCAGACGATGCATCGCGATGGCATCGGCCTCATTGGGTGCCCGAAGATGATTTTTCCACGAAATTGGCTGTACTGCTGGCACTTTCGATCCAGCGTTCCGCTCGTCCGGAGCTAAGCCCCGGTCGCGAATGGTCACTTGCGTTGTCACCACCGAACAAAATTATCGAATCACATCAGTTACGTCATCGGCCTTATGACCGTATGCCAGCAAAAAATGACAGGCAAGTTTCGACCCCTCCCTGACCGCCCGCGTGTGCACGACGCAGTGGCGAATCACCTGCGCGGATGCCGATGCTTGAGACGCCCGTCACGTGATCAAGCGTTATCAAAACGTTATCTAGCGACCCCGTCAATGTTTTGACCGGCTAACAACGGGTAGCTTGTGACGCAACCGTCAATCCACTCGGACTGACAACCGGAGCGTTCGGGGGTCCGCTCCCGTGTTCTTCTCGTGCGCTGTCATGCCGACGAGTGCGCGACATCAATGAGGTACTGAAGGAGATATTCCGTGCGACGCATCATCGGACCGCTGATCGCTGCCGCCGCCACAGCGGTCGCCTTCGCCCCGCCTGCGGCGGCCGACCAGGCCGAATTCGTGCGCAAGCTTCAGGAACAGTACGTCTTCCTGAGCGCCGACCAGCTGGTATCCACCGGGAACCTGGTCTGCGCGGAGGCGGCACGGGGTGTGCCGGCCGCCGTCACGGTGCAGAGGGTCCGCGACGATCTGGGGATCTCGGTTTCCGCCGCCGGCGACATCGTGAGCCTGGCCGTGGTCGAACTCGGCTGCTGACCGCACGCGAAGGCGACTTCGCGGCAGACGTTTGATAACAAGCCGGTCAAGCGATGCGTGGCGGGCCCGGCACGCCGACCTGAAATTGCTAGCTTGCCCGCGTGAATTCGTCTGCCGGCAGACTCTGGGCCGCCCTGTTCGCGATGATGCTCGTATGCGTGGGGATCGAAATGCCCACGGCCGCTGCATATTCCCGTGACGGGCTCCCTGTGGAGACCCTCGACGTGCCGTCTCCGTCGATGGGACGCAACATCCGCGTGCAGTTTCAGGGCGGCGGTCCGCATTCGGTGTATCTCCTCGACGGGCTTCGCGCGCAGGAGGACGCCAACGGCTGGGACATCAACACCGGTGCGTTCGAATGGTTCTACCAGTCCGGTATCTCGGTCGTCATGCCCGTCGGCGGGCAGGCCAGCTTCTACACCGACTGGTACCGCCCGGCGGTGGGTAGCGCCGGCACGGTGACGTACAAGTGGGAGACCTTCCTGACCCAGGAACTGCCGGCCTGGCTGGCGGCCAACCGGGGACAGGACCCGATGGGCAATGCCGTTGTGGGACTGTCGATGTCGGGCAGCGCCGCGCTGACCCTGGCGGTCTGGCATCCGAGACAGTTCATCTTCGCCGGCTCGCTGTCGGGGTATCTCAATCCGTCGAACGGACTGTGGCCGACGCTGATCGGCTTCTCGATGAAGGATGCGGGCGGCTACAGCGCCGCCGATATGTGGGGGCCGACCTCGGACCCGGCATGGCGTCGTAACGACCCGATGGTCAACATCAACACGCTGGTCGCCAACAACACCGCGCTGTGGATCTACTGCGGGAACGGGATGACTTCGGAACTCGACGACGGTGCGAACTTCGGTGCGCAGTACAGCGCGCAGTTCCTCGAGAACATCACGCTGTCGACGAACAAGGAGTTCCAGCGCAAGTACCTGGCGGCCGGCGGACGCAACGCGGTCTTCAACTTCCCGACCGACGGAACACACACCTGGGCGTACTGGGGGTCGCAGCTGCAGGCGATGAAACCCGACCTCGTGCGCATTCTCGGGGCGGCACAACCCTGACCGTTCCGGTCATAGGATGGCCGGGAAACGATCCAGGGGTGGACATGACCGATTCCTCCGGCGGGCTCTATGAGGGAATCGCGCGGTTGGCGCGCAGCCTGCACAGCCAAAAGGGTGCCGACATGAGTGTCGACAATCTCGTCGACGAAGTCACCGCCACGGCCGTGCGCATCCTGCCGAACGTGCACCACTCGGGCATTTCGCTGGTGGACCCCAAGAGCAGGAGGGTGCGCTCGGTCGCGTCCACGGGTCCGGTGCCCAAGGAACTCGACAACCTTCAGGAGGAGCTTCAACAGGGCCCCTGCGTCGACGCCATCCACGATCGCGTGACGGTGCGCGTCGACGACTTCGAGACCGAGGACCGGTGGTCGCAGTTCATACGGCGCGCGCTCGAGACCACACCGGTGCGCTCCAGCCTGTCCATCCAGCTCTACACTCACGAATCGGAGATCGGGGCGCTGAGCCTCTACTCGGAACGCCCGCGCACCTTCACCGCGCAGCTCGAGGACTTGGCGCTGGCGGTGGCGGCGCACGCCGCGATCGGTCTGGCGACCGCCCGCCGCGACGATCAGTTCCGGACCGCCCTCGCATCGCGCGACATCATCGGTCAAGCCAAGGGCATGATCATGGAGCGCTTCGGCGTCGACGCCGCCGATGCGTTCAACCTCCTGGTCAGACTGTCCCAGGAGAAGAACACGCCGCTGCATGAGATCGCTGTGCAACTGGTGAACCGCGAGCGCCCGCCCGCATAGCCACCGTCGACAACGACCGGCATCGCCGGCGGGCCGGGATCACCCGCGTGCGCTCTGACCGGCGCGGATGGATCTCCGTTTATGCATCGGTGCCGTGAAGTCGCTACCCTGATGCGCGGGTTCAGACTGCAGCCTCGCGTGAACGGCCATGACCGCTGCGGTGGTTGCCAAACAAGAGGTGAGGCTTGGACGGACAACTTTGTACCGAGAACTGGGTGGGACGCGTCGCTGTCGTCGCCGCCTCCGGTGACCTCGACATGCTCACGGCGCCGCAGCTGCGGGAGGCCGTGCAGGCGGCGTTGGGTAAGGATCCGGTGGGCTTGATCGTCGACCTGACCAGCGTGGAGTTCCTCGGGTCCGCAGGCATGCAGGTGCTGATGGAGACCCACAACCAGACCGAAGGCACCGCGACCCGTTTCGCGGTCGTCGCGGAGGGTTCCGCCACCAGCCGGCCACTGAAGATCACGGGTATCGCGGATCTGGTCGACCTGTTTTCGTCGCTGGACGTCGCGCTCGACAACATCACAGCTTGAGTTTCGGCCGGACGGGGTAACCACAGAACGTCATGAACGCTCCAACGGAACTCGGCTTTTCGAGCAACGGCCCTGCCGACGCGCACACCGTCGCCGAGTTCCGCGGTGCCTTCGGCCAGTGGTTGAAGTCGAGTTTCGCGCTCGACGCCGACCGTCTCAGCGACATGTTGCTCGCGGTGAACGCAGCGCTCACCAACGCTGCCGAGTTCGCCTACGTCAACTCCGAGCGGCCCGGAACGATGTCCGTGACGGCCCGCTACGACGCCGTGGACCGACGGTTGGTCGTCACCGTCTCCGACCAGGGAGCGTGGCTGGAGAAGGAGCCTGACGGCAGGCCGAACACCCGCGGCCGCGGCATTCAGCTGATGCTTGCCCTTGCCGACCGCGCGACCATCAACGGCTCGGCCTCCGGCACCCGGGTAGAGCTCGAGTTCGACGACTGCCGGCTCTTTTCGCAGGAGCCTTTTGCAACATCCGCCTGATCCGTGTTTGTTTCGCAGTTCATGCGGGTAAAGGCGCTTCGCGGACTTCTATCGCAGAAAGCGAGCGCAGGCATGGGCCAACATACCGAGGGTGTCGACGGCACCCCACCCCGTACCTGCGATGACCGCGGGCACCGGTAGCCGCGCGGTCGGGAATCAGAGGATGTCTGTCGAGGCGGTTTGCCGCCCGCCATCCCCGCCCGCGCGCGGGCTCTCCGTCGAGTCCAGCACCTGTGTCGTGGGCGGTCCGAACCACATCGTCGTGTCGGTGAGGGGCGAGGTCGACGCCTTCAACGCCACGAAGTTCGCTACTCTCGTCGGTGCGGCGATGACGGACGCTCAGCGCGTCACCCTGGATCTGTCCGGTTTGGGCTTCTTCGCGATCGACGGGGTGACAGCACTTCACGCCCTGAACGCCCGACTGCTTCGGGCGGGTGTCGTCTGGTGTGTGGTGCCGGGATTGGTTGCATCGCGGGTGCTGGCGCTGTGCGATCCCGAGGGCTTGATCCCGCTGGTACGCGTGAATCCGCCGACGCCGCCGCAGAGGCCGAGGCTGCGTCTGGTGAGATAGGTCCGGTGCGCAATGTGTGACGCTCGTGGCGCCTGTTGCCGGTTTGCTGTCGTGTCGCCCTGTGATCTACCGCTCACTTTGACGGCGAAACCTAAGAATCCGTTATGCGTGCCGTCGGCCACAGTATTCGGAACGCCTTGTGGCACCGGTATTTACACAGGTCATCAACCATTCTTCCGCCGTCGATCAGAGGTAACAATCGGGTAACGGGCGCTTTTCTAAGCGGTGTCTGAGAGGTTCACAGGGAGGCTCCGCGACCGCACCTTGCGCCGCCTGGGAATGGCCGATTTCGTCGCTAGACTCGGTGCAGACCGCGCCGAAATGGCGCGTTATGACTCGAAATCTAGGGCCGGTGCACTCCAAACCGGCGGAGGTACCGAAAGCAATGGTCGACTTCTTGATGCCTGAGCATGCGCCCACCCCGTTGGGTGCGGTGGAACTGAACCGGGGTCCGATCGGCGACATCGCCGCCCCCGGCACGGGCGCGACGTTGGTGACCCATCCCGGTGACGACAGCGTCGCAGTGCTCAACCCCCGAACCCTTGCCGCTGAGGCGATCGTCGCGGTTCACGGTGAGCCGTTCGCCGTCGCCGTTCACGACGACCGGGCCTACGTGAGCACCTCCTCGTGGAGCCACAAGGACGAGGTGACCGTGCTCGACATCGCTACCCGGTCCGTGATCGCGTCGTATCCGCTGGCGGACAACGTGACGGCGTTGGTGGTCAGCCCCGACGGCAAACGCGTTTACGCCGGCCGGACTGGCGACGGGCACATCGACATTGCGGTGATCGACATTCCCGCCGACCGGGTGGGCACCATCGACGTCGCGACGGGCGCAGGCATCGGCATCGACGCTCTCGCAATCGACTCGACCGGAACCAAGCTCTTCGTCGCGACCACCGACGCGCGCGGCAGCGCGGTCGTCACCGTGGAACTGGAGACGGGGCGTGTCGTCGGCGCGGTGCGGATCGGTTCGCCGATCCGCGACATCGCGCTCACGGACGGCACGATGTTCGTGCTCAGCTCGGACCGTGCCCGCGGTGGCGTGGTGCACGTGGTCGACCTCTCGGCGGGGCGCATCACCGATGTAATCGAAATCGGCGGGGCGCCAACCCAGCTCGCGATGGGCGAAGACAAGAGCAGGGCCTACATCGTCGACTATGACCACGTCGCGGTGCTGTGCACCCTCACGCTGAAGATCGTCGACACGATCACCGTCGAGGCGCGTCCGTCCTGCGTGGCGGTCGACTCGCGCGGCGGTCGCGTCTATGTGGCCGACTACGAGGGCGGTGTGACGACGTTCGCCGTCGACGCGACGATGCCGCTGCTGTATTCGGAGTTCGTCGCGACCGATCCGATCTCGGCGTCCGAGATGCGCGAGTTGGAGACGGTCACCGCTTAGGTCGCGGTCGCAAGGGTCACCGCGTCTGCAGTTCGGCTGCCGCGACGGCGAATATCTCGTCGCCCGAACCGATCGCGACGAAGTGACCGGCACCCTCGACGGCGTGCCAGATCGATGCGGGCATCGCGTCGAACACCGCCTTGTTGATCGGGTCAGGCACGAGCCGGTCATCGAGTCCCTGCCACAGGTGTACGGGGACGGTGATCCGCGAGAGGTCGAAACCCCAGCGCCGATAGAGCAGTTCGGCGTCCCGCACCAGGCCTGCCGATCCGTGCGCGAAGCACTCGGCGACCGCGTCCATGAACGGTCCCTCGACCTCCGGTCGGCTCAGGATCTCTCGGTCGTAGTCGTTGACCGAGTCGCGAAGGGTCTTGAGGAATCCGTTGCGCATGCGTTTGGCGGATAAGCCCAATGCGGCGTACATGAGCCGAAAGCCCGGCGGAAACCGAAGCGCCAGGAAACCGCCGAGGGCGTCGATCGTCGACAGGTACGGTGCCGCGGAGTTGTCACCGAACGCCCCATAACTTCCGGGTGCGATGCTGCTGACGTGGCGCAGCCGGGCCGGATCGATGTACGCGGCCGCCGCCAGCGCCCACGGGCCGCCCTCCGACCACCCGGTCACCCCGAACTCCCGGCGGTCCAGCGCATCGGCGACGGTCGTCAGGTCCTGCGCCCAACCCTCATAAGACCGGACCTTCTGGGCGCTGGATCGGCCCATACCCGGACGGTCCACTCCGATGAGGCGGATGCCGTTTCTGGCCGCCGATTCCGCCAGCAGGACAACCTCCAAGCGGCTGCTGGGCCCGCCGTGGTTGTGGATGACCAGCGGACCGTTCGGGTCACCGACCTGCACGTAGGCGAGCCGCCGGCCGTCGCGCGTCGTCACCTCAGCGGTCATGCCATTCCTCCCGAGGATCGCGGTGAACCTTTTTCGCCGCTGGTCCGTCGTACCGCCTGAAAGGCCACCGGGGTCTTCAAGACACGAAGGGAGCGCGGCATGCGCGCAATACTCTTGACCATGGTCGGGCTCGCTGCGGCGGCATGCGGCGCGATCCTCACGCCGGCGGCGATCGCGTCGGCGGCCGAATCGGCGGAACTGACGATCGCCACACTCGAGGCGCAGGGTTTCGACGTCAAGGTCAACCGGATCGGAAACGCGCCGCTGGACGAATGTTTCGTCACCGATGTCCGAAATGCCCGTGAGCGAACGGAATTGGTGCGACGCGGCGACGATCTGATCCAGGTGGTCGCCCAGCGCACGATCACGGTCACCGCGGACTGCTCCCGCCGGTGAGGCGCTAGCGACCGCTGCAGTCCAGTGACACCGAGATCGGCTTGCTGATGGTCACCGGGAACAGCACCCCATCCTGGTTGCCGCCGAGAAGCGGCACCAGCTGGGTGAACTGCTGGGGGTTGCGCACGTTGGTGACCACACACTCGGACAGCGGGGCCGTGCCGATCTTGTCGATCGTCACGTTGTACCCCTGGTCCTGCAGCTTGGAGATGACCTCCTGTGCCGATTCCTGGTCGTCGGCTGATGCGACGCCCGTGGGCGCGGCGACCGTCGCGCCCACGAGGGCGGCGGCTCCGGCGAGGATCCATGTGGTCCGCATGCGGTCCATGATCCCCTATCAGCGCTCGGCGCGCTGGTAAGCGGTCACCACGGCCGCACTGCCGAGCCCGATGTTGTGCTGCAGTGCGGCGGTCACCCCGTCGACCTGCCGCTTGTCGGCCGTGCCCCGCAGCTGCCACGTCAGCTCCGCGCACTGCGCAAGGCCGGTCGCACCGAGCGGGTGGCCCTTGGAGATCAGCCCGCCGGAGGGGTTCACGACCCAACGCCCGCCGTAGGTGGTGTCGTTGTTGTCGATCAACTTCGGTGCCTCGCCCTCGCCGCACAGGCCGAGCGCCTCGTAGAGCAGCAACTCGTTGGCCGAGAAGCAGTCGTGCAGCTCGATCACCTGGAAGTCGGCCGGTCCGAGGCCCGACTGGTCGTAAACCTGCTGCGCCGCTTTGACATTCATGTCGTAGCCGATGAGGTTCTTGGCGCTGCCGTCGAAGCTGGACTCGAAATCGGTGGTCATCGCCTGGCCGACGATCTCCACCGCCTGGCCCGCCAGACCGTGCTTGTCGACGAAATCCTCGCCGGCCACAATCGCCGCGCCCGAGCCGTCCGACGTCGGGGAGCACTGGAGCTTGGTCAGCGGATCGGAGATCATCTTCGCGGCCAAGATGTCGTCGAGGGTGTACTCCTCCTGGAACTGCGCATACGGATTGTTCACCGAATGCTTGTGGTTCTTGTAGCCGATCTTCGCGAAATGCTCTGCGGTGCTTCCATGCTGGCGCATGTGCTCGCGACCCGCGGCGCCGAACATCCAAGGCGCGACGGGGAAGCCGAACTCGTCGATCTCGGCCATCGCCGCGACGTGCTTCGCCATCGGGGATTCGCGGTCGTCGTGGCCGCCCTGCAGGGAACCGGGCTGCATCTTCTCGAAACCGAGCGCTATCACACAGTCGGCGAGCCCGCCGCGGATCGTCTGTGCGGCAAGGAACAGCGCCGTGGAGCCCGTCGAGCAGTTGTTGTTGACGTTCGCGATCGGGATACCCGTCAGCCCGAGTTCATAGAGCGCCCGGTTGCCCGACGTCGAGTCGCCGGCGACGTAACCGACGAACCCCTGCTGCACCTCGGAGTAGTCGATGCCCGCGTCCTCGAGCGCCTTGGTGCCCGACTCCTTGGCCATCTGGGGGTAGTCCCACCCTTCGCGGCGGCCCGGCTTCTCGAACTTCGTCATCCCGACGCCGACGACGAAAACCCTGTTGCTTCTGGCGGACATACCCTGATCCTCTCGCTGCGCTGCGCTGCGATTGACAGAAACATACTGCGCGCCATGTGTCTAGTCGCCTGTCGCGCCGCGAAGGACAGCAATACCCCGCGTCGCACGGGGTCTTGCAATCTCGGGCGGGTCAGCCGAACAGCACGCCGTGCCCGGGGCAGTAGTGGTCGACCGAGGAGACCACGAACGTCGCGACCTGGTCGGTGGTCAGGTCGGTGTTCTCGAGGATCTCCATGCCGAGATCGACGGGGTCTGCTCCGCCGTCGAGCCTCGAGCAGACCTCGTGGGCGGTGCCGATGGCGGCCTTGGGGCTGTCGTATGCGATGCCCTCGGCGCGGATCTCGGCAAGGAAGGTGTCGTCCTCCGAACTGAGCGCGGCGGCGGTGCCTGCTCCCGCGACGGCGCCCAATCCGAGCGCGGCCATGGTGAGCGCGGTGCCGATCGTGGCGAGGGGGTGCGAAGCGAACATCGTGACTCCTGTGGTGTCGGTTCCGGGTCGGTCCCGGGCTGACATCAGGGTCCGATGACATCCTTGAAGAATCCTTGAAGCAATCTTGGCGGCCCGTCAGGCGTACTTGAGCCACCAGTTGTGCAGGTCGACGAGGTTGTCGCCCTGTGCGTCGCCCAGCAGGAGGTTCTCGTTGATGGTCCAGGCGATGTCCTGATTGCCGTTGAACACCCCGCAGGCGATGCGGCCCTCCACTTTGTCGGGTGTCTCGGTGTAATGCCAGGTGGTGGGCGAGTCCGCGGCGCTGTCGGGACACCGCACCAGTTCCTCATCGGCCGCGACGGAGTCGTCGAAGGCCTTGTCGAGGGCCGGCTGGTCGGCGAACAGCGAGTACCGCGCGTTCGCGGGGCCACCCTGCGGTGATGCGGCGCCGCAGTCCACTGTCGCCAGCGCACCGGTGGCCGGCGGGTGCACCGGCCGGCACACGCCGTCGTCGTAGCCGCGCGGCAGCATCCCGAGCAGTTTGGCGTCGAACGAATCCGGACTCGGCGAGGGCGTCGTGGTGCGCGGGGGTCTGCGGGTGGTGCGCTCGGTGGTCTGGGCCGACGTGGTCGTCGTGGTCGACGCCGACGGTGTGTCGTCGGGCTTGACCAGGAACCAGATCCCGAATGACCCCAGCACCAACACGAACACCGCGATCGCCGCGGCGATCGGCAGCCACGGGATGCCCTTGCGCGGCGGCCCCGGCGGCCGCGGGCCGGTCGGCGGCGGGGTGGCCCACATCGGCCCGCTCGACGGTCCGGCCGGATGCATGGGCCCACTCGGCGGACCTTTGCCCGGTGGCGGGGTAGGAAACGCGGGCGGGTGCGCACCCGGCGGCGGCGTCGGTGGGGGCGTCGAGGGCGGTGTCTGATACCACGCGGGCGGCGGGGGCGGCGCCCCGCCTGCGGCCTCGCTGCGTTGCAGGATGGTGGCGGCTCTGTCCTGATCCCGTTGTGTCAGTGCGTCATTGGCTGCCGCTGCCAGATCGCCTGCGCTGGCGTACCGGTCCTGAGGCTTTTTGGCCATGCCGCGGGCGATCACCGCGTCGAAGGCGGTCGGAATCCCGGGCCGCTGCTGACTGGGCTTCGGCACCGGCTGCATCAGGTGCGCGGTGATCACGACGCTGACGCTGTCGCCGGGAAACGGCTGTGAGCCCGTGAGGCATTCGTGCAGAACGCAAGTCAGCGCGTAGATGTCCGCGCGGTAGGTCACCTCGTCACTGGTGAAGCGTTCGGGCGCCATGTACGCGTAGGTGCCCACCGCGGTGCCGAGTTCGGTCAGCTTCTCGTCGGTGGCGGCGTTGGCGATACCGAAGTCGACGAGGTAGGCGAAGTCGTCGCGAGTCAGGATGATGTTCTCGGGCTTGACATCACGATGCATGATGCCGCTTTCGTGTGCGGCGTCCAGGGCCGAGGCGACCTGCTTGATGATGGCCACCGCACGCGCGGGCGTCATAGGACCGTAGTTCTTGAGCACCTTGCGCAGATCGGTGCCGTCGATCATGCGCATGTCGACGTAGAGCAGGCCATCGATCTCGCCGTAGTCGTGAATCGGCACCACATGCGGTTCCTGCAGCCGGCCCGCCGAGTGCGCCTCTCGCCGTAGGCGCTTGCGAAAGACGGGATCATTGGATGCCGCCTCCGGCAACAGCTTCAGCGCGACGATCCGGTCCTTGACGGTGTCCTCGGCTTCGTACACCTCGCCCATGCCGCCCTTGCCCAGCAACCTACGCAGCCGGTACGGGCCGATCTGGGAACCCACACGTGATTCCCCCGGCTCGGGGTCGGTCATCGGAGGCTCCTCGGGGCGGTTGGCTGGCCTGCGAAAACACATTAAACCGGCATCAGGCCGGATGCGGCTCTATCCGAAACGTGAACTCGTGGTCGCAGATGCGGATCGGATCGCCGTCGCCCAGCACCGCCGTTCCGCGGATGCGCTCACCGCGCACCTCGACCCCGTTCGCCGACCGCAGATCGGTGACCACGAAGCTGGTCCCGGTGTCGATGATCACGGCGTGATGGCGGCTGACGCTGGCGCCGCTGAGCACGATGTCGTTGTCGGCCAGCCGCCCGATTCTGGTCGCCGTCGCCGTGAGGGGATGGATCGGGCCGCCGGCCGAATGCAGGGCCGCCATCGCGGACGATGGGGCGATCGAGGTCCGCGACGCGATGTCGCCGATGGTGTGGACGGCGGTGGTCTGTGCGGCCTTTCGGACATCGAGCGGCTGCTGGCGCAGGATTCGCTCGTGCAGTGAGCGAATCGTCGGACCCGGGTCGATGCCGAGGTCTTCGGCGAGAGTGGTCTTGAGCCGCTGATATGCGTCCAGGGCGTCGGACTGCCGCTCGGCGAGGTAGTACGCGGTGATGAGCTGAGCCCACAGCGGCTCGCGGTACGGGTGTTCGGCGACCAGGACCTCGAGTTCGGTGATGACGGAATATGCGCGTCCACAAGCGATCTCGGCCTCGGCGTGCGCGGTGTGGGCGATCACCTTGTCTTCGGTGAGCGCGGTCGCATACGCGTCGACGAACTGGAAGTCGCGAAGATCCTCGAGCACGGGCCCACGCCACTCGCCGAGCGCGTTGCGCAGGTGACGGCTCGCCTGCTCGAACTGACCGGCCGCCGCGGCCTGGACCCCCGCGGCCTTCTCGGCGACGAAACGGCCGAGGTCGCAGTCGGCGTCGTCGACGTTGAGCCGGTAGCCCGGTGGTGCGTTCACCAACACCGATCTCGGATCGGCTCCCGCGGTGCTGAGCAACTTGCGCAGGTTCGAGACGTAGGAGTGCAGGCTGGCCCTGGCCTCGGCGGGCGGCCACTGCTCCCACGCCGCGGTGATCAACGAATCGGTCGAGACCGGCCGATTCCGGTTCATCACGAGCACTGCCAGCACCGCCCGTTGTTTGGGGGTGCCCAACGCGACCGGCGCGCCGTCGACCGTCATCTGCAACGGCCCCAGCACGCCGAACCCGATCTTGATCACGGCCATCGCGGTCATTGTGACCCGCGCGGGAGGGGTTGTGGTGTAGACCTGCAAGAGTAGAACGTGTTCTAGTTTCGGTTAGGAGAGCGGTATGGGCCTGCGGGTGGTGCAGTGGGCGACCGGTGGGGTGGGCGTCGCGGCGATCAAGGGCGTGCTCGAACATCCCGACCTCGAGCTCGTCGGATGCTGGGTGCACTCGCCGTCGAAGGCGGGCAAGGACGTCGGCGAGATCGTCGGTATCGATCCGCTGGGTGTGACCGCGACCAACAGCCTCGACGACATCCTCGCCCTCGACGCCGACGCGGTGATCTACTCCCCGCTGTTGCCCAACCCCGATGAAGTGGCCGCGTTGTTGCGCTCCGGCAAGAACGTCGTCACACCCGTCGGATGGGTGTACCCCAGCGACCGACAGGGCTCGCCGCTGCGGGAGGCGGCGATCGCGGGAAACGCCACGCTGCACGGCACCGGCATCGCGCCGGGCGGGATCAGCGAGAAGTTCCCGCTGCTGTTCTCCGCCTTCTCGACGGGTGTGACTTTCGTTCGCGCGGAGGAGTTCTCGGATCTGCGAACCTACGAGGCGCCCGATGTCGTGCGGCATGTGATGGGCTTCGGCGAGGTGCCCGAGAAGGCGCTCAGCGGGCCGATGCAGAAATTGCTCGACGGGGGCTTCATCCAGGCGGTGAAGATGATCGTCGACAAGATGGGTTTCCGCGCAGACCCGAAAGTCCGTTCCGCACAGGAGATCGCGGTCGCCACAGCGCCGATCGAATCGCCGATCGGCGTGATCGAACCGGGACAGGTCGCCGGTCGCAAATTCCACTGGGAGGCCCTCGTCGACGAGGAGCCGGTGGTGCGGGTCACCGTGAACTGGCTGATGGGCGAGGAAAACCTCGACCCCGCTTGGACATTCGGCCCGGAGGGGCAGCGGTACGAGATGGAGGTCCGCGGCAATCCGGATGTGAACATCGTCGTCAAGGGCTTTCAGTCGGCGGTCGGAGGGGAAGGTCCGGAGTACGGCATCGTCGGCACCGCCGCACACTGTGTGAATTCGGTGCCCGCGGTGTGTGCCGCGGAACCCGGCATCGCGACATATCTGGACCTACCGCTGATCAGCGGCAAGGCGGCCCGGACGCTCGCATAGCGTCGGGGGCCGCCCCCGGACATCCGCCGCCTGGCACACTCACGGGCTGTGACGAGACGTGCACTGGTTCTGGCAGGCGGCGGCCTGGCGGGGATCGCCTGGGAGACCGGGATCCTGACGGGTATCGCCGACGAATCGCCGGCCGTCGCGGAGGCGTTGTTGGCCTCCGATGTCCTGGTCGGCACGTCCGCGGGCTCCACGGTCGCGGCGCAACTCGGCAGCGGACTCGGGTTGGGTGCGTTGTTCGATCGGCAGACCGCGGCGACGTCGTCGGAGATCAACCCCGGCGGGGGGATCGAGAAGATCACCGAGATGTTCCTTCGCGCGATGACCGCGCCGGGCTCGAAAACCGAGAAACTGCAGCGGATCGGCGCGATCGCACTGGAGGCCGAGACCGTGCCCGAAGAGGTGCGGCGCAAGGTCATCGAGCAGCGGCTGCCGTCGCACGAGTGGCCCGACCGCGACCTGCGCATCACCGCCATCGACGCCGAGACCGGTGAGCTGATCGCGTTCGACCGCGCCTCGGGCGTCTCGCTGGTCGACGCGGTCGCGGCCAGTTGCGCCGTGCCGGGTGTGTGGCCGCCGGTGACCATCGGCGCGCGCCGGTTCATGGACGGCGGCGTCGGCAGCACCGTCAACCTCGCGCTGGCCGATGACTGCGACGTCCTCGTCGCGCTGATTCCCCAGGGCCTCTCGTCGCCGTCGCCGTTCGGAGCCGCGGCCAGGGACGAGGTCACCGCACGGGGAGCCTTCGCGGTGTTCGCCGACGACGAGTCGCTGGACGCGTTCGGGGCCAACCCGCTCGATCCCGCGTGCCGGGCCCCGTCGGCGCACGCCGGACGTCGCCAAGGCCGCAGCGTCGCCGCCGAGATCGCCGACCGCCTGGGTCTCTAATCCCCGGTCTCGGAGACGCTTTCGGGCTTGGTGTCGAACGCGTCGAGTGCGGCGGCGGTCAACTCGATGCCGATGTCGATCACTTCGGCGGCCCGGTGGAATTCGAGGCTGCGGCAGGCCGACCGGGGCACCTCGATGAGCATGTCGGGCGGATAGCCGGCGAGCTGGTGCCGCGCGAGCGCCGCCTGCGCGATGTCGATGGTGCGGTTCATCACCTCGAAGCTTCCGAGCCTGGGCACCACGGCCGTCGCTTCCTTCGCCGCGTCGATGAGCTCCTCCTCGCTGTCCCCGCCCGTGGGGTCACCGTCCGAAGCCGAGCCCAAGCGGCTCAGCATCGCGTTCGACTCGAACAGCGAGGTGGTGCTGCGCCACATCCGGGTCAGCCACTCGGTGGTCGCGCGCGAACCCTGTGGCGCCGGTTCCGCGGCGCCGCCGGACTCACTGCCGGCCAGCGACACCGCGATGGTGAGATCGGCGTTGACGGCCGCGATCGGCGCCATCGGCAGCGGTTCGAGGATGCCCCCGTCGGCGAGCAGGCGGCCGTCGAGCACATGCGGTGCGATCACGCCGGGGATCGCGATCGATGCCCGGATCGCGGCGTCGACCGGGCCGCGCTGCAGCCATACCGACTTGCCGGCGATGAGATCCGTCGAGACCGCGGTGTAGGGAATCGGAAGGTCCTCGATGCGGACGTCACCGAGGATGTCGCGGACCGCGTCGAGAATCTTGGTTGCGCGCAGAACGCCGGCGGCGCTGATCGACGGATCGAGCAGTCGCAGCACGGCGCCCTGGGTGAGCGACTTGGCCCATTCGGAGAACTCGTCGAGCTTGCCCGCCGCGTGCAGCCCGCCCACGAGGGCACCCATTGACGACCCCGCGACGCCGACGATCTCGTAGCCGCGCTCCTGCAGTTCCTCGATCACCCCGATATGGGCGTAGCCGCGGGCGCCGCCACTGCCCAGCGCCAGCGCGACCCGCTTGCCAGCCATGGCGCCATTGTCCCGCGTCGGCACGCGTCCGGGTCGGGTGTTCAGCCGCAGAGGTCGTCGGCGGCCGCCTGCACGGCGACGATCACCGCGGCCTGCCGCGGCGGCGGCAACTGCGACCACGGCGTGTCCCAGGTGCCCGGCCCCGCCGAATCCGTCGACTGCAGCATGCCGAGGTAGGGCTCGATGTGCGCCTTCGGGTCACCGCCCCGCTCGGCCATCCACTGTCGAGCCGCGGAACAGGCCTTGGCGTACTCCTCCTCGGTCGAGTTGGCCGGAGCGCCGACCGCCGTGGTGACGCCATCGGGGGAGACCGCGACGGAACCCGGTGCCGCGGTGGGTGTTTCCGAGCTGGTGGCCGTGGTGGTCGCTTCGGCGGGCGGTTCGGGGGTTCCCTCGTTGCCCGACGACGAGCATCCCGCGACCAGACCCACCATCGCTGCGGTCGCCGCGACGCCGTGACGCATGCGCATGCCGGTCAATCTAAGCAATGGCTCGCCGGTGACGAACACCGGCCGGACGGGTCGCCGGGGTTGTGCTCACGGTGAATCTATCTGCCGACCCCGCAATCAGGCACCTGACCTGTGACGACGGGTGCCGGGCGCGACGGTGCGGTCTATCGCCCGGGCTGTGCCGGGCAACGCGTGCCAGACTTGGCCGCATGACGACCGGACGCCAGGAGTGTTGCTGGGCTTAGCGCCCCGCCCTGCCCGTCTTCCGGTTTCTCTTGGAGCTTTCATGGCCTCCCCTGCAGTCCTGCCCTCCTCCGTCCCCGCAGTCTCGTCGCCGACCCGGTTGCGGCTGCCCGACCTGTTGCTCGCTACCGACCGTGGCGCCGACGGCGTGCTCAGCGGTCGCTACGACCACCTGCTGCCGGCCGGTGGCCCGCCCCGCGACGAACGGTGGTTCACGCGCCTGCACGGCGATGACGAACTCGACATCTGGTTGATCAGCTGGGTGCCCGACCGGTCGACCGAGATGCACGATCACGGTGGGTCCCTCGGCGCGCTGACCGTCGTCTCGGGTGCGCTGCGCGAGACCCGATGGGACGGTGGGACATTGCGGCATCGTCGGCTGCGCGCCGGGGATCAGGCCGCCTTCCCGCTGGGGTGGGTGCACGACGTCGTGTGGGCGCCCGACCGTGACACGTCGGCCCCGGTCGGCCCGACGCTGAGCGTCCATGCGTATTCGCCGCCGCTGACGGCGATGTCGTACTACGAGGTGACGGAGCGGGACACGTTGCGCCGCAGCCGGACCGAGCTGACCGACGCGCCGGAGGGATGATCATGACGAGTCGCATCGACCGGATCCTGGAGGCCGCCCGCGCGCGGCTGCACCGGTTGCCGGCCTCCGAGGTACCCGCGGCGTTGGACCGCGGCGCGATCCTCGTCGACATCCGGCCGCAGGCCCAGCGCGCACGTGAGGGCGAGGTGGACGGGGCGTTGGTGATCGAGCGCAATGTGCTCGAGTGGCGCTGCGATCCGACCAGCGACGCCCGACTGCCGCAGGCCGTCGACGACGATGTCGAGTGGGTGGTGCTGTGTTCGGAGGGTTACACCTCGAGCCTGGCGGCGGCTTCGCTGCTCGACCTGGGTTTGCACCGCGCGACCGACGTGATCGGCGGCTACCACGAGTTGAAGACCGTTCTGGCTCAGGCGTTCTCGTCGTTGGACAACAGCGGCCTGAGCCGTTCTGTCTTCTCCGGTGTCCAGCCGGGCGGCTGAAGGATCGCCGCCCAGGCGTTGGCCACATCCTTGACGTAGACGTGACCGTGGCCGTCGGGCACGTCCACGGCCACCGCCATGTCGGCCGACACCTGCAGGAACGTCACCACCGGAATCCACTGCATTCGGCCGGAAACGTCGTATCCGCGTGGCTCCTTGAGCCAATCCGGTTCGGCGAACAACAGATCCGGGTTGAACCACGCGATCGGGTCCGAGGCGTGTTGCAGATACACCACCCGAGGGTTGTCCCACGGTGCGTCGGGCCGGCGCAGATTTTCCGCGCGTGCGGCGAAATGCACGTTCTCGCCGTTGTCGAAGATCGGCAGCCACATCGGCGAACCGGAATCGCGGTCGCGGGTCAGCTGCGTCCAGATCGTGTTGTTGAACGTCGGGCCGCTGAACAGGGCGCCGTCCGTGCGGGCGACGAGGTTGTTGAGCGCGAGGAAAGGCGCTTCACCGCCGAACGATCCGAGGCTCTCGCCGAACACCACGAGTCGCGGTCGCTGCTCTTCGGGCATCTCGCGGATCAGCGCGTCGACCGCCTCGAACAGGGCCTGGCCCGCCTGGCGCGCGTTCTCCTTGTCGACGAGGAACGACAGCCAACTCGGCAGGAACGAGTACTGCATCGACACGATCGCGGTGTCGCCGTTGTACATGTATTCCAGCGCCGAGGCTTCCGCCTCGTTGATCCATCCGGTGCCGGTGGTGGTGGCCACGGCGACCACTTCGCGGTCCAGCCCGCCCGTGCGCTGCAGTTCACGGGCGGCCAGGTCGGCGGTGGCCTTGATGCCGTCCGCGGAATGCAGACCGGCATAGGCGCGGATGGGTTCGACGGCCGGACTTCCGTTGAACGCCGTCAGCTCCTCGACCGTCGGTCCCGCGGCCACGAACACCCTGCCTTGATGGCCGAGCGACTCCCAGCTGGCCAGGGACCCGGGGCCGCCGGAGCGCAACGGTGAAGTGGGAGCGGGGAAGTCGGGGTCGGTCTCGTCGTTGACCGCGGCGAACGTGCGGTTGATGGTGTGCATCGCGAAGCGCACGACGACGCCGTTGAGCAACGCGATCGTCAGCGCGAGCAGCAGCACCACGACGACGACGGCCGAGACCCGCGGTGGCGCAACGCGTTCGAGCTGACGGACCAGAAACCGTACGAGCCTGCCGATCAACTGGCCGATCTCGACGAGCACGAACAGCGTCACGATGGACAGCACCGCGGTCAACGGGTGATCCCAGAAGCTCATGCGTGGTACGCCGTTGAGGTCGCGCACTTCGTCCTGCCAGGTGTGGAAGTACACGATCATCAGGACCTGGCCGATGACGCCGATGATCACCAGCGCGATCCACGCCTGTCGAGGTGCGGGCGGGGTGCTCTCCTTCGACATCATGTAGCGCAGCAGCCACACCACGAACACGCCGAGCATGTATCCGAAAGCGCCTGCGGCGCCGCTGACGAGGCCCTGGAACAGCGGGCCCCGCGGCAGCAGCGACGGGGTCAGCGAGAGCCAGATGAACACCAACCCGAGCGCGGTGCCGGTGAAGGTGTAATGGCGCACCCACCACGGAGTGTCCTTGGGCTTTTCGGCCGTTTGTGCCCGCGGGGGTTCGTCGACCGTGGTGTCGGTGTCGTCGCGGGTGTCGGTCACCCCCGAAGATTAACGGTGGCGGAAGTCCGGTGGGCGTTTCTCGGTGAACGCGTTCATGCCCTCGGTCTGGTCCTCGGTCGCGAACGCCGAGTGGAACAGCCTGCGCTCGTAGAGAAGCCCCTCGGCGAGCGTGGATTCGAAGGCACGGTTGACGGCTTCCTTGGCCATCCGCGACGCCGACAGCGACATCCCCGCGATGGTCTTGGCGACCGCGTTCGCCTCGTCGAGCAGCGTGTTGGCGGGGACCACGCGCGACACCAGTCCCGCGCGTTCGGCCTCCTCGGCGTCCATGTTGCGACCGGTCAGGATCAGGTCCATCGCCTTGGCTTTTCCGATGGCGCGGGTGAGGCGCTGCGAACCGCCCATACCGGGTAGCACGCCGAGCTTGATCTCGGGCTGGCCGAATTTCGCGGTGTCCGCGGCGATCAGCAGATCGCACATCATCGCCAGTTCGCAACCACCGCCGAGCGCGTATCCGGCGACGGCCGCGATCGTGGGGGTCCGGGTGGCGGCGAACGAGGCCCATGCCGCGAAGAAGTCGCTGGAGAAGACGTCGGCGAACGACAGGCTCGCCATCTCCTTGATGTCGGCGCCGGCGGCGAACGCCTTCTCGTTGCCGGTGATGACGATGGCGCCGATGGCCGGGTCGTTGTCCAATTCGGCTGCGGCGGAAGTGACTTCGCGCATCACCTGACTGTTGAGGGCGTTGAGCGCCTTGGGCCGGTTCAGCGTGATGGTCGCGACGCGGTCGTCGCGCGTGACAACGATCGTTTCGTAATCGGTCATGAGAACTCCAGTTCGCGATCGGCCGGTGTGAAGTAGTCCTCGACGTCGGCGGGGGTGACCGCCGCCAGCGAGGCGGGCGACCATTTCGGGTTGCGGTCTTTGTCGACGACCTGGGCGCGGATGCCCTCGACGAAGTCGTGAGAGCGCAGGGCGCCGCACGACGTCCGGTACTCCTGGCGCAGCACGTCTTCGAGTGTGTCGAGTTTCGCGGCGCGGCGCAGGGCTTCCAGCGCGACGGAAACCGAGATGGGGGAGCGGGTCTCGATGAGGTCGGCCGCCTCGCCGGCGGCGGTGTCGTCTTCGGCGCGCAGCGCGGCGACGATGTCGAGCGGGGTCTGGTGTGCGTAGCACCGGTCGATCCAGTCGCGTTGCCGCAGAAGGTTGCTCGGCGGCGGCTCGACGGCATGGGTGGACAGCGCGGCGTCGATTCCGTCTGCGACGACCGCGGCCTTGAAGTCGGCGAGCTTGTCGTGGGGCACGAAGTGGTCGGCGAAGCCCATCGCGATGGCGTCGGCGCCGTCGAAGTTCGCTCCCGTGAGCGCGGCGTGGTGGCCGAGCAGGCCGGGCGCGCGCGAGAGGATCAGCTGGCCGCCGACGTCGGGAACGAAGCCGATGCCGACCTCGGGCATGGCCATCTTGGTGGTGTCGGTGACGACGCGCACGCTGCCGTGGGCGCTGACCCCGACGCCGCCGCCCATGACGATGCCGTCCATCAGCGCGACATACGGTTTGGCGAACCGACCGATCTGGGCGTTGAGCAGGTATTCGTCGTACCAGAACTCCCGCGCTTCGCGTCCCTTCTCGGCGCCCTCGGCCCGGGCGCTGTGATAGAGCGCGACGATGTCGCCGCCCGCGCACAGGCCGCGTTCGCCGGCGCCGTCGATCACCACGGCGGTGACGGTGTCGTCGCGCTCCCATTCGGCGAGCACGCGCGACATCGTGGCGACCATCGAGTGGTTCAGCGAGTTGATGGCCTTGGGCCGGTTGAGGGTGATCAGGCCGACGCCGCGGTCAACGGTTACTAGGACATCCTCGTTTTCGCCCACGAGTATGCAATGTAGAACGTTGCCCGACCTGGGGCTGCTTTGGGTAGGGTTTCCTGTGAACAAGCTGGAGAAGTTCACCGGCCATGCCGGGAACCGAACCAGGGACACGAATCGTTGACGATGTGTTCGCCGATAGACGGACGACACCACACGAGAGGAACCGACGGTGCGGGAATCCAGCAACCCCGTATTCCGATCCCTGCCAAAGACGCAGGGCGGATATGCGCAATTCGGTACCGGGGCCGCCGGCTACGGTACGCAGGCGGTACACGCCGACCCCTATGTGACCCAGTACCCCGAGCAGACTCAGGCCGGGGTCGCGCGGCCGATGACGATCGACGACGTCGTCACCAAGACGGGCGTCACGCTGGCGGTGCTGACCGCGGTCGGCGTTGTCTCGTACTTCATCGCCTCCGTCAATCTGGGCTTGGCCATGCCACTGGCGATGGTCGGTGCGCTCGGCGGCCTGGTTTTGGTGCTGGTCGCCACGTTCGGCCGTAAGCAGGACAATCCCGCGATTGTGCTCAGCTACGCCGCGCTCGAGGGCCTGTTCCTGGGCGCGATCTCGTACCTGTTCGCCAACGTCATCTCCAACGGCGGCTACGCGATGATCACGCAGGCGATCATCGGCACCCTCGGAGTGTTCTTCGGCATGCTCGTGGTCTACAAGACCGGCGCCATTCGGGTGACGCCGAAGTTCACCCGCATGATCGTCGCCGGCCTGTTCGGTGTCTTGGCGCTCATGCTCGTCAACTTCCTGGCGGCGATGTTCGGCGTGAACGGCGGTGCCGGGCTGGGGCTGCGCGACGGCGGAATGCTCGCGATCGGCTTCTCGTTGCTGTGCATCGGCCTGGCGGCGTTCAGCTTCTTGATCGACTTCGATGCGGCCGACCAGATGATTCGCGCCGGTGCGCCGGAGAAGGCGGCCTGGGGTGTCGCGCTCGGCCTGACCGTCACGCTGGTCTGGCTGTACATCGAGATCCTGCGCCTGCTGTCGTACTTCAACAGCGACTAGCAGTTTTCGCGAAAAGGCCCGGCACGAGAACGTGCCGGGCCTTTTTGTTCGGTTTATCCCCAGGGCCGTCGTCGGGACCGGTCTGCGCCGCGCTTCTGTCGGATCGGTGATCTTCAGTGCGGCTATGGAAATGCCGTTCCTCGGAAGCGAAGCGTTGCGCGATGGCCTCGTGGCCAACAAACACCAGCTGCGAACCCGTTATCAGCTCTTGTTCCCTGGCGTCTACCTCGATGGCGACATGGTGCCGAATTTGGCGCAACGAACGAGGGCCGCCTGGTTATGGTCGCGTCGGCGTGGAGTGGTTGCCGGGCTTGCCGCCGCGGCGCTACACGGTTCGCAATACGTCGCCGATGATGTTGAGATCGAGCTCATCTGGTCGAATCCGCGTGCGCCCCGTGGAATCACGACGCGGCGAGACCGACTGATGGGCGACGAATGGCAACTGGTAGCAGGCATACCGGTGACGACGCCCGAACGCACGGCGTTCGACCTCGCCCGACTGATCCGTGGCGATCGTGCGGTTGCTGAACTCGACGCTCTTGGCAACGCAACCCGTTTCGATGCCGATGTCGTCGCCGAGCTTGTTCGGCGACACCGTGGATCGCCGGGCGTCCCGCGCGTGCTTTCCGCGCTCGACCTGTACGACCCGGGCGCGGAGTCGCCGCGCGAAACGTGGTTGCGGCTTCTTCTCATTCGAGCCGGCTTCCCGAGACCGAAAACGCAGATACCCGTTTACGACGACTTCGGGCGGTTGCGCTACCGACTGGATATGGGTTGGGATGACGTGATGATCGCCGTGGAATACGACGGCGAATTGCATCGCCTCCCGTCACGGATTGGGAGAGACATCGTGCGGTCGGAGTTCATCCGATATCGCGGATGGACGCACATTCGCGTAGTCGCAGGCGACCGTCCAGCCGACATCGTCAATCGCGTGCGTCGGGCATGGCCCGCTAGTGTGCACTCAGATCGCGAAATCGCTTCATGAACACGAAATTCGCGATCTGAGTGCACACTAGAGGCCCGGAGAGCCCCGGCCTCAACGCGGAACGAGCTAGCTGAGCCGCTCGATCACCATCGCCATGCCCTGACCGCCGCCGACGCACATCGTCTCGAGGCCGAACGTCTTGTCGTGAGTCGTCAGGTTGTTCAACAGCGTGGCGGTGATCCGCGCGCCCGTCATGCCGAACGGATGGCCCAGCGCGATCGCACCGCCCGAGACGTTGAGCTTGTCCTCGTCCATCCCCAACGCCCGCGCCGAGCCCAGCACCTGCACCGCGAACGCCTCGTTGATCTCGTAGAGGTCCATGTCGCCGATCGACATGCCCGCGTTGGCGAGCGCCTTCTTGACGGCCTCGATCGGACCCAGGCCCATGATCTCCGGCGACAGCCCGCTCACACCCGTCGACACGATCCGCGCCAGCGGCGTCAGGCCCAGCTCGCGGGCCTTGGTGTCCGACATGACGACCAGCGCCGCGGCGCCGTCGTTCAGCGGGCACGCGTTGCCCGCCGTCACAGTGCCGTTCGGCCGGAACACCGGCTTGAGCTGGCTGATTTTCTCGTAGGTCGTGCCCGCGCGCGGACCGTCGTCCTTGGACACCACGGTCCCGTCGGGCAGCGTCACCGGGACGATCTCGCGGTCGAAGAAGCCGCTGTTGATGGCCTCCTCGGCGCGGTTCTGCGACCGCACACCCCAGTGGTCCTGGTCCTCGCGGCTGATACCGGTGTGCAGCGCGACGTTCTCCGCCGTCTGGCCCATCGCGATGTACACGTCGGGCAGCAACCCGTCCTCGCGCGGGTCATGCCACTCCTCGGCACCCGCGGCCGCCTGATCCGAACGCTCCATCGCGTCGGCGAACAACGGGTTCTTGCTGTCCGGCCAACCGTCGGCGGTGCCCTTCGGGAACCGCGAAACCGTCTCCACGCCAGCGGAAATGAACGCATGCCCCTCGCCGGCCTTGATCGCGTGGAACGCCATCCGGGTGGTCTGCAGCGACGACGAACAGTAACGGTTCACCGTCGTCCCCGGCAGGAAGTCGTAACCCAGTTGGACGGCGACCGCCCTGCCGACGTTGAACCCGGCCTCGCCCGCGGGCTGACCGCAACCCATGATCAGGTCGTCGATCTCCCGCGGATCCAGCGCCGGCACCTTGTCCAGCACCGCGCGCACCATCTGCGCGGCCAGATCGTCGGGCCGGATATCGACCAGCGAACCCTTCGCGGCGCGGCCGATCGGCGACCGCGCGGTCGCGACAATGACGGCTTCAGGCATGGCGTCTCCTCGCTTCGATGGCTATGGAGAGAACCTAGCTCGCGGTCGCGACGATGGGTGCGGGGACCCCAGTCGACCGCCGCCACAGCCTGCTCAATCCGCCGACCCGGGCCAGCAGCGCGAAGCCTTCGCCCGACCTCGTGCGCCACGGCAGCTCCGGCGCGGCGCCACCGAGCCAGTCGCTCAACGCATTACACAGCGCGGGCAGCAGTTGTTGAGCAGCGAGCGCATAGCCCGCGCCCGACGGATGGAACATATCGGGGGAGAACAGCATGTCGGGCGTGGACCGGAAATGCGGCGCCAGTAGGTCCGCCAGCGGTACGGGCACACCGCCCTCGGCTCGCACCGCCGCCGTCTGAGCGCGGGCCAGACGCAGCCCGCGGCTGCGAGTGATCGCGCGCAGCGGTTGCGGAATCGCGGTGATGACGCCGAAGTCCGGGCACGTGCCGACCACCACGACGGCGCCCGCGGCGCGCAATCGGCGCACCGCCTTTCCGAGTCGGTGCGCCGACGGCCGGATGCCGTTGGGCCTGGTGATGTCGTTGGCGCCGATCATGATCACCGCGGCATCGGGCGGTGGTCCGGCGACGAACATCGCGTCGATCTGGCCGGACAGCCCCTTGGACGTCGCCCCGACGATCGCCTTGGTGCTCAGCCGAATCCGTCTACCGGAAACCTCGGCCAACCCTCGCGCCAGCAGGACCCCGGGCACCTCCTCGGCGGTGGTGGCGCCGTAGCCGGTCGCGGTCGAGTCGCCGAAAACCATCAGGTGCAGGTCGAACGGAACATCGCGGTGCCAACGCTCCACGGGACCTCCGCCGGGGGCGTACACGCCGTCGGCGCGCGGGGGGATGTCCCACGCGTGCGGAATGACGCGGCGAGCCTGATCGGCCTGCCCGATCAGCAGGTTGCGTGCACCGATGTACGCCGATCCGATCGAGCCGAGCGTGGCCGCGGCCGCAAAGGCGATGGTGGTCGTCCGTCGCGGTGTGCCCACGCAGGCAAGTTTAAGTGGGTTTTCTCGGGCTACCCGCGTGGCGAGAAGCGTTAGGGGGTCACAGTGCGGTATCAACTCCGGTATCGAATATGACTCGCTGATTGTTGAAATGAACGTAGAGTGTCAAGCTAAGACGCGAGTCACGTCCAGAAAATTAGGCGTACTCAGCACTACGGCGGCTTGAAACGTCGGAGGGGGTGGTTGTCATGACCGCACCGAGCAAGGTCGGCCATGTTCGCCGGCCAGGAGTATCGCCTGTTCACGCGCGTAAGCCGCGCAAGTTTCCGGTCAGTGACGGAGCGCCGGTAGAGGTCGTCGAAGACGGCCCGAGCCTCGGCGGGCGGCTGGCGTCACTCGCCGCCCTGCTAACTGTTCGGCCCACGCTAGCTATCGGCAGCTATGCGCCGCGGCTGCCCTGGCCGTGGGGTCTGGTCGACTTCGTCTCGCGCGTCGCTCGGCCGGCGCCCGGCACCGTTCGCGCCACGATCTCTTTGCCGAACTGCACTGCGCAACTTGTCCGGGCCCCCGGCGTGCTGCCGGCGGACGGCAAACGCGGCGTCATCCTCTACATGCACGGTGGCGCCTTCCTGACCTGCGGCGTCAACTCGCACGGCCGCCTGGTCCAGGCGCTGTCGGGCTACGCCGACTGCCCGGTGCTGGTGGTCAACTACCGGATGATCCCGAAGCACTCCGTCGGCATGGCCGTCGACGACTGCTACGACGCCTACCAGTGGCTGCGTGAGCACGGTTACGAGCCCGATCAGATCGTGCTGGCCGGCGACTCCGCCGGCGGCTATCTGGCGCTCGCCCTGGCCGAACGCCTGCAGCGCGAAGGCCTCGAGGGCGAGGTGCCCGCCGCGATGGTGACGATGTCGCCGCTGTTCGAGATCGACAACGAGGCCCGGGCCAATCACCCCAACATCCGGACCGACGCGATGTTCCCGCCGCGAGCGTTCCATGCGCTGGTCGACCTGATCGAAGAGGCGGCCCGGCGGAGCCGCAAGGACGGCGAGACCGAAGAGGTCTACGAGCCGCTCGACCACATCGAACCCGGGTTGCCCCGCACCCTGATCCACGTCTCAGGGTCCGAGGTGCTGATCAGCGACGCCCGCAAGGCCGCGCGACGGTTGGCCGCCGCGGGCGTCCCGGTCGAAGTCCGCGTCTGGCCTGGGCAGATGCACGTTTTCCAGATCGCGGCGCCGATCGTGCCCGAGGCGAAGCGCTCGCTGCGGCAGATCGGCGACTACATCCGCGAGGCCACCTGGTAGCCCACCTGGTGACGGCGAGAGCCGCCTGACACGATGGAGTCATGCGGATCGCCCGGCACATCAGTGAGCTCATCGGCAACACCCCCCTGGTACAGCTGAACTCTGTTGTCCCCCAGGGAGCGGGGATGGTCGCGGCCAAGATCGAGTACCTCAATCCGGGCGGCAGCTCCAAGGACCGCATCGCGATCAAGATGATCGACGCCGCCGAGGCCAGCGGTGAACTCAAACCCGGCGGCACGATCGTCGAACCGACGTCGGGTAACACCGGCGTGGGGCTGGCCCTGATCGCCCAGCAGCGCGGCTACAAGTGCATCTTCGTGTGCCCGGACAAGGTCGGCGAGGACAAGCGCAACGTGCTGCGGGCCTACGGCGCCGACGTGGTGGTGTGCCCGACCGCGGTGCCACCGGACCATCCCGACAGCTACTACAGCGTCTCCGACCGGCTGGTCGGCGAGATCGACGGCGCCTGGAAGCCCGACCAGTACTCCAACCCGATGGGGCCGGAGTCGCACTACGAGACCACCGGCCCGGAGATCTGGGCCGACACCGACGGCAAGGTCACGCATTTCGTGGCGGGCGTGGGCACCGGCGGCACCATCACCGGCGCCGGGCGCTATCTGAAGGAGGTGTCCGACGGCAAGGTGCGCGTGATCGGCGCCGATCCGGAGGGTTCGGTGTACTCCGGCGGTTCCGGACGGCCGTATCTGGTTGAGGGCGTCGGCGAGGACTTCTGGCCCAAGGCATACGACCCCGCGGTGCCCGACGAGATCATCGCGGTCTCGGACGCCGATTCGTTCGAGATGACGCGGCGGCTGGCCCGCGAAGAAGCGCTGCTCGTCGGCGGGTCGTGCGGTATGGCCGTCGTCGCCGCCAACAAAGTGGCCGAGCAGGCCGGCCCCGACGCGCTCGTGGTCGTTCTTCTGCCCGACGGCGGAAGAGGTTATCTGGCAAAGATTTTCGATGACGACTGGATGTCGTCGTACGGGTTCCTGCGCAGCCGGATGGACGGATCGGTGGAGGAGTCGACGGTCGGCGAAGTGCTGCGCGGGAAGTCGGGGGCGCTGCCCGACCTGGTGCACACCCATCCGTCGGAAACCGTTCGCGACGCCATCGGAATTCTTCGCGAGTACGGCGTCTCGCAGATGCCCGTCGTCGGGGCCGAACCGCCGGTGATGGCCGGGGAAGTCGCGGGCAGCGTCTCGGAGCGCGAACTGCTGTCCGCGGTGTTCGAGGGACGGGCCAAGCTCGCCGACGCGGTGGCCGAGCACATGAGCCCGCCGTTACCTCTCATCGGGGCGGGCGAAACCGTCAGCGCCGCGGCGAAAGAACTCCGCGAGTGCGACGCGGTGATGGTCGTCGAGGAAGGCAAGCCGGTCGGCGTGCTGACCCGGCACGACCTGCTCGGTTTCCTGTCGGATGGAAGTAAACGCCGGGTTCGCTAGCGCCTCACCGTCATCGCGCTGTCGCGACTGGCAAACACCGCGGCCCGCGGTGGTCACGTACCGGACTCATTCCGCGCAGAAAACGCTGCGCAGGGGCTGTTCTCCGGTAATGTAGGCACGCTTGATCCCAGCTAAGAAGCAGACTGGAGTCGTCCGATGACCGATCAGCCGCAACCCCCAGGAGATTATCCGCCTCCGCCGCAGGGTGGTTATCCGCCACCACCACAGGGTGACGGCACCCCGCCGACGACGGCCACCGGTTATCCACCTCCGGCACAACCGGTTCAAGCACTGCCGAAAGAGGCTTACACGTCGTGGTTCACCCGCGTGTTGGCGTGGCTGGTCGACTCGATTCCGATCTTCATCTTGTGGGGCATCGGCTATGCGCTGCTGCTCGGCACCCAAGAAACCGCCTGCATCACCGACGTTTCCGAGTATCAGCTCGGCGAGTTCTGTGCCACGGGTGCCTCCACTGTGGGACAGCTCGCGGTCACGATCACATCGATACTCGTTCTGGCGTACGTGATCTGGAACTACGGCTACCGCCAGGGCACGACCGGGTCCAGCATCGGCAAGTCGGTGCTGAAGTTCAAGGTCGTCAGCGAAAAGACCGGACAGCCAATAGGATTCGGAATGTCGGTCGTTCGGCAACTGGCGCACATCATCGACGCCGCCATCTGCTACGTCGGATATCTGTTCCCTCTGTGGGACGCCAAACGGCAGACGATCGCGGATAAACTCATCAGCACCGTCTGCTTACCGTTGTAGTCAACCGGGAAGGTCATATGACTGATCAACCGCCTCCTCCGCCGGGAAATAACCCGCCACCGCCTCCCGGTGGTTATCCACCTCCCCCTCCGCCAGGGGGCTACCCGCCGCCACCGCCGCCGGGCGGCTATCCGCCTCCTCCGCAGCAGGGCGGTTATCCACCCCCACCGCCCGGTGCCGGCTATCCGCCGCCGGGGCCGGGCGGCTATCCACCGCCGGGTGGGCCGGGATTCCCTGGGGCACAGCCGTATAGCGTCGGCAATGCGTTCTCGTGGGCGTGGGGCAAGTTCACCGCCAACGCCGCTGCGCTGATCGTCCCGACGCTGGTCTACGGGATCATCGTCTTCGCGATACAGGCGTTGTTCGGCAGCCTGTCGGCCCTGGTGGACCCGGAGTCGACAAGTTACACGTCCGACGGCGACGGGTTCTCGTTCTCGTACAACGTCTCCGGCCCGGCCGGTTTCGCGATCACGGCCCTCGGCTGGATTGTGGCGCTGGTGGTCGGCGGAATCATCCAATCCGCCTACTACAACGGCATGTTGGACGTCGCCAACGGTCAGCCGGTGACCATCGGGTCGTTCTTCAAACCGCGCAACGTCGGCGCCGTCATCATCGCGAGCGTGATCGTCGGGGTGTTGACCTCGATCGGCTTCGCGTTGTGCGTCATCCCCGGCTTCATCGTGGTCCTCTTCACGATGTTCACGGTGATCGCCCTTCTGGACCGCAACCTCTCGCCGATCGACGCGATCAAGACCAGCTTCGACATCGCGAAGAACAACTTCGGTCAGGTGCTGCTGACGTTGCTCGTGGTCATCGCGGTCATGATCGTCGGCGCGTTGCTCTGCGGCGTGGGCCTGCTCGTCGCGCTTCCACTGGCGGCGCTCATCGAGGTGTACGCGTACCGCAAGCTCAGCGGTGGCCAGGTCGCCGAACTCAACCCGCAGCCGTTGCCGCCGGGGCCGTCGCCCCAGGTCAATCCGCAGCAGTAGTACGACGGTTCATCGGAAGGCGCTGACGCCGGTCAGCGCCTCTCCGATGACCAACTGGTGCACCTCGGACGTGCCCTCGTAGGTCAGCACCGACTCCAGGTTGTTGGCGTGCCGGATGACGGGGTACTCCAGGGTGATCCCGTTGGCGCCCAACAGGGTCCGGCACTGCCGGGCGATCTGGATGGCCTCCCGGACATTGTTGAGCTTGCCGAAGCTGACCTGTTTGGGCTTGATCGTGCCCTCGTCCTTGAGCCTGCCGAGATGCAGCGCCAGCAGCTGAGCCTTGCCGAGTTCGACTGCCATGTCGGCGATCTTGGCCTGGGTCAGCTGATAGCCCGCCAGTGGTTTGTCGAACACCTCCCGGGTGCCGACGTAGTCCAGCGCGGTCTGCAGGCAGTCCCTTGCCGCACCGACGCTGCCGAACACGATCCCGAACCGGGCCTCCGACAAGCAGCTCAGCGGCCCGGACAGACCGCGCGCCTCCGGCAGTTTCGCGTCGGCGGGCAGCCGGACGTCGTCGAGGTGCAGCTCCGAGGTCACCGACGCGCGCAGCGACAGCTTGTGCGTCATGTCGGTGGCCGAGAAACCGGGCGTCCCCGCGGGCACCAGAAAGCCGGCCACCCCGTCGTCGGTCTGCGCCCATACGACCGCGACGTCGGCGACCGAACCGTTGGTGATCCACATCTTCGACCCGTTGAGGATCCAGTCGGATCCATCTGGCTTGGCCGTCGTGCGCATCCCGCCGGGGTTCGAGCCGAAGTCGGGTTCGGTCAGCCCGAAACACCCGATGGCCTCACCGGCGGCCATCGCCGGCAGCCACTGATTGCGCTGTTCCTCGCTGCCCCAGCGGTGGATCGCGAACATCGCCAGCGAGCCCTGCACCGACACCAGGCTGCGCAACCCACTGTCGACGGCCTCGAGTTCCTGGCACACCAGGCCGTACGCCGTCGCGGTCGAGCCGCCGCAGCCGTACCCCTGCAGGTGCATGCCGAGCAGGCCGAGCTTGCCGAAGTCCGCGGCCAGTTCGCGGACCGGCACCTGGCCGGTCTCGAACCACTCGGCGATGAACGGCCGCAACCGCTGCTCGCCGAACCGGCGCACGGTCTGGCGCAGCTCGATGTCTTCGGCCGACAGCAGGGAATCGAGCTCGAGCAGGTCGTCGAGGCGGATCGCAGGGCTCATGGGACATGTCTACCCAGTCGGCGCGGCGCACAGTCGTGGCTAGGCTGGCGGTGATGTCTGCACACGAATCGCACGGCCTGTCCACGCGGGCCATCCACGCCGTCCGGCCCGACCTGACCACCGGCGCCGTCAACGCTCCGATCTATGCAAGCTCGACGTTCGCGCAGGACGGTGTCGGCGGGCTTCGCGGCGGCTACGAGTACGCCAGGACCGGCAACCCGACCCGGACGGCCCTGGAGGCCTCGCTCGCCGCGGTCGAATCGGCCGCCTACGGCAGGGCGTTCTCATCGGGCATGGCGGCAACAGACTGCGCCCTGCGGGCGATCCTGCGACCGGGTGATCACGTCGTGATGCCCGACGACGCGTACGGCGGGACGTTCCGGCTGATCGACAAGGTGTTCACCGAGTGGGGCATCGAGTACACCGCCGTCTCGCTCGCCGACCTCGACGCGGTGAGCGCGGCGGTCACGCCGAACACCCGGCTGATCCTGGTGGAGACGCCCACCAACCCGTTGCTGTCGATCGCCGACATCGGCGCGATCGCCCGGATCGCCGCCGTGTCGAACGTGAAAGTGTTGGTGGACAACACGTTCGCCTCACCCGCGCTGCAGCAGCCGCTATTGCTGGGCGCCGACATCGTGCTGCACTCGACCACGAAGTACATCGGGGGGCATTCCGATGTGGTGGGTGGTGCGCTGCTGACCAACGACGAGAAACTCGACGCCGCGTTCGCGTTCCTGCAGAACGGCGCGGGTGCGGTGCCCGGCCCATTCGACGCCTACCTGACGCTGCGCGGGCTCAAGACCCTGGTGGTCCGCATGCAGCGGCACAGCGACAACGCCGCCGTCATCGCCGAATTCCTCGACGGCCATCCCGCGATCGAGACGGTCCTCTATCCGGGACTGCCCGGACATCCCGGCCACGACATCGCGGCCAGGCAGATGTCCGGGTTCGGCGGGATGATCTCGGTGCGGCTGCGCGGGGGAGCGGAGGCCGCCCGCAAATTCTGTTCGCGGACAGAGATTTTCATCCTCGCCGAGTCGCTGGGCGGCGTCGAGTCGTTGATCGAGCACCCCGGCGCGATGACCCACGCATCGACCGCCGGGTCGCAGTTGGAGGTTCCCGAGGATCTGGTGCGGCTGTCGGTCGGGATCGAGGACGTCGCGGATCTGCTCGCCGACCTCGAACAGGCGTTGGGCTAGCGGCTTTTCAGCGCGGGCCGCAGCGCCGACGCGGTGACGGCGAGGTTCATCTCGGGTAGCGCGGTCGGGGATTCGTCGACCCAGCTTCCGAGCGCGATCTCACCGGCGCGCGCGTGCACCCACCGCCACCCACGGTCGTTGAGGCTCAGCAGCGCGCCCAGGCCGTCGATCGCGTGCAGCAGCGAGATGATCGCCGCCGTGGACGCCGTCGGCGCGGTGCGATCGAACAGCGCCGACAGCAGCGCCGAACGGGCCTGCCCGGCGCGGTTGCGGTCGGTCAGCGGCCAGGCGAAGTGGCCGAACCGCTTGTCCGGCAACGGAACACGCCGGATCTGTCCGGTCCGCTCCAGATGAAGGACAATCTCAGTTTCGGTGTGCTTGGCCAGTCGCTTGATCGCTGTCCGCGGTCGTAACGGACGGCGCTGCAACAGCTGGAACGCCGGCTCGGCGAGCGGATCCGGCGCGCCTGGAACCGACAGCGCGATCAGGCGGCCCGCTTCGACCGCCTCACCGTCCACCGACGGCCGGACCCGGCACGCCAGCGCCAGGTCGAGGAGAACCGCGGCGGCAAGCACCCGCTCGCGGCGCGCCCGATCAAGAACCGGTTGCGCGGAAGCGTTGTCGAGCAGCAGCAGGAACAGGTCCTCGGCGATCTGCGCCATGAGCGGATGCTAAACCGCACCCCGCCCGGACTCGAACTCCGGCAGCGGCTCAGGCGTGGTACGGCTCGGCCTCGAGCAGCTTCACCTTGACCGTGCTGCCGCTGGGCACCGTGTAGGTGCGCACGTCGCCGACCTTGGCATCGATGAGCGCCTCGCCCAGCGGTGACTTCGGCGAGTACACCTCGAGCTTGCCGTCGCTGATGCCCTCCTGGCGGGTCGCGATCAGGAACGTCTCGGTGTCGTTCTCGTCGTCGCCGTACTGCACCTTGACCACCGAACCGGGCAGCGCGACGCCGGACTGTTTGGGCGCCTCGCCGACCTTGGCGTTGTTCAGCAGTTCCTGCAGCTGACGAATCCGGGCCTCCTGCTGGCCCTGCTCCTCGCGGGCGGCGTGGTATCCGCCGTTCTCGCGGAGGTCGCCCTCTTCGCGGCGGTCGTTGATCTCGGCGGCGATGACGGGCCGATTGGCGATCAGCTGGTCGAGCTCCGCCTTCAAGCGGTCGTATGCCTCCTGCGTCAGCCAGGTGACCTGCGTATCGGTCATGTCGTCGCGCTCCTGTCCATCTAGGTCGTGCGTGTTCTCGCGCTCTTCTGGCGTAAGAAGTCTGGTGGTACGGCGCCGGAGCTTGACGTGTATTGCCGCGGTCAGCGTGCTCGAGCACAGCACCAAATGCAGCAATACACGGCTCCAGCAGGAACCGTGTACTCGACCATGGTAGCACCGAACGGTCGGCCGATTTTCACAAATTCGCAGTTCGCCGTTTGCTGGGACGACGAATCGGGCTGATCTCAGGGGGCCACGAGATACGACGGCACATCGGTGCCACAGCCGTAGATATCGCCGATGACGGGCTGTCGGGTGGCCGTGACGGGGGCCGTCACTTGGACGGTCTGCTGCGTCGACGGCGGCACCAGGATCTCCCGGCGGCCCGTCTCGGCGCCGTCGATGGAACGTGCCCGCACGATGCAGACGACCGGTTGAGACGGGTCTTGGCGCGTGACGCTGATGGTCACCGAGACCGTTTGGTCGTCCACCAGCTCGTATGCGCTCAGCTCGCCCGTGACGGGCTCGTTTCCGAACCGCCCGAACGCGACGACGGCGATCGCCACGCCCACGCCGAGCGCGAGCAGCGTGGCGGCGACGACGATCCAGCGGCGGCCACCGGAGCGCCGCCGGGTGCCATAGCGTGCGGCGGGGCGATCGATCATCTAGTTTTCTATGCCCGTCGGTCGGATAGATCTACAGAACTGGAACTATAGGGACTACTGAAAAGTCTGTTCGGGTTGATATCACCGAGACGACTGGTCGCGAAGGTCGCGAAGATTCGCGAAGAGTGAGGCAGAGCAGGTTGAGCGAGCTGCGGTTGATAGCGGTCCACGCCCACCCGGACGACGAGTCCAGCAAGGGCGCCGCCACGATGGCCCGGTACGTGGACGAGGGCGTCCGCGTCCTCGTGGTGACGCTCACCGGCGGCGAACGCGGCGACATCCTCAACCCGGCCATGGACCTGCCCGAGGTGCACGGCCGGATGTCCGAGATCCGCCGCGACGAGATGGCCAAGGCCGCCGAGATCCTCGGCGTCGAGCATCACTGGCTCGGCTTCGTCGACTCCGGCCTGCCCGAGGGCGACCCACCGCCGCCGCTGCCCGACGGCTGCCTGGGCGTGGTGCCGCTCGAGCAGCCGACCGAGGCGCTGGTGCGCGTCGTGCGCGAGTTCCGGCCACACGTGATGACCACCTACGACGAGAACGGCGGCTACCCGCATCCGGATCACATTCGGTGCCATCAGGTGTCGATGGCGGCCTACGAGGCCGCCGGCGACTACCGCCTGTTCCCCAACGCCGGTGAGCCGTGGAACGTCCACAAGCTGTACTACACCCACGGATTCCTGCGGCAGCGCATGCAGCTGCTGCAGGACGAGTTCGCCAAGCACGGCGAGGTCGGCCCGTTCGAGAAGTGGCTCAAGCACTGGGATCCCGACCACGACATCTTCGCCAAGCGGGTGACGACGCGCGTCGAGTGCGCCAAGTACTTCGCCGTGCGTGACGACGCGTTGCGCGCGCATGCCACCCAGATCGACCCCAACGGGGACTTCTTCCGCGCCCCGATCGAGTGGCAGCAACGGTTGTGGTCCACCGAGGAGTTCGAGCTGGCCCGCGCCCGGGTGCCCGTGACACTGCCCGAGGACGACCTGTTCGCCGGGATCGAGGACCGATGAATCTCCTGCTCGCCGTCGACCTGCTGGCCCAGGACCCGCCCAGGAACACCGGGCCCGACTTCGGCAAGGCCAGCCCGCTGGGCCTGCTGATCGTGGTGCTGCTGCTGATCGGCACGTTCCTGCTGGTCCGGTCGATGAACCGGCAGCTGAAGAAGGTGCCGAAGTCGTTCGACACACAGGACGCGCAGCCGGAGCGCACCGCCGAGTCGCCCGATGATCCCGAGGCGCCCGCCGAATCCGACGCGCCGCCCGACGGGACGAAACGTGAACCCGGGGGCTAACACGCTCTCGCGGGCCACCAGCCCGTACCTGCGTCAGCACGCCGGCAACCCGGTGCACTGGCGCGAATGGACGCCCGAGGCGCTGGCCGAGGCGGCCGAACGCGACGTGCCGATCCTGCTGTCGATCGGGTACGCGGCCTGCCACTGGTGCCACGTCATGGCCCACGAGTCGTTCGACGACGCCGAAGTGGCCGTCGCCATGAACGACGGCTTCGTCTGCATCAAGGTCGATCGCGAGGAGCGGCCCGACCTCGACGCGGTGTACATGAACGCGACCGTCGCGCTGACCGGACAGGGCGGCTGGCCGATGACCTGCTTCCTGACGCCGGACGGTAGGCCCTTCTTCTGCGGCACCTACTACCCGAAGCCGACCTTCCTGCAGCTGCTGGCCGCCGTGAGCGACACCTGGCGCAACCGTCGCGGCGAGGTGGAACAGGCGTCCGACAAGATCACCGAGGAACTGCGGTCGATGGCGGCCGGGCTGCCCGGTGGGGGACCGCCCCTGCAACCAGCCTTGTGCGACCACGCCGTCGCCGCGGTGCTGCAGGACGAGGACGTCGCCCGCGGCGGATTCGCCGCCAATCCGGCGGGCGCGCCCAAGTTCCCGCCGTCGGCGTTGCTGGAAGGCCTGCTGCGCAACCACGAACGCACCGGCGACGTCATGCCCTCAGAGACCGTCGAGCGCACCTGCGCGGCGATGGCCCGCGGCGGTATCTACGACCAGTTGGCCGGCGGTTTCGCCCGCTACAGCGTCGACGCGGCCTGGGTGGTCCCGCACTTCGAGAAGATGTTGTACGACAACGCCCTGCTGTTGCGCGTTTACGCCCATTGGGCCCGCCGCACCGGAAATCCGTTGGCGCACAAGACCGCGACCGAGACCGCGGCGTTCATGATCGACGAACTCGGCGCCGGCGGCATGTTCACCTCGTCGCTGGATGCCGACGCGGACGGCGTGGAAGGGCTGACCTATGTGTTCACCCCCGCCCAGCTGACGGAGGTGCTCGGTGGCGACGACGGACGGTGGGCCGCAGAACTTTTCGACGTGACAGAGGCCGGCACCTTCGAACACGGCGCCTCCGTGCTGCAGCTGCGGCGCGACCCCGACGATTCGGACCGCTTCGCCAGGGTGCGGGCGGCGTTGCTGGCGTCGCGGCTCACCCGTCCGCGACCCGGCCGCGACGACAAGATCGTCACCGCGTGGAACGGGTTGGCCATCACCGCGCTCGCGGAGGCCGCCGTAGCGCTCGACCGGCCCGAATTCCTCGACGCCGCAACGCGATGCGGGCGCGCACTCTGGGATCTGCACATCGTCGACGGACGGCTTCGGCGGGCGAGCCTCGGCGGGACAGTCGGCGACAGCGCGGCGATCCTCGAAGACCACGGCGCGCTCGCCACCGGCCTGCTGACCGTCCACCAGATGACCGGTGACCCGCACTGGTTGGAGGCGGCGACGACGCTGCTCGACATCGCGCTCGACCACTTCGCCGACCCGCAGCGCCCCGGCCGCTGGTTCGACACCGCCGACGACGCCGAGGCGCTGATGGTCCGGCCGGCCGATCCACTCGACGGCGCCACGCCGTCGGGAGCGTCGCTGATCGCCGAAGCGCTGCTCACCGCGGCGCATCTCGCACCGGCCGAGCGTGCCGACCGGTACGCCGCAGCGGCCGACGCGACCCTGGCGGCGGCCACGCCGATCCTGGCCCGGCTGCCGCGCTCGGGTGGGCACTGGCTCGCGGTCGCCGAGGCGGCCGTGCGCGGACCCATCCAGATCGCGGTGGCGTGTGACCCCGCGCACTCGGAGCTGTTGGCGGCCGCGCGGCGGCTCGCGCCGGGCGGAGCGGTCGTCGTCGGCGGTGCGGTGAACTCGTCGACGTTGCTGATCGACCGCGACCGTGTCGACGGCGCCGACGCCGCGTACGTGTGCCGCGGCAGAACGTGCGATCTCCCGGTCACCACGGCGCCGGAACTTGCTGCCGCACTGGGCGCGTCCGTGTAGCGTTCGGCGCATGCCGACGCCGGAAGACAACGCCAAGACCGTCACCCGCTACCTCGAACTGGCCGCCCAGGGCAAGGCCGACGACGTCGTCGAGCTCTACGCCGACGACGCCACCGTCGAGGATCCGGTCGGCGGCGAGGTGCACATCGGCCGCAAGGCGATCCGCGGCTTTTACGATGCGCTACCCACGATGGGCGCCCAGGCCGACGTCGTCACGCTGCGGGCGCTGGGAAACGAGGTGGCGTTCTTCTGGGCGCTGACCATCGACCTCGGCGGCAACAAGATGCGCATCGAGATCATCAGCGTGATGACCTTCAACGAGGAGGGCAAGATCGCGTCGATGAAGGCCTACTGGACCCCGGAGAACGTCACCCAGCTCTGAGTGATTTCGGTGCGCTACCTATCGCTCAACGATCGGTAGTGCACCCAAGTCGCTAGAAGACGGCGAACCACATCGCGATGTAGTGGCAGATCGCCGCCACCGCGGTGCACGCGTGGAAGAACTCGTGGTGGCCGAACACCGTCGGCCAAGGATTGGGCCACTTGAGCGCGTAGAGCACGCCGCCGATGCTGTACAGCCCGCCGCCGACGATCAGCAGCACCAGCGCGGCCACCCCCGCACCGTGGGTGATCGGCCCGACGAACCACGCCGCCACCCAGCCGAGCAGGATGTAGAGCGGCACGCCCACCCAACGCGGCGCCGACGGCCAGAAGCACTTGAGCAACACGCCCGCGATCGCCCCGCCCCAGACGATCCAGAACAGCACCATGCCGTCGTTCTGCGGCAGCGCCAACAGGGCGAACGGCGTGTAGCTGCCCGCGATGAACACGAAGATCATCGAGTGGTCGAGGCGCTTCATCCACTTGCGCGCGGTCGGAGACTTCCAGTTGACCCGGTGATAGGCCCCGCTGACGCTGAACATCGCCACGATGGTGAGCGTGTAGATCAGGGTCGCGATCCCAGCGCGCGTGGACTGCACCGACCAGGAGACCGAGACCAGCGTGGCTCCGCAGATGGCGGCGATCACCGCCGCGTAGACGTGGATCCAGCCTCGGGCGCGCGGCTTGTTGATGAAATTGGCGACACCGTCGACGACGGCTTCCGGGAAGTCTTCCGGCCTGTTCTGCGGCTCGCGCGACTTGTCGGAATCGGTGGCGTCGATGGATCGGGTCATGTCACCTCCACTAATGCCATGGGGGTTATCGAACCTCACAGTAGTCTGGATCTTCGTGGAGCTCATTCCCCCGCGCCTCAAAGAGCCGGCCTACCGGCTGTACGAGTTGCGGCTTCGCCAGGAGCTGGCGCGGGCCAAATCCCAACTGCCGCGCCATATTGCCGTTTTGTGCGACGGCAATCGCCGATGGGCGCGTGACCTTGGCCACGACGACGTCAGCGTCGGATACCGGATGGGTGCCCGCAAGATCGCCGAGATGCTGCGCTGGTGCCAGGAGATCGGCATCGAGATGGCCACGGTGTACCTGCTGTCGACGGAGAACCTGCAGCGCGCCCCCGACGAGTTGTCCCAGCTGATCGAGATCATCACCGACGTCGTCGAGGAGATCTGCGCGCCGGCCAACCATTGGAGCGTGCGCACGGTCGGCGATCTGGAGCTGATCGGCGAGGAGCCCGCGCGCCGGCTGCGCGACGCCGTCGGGTCGACCGACGCGGGGCCGGGCTCCTTCCACGTCAACCTCGCCGTCGGTTACGGCGGGCGCCAGGAGATCGTCGACGCCGTGCGCCAACTGCTGTCCAAGGAGCTCGCCAACGGCAGCACCGGCGAACAGCTGATCGAGGCGGTCACCATCGACGCGATCTCGGAGAACCTCTACACCTCGGGACAACCGGACCCCGACCTGGTCATCCGCACGTCGGGGGAGCAGCGGCTCTCGGGCTTCCTGCTGTGGCAGAGCGCGTATTCGGAGATGTGGTTCACCGAGGCGTACTGGCCCGCGTTCCGGCGGGTCGACTTCCTGCGCGCCCTGCGCGATTACACCGGCCGTCATCGCCGGTACGGAATGTGATGCCACACTGAGAACATGGCTGCGCTGTCGGCGGTGGTCTTCGCGCTGAGCTGGTGGTTGGGGCTCTATCTGGTGGCCCGCGACCCGCGCAAACCCGTGCTGGTGCTGGCCGCGATCGGGTTGACGAGCTTCGCGGCGGTCGTCGCGCTGGACGCGGTCCGCACCGTCAGCGGCGCCGACGCGCTCGGTCGCATCGAGGTCTACCTCGTCGCCGTTCCGGGCATCGCGTGGTTCGCGGTGCTCCTCGAGCTGTCCCGGCCGCGCGACACCTGGCGCGGCCGCGCCGGGGAGCTCGGGTTGATCGCGGTGGTCGCCGCTGCGGCGTTCGTCGGCGCCGCGATGGCCGGAAGCGTCGACGGCCCGCTGCGGCCCGGTCACTGGGTGATGTTCGCGGCGGTCTCGCTGTCGTCGCTCGGGGCCCTGGTGAACGCGGTGGTGCGCCGCTCGCAGCCGCGCCCGGTGGTCGGGTTCGTGGTGATCGCCACGCTGTTCTTCGCGTTGAGCAACGCGATCCTGGTGATCCCGCTCGGCCTGGTGCCGAGCTGGCTTGCGTTGGCCGCGACGGGCTTCGACGTGGCGCTGCTCGGCGTGGCGGTCGCGATCGGAGACGCGTTCGACGAGGGGCAGGCGTTGCGCGCCGACATGCTGCGCTCGTTCGCGGCGACGACGGTGGTGGCGGTGCTGTTCGGCGGGCAGGCCCTGGTCGGGCTGGCCGTCACCGGCCACGACACCGCGCTGACCGTTCTGTTGTTCACCAGCCTGGCGATCGCGATCGCGATCAACGTGCTCGCCGACCCGTTGGCCGGCGCGCTGGACCGGTTGGCGTTCTCGCGGTCGCCGACGCTGCGCGCCGACCGCGCCGCGCTGCGCAGCACCGAGGCGGCGTTGCCGCTGCGCAAGGACAGTCCGCTCGACGGTGTCGACGAGGAGACGTTCGCCCGCCTCACCCGCCGCGCGCTCGGCCACTACGGCGACCTCTCCAAGCTGATCGCCAGCCCGCTCAACCGATTGCCGATCATCGACGAGCGACTGGCGGCGCGCGGGGCACCCGATCAGCCTTTGGAGCGCGCGACCGAACTCAAGGCGCTGCTGGCCGACCGCATCGCCCGGCTCAAACCCCGCGACGGCGGCGAGTTCGGCACCACCGAGGAATGGCGACACTACAACTCGCTGTATTTCCCGTACGTCGTCGGGGTGCGGGCCTACGCGCAGAACGCCACGGCCGCCGGGCTCGATCCGGTGGCCCGCCAGGCCTGGCAGTGGTTCGTCACCGAGGTGCCACAGCGGTCGCTGCACAACTGGCAGAACGCCGCCGCCCGGCTGATCGCCGCCGATCTGCGCGGCAACCTGGTGGCCGCGCAGACCGACGCCTGAGATCCCCCGAACCTGGGCGCGACCGCTCACTCTTGTACACCTCGAGGGCCCCGAACCGTACAAGGATGAGCGCTCGCGGTGGTGGGGGCTGGCCCTCTGACCTGCGGCTGGCAGTAGCTGGCAGCGGTATGCGTCGATCTGGCAGCGACATCCGAGCAGTGTCGGTGCCATGACCACTGCAACCCGCCAGGTCCGTGACACCGCCGCCGACGGCGGGACCGACTCCCTCCTGCGTTTCGCACTGCGTGCCGACGCGACCCTGTGCGGGGGCCTCGGCCTGATCGTCGTGATGGCCGCCGACCCGCTCTCGCGTGTGAGCGGGCTGTCGGCCACCAGCGAGTGGATCGCAGGCGCCGCGCTCGTCGGCTACGGGCTCGCGCTGTTCCTGGCCGCCGGGGCGCCCGACGTCCGGCGCGTCGGCGTCAGTGTGCTCGCCGGCAACATCGCGTTCGCCGTCCTCGTAAGCGCGGTGCTCGTGGCCGGCGTGCTGCCGCTGACCGAGTTCGGCGTCGCGGGCATCGTCGCGTTCACCGTCGTCACCGTCGCGTTCGCCTGCGCCCAGTACCTCGGGATCCGTCGCCTGACGTGATCCCCGCATGACTGGTCCGGAGCCGCCGTCGTCAGAGGTTGCGGCGTCGGCTCCGGAACGGTCCTGTCACCCCCACCAGAAAGGAATCCCCGCCATGACCGCACTCTCCGTCCGCCTGAACGAATCGACCGATGCTCTGCTGCGCTTCGCGATGCGCGCCGACGCGATCCTCACGGGTTTGGCCGGCATCGCGGCCGTACCCCTCGCCGGCTGGCTGGCCGAGACGTCGGGCACCACGATCGCCTTCGAGTACGCGATGGCGGCGTTCTTCATCGCCTACGGCCTGGTCGTGTTGGGCCTGGCGGCGCTGCCGTCACTGAAGACGGCGGGCATGGCGGTGATCGTCACCAACGTGCTCTACGCCGTGGCCGCGGTGGTGCTCGTGCTGTCGAATGTCTTCCCGCTCACCACGATCGGCGTGGCGCTGACGCTCGCGACGGGCGTGTACACGCTGGCGTTCGCCGAGTTGCAGTACCAGGGCTGGCGCCGGGTCAACCGGTAGCGGGCTACAGCTTGCGCAGGCGCAGACGGTTGATCGAATGGTCGGCGTCCTTGCGCAGCACCAGGGTCGCCCGCGGCCTCGTCGGCAGGATGTTCTCGATCAGGTTGGGCCGGTTGATCGAATGCCAGATGTCGCGGGCGGCCATCACGGCCTGCTCGTCGGTGAGCGTGGCGTAGTGATGGAAGTGCGAAGCCGGGTCGGCGAACGCCGTCGTGCGCAGGCCGAGGAACCGGTCGATGTACCAATGTTCGATGTCGTCGATGCGCGCGTCGACGTAGACCGAGAAGTCGAACAGGTCGGACACCATCAACGTCGGCCCGGTCTGCAAGACGTTGAGGCCCTCGAGGATCAGGATGTCCGGATGCCGGACGAACTGCTTCTCGCTGGGCACGATGTCGTAGAGCAGGTGTGAGTACACCGGCGCACACGCGTACTCGGCGCCCGACTTGACCGTCGTCACGAACCGCATCAGCGCCCGACGGTCGTAGCTCTCGGGAAAGCCCTTGCGGCCCATCAGGTTCCGGCGGACCAGCTCGGCGTTGGGGTAGAGGAAGCCGTCGGTCGTCACCAGGTCGACGCGGGGGTGATGCTCCCAGCGCGCCAGAAGTGCCTGCAGCACACGGGCGGTCGTGGACTTGCCGACCGCGACGCTGCCCGCGACGCCGATCACGAACGGCACGGGCCGGTCGGGCTGCGACTCGCTCTCGGAGTCGCCGCCCAGGAACTCGGCGGTGGTCGCGAACAACCGCTGACGGGCCGCGACCTGCAGGTGGATCAGCCGGGCCAGCGGCAGGTACACCTCTTCGACCTCCAGCAGGTCGATCTTCTCGCCGATACCGCGCAGCTTGGTCAGTTCGTCTTCGGTGAGTTTGAGCGGGGTCGACATACGCAGGTTCCGCCACTGACTCCGGTCGAACTCCACATATGGGCTGGGTTCACTCAGCCGCGCCATGCGCCCAGTCTTGCATTTACGGTTGAGAACATGGACGCCAGCACCTCAGATTCGTTCGTCCGCGAGTATCTGCTGCTCGGTCTGCGCTTCGACCGGGTCGAGGAGGGCTACGTCGACTCGTTCACCGGGGATCCGGCGCTGCGCCGTGCGGTCGCCGCCGAACCGCAGCCCGATCCCGCGGACCTGACCAGGCGGGCCGAGCGGCTGTTGGGCGAGCTGACCTCGGTCGACGGGCTGGAGCAGGCGCGTAAGGACTACATCGGCGCCCACCTGCGTGCGCTGGCGTGCGCTGGACGCAAGTTCGCGGGTGAGCAGGTCGGTTTCGTCGACGAGGTCGAGGCGTACTTCGACGTGCACATCGACAAGGGCGACCCCGAGCGGTATCGGCAGGCGCATCGACAGCTCGACGAGGTGCTCGACGGGTCCGGCCCGCTGGCCGAGCGGATGCAGGCCTACCGCGCAGGCGAGGAGATTCCGCCCACGCGCCTCGAAGAGTGCATCCATGCGTTCTCCAGCGCGCTGCGCGACCGCGTCCGCGCCGAGTATCCGCTGCCCGATGCCGAGACCATCACCTACGAGGTGGTCACCGACAAGCCGTGGTCGGGGTTCAACTACTACCACGGGGATTACAAGTCGACGGTCGCCGTCAACGCCGACCTCAAACAGCAGATGTCGAACCTGCCGCGGCTGGTCGCGCACGAGTCGTATCCGGGCCACCACACCGAGCACTGCCGCAAGGAGGTCGGCCTGGTCGAGGGCAGGGGACAGGCCGAGCAGACGATCTTCCTCGTCAACACCCCGCAGTGCCTGATGGCCGAGGGGCTGGCCGACCTCGCCCTGTACGCGGCGATCGGCCCCGGCTGGGGCGCCTGGGCCGGCGAGATCTACGCCGACCTGGGCCTGCGGTTCGACGGCGACCGCGCGCAGGCGGTGTCGGAGGCGACGGCGGCCCTGGCCGAGGTGCGCCAGGACGCCGCGCTGATGCTGCACGACGAGCACCGAGACGTCGACGACGTCGTCGCCTTCCTCAAGCGGTGGTTGTTGGTCAACGACCAGCGCGCCCGTCAGATGCTGCGGTTCCTGTCCTCGCCGCTGTGGCGCGCCTACACCAGCACCTACGTCGAGGGATACCGGTTGCTGCGGGGCTGGCTGGACGCCAGGCCCGCCGACGTCGGCCTGACCCAGCGGTTCGGCACCCTGCTCGACGAGCCGTTGATCCCGTCGGTCCTGCGGGCGGCCTGAGGGCCCCCGACTAGGCTGAACCCCATGACTGCAGACCCCGTGACCTCCGACGCCGCCGCTCCTGGCACGGAGTACGCCGAGACCGCGAGCGCCGCCTACCGGGCCGCGTTGCAGGTGATCGAGTCGGTCGAGCCGCGCATCGCCGCCGCTACCCGCAAAGAGCTTGCCGATCAACGGGATTCGCTCAAGCTGATCGCCAGCGAGAACTACGCCTCGCCCGCGGTGCTGCTGACGATGGGCACCTGGTTCTCCGACAAGTACGCCGAGGGCACGATCGGGCACCGGTTCTACGCCGGCTGCCAGAACGTCGACACCGTCGAGAGCCTCGCCGCCGAGCACGCCCGCGAGCTGTTCGGGGCGCCATACGCCTACGTGCAGCCGCACTCCGGCATCGACGCCAACCTCGTTGCGTTCTGGGCGATCCTGGCCACCCGGGTGGAAGCCCCCGAACTGGCCGAGGCGGGCCTCAAGCACGTCAACGACCTGTCCGAGGCGGACTGGGAGAAGCTGCGCAACAAGCTCGGCAACCAGCGGCTGCTCGGGATGTCGCTGGACGCGGGCGGACACCTCACCCACGGCTTCCGGCCGAACATCTCCGGCAAGATGTTCCACCAGCGCAGCTATGGCACCGACCCCGACACCGGATTCCTGGACTACGGCGCGGTGGCCGCGGCCGCGCGCGAGTTCAAGCCGCTGATCATCGTGGCCGGCTACTCGGCCTATCCGCGGCGGGTCGACTTCGCCAAGATGCGCGAGATCGCCGACGAGGTCGGCGCGACGCTGATGGTCGACATGGCCCACTTCGCCGGCCTGGTCGCGGGCAAGGTGTTCACCGGCAACGAGGACCCGGTGCCGCACGCCCACGTCACCACCACGACCACCCACAAGTCGCTGCGCGGGCCGCGCGGCGGGATGGTGCTCGCCCAGCCCGAGTACTCCGACGCCGTGGACAAGGGATGTCCGATGGTGCTGGGCGGGCCGCTGTCCCACGTGATGGCCGCCAAGGCCGTCGCGCTCGCCGAGGCGCGCCAGCCCGCGTTCCAGGCGTACGCGCAGCGCGTGGCCGACAACGCCCAGGCCCTGGCCGACGGGTTCCTCAAGCGCGACGCGGGCCTCGTCACCGGCGGCACCGACAACCACATCGTCCTTCTGGATGTCACCTCGTTCGGCCTGACCGGCCGCCAGGCCGAGTCGGCCCTGCTCGATGCGGGCATCGTCACGAACCGCAACTCCGTGCCCGCCGACCCGAACGGCGCCTGGTACACCAGCGGCATCCGGCTGGGCACCCCCGCGCTGACCACCCGCGGATTCGGGGCCGACGACTTCGACCGCGTCGCCGAACTCATCGTCGACGTGCTGTCGAACACCGAACCTCAGGGCACGTCCAAGGCCAAGTACACGCTGGCCGACGGCACCGCCGAGCGCGTGCACGCCGCGTCCGGGGAACTTCTGGCGGCGAACCCTCTGTATCCGGGGCTGACGTTGTAGCACGCGCCACGCGGGCGGGAATTTTACGATTCCCACAGAATTGAGTTACTGTAACTGCATGGCACAGAAACCTGTACCGAATGCGCTGATCCTCGAACTCGAGCCGATCGTGCAGCAGGAGATGCGTCGTCACATCGACAGTGAGGACCTCTGGTACGCGCACGACTACGTGCCGTTCGACCAGGGCGAGAACTTCGCGTTCCTCGGCGGTAAGGACTGGGACCCGTCGCAGGTGACCCTGCCCAAGGACGTCACGGATGCGCTCGAGATCCTGCTCATCACCAAGGACAACCTCGCCAGTTTCCACCGCGAGTTCGTCTTCAGCTTCATCCTCGAAGAGAAGTGGGGCCGCTGGATCGGCCGGTGGACCGCCGAAGAGCACCTGCACGCGATCGCGCTGCGCAACTACCTCGTCGTCACCCGCGAGATCGATCCGGCCGCCAACGAGGACGTGCGCGTCGAGCACGTGATGAAGGGCTACCGCGCCGACACCTACAGCCAGATCGAGCGGCTGGTGTTCATGGCGTTCTTCGAGCGGGCCCACGCCGTGTTCTGCCGCAACCTCGAGGCCAAGATCACCGAGCCGGTGCTCAAGGGCCTCATCGGGCGCATCGCCCGCGACGAGGAGCGCCACGAGGAGTTCTTCGCCAACCTCGTCGCGTACTTGCTGTCGACGAGCCGCGACGAGACCGTCGAGGCCATCGCGCGGCGCGCGGCCGAACTCCACGTCGTCGGCGGCGACATCGACGCCTACGCGGACAAGGTGGCCCACGTCGCCGAGGCCGGGATCTTCGGGCCGCGGGAGCTGCGCCAGGTGACCGCCGACCGGATCGCCGCATGGGGTCTGGCCGACGAGCCGAAACTGCGCGAGTTCACCTCCGCGTAACCGGGCGCTCATCGCCGCGGATGAGCAGCGGCGACACTACGGCGCGCCTGCACGGCGCATGTGCCACAACGGGAGTAGCGTCGTTTGCGATGGCTAGCGACGTGCTTTGCTGTCCGGGCGGTACCCGATCGTTGCGATCACGAGAGGGCCGGCCCCGGCCCTGGTGCCGCAGTGTCCGCCGACGGTTCGCGGGGGACCCGCGGATAGCAGGAGCGCTACGTGATCGATTCGCCTCTCCGGACATACGTGCTCGACACCTCCGTGCTGTTGTCAGATCCCTGGGCCTGCACGCGCTTTGCCGAGCATGAGGTCGTGGTCCCGCTGGTGGTGATCAGCGAACTCGAAGCCAAGCGACACCATCATGAGCTCGGCTGGTTCGCGCGTCAGGCCCTGCGGCTGTTCGACGATCTGCGGCTCGAACACGGTCGACTCGATCAGCCGATTCCCGTTGGCACACAGGGCGGCTCGCTGCACGTCGAACTCAACCACAGCGATCCGTCGGTACTGCCCGCCGGATTCCGCACCGACAGCAACGATGCCCGGATCCTCACCGTCGCTGCCAATCTCGCCGCCGAGGGCAAGCACGTCACCCTGGTGAGCAAGGACATCCCGCTGCGGGTGAAGGCCGGTGCGGTCGGGTTGGCGGCCGACGAGTACCACGCCCAGGACGTCATCACCTCCGGGTGGACGGGCATGGCCGAGGTCGAGGTACTCCCCGACGACGTCGACGCGTTGTTCGCCGATGGGGAGATCGACCTCGAAGCGGCCCGAAACCTGCCCTGCCACACCGGTATCCGGCTGCTCGGCGGAACGTCGCACGCGCTGGGACGGGTGACCCCGGAGAAGCGGGTGCAGCTGGTGCGCGGTGACCGCGAGGCCTTCGGTCTGCGCGGTCGCTCGGCCGAACAGCGGGTGGCGCTGGACCTGTTGCTCGACGAGTCCGTCGGCATCGTCTCGCTCGGCGGCAAGGCGGGCACCGGTAAGTCGGCACTCGCGCTGTGCGCCGGCCTGGAGGCCGTGCTCGAGCGTCGCACACAACGCAAGGTCGTGGTGTTCCGTCCGCTCTACGCGGTCGGGGGACAGGATCTGGGCTATCTGCCCGGTAGCGAGAGCGACAAGATGGGTCCCTGGGCGCAGGCGGTCTTCGACACGCTCGAAGGTCTGGCCAGTCCGGCGGTGCTCGAAGAGGTGCTCTCGCGCGGCATGCTCGAGGTGCTGCCGCTGACCCACATCCGGGGGCGGTCGCTGCACGACTCGTTCGTGATCGTCGACGAGGCGCAGTCGCTGGAGCGCAACGTGCTTCTGACGGTGCTGTCACGGTTGGGCGCCGGCTCGCGCGTGGTGCTCACCCACGATGTCGCCCAGCGCGACAACCTGCGCGTCGGCAGGCATGACGGCGTGGCCGCGGTGATCGAGAAGCTCAAGGGGCACCCGCTGTTCGCGCACATCACGCTGCTGCGCAGCGAGCGCTCACCGATCGCCGCGCTGGTGACCGAGATGCTCGAGGAGATCAGCCCCGGCGCCCTGCCCTGACGGCTAGCGGCGACGGTTGCCGCGGACCAGGTACCAGCCCGCGGCCGCCGCTCCGCCGAGCGCCACCATCCGATCGGCGCGGTCGCGTGGCAGGTCCAGCAGCGAAACCAGGCCCAGCACCGCGAATCCGGTGCCGAGGGCGGGCTGGCTGGTGGCCGTCGTGACCAGGGCGGTGCTCTGATCGGTCAGGGTCGCACGGGCTTCGTCGAGACGCACCGGTCCTCCAGTCGATGGCGGGTGGCGAGACAGCGATTCGACGGTAGAACGCGCGACCCGACCGGAGGAATAGGGTGTTTCCCTACGCGTGGTCCCCCGTTTGCGTCCCGCCTGGGCGGCCGACGTGGCGGCCCAGCTCGGCGCGCGACTTGATGCCCAGCTTGCGGTAGATGCGCGCCAGGTTGGCCTCGACGGTCTTGGGGCTGATGAACAGCGTGGCCGCGACGTCGCGGTTCTTCATGCCGGAGGCGACGAGTTCGGCGACGCGCTGCTCGGACGGGGTCAGCTCGCCGGTGCGTTGCGGTCCGACGTTCGCGCGGGAGATCTCGGCGCGGGCCCGCGCCGCCCAGAGCGGAATGTCGAGACGCTCGAAGGTCTCCATGGCCTCCTGGAGATGGGCCGAGGCCGAATCCTTCTTGCGCTGACGACGTTCGATCTGCCCGAGAACCAGCAGTGTCCGTGCGCGTTCGAACGGCATCGAGAGCTTTCGATGTGTGGCGATCGCCCGCTGTGCCGCCTCGTGGGCGCCGTCGAGGTCGCCGAGCGCGGCGAGCAGCATCGCGCGTGCCCGCGCTCCCACCGCGAGCATCCACTCCCGGTTCACCCGTCGACCGTTGTTCTCCAGCGCCGCGGTGAGCCGCTCCGCCTCGACGAGGCGATCCAGATGTATCAACGCCTCGATCGCATCCGGCAGATAGGCCGCATTGGGTAGCTCGGTCGGCGTGTTGTCGGGGTCGAACTCCGAGAGCATCGGCTGGAGCGCGGCCGCCGCGGCCTCGTAGTTGCCCAGCGAGACCTCGAGGAATGCCAGCGTCGCCCGCACCCGCTGCGCCATGCGGAATGTGCCTGTCTGCCTTGCGCATTCGAGTGCGGCCTCGATCGCCCGGCGGGCGGCTTCTTCCTGTCCGGCGAACGCGGTCAGCTGCGCCCGCAGGCTCTGGGTCAGGAACATCGCGGTGTTCCCGCCCAGCTGCCGAGCCTTCTCCAGCGCATCCTCGGCGACGAGGCCGGCCGTCACGAAATCACCCCGCGCGATCGCGTTCGTCACCACATGCTGGGAGACGAACACGTGCTCGCCCTCCTCGCCCTTCTCCAGGCAACGCGCGCGGATCTTCTCCACGACGCCGCGCGCTTCGTCGAGTCGACCGGTCCACTCCAGCAGCAGGGCGTGTTGCATGGTGGGCCGGAACACCAAAGGTGTGTACGCCTCGGAATCCTCCAATCGCAGCGCGCGCTGCAAGCTCTCCTCGTCGTAGCCCTCGCCCGCGGCGAACCGGAGGATGACCAGCATCCCCAGCGACATGCTGAGCAAATGCGGATGGTCCAGGCTCTCGGCGGTGGCGACGGCCTCCACGGCGGTCTCCAGGCCCTGCTGCAATTGGTTGGCGTGAAAAAGTGTGTAGGCCAACGTGATCAGGGTCTGCACGCGCAGTGCGTGGTTGCCGTGCACCTCCTCGAGGGCCTCGCGCAACAACCGCGCGCTCTCGATGAAGCCGTCCCCGTACAGCCGCACCACCGCCAGTCGGCTCAACGCCTCCGCGCGCAGCGCCCCCGTCGGCAACTGTTCGATCGCTTCTTCGAGCACCGCGGCCGCCCGCTCCTGATCCCCGGCATCGAAATGGTGCAGCGCCGAGCGCAGCCGCCGCTCCGCGGTGTCGCCGCCGAGGCTGATCGCCAGGTCCATCAGCTCGGCGGCCGCGGCCGGAGCGCCGCGCACCCGCGCGGATTCGGCCGCCATGTCGAGCGCGGCAAGGGTGACCTCGTCGCCTTTGGTGGTGGCCAGGGCCAGGTGTCGGGCCCGGAGTTCGGGTTCGTCGACCAGTTCGGCGAGCCGGCGGTGCATCGATCGGCGGCGGCGGGGGGACGCCTGGGAGTAGACGCCGCTGGCCAACAGCGGATGAGAGAACCGGATCCGGTTGCCGTCGATCGCGATGATGCCCTTGCCCTCGGCGATCTCGAGCAACTCGACCAACCGGTCCTCGTCACCGATCGTCGCGTTCGAGACGACCTCTACCGTCGGCACGGCGAGGCACGACGCGGCCAGCAGCGCGTCGTGGACCTCGGTGTCCAGGCTGCCCAGCCGGGTTTGCACCACGTCGGCCAGTGTTCGCGGCAGCGACGCGTCGATGCCCGGTGCCCGTTCGTCGAGTGAGCGGGCCAATTCGATGGCATAGAACGGGTTTCCGCCCGACACCTGGTGGATCCGGCCGATGGTGGGGCGCGAGAACGGGCGGCGCAACCGGGCCGATACCGCCCGATGCAGATCGTGAACGGTCAACGGATTCAACCGGATTCGATCGACAGCGTCGGGCCGGGACAGCTCCAGCCAGTCGTCGGCGGTGCCGTCGCCGGGTTCGGTACGGAGGCTGGCCACCACCCCGGTGCGACCGGTCAGGCGGCGCACCGCGAACGCGATGACGTGCTTGCTGGACGGATCGAGCCACTGCAGGTCGTCGATGGCCAGCAGCACGGGGCGGTCCTCGCTGAGCCGTTCGACCACCGAGAGGAACGCGGCGGCCACCGCGCGCTGGTCGGTCACGGCATCGTTGTCCGCCCGCAGCAGCACCTGGTCGACCGCGAGGAGTTGCGGAGTCGGCAGGTCGGCCCATGTGCGCGGGTCGGCCTCCTCGAGCAGGTCGGCCAGCGCGGTGTACGCGAGCACCGACTCCGCCGCCGCCGGTCGCGTCGACAGCACATGGAATCCGCGCTGCTGCGCGTGCTCGACGGCGGCCAACCACAGCGTCGTTTTACCGATCCCGGGTTCGCCGTCGATCAGCAGCGCCGCGGGGCCCTGCGCCGTCGAGTCCAGGAAGGCGGCGATGGCGCGCTGATGCGTCGACTGGCCGATCACCCCTGGCATCCCCCCAGAATCGCAGCTGAGTCGAAATCGGGCGACATCGCTATACCCCTTGACGCCCCGGGTGACTCATCGCACGGGTCAGTTCGGCGCGCGAGTGGATGCCGAGCTTGCGGTACACCCGCGCGAGGGTGGCCTCCACGGTCTTTGCGCTGAGAAACAATTCACCCGCCACGTCGCGGTTGGTCAGGCCTGCGGCCGCCAGCTCCGCGATGCGCCGTTCGGCGGCGGTCAGCGCGGCCGGCACCGACGCGGCGGCCCGCAGTTCGTCGCGCGAAGCCCTGGCCCGGTCCGCCCACACCGGCGTGCCGAGAGCTTCGAAGGCGGCCAACGCCTCGTTCAGCGTCGCCGCGGCCTCATCCTCGCCCAACCGGGCCTGCAACTGCCCGAGCAGCAGTTGGGTTCTTGTGCGTTCGAACGGCATCGCAAGCCGGGCGTGCTCCTCCATCGCTCGGTGCGCGCAATCGACGGCCCCGCGCAGATCACCGTCGTGCGCGCGCAGCATGGCTCGGCAGCGGCCGCCGACCGCGAGCATCCACGCCCGGTCGAGGCGACCTCCATTGCGTTCCAGCGCGGCCACCAGCGGTTCGGCGTCGGCCGCGCGGCCCAGTTCGACGAGCGCCTCGACCGCGTCGGGCACGAACGCCGCCGCTTGGATCTCGGTGGACTCCGGCGCGAGGCGCAACACCAGCGGCTCGAGGTAATCCATCGCCGCGCCGTAGTTTCCGAGTGACACCTCCAGGAAACCGAGCGCCGTCAGCGCCCAGTCCTCGTGCCACGCGGTGCCGCTGCGTCGACAGGCGTCGATCGCATCGGCGGCCGCCAGCCGGGCCCTGCTCTCGGCGCCGTCGTGGGCGGCCAGCCAAGCCTGCAACACCAGGCTGAGCATCGTCGGGAACTCGCCGCCGAGTTGCCGTGCCAGTTCGGCGATTTCGCGGGCGATCCGCTTGGCCTCGGCGAAGTCCGCGCGCCAGATCCGGGTCAACGCGACGTAGAAGTCGACGAAGACGACTTCGCCTTCTTCGCCTCTTTCGGTGCAGCGGCGCGATACCTCCCGCATGCGCTCGTACGCGGCGTCGAGTTCGCCGATGCAAGCGAGAATCAACGCGTGTTCGACGCTCGGCCGCAACATGATCGGCGTGAAGGACTCGGTGTCTTCGAGTTCGAGGGCGTGGCGCATGCTCGCCTCGTCCACACCGCCGCCCAGAAAGAACTGCATCGTCGCGCGGACCCCGAGGGCCAGGCTCACCAGACCGGGGACACCGAGCGCTTCGGCGCACGCCACGGCCTCCTCGGCACGGCGCCTGCCCCCCGCAGGGTCACCGGTCATGAACAACCCGTACGCCAGTGTGGTGAGCATGATCGCCTTCGGCGGGCCGTCGGGATCGTCCTCGGCGAGCGCGGTCGCCAGCAGTTCGACCGCCTCGGTGTAACCGTCGTCGATGAACCGCACCACCGCCAGCATGTGCCGGGCTTCGGCCCGCAGCGGCCCCGGTTCCAAATCGCCGACGACGCCCTGCAGCAGCGTGCACGCCCTCGGCGGATCCCCGCCGTCAAAGCAGTACGCCGCCAACCGCATACGCCGTTCGGGGGTGTCGCCGCCGAGCGAGAGGGCGAGCTCGATCAGCTCTGCCGCCGCCGCGGGGGCGCCGCGCGCGTGGGCGGTCGCGGCCGCCCGCTCGAGCGCGCCGACCGTGGCCTCGTCCCCGGAGGTTGCCGCGAGCGCGAGGTGGCGCGCCTGCAACTCGGGCTCGTCGACCACGGCGGCGAGCTTGCCGTGCATGCGCCTGCGCTCGTCCGCGGAGACGCCGGTGTAGACGCCCGTGGCCAACAACGGATGCGCGAACCGGATGCGGCTGCCCTCGATGACGACCACGCCGTGCTGCTCGGCGGACTCGAGCAACTCGACCGCCCGCTCGTGTTCGGTGTCGATCGCGGCGGCGACCAGGTCGACGGTGGGGTTGGCGATGGAGGCGGCGGCCAGCAGCGCGCCCATCGTCTCGGCGTTCAGTCCGCTCAACCGGGCTTCGACCACTGCGGCCAGCGTGTTCGGCAACGGTCCCTGCGCCTGGTCATCGGAGACCTTGGCCAGTTCGATTGCGTAGAACGGATTTCCGCCCGAGATCTGATATATGCGAGTCATCGTCGCGCGCGACAGCGGGCGCTCGAGGTGCTGGGCGACGACGGCGCGCAGCGCGGGTGATGTCAACGCTCGCAGCGATATACGTTGGGTGGCGTCGGGGCGGCGCATCTGTAACCAGGTGCCGTCACCAACTCCGCTGTCGGTGCGCAGCGTGCCCAGGACACCGACCGGACCGGACAGCCGACGTGCGGTGTAGGACAACACGTGGGCGCTGGACGGGTCGACCCATTGCACATCGTCGACCGCCAGCAGCAGCGGCCGTCGCGCGGCCAGGCCCTCGATGACGGACAGGAACGCCGCCGCGACGGCGCGCCGGTCGGTGGCAGCGCCTTCGGCGCGGTCGGCGCGCCGGATCCTCTCGACGGCGCTCCGCTGGGCGGTGGGCAGGTCACCGAATTCGTCGGCGTCGACCTCGGCGAGCAGTTCGGCCAGTGTCGCGTAGGCGAGCACGGATTCGGCACCCGTGTTCCTGGCCGAGAGCACGCGGAAGCCCCGCCCCTGGGCGCGTTCCAGTGTCGCCTGCCACAGCGTGGTCTTGCCGATTCCGGCCTCGCCCTCGATCAACAGGGCCGACGGGGTGTGCGAGGCGGATTCGAGGAAGTCCGCTACCGCCTTCCCCTCCACCGGGCGGTCGACCAGGTGCGACGAGGAGCGAAATCCCTTAGCGCCCGTCGTCTTTCACCTTGGCCATCGCCAACACATCGAGGCGCTTGTCCAATTCCTCCTCGGACAGCTTGTCGCCGATCAGGCCTCGATCGATGACGGTCTGACGGATGGTCTTCTTCTCCTTGAGCGCCTGTTTGGCTACCGCGGCGGCCTCCTCGTAGCCGATCGCGGAGTTCAGCGGGGTGACGATCGACGGTGACGACTCGGCGAGCTCCCGCAGCCGGTCCTCGTTGGCCACCAGGCCGTCGATGCAGCGCTCGGCGAACAACTTCGACGAGTTGGTCAGGATCTTGAACGACTCGAGGATGTTGCGCGCCATCATCGGGATGTAGACGTTCAGCTCGAACGCACCGTTGCCGCCGCCCCACGCGATGGCGGCGTCGTTGCCGATCACCTGCGCGGCCACCTGCGTGACCGCCTCGGGGATCACCGGGTTCACCTTGCCCGGCATGATCGAGCTGCCCGGCTGCAGGTCCGGCAGCTGCAGCTCGCCGAGCCCGGTCAGCGGTCCGGAGCCCATCCAGCGGATGTCATTGGCGATCTTGGTCAGCGACACGGCGATCGTGCGCAGCGCGCCCGACGCCTCGACCAGGCCGTCACGGGCGGCCTGGGCCTCAAAATGGTTCGCGGCGACCTGCAATTCGGCCAGGCCGGTCTGCTCGCGCAGCACGGCGACGACGCGCTCGTCGAAGTCGTCGGGCGCGTTGAGCCCGGTGCCCACCGCGGTGCCGCCGATGGCCAGTTCGCCGAGTCGGGGGAGAGTGGCCTTGACTCGTTCGATGCCGGCCTCGATCTGGCGGGCGTAGCCGCTGAACTCCTGGCCCAGCGTCACCGGGACGGCGTCCATCAGGTGGGTGCGCCCGGACTTCACCACGGTGCGCCACTGCCGCGCCTTGCCGGCCAGCGATTCGTGCAGCACCTCGAGCGCGGGAATCAGATGGCGCACGGCGGCTTCCGTCGCGGCGATGTGCGTCGCGGTGGGGAAGGTGTCGTTCGACGACTGCGACATGTTGACGTCGTCGTTGGGGTGCACGGTCGTGCCGTTGCGCGCCGCGATGCCGGCGATCACCTCGTTGGTGTTCATGTTCGAGCTGGTGCCCGAGCCGGTCTGGAACACGTCGATGGGGAACTGGTCGTCGTGCAGGCCGTCGGCGATCTCACCGGCCGCGGCGATGATCGCGTCGGCCTTGTCCGCCGCGAGCAGGCCGAGGTCCTTGTTGACCTGTGCGCAGGCGCCTTTCAGCAGCCCGAGGGCCCGGATCTGGGTGCGCTCGAGGCCGCGGCCGGAGATCGGGAAGTTCTCCACCGCGCGCTGGGTCTGCGCGCGCCACAGCGCGTCGACCGGCACCCGTACCTCGCCCATGGTGTCGTGCTCTATGCGGTACTCGGTCGCGCTGTCTGACTCGACGCTCATGAATGTCCTTACTTGTCAGGGGGTTACGGCAGCGGATAGACGGCGTTGCTGTCGCCGGTGAAGTCGATCGCGGAATATTCGCTGAGCTTGGACAGCCGGTGGTAGGCCTCGATCATCCGCACGGTGCCCGACTTGGATCGCATGACGATCGACTGCGTGGTGCATCCGCCGCTGTAGAAATGCACGCCCTTGAGCAGGTCGCCGTCGGTGACACCGGTCGCGCAGAAGAAGACGTTCTCGCCGGAGACCAGGTCCTCGGTGGTCAGCACGCGGTCGAGGTCATAGCCGCGGTCGAGGGCCTTCTGGCGTTCCTCGTCGTCCTTGGGCGCCAACTGGCCCTGGATGGCACCGCCCATGCAACGGATCGCGGCCGCGGCGATGATGCCTTCGGGCGTGCCGCCGATCCCGGCCAGCATGTCGGTGCTGGTGTTCGGGCGGCACGCCGAGATCGCGCCCGCGACGTCGCCGTCGGTGATCAGCCGGCACCGCGCCCCCGCCTCCCGCACATCGGCGATCAGCTGCTGGTGGCGGGGCCGGTCCAGGATGCAGACCGTCAGGTCGGACACCGACACGTTCTTGGCCTTGGCCACCCGGCGGATGTTCTCCCCGATCGGGGCGGTGATATCGATCGCGTCGACCGCCTCGGGGCCGACGGCGATCTTGCTCATGTAGAACACCGCGGACGGGTCGAACATGGTTCCGCGCTCGGAGACCGCGAGCACCGAGATGGCGTTGGACAGGCCTTTGCTCATCAGCGTGGTGCCGTCGATCGGGTCAACGGCGAAATCGCACTCCGGCCCGTCGCCGTTGCCGACCTCCTCGCCGTTGTAGAGCATCGGCGCGTTGTCCTTCTCACCCTCGCCGATCACCACGACGCCGCGCATCGACACCGAGTTGACCAGTTCGCGCATCGCGTCGACTGCGGCGCCGTCGCCGCCCTCCTTGTCGCCGCGGCCGACCCACCGGCCCGCGGCCATGGCGCCTGCCTCGGTGACTCGGACGAGCTCGAGCGCGAGATTTCGGTCTGGGGCTTCACCACGGGTCGGACTCATGGCCCAGATTGTCCCATTAGCCGGTCCGCGTTCGGGAGCTGGGATACTGGCTGGGTGACCACGCAACCGGCGCCCGCGCCCAAGCCCGCCAAGTCGCGGCTGCTGCACGATGGTCGGGACATGTTCTGGTCGATGGCGCCGCTGGTGCTGGCGTGCGTCGTGCTGGCCGGGATGCTCGGAATGTGCTCGTTTCAGGCCGGCGGACCCGGGCAGGGCCCGACCCCGTCCTACGACGCCCCCGCGGCGCTGCGGGCCGACGCCGACGCGCTGAAGATCCCGATCCGCATCCCGCAGCTGCCCGAGGGCTGGCAGTCGAACTCCGGAAGCCGGGGCGGCATCGAGGCCGGTCGCACCGATCCCGCCACGGGGCAGCCCTCGCGCGCGGTCAGTTCGACCGTCGGGTATCTCGCGCCGAGCGGGATGTATGTGAGCCTGACCCAGAGCAACGCCGACGAGGAGAAGCTGGTCGGGTCGCTGGATTCCGATGTCGTGCCGACCGGGGTGCAGGACGTCGACGGGGTCAAGTGGGTGGTCTACGAGGGCGACGACGATGGCGACAAGCCCGCCGAACCGGTGTGGACGACGCGGCTGACCGGCCCCACCGGGCCCGCGCAGATCGCGCTGACCGGGGCCGCGGACGCCGGCGAGTTTCGTACGCTGGCGGCGGCGACGCAGGGCGCGGCGCCCCTGCCGTAGACCCCTGCCGTAGATACGGAGACGCCATGACCGCCGCCGACGCCGCTCCGGAAGCCGACCTCACCGGATGGGCCGCCGCGCCCTTCACCGCCGCCGGGTACACGCACGACGTCTACCGCAAGGGCGAGGGCCCCGGCGTCGTGCTCATCCCCGAGATGCCCGGCGCACACCCCGGCGTGCTGGCCCTCGGCAACCACCTCGTCGACGCCGGTTTCACCGTCGCCATCCCGTCGCTGTTCGGCACGCCCGGTGCGCCGCCCATGCGGCCGGGCATGGTGCCGGTCATGCTGCGCGGGTGTGTCGCCAAGGAGTTCGCCGCGTTCGCCACCAACGCCGACCGTCCCGTCGCGCACTACCTGCGCGCACTGGCCCGCGACCTCAACGAGCAGACCCCCGGCAATGGGGTCGGCGTCATCGGTCAGTGCTTCACCGGAGGCTTCGCCCTGGCCGCTGCGGTCGACGACAGCGTGCTCGCGCCGGTGATGAGCCAACCGTCGCTGCCGTTGCCGCTGACGCCTAAGCAGCGCCGCGACCCGGGACTGTCCGAGGCGGAGCTCAAGGTGGTTGAACGCCGCGCCGCCGAGGAGGGGTTGTGTGCGCTGGGGCTGCGCTTCAGCGGCGACCCGCTGGTGCCGGCGGAACGCTTCACGACGCTCAAGGACCGGCTCGGCGACGCGTTCGAGGTGATCGAGATCGACTCGGGCAAGGGCAACGAGCACGGTTTCGGCAAGGCGGCCCACTCGGTGCTCACCCTGGAACTGCGCCACCGCGAAGGGCATCCGACCGACGCGGCCATCAAGCGCGTCGTCGCGTTCCTCAGGGAGCGGCTGGTTTAGGTTTCGCGTCGGCCTTCGACTCGCCCATGGCCTCCCTGATGCGACGGCCCAACCACCACAACGGGTTTCGGCGCTTGGGTTTCTCGTCGCCGTCGTGGGGACGCCGCATCGGCACGCCCTTGTACTCCTCGAGGTAGACGCTGATCGTGGTGACGATGACGATCATCAGCACCGGCCCGATCACGATGCCCCACGCGCCGAACATGCTGATGCCGGCGAACACGGCGAGCAGCATGAGCGCGGCATCGAGTCGGGCCTCGCGCGGCACCAGGATCGGGCGTAAGAAGTTGTCGATGTTCGTCACCACGATCAGGTGGAACAAGATGACGAACACGCCCCCGAAGATGTTGCCGAACAGGATCATTCCGATTCCGAACGGGATCGTGACGATGCCGCTGCCGAGGGGGATGACCGACAACGCCGACAGCAGCACCGCGAACAGGAAGAAACCCTGATGGAACCCCGCCAGGTAGATCGACGCGGCACCCGCGACGCCCTGGCAGACCGCGATGACAAACTGGCCCATCACGGTGCCCTTGACCATCGCGCCCATCTTGGCCATGTAGACGTCGGTGATCTCCTCGCCGAGCGGGTTGAGCTGGCGGATCATCGTCACCACCCGGTCGCGGTTCGTCAGCAGCGACACGAACACGTACACGAACAGGATCGCCGCGGTGATCCCGCCGAACAGGCCGCCCGCCGCACCCTGCAACAGGCCGAGGAGCCACTGCCCGGCCTCCTGCGCGACCCGGGCCATCGAACTGCGCAGCGATTCCGGGGTGACCGTCGTGTCGATGAAGGGCACGCGGCGCAGCACGTCGTTGACGAACTGCAACGTCCGGTCCCCGAGCGCCGAGAGATCGGTCCGGCCGACCCACTCGGCCACCTGCTCAACCATCGTCGTGATCTGGACGACCGCGAGCGTGACGAACAAGCTCAACGGCACGATCACGGCGGCGATCGCGGCGAGCAGGGTCAGCGTCACCGACAGCCCGCTGCCCATCCGCTTGTTGAGCCGTGCGTACAGCGGTGAGAACAGGTAGGCGCCCACCGCGGCCACCACGATGAGGATGAAGTACCCGCGCAGGAAGTAGGCGCCGAACGCGACCGCGACGACGGTCGCGACGGCCAGCGCGCGGCGCTGCGGCAGCGAGAACTCGGTACTCATTGCCGCTATGTCTACAGCGTGCCGGACCTCGCTTGCGCTTGTTTGGCGCGTTGGTCGGCGATGAACCGCATCGAGACCCGGTTCATCAGCGTCGGCGCGAAGCGCGCGAACATCCACTGCGCGTGCGCGATGCGGGGTTTGACGAGAATCGGCTTGTTCTTCTCGATCGCGCGCAGCACGTCGCGGGCGAGGCGGTCGGCGTCGTAGGGTTTGCCGCCCTGGGCCTGCAGGAAGTAGTCCCGGCCGACGAAACCTCCGACTGAGCCCTTGTCCAGGATCGGCGTCTCGACCGCGGCGGGGCACACGGCGAGCACCCCGACACCGCGCGCGGCGGCCTCCGACCGCAGCGCCAGGCTGAGCCCGACGACCGCGTGTTTGGTCATCACGTAGCTGGTGACCTGTCCGGCCGCGGTCAGCCCGGCCATCGACGCGGTGTTGACGATGTGGCCGTGGCCCTGGCGGACCATCAGCGGGTACGCGGCCGCCACGCCGTGCACGACGCCGCGGACGTTGATGTCGATGATGGCGTTCCACTGGTCGAGCGTCAGCAGTTCGGTGTCACCGCCCCAGACGATCCCGGCGTTGTTGAACATCAGGTCGAGCCGACCGGCCCGGTTCACCACGTCGTCGACGGCGCCCTGCACCGCCGCGGCGTCGGTGACGTCGAGACGCGCCGCGCGGGCCTTGCCGCCGAGGCCGGCCGCCGTCCGCTCGGCCGCCTCACCGTCGACGTCGGTGCACACGACCTCGGCGCCCGCCGCGACGAGCGCGCGGCACAGTGCGGCGCCGATCCCGGAGCCGCCGCCCGTCACGAGGGCCTGCTTTCCGGTGAAACTCATTGGCTGTCTGTTCTTCGCGCGAGCGCTCATCACTGGTTGTCTGTTCTTCGCGCGAGCGCTCATCACTGGTTGTCTGTTCTTCGCGCGAGCGCTCATCACTGGCCGGCAAGCTTCATGACGTGTGCCATCACATCGGGATAACGCTTCATGTGGGCGCCGCCGTTGAGGTCCAGCACCTCGCCGGTCAGCCAGGACGCTTTCGGCGAGCACAGATACAGCACCGCCTCGGCGATGTCCTCGGGCGTGCCCGCACGGCCGAGCGCGGTGTTCTCGACGTACTCCTCGACGACGCCGGGTACGGCCGCGGCCGGCGCGGTCAGCGGCGTGTGCACGAAGCCCGGCGCCACGGCGTTGGCGCGGATGCCGCGTTGTCCCCACTCGAGCGCGGCGACCTGGGTGAGCATCGACAGCCCCGCCTTGGCGGCGCAGTAGGCGCTCATCCCGGCGGCGGGTTGGCGGCCGTTGAGCGAGCTGATCGACACCAGCGCACCGCCTTCGCGCAGAGTGCGGCCCGCGTACTTGGCGACGATGAACGCGCCGTTGAGGCAGACGTCGACGACGGAGCGGAAGTCCTCGACGGCGAGGTCGGTGATCATCCCGACGGTGCTGAACCCCGCGCAGTTGACGACGACGTCGAGCGGTCCGGTCCGGTCGAAGAGGGCCTGCACAGACGCCTCGTCGGTGACTTCGACGTGAGCGGCGGTGTGCGGGTCGCCGAGTTCGGCGGCGCGCTCACGGGCCCCGTTGATGTCGCGGTCGGCGAGCGTGACGCGGTCGCCCTCCGCGGCCAGCGCCCGTGCCGTCGCCCACCCGATGCCTGACGCCGCGCCGATCACCACCGTTTCCCTGGCGGACGGCCCGTTGCTCATACAGTTGCCCTTTCGACGGAGTAGAACGTGTTTCAACTTAGCGCTTTGACAGACTCGACCGGTGAGCGATTTGGAGATGAGCGAGTCGATTCATGTGGCGGCCGTCCCCGACAGGTTGTACGAGATGGTCTCGGACGTGACCCGGATGGGCGAGTGGAGCCCGATCTGCCGGGCCTGTTGGTGGGACGAGGGGGACGGTCCGCGCGTGGGCGCGTGGTTCACCGGCCGCAACGAGACACCCGAACGCACGTGGGAGACCCGCTCGCAGGTGGTCGCCGCCGAACCCGGGCGCGAGTTCGCGTGGGAGGTTAACGACGGCTGGGTCCACTGGGGCTACACCTTCGAGCCCGAAGACGGCGGGACACGGCTCACCGAGCACTGGGAGCTGCGACCCAAAGGCATCGCGGGCTTTCGCGAGCGGTTCGGCGACCAGGCCGACGCGCAGATCGCCGAACGTCGTGAGGCGGCGCGCACCGGCATCCCCGCGACGTTGGCGGCGATCAAGGAGGCCGCCGAAACCGGTTGAGCTGTCGGTAGTTTGGTGCGCCGACAGCGGGCGGGCCAGCAATTGTCCGGTGTGCAACCAGATCGCTCAATCACGGCTTTCACGTGGTTCCGCCGATCTGAGTGCACACCAGGCGAGACGGCGGGGATGCTCATGCGTAGATGGTGTCGACGGCGTCGATGTGTGTACGCACCAGGGCCGGATAGCGCTCGCGGTCGGGCCGGAAGATGTCGTGCGGCGAATCGTCGAACACGTGCAGCGACGCCGCCGGGAACAGTTCCTGATAGCGGTCCCACGCGGCGTCGGAGATCAGCGGACTGTTCGGGCTGCGCACCACCAACAACGGTGGTTGCCACTGCGCCAGCGGCTCCCAGAACGACCGCCGGCGCGCGGCGCGAAAGATCGCCTCTCCGGCGGCACGGTTGACGCGCTCGTGCACCGGCGTGCCCCGCCAGCGGCCGTCGAGCAGGAACGTCGAGACCTCCGGCGGCAGCGTGATCTCCTCGGGCACGTAGTCGCCGATCGAGATCGAGCGAACCCGCCGACGATGCGCGAGAGCCCACGTCAGCGCGTAGGGGGTGCCCCGGCTGAAGGTCATCAGGTGGACCGGACCGTCGGTGACCGCGTCGACCACCGCGGCGACGTCGCCGCCCAGAATCACTGAGTCGTAACCGCTTTCGGGTGCGCTGCTGCGGCCGTGCCCGCGCAGATCGACGACCACCGTGCGCCGGCCGAACAGCGACAACACCTCGGTGTAGTCGTCGGCGACGTCGGTGAAGCCGGGCACGAAGACCAGCGGCGCTCCGCGGTCCGGCCCGCCGGAGTCCAGGTAGTGCAGGCGCGCACCCGCGTTGGTTGTGAACCGTGATTCGACCATCAGCACCACCTTGCCCGGTCGGCGCCGTCAAACGCATGCGAATCGCCGGTGCGAGGAGGACCCTGGTTATCGGAAGGTGATTGCTATGTACGACAAGGTTCAAGACAACGCCTGGCACATCGACATCGAGTTCAACGAGGACGACACCCACACCCACGCGACCGTGCGCGCCACCCGCGACGACGGCGAGACCGTGACCGCTCAGGGCGACGCCTATCGCAATCCGAAAGATTCGGCGCAGCCGCTGGTGGGCGAGGAGATCGCGGCGGCCAGGGGATTGATCGCGCTCGGCGCCGAACTGCTCCAGCGGGCGTCGTCACAGATCGAGCAGAGTACGCACCAGCCCGTCCACCTGGTGCGCTGACGGCGGCGGATCAGCCTTCGGGGGGTGCGGCCGCCGCGACGCTCACCGCGGGCTCGTTCGACGCGCTCTTCATCTGGTTGAACAGCTCGACGTAGTAGGGCAGGCATTCGGCCATCGCTTGTTCGGTGGTGAACAGCGGCCGGTATCCGAGGTCGCGTTCGGCCTTGGCGATCGAGAAGTAGTTGTCTAGGTAAAGGCGTTCCACCCCAAGCGGTTCGACCATCGGCTTGGGCAGCCCGAAGCGGAAGTGCAGCCACTGCCAGACGGTCATCGCGAACCACACCAGGCGGCCCGGCACGCGGATCTTCGGGTAGCGCTGTCCGCAGGCCTCGACGACGGGCCTGGAGAACTCGAACATGTTGATCGGATCGCCGTCGTTGATGAAGTACGCCTGCCCCGGGGCGGTACCGCTTGGGACGAGATGCTGGGCGGCGAGGATGAAGCCGTGAATCAGGTTGTGCACGTAGGAGTTGTCGAGTTTGACGTTCTTGCTGCCGACCAACACCTTGACGTGTCCGGCCAGCACGCTCTCGAACACCTTGCGGAACATCGTCTGGTCTCCGCGGCCCCAGATCCCGCTGGGGCGGATCGAGCAGGTCAGCAGACCGTCGACTCCGTTGGCGGCCAACACGAACTTCTCCGCTGCGACTTTGGTCTCGGTGTAGAGGTCGTTGAATCGCTCGGTGTACGGGAGGGTTTCGTCCCCGCCGGAGATGCGCCTGCCGCCCATCACCACGCTGTTGGACGCCGTGTAGACGAACCGCTTCACGCCGACGGCGCGAGCGGCGCGCACGAGGTTTTCGGTGCCGGTGACGTTGATCGCGAAGCTGCGCTTGCGGTACTCGTCGGTGACCGACGCGCCGCCCATCAGGTCGATGATCGCGGCGGTGTGGAACACGGTGTCGATGCCGGCGACGGCCGCCGCCACCTGCTCGGCATCGCAGATGTCGCCTTCGACGACCTCCAACCCGGGACGCGCCGGCAGCGGAGAGGGGGCCCGGTCGAAGGAGCGGACCTCGTGTCCGCGCTCGAGCAGTTCGGTCACCAGGTTGGCGCCGACGAATCCGGATCCGCCCGTGACGAGTACCCGGCCCAGTTCGGTGGTCAGCGTTGAGTCACCCATGGCGAGCAGAGTAACTGAAACGTGTTACAGTTTCGACCCTTGCGGCCGCAATTGCTTGCTTTGTCAACTTTCGTCGGGCTCTTTGGCCGCCAGCACCGCTTCGATGCGCTTACGAGCTCCAGCTAAGTGTTCTTCGCAGCGTTTAGCCAGTTCTTCGCCGCGTTCCCACAATTTTAGCGATGCATCCAGGTCAAGCCCGCCCTGCTCGAGCTGCTGGACGACAGCGACCAATTCCTCCCGCGCTTCCTCGTACCCCAGTTCACTAATGGGCTTCATTTTCTGCCCCTTCCGGTCCCTCGCTGATCGCGGTGATCGCTCCATCGGCCACTCGCACGCGCAACCGCACCCCCTCGGCGGCGTCGGCGGTGCTGCGCAACACCTGGGCGTCAGGCATCGTCTGCACGACCGCATAGCCGCGCGCCAGCGTCTGCGCCGGCCCCAGTGTGCCCAGCCGCGCCGACAGGTGTTCGATGCGATCGGTCTCGACGGCCACCAGTCGGGTGATGTCCCGGCGGGCGGTGGTGCGCAGCCGGTCGACCTCGTCGCCGCGCGCGGAGATCGCCGCCAGCGGCTGCGCCAGCACGGGTCTGCTGCGCAACTGATCCAGGGCGTGCTGCTCGCGGTTCACCCAGTTGCGCAACGCTTGTCCACCGCGCCGGCACAGGTCGGTGATGTAGGCCTGTTCGGCGGCGGCGTCGGGGACGATGCGCTTGGCCGCATCGGTCGGTGTCGCGGCGCGCAGGTCGGCGACCAGGTCGCACAGCGGATTGTCGGGTTCGTGTCCGATCGCGCTGACCACGGGCGTGGTGCACTTGGCGATCTCGCGGCACAGCGTCTCGTCGTAGAACGGCAGCAGGTCCTCGATGCCGCCACCGCCGCGGGCGATGACGATCACGTCGACGTCGGGGTCCGCGTCGAGTCCACGCAGCGCCTCGACCACCTGCGGAACCGTGTTCGGGCCCTGCACGGCGGTGTTGCGGACCGCGAACCGCACCGCGGGCCAGCGGCCGGTGGCCACCGAGATGACGTCGTGTTCGGCGTGGCTGCCGCGGCTGGTGATGAGCCCGATCGTGTTCGGCAGGAACGGAATCGGCCGCTTGAGCCGCGGGTCGAAGAGGCCCTCGGCGTGCAACAGCTGACGCAGGCGTTCGATGCGCGCCAACAGCTCACCGACGCCGACCGCACGAATCTGGTTGACCCGCAACGAGAACGAACCGCGGCCGACGAAGAAGTTCGGCCGTCCCAGCATGACCACCCGGGTGCCCTCGGTGAGCTTCACCGGCGCATTGAGCACCAGCTCGCGCGGGCAGGTGATCGACAGCGACATGTCGACCGATGGGTCGCGCAGGGTGATGTAGGCGGTGCCGGAGTTCGGCCGCGTCGACAGCTGGGCGACCTGCCCCTCGACCCAGACCGTTCCGAGTCGCTCGATCCAGTCCTTGATCTTCATCGACACGGAGCGGACCGGAAACGGGTTCTCCGGCGACTGGCCCTGCTCGGCGTCGGTCATATTCCCAGCCCCGCTGGGGTCGTCACTTCGCGGACGCGCGGGTGATCCTGTTGGCGAGCAGCGTCTGGAACGGTGCGCGGCCCTTGGTGGCCTCCTCGTAGGCCAGCAGCGCCTCGAGGTCGGCCACGCGCAGCGTGTTCAGCCGCGCCCGCAGCTGAGCCAGCGTCAGTGACTCGTAGTCGAGTTCGCTGACGATCTCGGGGGCCTCACCGATGGCCAGGCCGCCGTCCTCTCCGTCGCCGTCGGAGGTGGTCTGCGGCTCACCGTTGCTGAACAGCGCGAATCGGCCCTCGGTCATGCGCTCGCCGTCGCCGGGGGCCTCGGAACTTGCGCTGTCGGAGTCGTCGAGATCCTCGTCGAAGGTGGCCCACTCGGGCTGCTCGTCCTTGGGCGGGAAGATCGACTCGAGCGTCTCGTCACCCCTGTTGACCAGGTCGGCGACGTCCTGCTGGACCTTCATCACCAGGTGCGCGAGCGAACTGACGACCGTCATCGGGTACATCAGGATGGTCTGGGGCAGCTTGCGGGTTTCCTCGATGGCGGTGACCGCCGCGCCAACCAGCAGACGGACCCCATACGGTGCGGTTGCCATGGCCACAGCCTACGGGCGACTTCTCGGCTGGGACGAACGGCCTTGGAACGGCACTGTGCGTACCCTGGGTGTCATGCCGCCGACTATCAACATGGGGATTCCGGGCGCCTCGCGCTCGGTCGCCGGTGGCGTGACCGGTAAACGCGTGCTGCTTGCCGAACCGCGGGGGTACTGCGCTGGGGTGGATCGCGCCGTCGAGACCGTCGAGCGTGCGCTGGAGAAACACGGCGCCCCCGTCTACGTGCGTCACGAGATCGTGCACAACCGCCACGTCGTCGAGACGCTGGCCAAAGCCGGTGCGATCTTCGTCGACGAGACCGACGAGGTGCCCGAAGGCGCGATCGTGGTGTTCTCGGCCCACGGGGTCGCCCCGACCGTGCACCAGACCGCCAAGGAGCGCGACCTCAAGGTCATCGACGCGACCTGCCCACTGGTCACCAAGGTCCACAACGAGGCCAAGCGGTTCGCCAGGGACGACTACGACATCCTGCTGATCGGTCACGAGGGCCACGAGGAGGTCATCGGCACCGCCGGCGAGGCGCCCGACCATGTGCAGCTTGTCGACGGGCCGGACTCCGTCGACAACGTCACCGTGCGCGACGAGAACAAGGTGATCTGGCTGTCGCAGACCACGCTCAGCGTCGACGAGACCATGGAGACGGTGCGCCGGCTGCGGGAGAAGTTCCCGACGCTGCAGGACCCCCCGAGCGACGACATCTGTTACGCCACCCAGAACCGCCAGGTCGCGGTCAAGGCGATGGCGCCCGAATGCGAGTTGGTGATCGTCGTCGGTTCACGCAACTCGTCGAACTCCGTGCGCCTGGTCGAGGTCGCGCTGGGCGCCGGATCGGACGCGGCGCACCTGGTCGACTACGCCGACGACATCGACCCCGCATGGCTCGACGGCGTGACGACCATCGGCGTCACCTCGGGTGCGTCGGTGCCGGAGATCCTGGTGCGCGGAGTGCTCGAGCGGCTGGCCGACTACGGCTACGACACCGTGCAACCGGTGACGACGGCCAACGAGACGCTCGTGTTCGCGTTGCCGAGGGAGATTCGTCCCGCCCGCGCGTAACCTCGTCGAGCGTGCACTCACCGCGAAAATCGTTGGTAAATCTCGCAGTAGCCTCCCGCCCGCTGCTGGTGGTGGCGCTGATCCTGGCTGCCGCGGGTTGCTCCACCGCCGAAGACCGCCTGAACACCGCGGTGCGGACCTTCGCTGAGGCGTTGTCCAAGGGCGACGCCGGCGCCGCCGCGGCCGTCACGACCGACCCCGCCGCCGCGACCGACACGCTGACCAAGCTCTTCGAAAGCCTCGGCACCGACCTGCAAGTCGAGGTGGCGTCGGTGCAACACAACGACGACGAGCCGTCGACCTTCGGCCTCGACACCACGTGGAAGTTCCGCGACGGCGCGACCCAGTGGACGTACACGACGAACGGCACCGCCACCGCGTCCGGCGACGACGTCAAGGTCGACTGGGCGCCGGCCACCGTCGCTCCCGGCCTCGACGAGGGGCCGCTGTCCTACAGCACTCTCACTCCGCAACCGGCCGCACGGGTCCTGGACCGCACCGGGGCAGAACTGCTGACCCAGCACGTCGTGACGCTGATCAACCTGTCGCCGGGAGCGGATGTGGATGCCGTTGCCGCACTGGTCAATCCGATCGCACCCGGCATCACGGCCGAAACGCTGCGCGCCGACCTCGATGCGGCGGGCGGGAAACCGGTCACGGCCGTCACGCTCCGCGAGGAGGACCTCGCGCCGATCGAGGCGCAGCTGTCCGCGCTGCCGAGTGTCACGCTCGCACCGCAGACGCGGCTGCTGGCGACCGACAAGGCGCTGACGTCGCCCACCCTGGCCGGGCTGACGGAGCTGTGGCAACAGCGCACCGACGAGGCTGCCGGGTGGGCCGTCACCGCGCAGACGAGCGCGGGGCCACGCCGGGTCGGTGGGCAGGACGCGAAACCGGTGGGGGACATCGCCAGCACGTTGGACATCGCCGCGCTGCGCGCCGCCGAGCAGGCATTGGGATCGCTGCCGACCCCGGCGGCGCTGGTGGCGATCCAGCCGTCCACCGGGAATCTGTTGGCCGTCGCGCAGAACGCGCCGGCCGACACGCAGGGGCCGATCGCGTTGACCGGCCTGTATCCGCCGGGTTCGACGTTCAAGACGGTGACGGTCTCGGCAGCGCTGCAAAGCGGCGATGTGACGCCCGACAGCGTGGTCGCCTGTCCGGCCACCGAGAACATCGAGGGCAGGCAGATTCCGAACGACGACAACTTCGACCTCGGTGAGGTGCCGTTGCACACCGCGTTCGCCCGGTCGTGTAACACCACGATGGGCCGGCTGGCGGTGAACCTGCCGCCGGACGCGTTGACCAACGCGGCCGCCCAACTCGGCCTCGGCATCGACTACATCGCCCCCGGTATGACGACCGTCACGGGCAAGGTGCCGGTCGCGGATACGCCCGCTCTGCGGGTGGAGGAGGGCATCGGCCAGGGCCAGGTCACCGCCTCGCCGTTCGGAATGGCGTTGGTGGCCGCGGCGCTCGCCCGCGGAGCGGCGCCGGCTCCCGCGATCGTCGAAGGTCAACCCGGAAAGCCCGACCGGACACCGGAACCGGTGCCGACGTCGGTCGCCGAGCAGGTCAGGTCGATGATGCGCGAAACCGTGACCGGCGGCACCGCTCAACAGCTGCAAGACATCCCGGGGATGCTCGGTAAGACCGGAACCGCCGAGTACATCGACGACACCCACGCGCACGGCTGGTTCGTCGGTATCAACGGCGATCTGGCGCTCGCGGTGTTCGTCAGCGACGCGGGCAGCTCCGCTCCGGCGGTGGACGCCGCGGGCCGCTTCCTACGCGCTGCCGGCTAGATGTCGTACTCCCAGGAGTCGGCCTCCCAGCCGCGCGGTGCACGGCGGCGGGTGCGGTACTCCGCGCGGTCGTCGGCCTCCTCGCCGCGGTAGCGCACCCGGGACACCGGGTGGTAATCCCCGTTGCCCGAACCGTTGCCATGGCCGACGCCGTTGCGGCCGTGCGGTTCGCGGGGTTCGTAACTGTCGAAGCGGCGGCGACGTTCGACGCGGTCCGCGGACCGGTCGAAACCCCTGCGCTCGTAGCCCGCGCGGCGTTCGGACGGGGGAGGACCCGGCTGACGCGGGTTGGGCGTGCGTGGCCTGCGCCGAGGCTCGGGCCCTGGCGCCGGCTCGGCGTGCCTGCCGGCGCGGGGACGCCGCGGACGCTCGACCGGTTCGATGAGTTCGGTATCGGGCGGTCGGACATGGCGCGACCGCGACGGCGCGCTTCGCTTCGCCGGTCGGCCGCTGCGGTTCGACGCCGACCTGGTCCGCGACGCCGTTCTGTCGGCCCGGGCCGCCCGGGGCGCATTTTGGGGACGCCTGCGGCGCGGCGGGGCCGCGACCTCGTCGTCCTCGTCACGGTGCTGGAAGGCCAGCAGCGATTTGATTTTCGCCACAGTCGCCGCCGCAGCCGTCGCCACCGTCGAGGCGAGCGCGGATCGCGGCGCCTCGGCGTCCTCGTTCGCCGACGGTGATGCGCGGCGGGTCGACATCCCGATGTACCAGCGGCCTATGCCGATCAGCAGCACCGCCGCCGAGGTGAAGAACATCAGGGGGAAGCGTTCGATCAGGGGGTAGCCGCAGTTGATCGCCAGATCCTTGACGCCGGTGAACTGGCCGCCGGTGAACAGGAAGTAGGCGCCGGGCACGGTGACGAACAGGAGCAGGGGCGGCTGGATGACCGCGGTGAACACCGCCTGTTGCCGGACCGCCAGAACGGCAGCGAGGCAGCCGAGGACGTAGCAGACTGCGAAAACCGTGCCGAGTTCCTTGCTGCCCGACCCGGCGTCGAACGCGAACCCGATCGTGGTTGCGGTGACCGCGATCAACACAGCACCCCACCCGGGCACACCGGGAAAATTGGGATGCGCGGAGCGGTGGTCGGCGGCAACCGCCGACCGTGCGCGCTGTGCTGACACAGGTAGACCGTACCGGCTTTCACTCCGTGTGGCCGTCAGCGCGGTTCTGGCGTGCCCGTCACGGTCTTTTAGACTCTGGACCCTGTGAGCTTGAACCTGGGAATCGTCGGCCTGCCGAACGTCGGAAAATCGACGCTGTTCAACGCGTTGACGCGCAACGACGTGCTCGCGGCCAACTACCCGTTCGCCACGATCGAGCCCAACGAGGGGGTCGTGCCGCTGCCCGATCCGAGATTGGCCGAACTCGCCAAGATGTTCGGGTCGGAAAAGATCATTCATGCGCCGGTCACCTTCGTGGATATCGCCGGGATCGTCAAGGGCGCCTCCGAAGGGGCTGGGCTGGGCAACAAGTTCCTCGCCAACATCCGCGAGAGCGACGCGATATGCCAAGTGGTGCGGGTCTTCAGCGACGATGACGTAGCTCACGTCGACGGCCGCATCGATCCGAAATCGGACATCGAGGTCATCGAGACCGAGCTGATTCTCGCCGACATGCAGACGCTGGAGAAGGCCCTCCCGCGGCTCGAGAAGGAAGCCAGGACGCACAAAGACCGCCGTCCGGCGTACGACGCCGCCGCGGCCGCGCAGGAGGTTCTCAACGCGGGCACGACGTTGTTCGCCGCCGGCGTCGACACCGCGCCGTTGCGGGAGCTGAACCTGCTGACGACCAAACCGTTCCTGTATGTGTTCAACGCCGACGAGGCCGTGCTGACCGACGAGGCCCGCAAGAACCAGCTGCGCGAGCTGGTCGCTCCGGCCGATGCCGTCTTCCTGGACGCGAAGATCGAGGCCGAGCTGCAGGAGCTCGACGACGAGTCGGCCGCCGAGCTGTTGGAGTCGATCGGACAGACCGAGCGTGGGCTGGATGCGCTGGCGCGCGCGGGTTTTCACACGCTGAAGCTGCAGACTTTTCTGACCGCGGGGCCAAAGGAGGCCCGCGCGTGGACGATTCGCCAGGGCGACACCGCGCCGAAGGCCGCGGGCGTGATCCACACCGACTTCGAGAAGGGCTTCATCAAGGCCGAGATCGTCTCCTACCACGATCTGATCGAGGCCGGGTCGATGGCGGCGGCCAAGGCCGCGGGCAAGGTGCGGATGGAGGGCAAGGACTACGTCATGCAGGACGGCGACGTGGTCGAGTTCCGCTTCAACGTGTGAGGCGATCGGTCAGTTGATGATCTCGCCGCGTTCGTTCTCACGGAGCTTCGCCAGGCGGTCGCGCCACGCCTGAAGTTCCTCGGAAGTCAACCGCGTCCAGTCGTCGACTTCCGCGATGACCCGTAGCGGTTCCCGGCTGCGATAGGAGCGGGTCGGATTGCCCGGGAACTTCTTGTCGGTGACGTTCGGATCGTCCTCGAACTCACCGGTTGGTTCGACGAGATACACCCGCGGCGCACCATCGCCGGCCGCGAGTTCGGCGGCCAGCCCCGCACCGTCGCGAAGAGCCGTGAAATAGATGTGGTTCGTGGTGATTTCGGGCCGGTAGTTGGAAGCAAAGCCCGCGGTGAGTGTGTCTCCGGGGCTCAGTTCGGCCTTCGTCCCGTGGTAGAACGGTCCCTTCTCCAGCCAGGCATTCACAGCTCGAGGCTACGACGCGGGATGACACTCACCGCCGGCTGTGGGTCGTATCCCTTTTGACTGGACACGTGTCCAGCTATCGTGCCCACGACATCGGTTCCTCGAGGCGGTCGAAAGGCGCTTAAATGAGCAAGGTCCCGAGCCGGAAGGCTCGTTTGACGCCAACCTTCTCATCAAGACGTACTATCCGATGCCGGAATCCGTTGGTGCTGAAGCAGACCCGTACGCCCACCTTACGGAAGGGCGGCCGTAGTCAGACGAGGGGATGGCCCGACGGATCGTCGAGGTGTAGTCGCTGATCGACAAGGAGGCCGTCCGCGAGCAGATGCTTCGAGAGTCGTAACGGCGAGACGTTACATTCGACGGTATGGCTGACGACTGGCGCATCGATCGGGTCGACGAGATTCGGTCATTGATCAAGGAAGCCGAACCCGACGTGGTCGAAGAGATCAAATGGCGTAAACCCTCGAACCCCGATGGCGTACCGGCGTTCTCCCTGGACGGGCTCATCTGCACACTCGAGATGTACAAGGGCAAGGTCAAGGTGAACTTTGCCAAGGGATCGTCCATCAGCGACCCGGACAAGCTGTTCAACGCGAGCCTCCACGCACCCGTCGGGCGATCGATCGACCTCCAGGAAGACGACGAACTGAACCCCGAGGCGTTCAAGGCGCTGATCATTAGGGCCGTCGAGGTCAACCGGAGCAACAAGGCGTCGAAGCGCCGCAAATGAGGATCGCCGACCGGTTACCCCGCGGCGTAGGCAACGTGACGGTCCGGCGGCTCCGGTACGGCGACGCGCACGCGTTCGCGGCGGGCACCGACGATGCCGCAGTACGACGGTTCGGGCACCTACCGCTGCGGGAGTATTCGGCTGAGATCGTGCGTGAGCAGATCGACGGCGTCATCGCTCGCGGCCTGGCCGACGACACGCTCGCCGTGCTGGCCATCGCGGACGTGCCGTCCGACGATTTCCTCGGCAGCATCGTCCTTTTCGACATCCACGAGTCCAGCGCCGAGGTCGGGTTCTGGTTGGCCCCGCAGGGACGCGGTCGCGGCGCGGCTCGTCAAGGCCTGTCGGCAGTCGCCGGCCTGGCCGCCGAGGCCGGACTCACTCGGCTGACCGCACGAACCGCGCCGGAGAACGTCGGCTCTCGTCGGGTACTGGAACGCGTCGGCTTCGTGCAGACCGGCGGTCCCCGGAACGAAACGACCCCGTCAGGAGAGACGACAACTGTCTTGACGTACGAGTACTACACTCCGTAGTAGACGATCGGAGGCGGCGTATGCGGTGGCGCGGTGTCAGTCATGTCGAGTTCGCGGTGCTGGATTACGACGAATCGATCGCCTTCTACGACGCCTTGTTCGGCTGGCTCGGATACAGCAGCTTCTCGTCGCTGAACATGGAGTACCAGTCGATCTACTACATGACGCGCCACGTCAACCCGCACAGCTACATCGGGATCCAGCCCGCGCGCACCGGCGCGAAGCTGACGCACGCCGACCAGGCCGTCGGCATCAATCACATCGCCTTATGGGCGCGTAGCAGAAAAGAGGTCGACCGCTTCCACCGCGATTTTCTGGTCGCGCACGAGATCCCGGTCACCGACACGCCCCTGGAGTACCCGCAGTACTGGCCCGGCTACTACGCGGTGTTCTTCGACGACCCCATCAACGGCATCCACTGGGAATTGGCGTGGGTACCGAAAGTGCCGACGCCCCGCCAGGTTTGGTCGTTCTATCGGGCGCTGCGCGTGTTCGCGAAGGCCAGAGCGGATCTGGCGAACACCGTGCCGGGAGTCACCTGGCAGGCGAGGCGGACCTCGCCGCGTTAGTGGCGGCTCAGGGTATGGCCACCCGCACCGAACCGTCGCACGCCTGCACGGTCGGGCCGGCCACCCGCACCGAACCGTCGCACAGCCGTGTCTGAGGGGACCGCACCGATCCGTCGCCGGCGACCGTGGGATCGGCGTACTCGATCCTCAGTCCCGGATGCGGCGACGGCATCGCACCCGCACCACCGGCGGTGAGCGCAGCGGCGAGGACGATGCCCGCCGACAAGGTCGCTCCGACGAGGGATTTCTTCAGCCCGTTCATCCCGCAGGATTCCTTCCGCGAAGGCGTCGCGTGGGGTCGCGTCGCCGGTGCGGCAAGTACAAGGCGTGGTGCGCGCTACCGATCCCAAGAACGGAATCGGGTTCAATGTTGTGGATGGCACGCATCGATACCGCATCGCGGGTGGTCAAGGCTCCACTGAGCCGTGTCTTCGAAGCGCTCATCGACCCCGGGGCGCTCGCCGAATGGCTGCCTCCGTCCGGGATGAGCGGCCGCTTCGAACACTTCGACGCTCGCCCGGGTGGTTCCTACCGGATGGTTCTGACGTATACCGATCCGCCGTCGGAGGGCGGGAAGAGCGACGCCGACTCCGACGTCGTCGAGGGCCGCTTCGTCGAGATCGAGCCCGACGATCGAATCGTGCAGGCCGTCGAGTTCGACTCGGGTGACCCGGCTTTCGGCGGAACCATGACCATGACGTGGACCGTGACGAGGGTGGACGGCGGGACGCGGGTGGAGATGCGCGCCGATGACGTGCCGCTGGGAATCTCGGCGGCCGACCACGCGGACGGAATGAATTCTTCACTGGACAATCTCGCCGCCTATCTCGCCAAGCGGCAGACGGTGTTTCGCGCCGAGTAGACCAAAGCGATGCACGCACGATGCATTTGCGAACAGAGGGTTGAGCGGATTTCCTTTGGGTAGACCTGTGCCCGAGCTAGGGGGGTGGGCACGGTGCCCATGGGTCGAATAGCTCCAGATACGAAGGAGCAAAGAAATGCAGAAAGCAATAGCGGTCGGCGCGGTGACACTCGGTTTGCTGTTCGGGGGTGCCGGCGTGGCGAATGCCACCGAGCTCACCGCACCAGCGAGCACCACCACGACGGTCGCCCAGGAAGTCGAGCACGAGCAGGAGAGCGACAACACCGGCCTGTGGGGGCTCGCGGGGCTCCTCGGCCTGCTGGGCTTGCTCGGACTCAAGAAGCGTAGGGACCCCGACTACCCGGCCGTCCGTAACACCGGCACGACCAACCCGCCCCCGCCGCGGGCGTAGCGCCTCATCGAGCTGTCAAACCCCCGCCAGGTCATACAACCTGGCGGGGGCTTCTCACACATCGATAGGGCAGAATCGCGCACGTGACGCAGCCGCCGCAGCGCCCGGGTCCGCCTGACTGGCGGGGCCGCGGCTCGCCACCACCCCACCCGGGTCAGCGACGGCCTCCGCCCCGGCCGCCGGACCCGCGCAGACAACCGGCGCCGCCATCCCACGAGCAGCCGACAGAGCAGCTCCGCGCGCCGAGAGGCCCCGAGAACGCGGGGCCTACCCAACGGATTCCGCGGCCACCGTCCCCCGCGGACGTGCGGCCGACTCAGCAGATCGAGCGGCCGGCACCGCCACCGCCGCCGTCGTTCGGACCCGCCCCGGAGGCAAGCGAGAAGCGCCGCCGAGGCTTCAACAAGACCTCGATCGTGCTGATCGCCGTGATCGTCGTGGCCCTGCTGGCCGGCGGCCTGGCCGCCGGCGAGCTCTACGCCCGGCAGCGCGCGGACAGCATCCTGACCGAGGTCGCCGAGTGCGTGACCGAGGACGGCGTCAAGATCTCGTTCGGCGTGAACCCGCCATTCCTGTGGCAGCACATCACCGGGCACTACACCAACATCTCGGTCACCACCGACGGCAACCGGGTGCAGAGCGCGGACGGTATGACCGCGCAGGTCACCCTCGCCGATGTGCGACTGCAGGACACCGGTGACTCCAAGGGCACCATCGGGGCACTCGACGCGACCCTGAGTTGGAAGTCGGCCGGTATCAAGGACACCGTCGCGGCGAACCTGCCCGGCGTAGGCAACCTCGTCACCGGCGTCCGTACCGACGACGCGGCGGGGACGGTGATCCTGGAGGCCGGCGACAACAGCGTCACCGCCAGGCCCGTCGTCACCGACGGCGATCTCAACCTGCAGGTCCTCGACGTCACCGGCCCGCTACCCAAGGACGCGGTGCAGTCGGCGCTGAACGACCTGACCAAGAAGCTCAACGACAACTACCCGCTCGGGATCCACGCCGACAGCGTGGAGGTCACCGACTCCGGCGTCGTCGGGAAGTTCTCGAGTCGGGATGCCGCCATTCCCCAGGAGGACGCCGACCCCTGCTTCGCGCGCCTGTAGGCGCGATGACGCAGGGGCCGCGCACTACATGATCGGGACGGTACTGATGACCGTGCCGGTAGCGAAGACGCATCCCGACAGCAGCAGTGTGAGTCCCGCGAACAGCAGTGCGACCAGAATTTTCATGTACGTAAACATGGGAGTAAAGCTAGGGCGACGGGATCGAAAGGGAAGCAGGGGTTTCCCTGGCTTTGGGCCACGCCCGTGCAGGGTCGATCAGTCCAGGGTCACCGCGATCTCGGGGCTGAGTTGGTAACCGGGCACCAGTGGCAATGAGTCACCGCTCCAGAAGGAACCGGGGTCGAACCAGTTGTAGTGCTTCTCCGATGTCAGCAGCCCCATCTCCTCGTAGGTGATGGCGACTGTCTCCGCGCAGTATGCGGTCTCCAGGCCGACCTGAAGCTTCTCCTGCTTCCTGCGTACCGTCGCATCACGAACTTTCCTGTGCACAAACGGAATTCCACGCGTGAAATCGGTGACAGCGAGGCGCCCGCGAAACCACCGGCCGGTCAGCCGGGCGGTGCTCGGAAACGGCGTGCCGTCCATGCGGGCGATCACCTTCAACGCCTTGTCCTCCTGCTCGCGATTGGCGTACGGCGTGAGCTGACGCAACCAGCAGCGCTGGTGATAATTGGTGATCCACCGCTCCACCACCTGTCGTGCATCGTTGATTTGCACACCGCGTTGGTTGCGTCCCGTCCACATGTCGACCAGCTTGTCGCCGAGTTCGGCGTGCCAGATCAGCGGCGGTAGATCCTCGATCGCGACCGTCATCCCGACGTGGTTGACCGGGCTGTTGGTCAGCGACTGGATCGCCCGGTCGGGTCCGGACCGCCCGCGGAACAGCCAGAGGTCGCCGGTGCGCGTCGCCTCCAGCGCCTGCTCCAACGACACGGTGGTTGGTTTCACAACCGCAGCTTAGGCAGACTGACCGCTATGCGCGGTATCTGGAAGTGGGTCGGGCTGGCGAGCGTCGCGGGCGTCGTCACGGGCGGGGTCCTGGTCGCGCGCGACCAACGGCGCCGCAATTCCTACACGCCCGAAGACATCAGGGCACGGCTGCACCAGCGGGTGGCCGAAGCCAACGCGGCCGGTCAGGACTCGACGGCATAGAGCCGGTGCGATCCGCTGAACCCCTTGAGCTGGGCGTCGCGGCCGTCGTCGAACGAGATGTCCTCGACGTCGCCCAGGGCGTCGCGCACCACCTCGCTCACCAGCACCTCGCCGCCGTTGGCTTCGTTGGCCACCCGCGCGGCCATCGCGACGTTGCGTCCGAACAGGTCATCACCGCGGCGCACGGACTTGCCCATGTGGATTCCGATGCGAACGCGAATACCGTTGGGCGGGCGGCGAAGTGAGTGTTGCACATCCATGCTGCACCGCACCGCCTCCTCCGGCTGGGCGAAGGCGACCATGAACCCGTCGCCCTGGCTCTTCACCACGTAGCCCGAGTGCTTCTTGACGTGGCGGCGCACCATCTTGTCGTGGCGGTCCAGCAACCGGACGAAGGCGCGGTCACCGATGCGTTCGTTGAGCGCGGTCGAATCCTCGATGTCGGAGAACAAGACCACCATCTTGCCGCTCGGCGAGAGCCGGGCCAGGTCGGGTCGCTCCACCTCGGCCCAGTCCGCGAGGTCTTCGATCGAGGATCGCACCGCAGCGCCGATGCCGTCCTTGCGCAGGATGTTCGCGGTCTGCCACACCTGCTTCACCGCTTCGCGACCACCACTGAGCAGCATGTTCTTGGTGTCGAGACGACGGCGCGCCTCCTCGAGTTCCTCCCGCTGACGGGTGTGGCGAAACCACAGCACACCCAGCGCGACGGCTTCGGCCGCCGCCACGATCGCCAATATGTAGGTCGCGATCTGCGCTCCGCTCACCCCTCAAGTATTGGATGCTGACACGGTGTTGCCCGCGGAGCCCCCGTATTACGAGAGTCGCTACATCCGCGCCAACCGCCCGGGGTCACCTCAGGCGCTGTGGTTGCGGGAGACCTTGCTGCTGCCCACGGAGGGCAGGCCGGCCGCCGATGTGTGGGTGATGGTCTTCGATCCGGACGGGGTGGGCAACCGGGCGCTCAAGGAGCCGTATCCGATGGAGTCGGCCGACTACGATCACGAGCCGTGGACGGCGCGCATCGCCGCGACCATCCTCGATGACCGCTCGGCCGAGGGCGTGATCACCGGCGGGCACCGCTCTGCGCGCTGGGACCTGCGCATCACCCCGGGTGACGAGCCGCCGGTCCGCCTGCTCACCGATCGCGCTTACGCGGCGCGGTTCCCGACCGCGAAAACGACCGTGCGCCATCCGCTGGCCCGGTTCGACGGACTGCTCGAACTCGACGACGTCCGTCTCGTGCTCGACGGCTGGACCGGCAGCGTCAACCACAACTGGGGCACCCGACACACGCCGTCGTACGCGTACGGCCAGGTGTGCGGATTCGATGAGGCGCCCGAGGCGACGCTCGAAATCGTCACCGCCCGTGCGGCACTCGGCTCGTTCCTGTTACCTGGCGTGACGTTGTTCGTGTTCCGGCACGCCGGCCAGGAGTTCGCCGTACGGTCGATCCGCGGCAGCCTGCAGACCCACGGCCGCTACCGTCCGTTCACGTGGACATTCGGCGGGCGGGTCGGCGACCAGATGATCGAGGGCGAGCTCGTGGCCGAACCGTCCGACGTGATCGGGCTGACGTATACCGACACCGACGGTGCGGCGAAATACTGCTACAACTCTGCGATCGCCACCTGCCGAATCCAGGTCGCCGGCAAGGCATTCGAGCGCGCGGAGCTGATCGCCGACCGCCGCGCGATGTTCGAGATCCTGACCGATGACCGCCACCCCGTGGTTCCGCTGCTGGCCTGACGGCAATCAGCAACAGATTTGCTGATCGGTTCCGCGCGCACCCGTTTCCGGGTGCTTTTCGCGGAGAGCTCTCTGTCCGCTTGCCTTTTCCAATAGCCAGTTACATAACGCAGCCGTCAAAATGTGACGTTGTACCCCTGCCGAGACGACATTCGTCACTATGGTTGCTGGCCATCGACTCTGCTACCGCTGCCCCCCGCGGCGGAGGCTCGTAAGTGTCAGGGATTACCGCGATATGAGGGGGAATCATGAACACCATCGCACGTCTCGACGCAACCCAGCGACGTCCCGCCCGCGGGCCGACCCGGATGCTCGCGATCCTGGCTGCCGGGCTCGTCCTGATCCTCGGGATGTTCGGTCAGGCGCTGACCACAGCACCGCAGGCCACGGCGCTGACTCAGGACGAGGCGGCGTACATCAGCCTGCTGGCCGATGAGGGGATCGGCCCGGCCCCCGGCTATACCTGGAACGACCTGGTCTTCAGCGGTCATGCCATCGCGTATGCGCTCAGGAGCGGCGTGCACCCGGTGACCATGGCGCGGACGGTCTACCTTGAAAGCCCGTATCTGACCAAGGATGAGGCGATCACGGTCGTCGCCACCGCGATGGTGGTGTTCGCCCCGGAACTGGTGCCGATCTACACCGGTGACCCACCCAGCGGTGACATGCTGGCCTGAAGGCTCACCAGCCTTCGGTGAGCACCCGGTCGAGGGCGTCGACATAGAAGTCGGCGCCCTCGATGTCGATGCACAAGGGCGGCTTGGTCTTCAGGATGTTCTGGTGATCGCCGGTCGGCTGGATGATCACGCCGAGTTCGAGCATCCGGTCACAGATCGCGGCGGTCTCCTCGGTGGCCGGCTCGAGGCGCTCTACGTCGCGGATCATCTCGACGCCCAGATACAACCCCATGCCGTGCACGGTGCCGATGAGCGGATGCTTGTCGCGGAGTGCCAACAGGCGGTCCTTGAGGTGACCGCCGACCCGAAACGCGTTCTCCTGCAGCCTCTCATCGCGCAACACGTCCAGCACGGCGATGCCGATGGCGCACGACAGCGGGCTGCCCCCGGTCGAGGAGAAGAAGTGCCCCTGGGACCGGAACGCCTCGGCCACCGCCCGACTGGTGACCACCGCTCCGAGCGGGTACCCGTTGCCGGTCGACTTCGCCACCGACACGATGTCGGGCACGGCGCCCTGCTGCTGGAAGCCCCAGAACCATTCGCCGAGCCTGCCGTAGCCCACCTGGACCTCGTCGGAGATCGCCAGTCCGCCGCCGGCGCGGACAGCCGCGTACACCCGCTGCAGATAGCCGTCGGGCAACGCCATACCTCCCGCATTGCCGTACACGCTCTCGCAGATGAACGCCGCGGGGGAGCGACCCGCGGCGACCAACTCCTCGATCCTGCGCACCGCGTCGTCGGCGTAGCGCACCGCGTCGGCACCGCGGTACTTGCCGCGAAAACTGTTGGGCGAGTCCAACGTGTGCACCCACTGCGGCCGGGTGGCGAGCGCGTTGGGGTTGTCGGCGATCGACGTGGAGACCGCGTCGGTGCCGTAGGTCCAGCCGTGATAGGCCTCGCGCACCGCGACGACTTCGCGTCGGCCGGTGGCGGCCATGGCCAGCCGCAATGCCAGATCGCTTGCCTCCGAACCGGAATTGACCAGGAAGACGGTGTCGAGCGGGTCCGGCAGCGTGGCCGCCAGCCGCTCGCTGAATTTCACCACCGCCTCGTAGTTGAACCGCGAATTGGTGTTCAGTTTGCGCAGTTGGCGCGCGGCGGTCGCGGCCACCCGCGGATGCGCATGCCCGAGCACGGTGACGTTGTTGACCATGTCGAGGTAGCACCGCCCGGCGGTGGACAACAGGTGACCCGCGGCGCGGGCAATTCCGGCTCTTCGAGGAAGTTGAAGCCGACGGTGCGGCGGTCTGCGGTCACCGGCTGACGAATTGCACCACGACTTCGGAGAATGCGTCGTTGTCGTCACCGGCGGCGGTGTGGCCGGCCTCGGAGAGCTCGACGAACTCGGCCCGAGGCACCTTTTCGAGGAAGTCCTTCACGCCCGCGGTGCTGACCACGTCGGAGAGTTTCCCACGAATCAGCAGGATCGGGATGGTCAAGCTCATCACCGCGCGCTCCAGCTTCTCCTCGCGGACGAAACGGTCGTCGATCGGTGCGGTGAGAAACGCCGGATCCCAATGCCAGAACCAGCGTCCATCGCGGAATCGCAGGTTCTTCTTCAAACCCTCCGGATTGCGCGACCGCTTCCGGTACGGCAGATACGCGGCCACTGCGTCCGCGGCCTCGTCGAGGGTCTCGAAACCGTCTATCCCGCTGGACATGAAATCGCGGATACGGGCGCTGCCGTCCTTTTCGTACCGGGGCACGACGTCGACGAGCACGAGCTTGGTCACCTTCTGCGGCCCCGCGTCGGCGGCGGTCAGCATGCCCGTCATCCCGCCCATGCTGGCGCCGATCAGGGCGACCGGACGGCCGATCTGTTCCACCACGGCCAGGGTGTCGGCGCTCAACGCGTCGACGGTGTAGTTCGCGTTGGGTGCTCGGTCGCTGTCGCCGTGCCCGCGGCTGTCCAGGGCGACCACATGCAATCCGAGGCCCGCGAGGATGTGGCCGGTGCGCTTCCACGAGTAGCGGTTCTGACCGCCGCCGTGCAGGAGCAACACCGAGGGGCGCTCGGTCGCCACGCCGCGGTTCCACTCGTCGGCCACCAAGGTGATGTCCTCAGAGCCGCGGAACTTCACGGTCTGCGGTTCGCTGTCAGTCGCGCTCACGGCCGTCCTCTCCGGCTCACCCAGGTCGCTCACGTTACCCACCGCCTAATTCCGCCGATCGCGGTGTCCTTGATGAGAGCGTCAATATACTTTGCCCTCGTGCAATTGGAGTCGGCCGACCAGGACCGTGAGCGCATCATCGAGGCTGCCTACGCCTGTCTCTCCCAGCCGCACACCGGCCCCATCCCGGTCGCCGCGATTTTGCAGCGCGCCGGGGTGTCGACGCGAGCCTTCTACCGCCACTTCGAATCCAAGGACGAGCTGTTTCTCGCCATGCTCCGCGAGGAGACCGATGCGTTGACCGCACGGCTCGACCGCGTCGTCCGGGACAAGTCGAGTGTCCCCGCCGAACAACTCGGGGCGTGGATCGAGGGGATGTTCGGGCTGATTCACGACGACGAGACGCGGATGCATTTCACGGTCATCGACTCCGACGAGGTACGGGCCGCCAAGGGCTACCGCGCCACCCGCGAGAAGGCCCACGCCGACCGGGAGCGCTCCCTGGTGGCGATCCTGCAGCGCGGGTGCGACGACGGATCGTTCCCGCTGACCGACCCCGAGCAGGACGCCTTCGCCATCAACGCGATCATCAGCCGTGTGCTGATCAGCCAGACGTTTGACGACCACGACGGCCTGCGGCGGGCCAAGGCGCGGGTGCTCGACTTCGCGCTGCGGGCCCTCGGCGCCGGCCAATACGTCGACGAACGGCGATGAATTCCGGACGGCACGGTGGTCTTTACGGCATGCCTTCGATCACTCCGTCGCTCTGGTTCGACGACAACCTGGAAGAGGCCGCGGCCTTCTACACCTCGATCTTTCCCCACTCGTCGGTGGAGAAGATCAACCGATACACCGAAGCCGGGCCCGGTACGCCCGGTGACGTGGTCTCGGCCACCTTTGTGCTGGATGGCCACCGTTTCGTGGGGATCAACGGCGGCCCGCAGTTCGCGTTCACCGAGGCCGTCTCGTTCACGGTTCGCTGTGGCGACCAGCAGGAGGTCGACTACTACTGGAGCCGACTCGTCGACGGCGGCGAGGAGTCGCAATGCGGTTGGCTCAAGGACCGCTTCGGGTTGAGTTGGCAGATCGTGCCCGAACGTCTTCACGAACTGCTCGACGATCCGGATCCGGCTCGTGCGGCGGCCGCCGCGAAGGCGATGCTCGGAATGCGCAAGATTGTCATCGCCGAACTCGAGGAAGCGGTGCGGGAAAGTTAGCCAGTGGCTTCTGTAATGCGGAAACCCGTCTGAGCGCCCTGTGCGCTTGCTCAACCGTAAAAATTCGATATACCGTTCCCCGGCGTCCGCCCGTGTGTACCCTTGCGCCACAGCCATCACGGGCGCGGGTTGTTGGTGTCGAGGAAGGTTGGACGGCCTATGGCAGGTCACCCCAGACGGGCAAGGCCCGATTGATGGTCGCCTCCACTGCAATTGCCAAGCCCGTCCGCGCCTTCGGCGGCTTCTATTCCATGGCGCTCGACACGTTGGTGTCGATGTTCAAGCCGCCCTTCGCATGGCGAGAACTGATCAGTCAGTCGTGGTTCGTCGCGCGGGTTTCGATCGTGCCGACGCTGTTGCTGACCATTCCCTACACGGTCTTGCTGACCTTCATCGAAACAATCCTGCTCGGCGAGATCGGTGCCGCGGACTTCTCCGGGACGGGCGCCGCCCTTGGTACGGTGCGCCAAATCGGGCCCATCGTGACGGTTCTGGTGGTGGCCGGTGCGGGCGCCACCGCGATGTGCGCCGACCTCGGCGCGCGCACGATCCGTGAGGAACTCGATGCGCTGCGGGTGATGGGCGTGGATCCCATTCAGGCGCTTGTGGTTCCGCGGGTGCTGGCGGCCACCATCGTGTCCCTGGCCCTGTCGGCCACGGTGATCTTGGTGGGCCTGGCCGGCGCCTACTTCTTCGTCGTCTACATCCAGAACGTCTCGCCCGGTGCGTTCGCCGCCGGTCTCACCCTGATCATCGGGGCCACCGACGTGGTCATCGCGCTGGTGAAAGCGGCGCTATTCGGTCTGTCGGCCGGCCTGATCGCCTGCTACAAAGGGATTTCCGTACGCGGCGGGCCTGCCGGCGTCGGTAACGCGGTCAATGAGACCGTGGTGTTCACATTCATGGCGCTGTTCGCGATCAACATCGTCGCAACGGCCGTAGCGATCAGAATCACGCAATGACCGTCTCGCGGCCGCACTCCCAATTCCCCTGGCTCAAGAGCCGGTTCAAGAGCGTGGCCACTCCGTGGAACCGCATCGGGATGCAGACCAAGTTCTACGGCCGCACGCTGCGCAACATGCATTACGTCCTGCTCCATTACCGGGTCGAGCTGGTCCGGATCATCGCCGAGATGGGGCTCGGCGCCGGAGCGCTCATCATCATCGGCGGTACGGTCGCCATTGTCGGCTTCCTGACGGTGACCACCGGCGCGCTGGTTGCGGTCCAGGGTTACAGCGACTTCTCCGAACTCGGCGTCGAGGCCCTGACGGGATTCGTGTCGGCCTACTTCAACGTGCGACTGATCGCCCCGGCCACCACCGCGATCGCATTGTCCGCCACCATCGGCGCCGGAGCCACCGCACAACTCGGCGCGATGCGCATCAACGAGGAGATCGATGCCCTCGAGGTCATGGGCATCCGTAGCATCGCGTTCCTGGCGTCGACGCGCGTCATAGCGGGCTTCCTCGTGGTGATCCCGCTGTACTGCGTCGGCGTGCTGATGGCGTTCTGGGCGGCGCGGTTCGGAACCACGGTCATCTACGGCCAGTCGACCGGCGTATACGACCACTACTTCAGAACGTTCCTCAATCCCACCGACCTGATGTGGTCGTTCGGCCAGTGCATCGCGCTGTCGGTGGTGATCATGCTCGTGCACACCTATTACGGCTTCACCGCTCGCGGCGGGCCCGCCGGGGTGGGGGAGGCCGTCGGACGTGCCGTGCGCACGTCGTTGATCGTCGCCGCCTTCGTCCTGGTCATGCTCTCGCTCGCGGTGTACGGCCAATCCGGCAACTTCAACTTGGCCGGGTGACGATGGACGATCGAGACGAAGGCCTGCATCCCGCCTGGTGGACATTGATCCTCGTGGTGTTGACCGTGGTGGCGCTCTGGTTGACCTACGCCTTGTTCGTCGGCTCGTTCGATAAGACCGAGACGGTCACGTTGACCTCCGAACGTTCGGGCCTGGTGATGGAGACCAACGCCAAGGTCAAATTGCGCGGAGTGCAGGTCGGGCGGGTCGCCGCGATCGAGGGCGGCTCCGAACCGGTGGCGCTGAAACTCGAGATCGACAGGGACAAGCTCGAATACATCCCCGCCAACATCGAGGCGCAGATCCGGGCGACCACGGTGTTCGGCGCCAAGTTCGTCGATCTGATCTACCCCGACGACCCCAGCAGGCAGCGGCTCGAACCCGGTCAGGTGATCGTGTCGCGCAATGTCACCGTCGAAGCGAACACCGTCTTCCAGAACGTGGTCGACGTGCTCGAGCAGATCGACCCCGCCAAGCTCAACAGCACCCTGTACGCCCTAGCAGAGGGGGTGCGCGGCCAGGGGGAGCGCATCGGCCAGGCCACCACCGATGCGAATCAAGTTCTGCTGGAACTCAATCCGCGTAACGAGACGATCACCGAGGACCTGCGGGCGCTACGGGACTTCAACAACACCTACAGCGCCGCCGCACAGGACATCGTCACCACCCTCGACGCCGCCAGCACGACCAGTGCCACCGTGGTCGCGCGCGCCAACCAGCTCGATGCGCTGCTGCTGGCCACCATCGGGTTCTCGAACAGCGGTATCAGCCTGCTCGCGCCGAACCAACAGAACCTGATCAAAGCGATCAACGTGCTCGAGCCGACGACGAACCTGCTCTTCAAGTACAGCCCCGAATACACGTGCCTGCTGACCGGTGCGAAGACTCTGCTGGACACCGGTGGGTACGACGCGCCGGGCGGTAACGGCCGCTCCCTGGTGTTGGACGTGGGCCTGGCGCTGGGCGACGACGCGTACAAGTACCCCAACCACCTGCCGGTCATCGGCGCCAAGGGCGGTCCCGGCGGCAAGCCCAGCTGCGGCTCGCTGCCCGATGTCGCGAAGAACTGGCCGGTGCGAAACCTCGTCACCAACACCGGATTCGGCACCGGCCTCGACTGGCGCCCGAACCCCGGCATCGGCTTCCCGGGGTATGCCAACTACCTGCCGGTCACCCGCGCCGTGCCCGAACCGCCGAGCATCCGCAACCTGTTCGGCGGACCCGCGCCCGGTCCGATCCCGTACCCCGGTGCCCCGGCCTACGGTGCGGATCTCTACGCCGACGACGGCACCCCGCTGTGGCCCGGCCTGCCCGCGGCGCCTCCGCCGATGGCGCCGCGCGATCCGGGTGCCACCCCAGGGTCGGAGCCGTTCATCGTCCACTCGCCGGCGCAGATGCAACCGACGCCACTGCCGCCGACACCCCTGCCCACCCCGGCCCGGCCGGGCCCCCCGTTCGGATGATCCACGACGCGATGAAAGGTAAGACGCCATGCCGAGCATGAACGCCAGGGTCCGACGAGACGCATTGCGTCTCGCCGCGTTCCTGGGTGTGTGCGTGCTGGGCGTGTTCGGGCTTTTCGCGGTGTTCGGGCAGATGCGCTTCGGGGAGGTCACCAACAGTTACGTGGCCGAGTTCACCAACGTCACCGGGCTGGAGAACGGCGACTTCGTCCGCATCGCGGGCGTCGAGATCGGCAGGGTCAAAAAGGTTGAGATACAACCGGATACCACGGCGCGGGTCGAGTTCACCGCGGATCAGTCGGTGGTGCTGACCGAGGGCAGCAGGGCGGTCATCCGGTACGACGACCTCATCGGCGGCCGCTACCTGGCGCTCGAGGAGGGTGTCGGCGGAGTCAAGAAGCTCGAGCCCGGCGGCACGATCCCGTTGGCCCGCACCTCACCCGCGCTCGACCTGGACGCGTTGATCGGCGGCTTCCGGCCGCTGTTCCGGGCCTTGGACCCCGATCAGGTGAATGCGTTGTCCAGCCAGTTGATTCAGGCGCTGCAGGGCCAGGGCGGGACGATCAACTCGTTCCTGTCGCAGACCGCGGCGTTGACGACGACCCTGGCAGACCGGGATCGACTGATCGGCGAGGTGCTCGTCAACCTCAACGTCGTGCTGGGGTCGCTCGGCGACCAGAACGAGCAGTTCGCGAAGGCGGTCGACGCCCTCTCCGAACTGGTGGCGACGCTGCAGGGTCGCAAGGAGGACATCAGTAACGGGCTGGCGTACACCAACGCCGCGGCCGCGACCATCACCGACCTGCTCGCGGAGGCCCGCCCGCCGTTCTCCAAGACGATCCACGAGACCGACCGCGCGGCGGGGATCGTGGTGGCCGACCACGAGTACTTCGACAACTTGCTCAACACGCTGCCCGATGCGTATCAGGCCCTTGCGCGACAAGGCATCTACGGTGACTTCTTCACGTTCTACCTCTGCGACATCGTGCTCAAGCTCAACGGTAAGGGCGGTCAGCCGGTGTATGTGAAGGTGGCCGGGCAGTCCACCGGGAGGTGCGCGCCGCGATGAGATCTTTCTCCGAACGCAATCAGTTGGTCATCGGCGCCATCGGCCTGGCGTTGACGATCGCCATCGTGCTGGGCTCGCTGAACTACCAACGTCTGCCGTTCCTGCAGGGCAACGAGTACTCGGCGTACTTCTCCGAGGTCGGCGGGTTGGAATCGGGTGAGGCCGTACACGTTTCCGGATTTGAGGTGGGCCAGGTCCAATCGATCGAGCTGGACGGGCCGCGCGCCCTGGTGACGTTCACCGTCGCCAAGCACATCCGGCTGGGCGACCGCACCGAGGCGGCGATCAAGACCGAAGGGATCCTGGGTACCAAGCTCCTCGAGGTCACCTCGCGCGGCGACGGTCAACTGGAGGGCACGATTCCGCTCGATCGCACGACGGCGCCTTATGAATTGCCGGATGCGTTGGGCGAGTTGGCCATGGCAATCAGCGGTCTGAACACCAACCAGTTGTCGGACTCGCTGCGGGTGTTGGCGGACACCTTCTCCGAGACCCCGCCGGAACTGCGTGTCGCGATCGAGGGCGTGGCGCGGTTCTCCGACACGCTGAACCAGCGCGATGAGCAACTGCGCAACCTGTTGGGCAACGCCAACAAGGCCACCACGGTGCTGTCCGAGCGCAGCAACCAGATCGTCAGCCTGGTCAACAACACCAACGCGCTGCTGGCCGAGCTGAGGAGCCAAAGCGCCGCGCTGGACGAGGTTTCGGGCAACATCTCCGCACTGAGCAGGCAGTTGGGCGGCTTCATCGCCGAGAACCGCGAGACCATGCGGCCGGCCCTGGACAAGCTCAACGGCGTTTTGACGATCATCGACAACCGCAAGGAGCGCCTGCAGAAGTCGCTGGAGTTGCTCACCGACTACTCGATGTCGCTGGGTGAGTCGGTGTCGGGCGGCCCGTTCTTCAAGACCTATGTCGCCAACCTGCTTCCGGGTCAGTTCCTGCAGCCGTTCATTGACGCCGCGTTCTCCGATCTCGGTCTGGACCCGAATGTGCTGTTGCCGTCCGAACTCTCCGACCCCCAGGTCGGACAGCCGGGTACTCCCGCACTGCCCGTGCCGTTCCCGCGCACGGGTCAGGGCGGCGAACCGCGGCTGACGGTGCCCGACGCCATCACCGGTAATCCCGAGGACCGCGCCTGCGGCCTCCCCGGCCTGCCGCTGCCCGGTCCGGGTTGTTACCCCTACCGCGAACCGCTTCCGGCGCCGCCACCCGGCGGGCCGCCTCCGGGACCGCCGGCCGCCGCGCCGCCGGCGTTGCAGTCGACACCCGACCCGACGCCGTCCCCCGTCGCGGTGCCCGCACCCGGTGGCGTCGACCACCTCGCACCCTCGGAGGGCGGACAATGACGCGCTCCGCTCGCACCATGCTGGCCGTCGCCCTGGTCGTGATACTGGCCGGCGGGGCAATCGTGTTGTTCCGCAACACCGAACGGGTCAACCGCACACACGTCGTCGCCTACTTCGAGAACGCCAACGGCATCTACCCCGGCGACGCGGTCCGCATCATCGGCGTGCGGGTCGGCGAGATCGAGTCGATCGAACCGCAACCCGAACGTGTGAAGATCTCCTTCTGGTACGACAGCAAGTACAAGGTCCCGGCCGACGCCAAGGCCGCGATCCTGTCGCCGTCTGTCGTGACCGCGCGCAGTGTGCAGCTCACGCCGGCCTACACCGGGGGTCCGGTTATGCCCGACAACGCGGTGATTCCGCAGAGCCGCACCGCCGTCCCGGTCGAATGGGACCAGGTGCGTCAGCAGTTGGAGAAGTTGGCCGAGACGCTGCAGCCGACCGAGCCGGGTGGGGTGAGCCCGCTCGGGTCGCTCATCAACACCACGGCCGACAACCTGCGCGGAGAAGGCGCCAACATCCGCGACACCGTGATCAAGCTGTCGCAGGCGATCACGGCGCTCGGGGACAAGAGCACCGACATCTTCTCCACGGTCAAGAACCTGGCGATCCTGGTGTCGGCGCTGCAGGACAGCACCGACGTGATGCGCCAGCTCAACCAGAACCTGGCGACCGTGACGGGATTGCTGGCCAATAATCCCGACGAAGTCGCCAACGCCGTACGCGATCTCAACAATGTCGTCGGAGAGGTCCAGAGTTTCGTGGCGGAGAACCGCGAATCGCTGGGGACCACGTCGGACAAGCTGGCGGGGGTCACCCAGGCGTTGACCGACAGCCTGGCCGACGTCAAGCAGTTCCTCCACGTCGCACCCAACACGCTGCAGAACTACGTGAACATCTGGCAGCCCGCGCAGGGGGCGGTGAGCAGCGTGCCGATGCTCAACAACTTCGCCAACCCGCTGTCCTTCCTGTGTGGCGCCATCCAGGCGGCGTCGCGGCTGGGCGCCGAACAGTCGGCGAAGCTGTGTGTGCAGTACATGGCGCCGATCCTGAAGAACCGCGAGTACAACTTCCTGCCGATCATGCAGAACGTCTTTTCCGGCGCCTCGACGAGGCCGAACGAGCTGACTTACAGCGAGGACTGGCTGCGTCCGGATTACATTCCGCCGCAACCCGTTCCGGCGCCGCAGGCACCGCCGCCGCCGTCCGCCTTGGCGCAGCCGGCTCCGCCCGCGGGGCCGCCGCTGGCCGCGGAGGCGCCGGTGACGACGAACGCGGCCGACGGGCTGCACGGCATGATGGTGCCGCCTGGGGTGGGACCATGATGCGGCGCAGGCTCATTCGCGTAGTTGTCGCCGTCGCGGCGTCGGCGGTGGTGTTGTCCGGCTGTTCGGACTGGCGCGGGCTCAACTCGATTCCGCTGCCGGGCGTGGAGGGCACCGGTCCGGGCGCTTTCACCATTCAGGCGCAGATGCCGGACGTCGACAACATCGAGCCGAACTCCCGCGTGCGCGTCGGCGATGTCAACGTCGGCCACGTCACGAAGATCCAACGCCAGGACTGGCACGCGCTGGTGACGATGCAACTCAACGGCAATGTGGATCTGCCGGCGAATTCGACGGCCAAGCTCGGCCTGACCAGTCTGTTGGGCTCGCTGCACATCGAGTTGGCGCCGCCGACAGACGCTGCGCCGCAAGGCAAGCTGAAGGAGGGCTCGCTGATACCGCTCTCGTCATCGAGTGCGTATCCGAGCACCGAACAGGCCCTGGCCTCGGTCGCGTTGCTGCTCAACGGCGGTGGGATCGGCAACATCCACGACATCACCGAGGCGTTGAGCGTCGCGTTCACCGGCCGCGAGAACGACCTGCGCAGCCTGATCGAGCAACTCGACATCGCGATCGGCCACCTCGACGATCAGAAGCAGGACATCATCGAGGCCACCGAGGGTCTGAACAACCTCATCGGACAGTTCGCCGAACAGAAGCCGGTGGTGGACAGGGCTTTACGGACCATCCCCGACGCCTTGGCCGTGCTCCGGGATCAGCGCGAGAACCTCGCCGAGGCGCTGACCCAGCTGGGCAGGTTCAGCGCGCTCGCCGCCGACTCGGTCAACCAGACCAAGGAAGCGCTCGTCCAAGAGCTCAAGGACCTCGGTGTGGTGTTGCAGGAACTCGCCAACGCCGGCCCGGCGCTCACCCGCGCGCTGAGCTTCCTGCCCACGTTCCCATTCCCGAAAGAGACGCTGCTCAACTGGATGCGCGGCGACTACGCGAACCTGACCCTGGTACTCGACCTGACTCTGAGCCGGATCGATTCCGGCTTCTTCACCGGATCGCGGTTCGAGTGCAACCTGACGTGGTTGGAACTGCAGTGGGGGCGCACCATCGGCCAGTTCCCGAGCCCGTGCAACCACCACGTGCCACCACCGGGGGGCAATCCGTTGGTCGCGCCGTATCGCTGGGATCAGGGGCCATGACATGAGAATGACCCGCCGGATCCTCATCCAGATCGCGATCTTCTCCATGATCGCGACCGTCGCGCTGGCGATCATGGTCTTCGGCTACATGCGGTTGCCGGACCTGCTCGGCGTCGGCCAGTACCGCGTCACCCTCGAACTCCCCGAGACCGGCGGCCTCTACCCGCGGGCCAACGTGACCTACCGCGGCGTGCAGGCCGGCGAGGTGAAGAGTGTCGAACTGACCGACACCGGAGTCCAGGCGGTGCTGTCGCTGAACTCCGACATTCGGATCCCGGCCGACCTCGAGGCCGAGGTGCACAGCGTGTCGGCCGTCGGCGAACAGTTCGTGCAGTTGCTTCCGCGCAGCGGCGAGGGTCCGGAGCTTCAGAACGGCGACGTGATCCCCGTCAGCCGAGCCACGGTGCCCACCGACATCAACTCGGTGCTCAACGACACGGCCCGCGGCCTGCAGGCGATTCCGCAGGAGAACCTGAAGACCGTCGTCGACGAGGCATATGTCGCGGTGGGCGGGCTCGGTCCCGAACTGCGCCGGCTGGTCAGCGGCAGTGCGACGCTCGCCATCGACGCCCGCAAGAACCTCGATCCGCTGCTCACGCTGATCGATCAGTCAAAGCCGGTGCTGGACAGCCAGACCGAGACGTCGGACTCGATCCAGGCGTGGGCGGCGAACCTGGCCGACATCACCGGTCAGCTGCAGAGCCAGGATCCGGCGTTGGCCGGCGTCCTCGAAAAGACCCCCGGCGCGGCCGAAGAGGCGCGTGCGCTGTTCGACCGGTTGCAACCCACACTGCCGATCGTGTTGGCCAACCTGGCCAGCGTCGGCGAGGTTGCCCTCAAGTACCAGCCGAGCCTCGAGCAGTTCCTGGTGTTGCTGCCGCAGGGCACCGCCGTGACCCAGGCGGTGGGCGTGCACAAGCGCAACACCAAGCAGGACTACATGGGCGATGCGCTGATCTTCAACCTGAACGCGATCCTGCCGGCGCTGCCCGCACCGTTGCCGCTGCCGCCGCAGAATCTGCCGCCGCCGTGTACGACCGGCTTCCTGCCCGCTCAGCAGCAGCGGGTGCCGGTCTTCGAGGACTATCCCGAGCGGCCGAAGGGCGATCTGTACTGCCGCACGCCGCAGGACGCACCGTTCAACGTCCGCGGCGCCCGCAACCTGCCGTGCGTCACGGTGCCCGGCAAGCGGGCCCCGACCTGGCAGATGTGTGAGAGCGACGAGCAGTACGTCCCGCTCAACGATGGCTACAACTGGAAGGGCGACCCGAACGCGACGCTGTCCGGGCAGCCCATCCCGCATGTGCCGCCGGATGTGCCGATGGTCGAGCTGACGCCTCCGCCGCCGGGTACGCCGCCGTTGCCCGCCGTCACGGCCGCCGAATACGACCCCGCGTCGGGGTCCTACGTCGGACCGGACGGCAAGGTGTATACGCAGTCGAACCTGGCACAGGGTGCGGCGGGCGAGCGGCCGTGGCAGTCGATGCTCATCCCGCCGGGAAGCTGACGCTTGAGCCGTTGTGCCCATACGCGGACAGGGTCCGACGCTATGGTGTCGAGCGCGTAGGTTGTAGCCGACCTGTGAACCGACCCCGACTTGGCCCGCGGGCCGCAGAGGAACCTAGATGGCAGACGAGACCAGTCCCGGCGAGGACGTGAGCGGGGCGACCCCCGTCGACCCCGACGCCGAAGGTCCTGAGTCGACGACGCCGGCTGCCGACACGGCCGACGATGCAGGTGACGCCGAGGACATCGACGCCGCCGAGAACGCCGACGACACAGCGGAGCCCGCAGCGCCGAAGCAGCCGATGTCGCACGTCCGTCTGGCGACGATCATCGGCCTCGTGGTCGTGGTGGCCCTGGCGGCGTTGACCGGGTGGTTGGGGTACCGGGCGTACGAGTCGCGGCAGGCCGACGATCTGCGCAACCTGTTCCTGCAGGTGGGGCGGCAAGGCGCGCTGAACCTCACCACGATCAGCCACGAGCACGCCGAGGAGGATGTGCAGCGCGTCCTGGATTCGTCGACCGGGACGTTCTACGACGACTTCCAGGCCCGTTCGCAGCCGTTTGTCCAGGTGGTCCAGCAGGCGCAGTCCAAATCGGAAGGCGAGATCTCCGAGGCGGGCATCGAGTCGTCCGACGACAACGAGGCCAGGGTGCTGGTGGCGGTGACCGTCAACACGACCAATGCCGGGGCGCCCGAACAGGCGCCGCGGTCCTGGCGGATGAGGATAACGGTGCAGAAGACCGGCGAGGACGAGGCCAAGATCTCGAATGTGGAGTTCGTACCGTGAGCAAGAGACACCGACTGCCGAGGCGTAACAAGGACACCGACGCCACCGCCGACGAGTCCGCCGAGAAGGGCACGGAGTCGACGTCCGAGGCGGTGGAGTTGACGGAATCGACGGCCGAGACGACCGCCACCGAGGCCCCGGCGACGGCGACGGCTCCGGCGGAGACCACTGAATCCGCGGAGGCCACCTCTGCCGAGACCACCTATGCCGAGACCACCGAATCCGCGGAGACCACTGAATCCGCGGAGACCACTGAATCCGCGGAGGCGACCGAGTCCTCGGAGTTGGCGGCGACGGGCCCCAAGCGGCGCATCGACTGGGCGCGCGTCGTCGCCTTCGGCGTGCTGCCCGCACTGGCGCTGCTGTTGGCGGCCGGAGCCGGCTATCTGAAGTGGGTCGACAACTCCGTGCGCAACGCGGACGTGGCCCGCGCCGAATCGGTTCAGGTCGCCAAGGACAGCACGGTGGCGATGTTGTCGTACAAGCCGGAGACCGTCGAGCAGCAACTCAACGACGCGCGCTCGCTGCTGACCGGTGAGTTCGAGGAGTCCTACACCGGGCTCATCAACGACATCGTGATCCCGGGCGCGAAGCAGAAGCAGATCTCGGCGGTGGCCTCGGTGCCGGCGGCGGCCTCCGTATCGGCCGACCCCAATGAGGCAGTGGTGCTGGTGTTCGTCAACCAGACGGTGGTCGTCGGCCAGGACGCTCCGACGGACACTGCCTCGAGTGTCCGGGTGACGTTGGAGAAGATCGACGGACGCTGGCTCATCTCGAAGTTCGACCCGGTATAGGGGCCATATTGGCCGAACCCGAGATCATCGACGTCGAGACCCCGGGCGTGCGGCTGCGCGCGCTCAGCTGGGGCGAGGTCGGCGCGCCGATCGCGTTGTGCCTGCACGGTTTTCCCGATACCGCTCATGGATGGCGCAACGTCGCGCCGCTGTTGGTCGATGCGGGATGGCGGGTGGTCGCACCGTTCATGCGGGGCTATGCACCGTCGTCGACGGCATCGGACAAGAGCTATCACGTCGGGGCGCTGATGGACGATGCGCTCCGGGTGCTCGACGCGGCCGGTCCGACCGGCCGAGATGTTCTCATCGGTCATGACTGGGGCGCGATCGCGGGAGCGGGGCTCGCCGCGATGCCCGGGAGCCCGTTCTCGAAGGCCGTGATCATGGCGGTGCCGCTCGCCGCGGCGTTCCGGCCGCTCGGTCGGACGCCGGATGCCCTGCAACTGGCAGCGCAGTTGCCCCGCCAGCTGGTCCGCAGCTGGTACATCATGTACTTCCAATTGCCCGGTCTCCCAGAGCGATCCGCCTCGTGGGTGGTGCCCCGTTTGTGGCGTCAATGGTCGCCGGGTTATGACGCACGTGTGGACGTCGGTCGCGTCCTCGACGCGATCGGTGCGCCGGAGAACTGGCGTGCCGCGCTGGGGTACTACCGGGCGACGGTGCGCAACAGCAGGCCGCCCGCGCAGTACGCCGAACTGCATCGCCATTGGCTGTCCGCGCCGCAGCTGCCGACGTTGTACCTGCACGGCACCGACGATGGTTGTGCCTCAGCCGATTACGCACGCTGGGTGCAGCGGGTGCTTCCGGAGGGCAGCGAGGTCGCGACGGTCGAGCGGGCGGGACACTTCCTGCAGCTGGAACAGCCTGAGGCCGTCGCCGGTCACATCGTCGACTTCATCGGCGCGGCACGCGCCTAGCCGGGGGACATGGACCGTCGACTCGCTGCGGTGGATGCGCAGACATATTGGATGTCGGCGAAGATCCCCAGTGATCAGTTTCTGCTCTACGGTTTCGCCGGGCCGGTCGGTGACGTGGACGCGGCGGTGGCGCGAATCGGTGACCGGGCACGCGGATCGAGCGAACTGCGGTTGCGGGTTCGCGACGGTAATCCGCTGACGTATCCGCGGTGGGTGACTGCGGATGTCTCGACGAGTCGGTTCGTGGTGCACGCCGCGGGGAGCAGCTGGACGAAATGTCTTGCGACCGTAGCGGGTTTGAGCTCCGATCAACTCGATCCGCGGGTGATGGCGTGGCGAATGCACATCTTCCCGGGTGTTGAAGCGATTCCCGGTTCGGAGGTCGGCACGGTTGCGGTGCTGCAGGTGGCGCATGCGCTGGGAGACGGCCTGCGGTCGTCGGCGTTGGCGGCGTGGTTGTTCGGGCGGCAGGCGTGGGTGCGGACCGTTCCGACGCCCGAGCGGGTTCCGGGGTCGCGGATGCCGTGGCGCGGCTTCGCGGCCGCGCGAGCGCACCGGAAGCTCGTCCGGGACACCGAGGCCGGAGTGGTGCCTGCGCCGGCGGATTCGCGTCCGGCGTTGCGCAGCAATGCGCGGCCGGAAGGGTTGCGCAGCGTCCGGACGGTCATCGTGCGGCGACCGGAAATTCCGGGCCCGACGGTGACGGTCGGGGTGCTTGCGGCGGTGTCGACGGCCCTGGCGGCGCACCTGCGGGAGTTCGGTGACGACCCGTCGCTGCTGGGGGCCGAGGTGCCGATGGCGAAGCCGGGGGAGCGCCGCGCGCACAACCACTTCGGCAATGTTGGTGTCGGCTTGTATCCGGACCTGCCGTTCGGCGCGCGGACCGAACGCATCGCCGAGGATCTGGAACAGCGCAGGCGTCGCGCCACGCACCCCGCGATGATTGCGGCCAGCCGAGCCTCGGCTGCGGTCCCGGCCGCCCTACTACGTTGGGGAGTGGGCAAATTCGACCCGACGCTGCGCTCGCCGACGGTCACCGGGAACACCGTCGTCTCCAGCGTCAACCGCGGACCCGCCGACCTGCGCTTCGGTGACTCACCCGTGGTGGTCACGGCCGGATTTCCCGGGCTGTCTCCGATGATGGGTATCACACACGGCGTCCACGGCATCGGAGACACCATCGCCGTCAGCGTGCATGCCGCCGAATCTGCGGTCGGCGACATCGACTCGTATGTCGAGAGATTGGACGCAACCTTGCGACGCGGAAACTAGGCCGGGCACCACCTGTGGTGCGATGATGAACCCGGCGGCGCTTTTCGTGCGCTGACCACGCCAACGTCGCGGAGGGTGAAGCTTCTCGGGAGAACTTCCGCGATCGCATCAGCGAGGAGGTACCTGATGCCTGGCACACCAACGGCTTCTGCGGCGTCGGCGGGCCGCCGCTTCCCGGACGACTTTTTCTGGGGCACGGCTACGGCGGCCTTCCAGATCGAAGGTGGGTGGGACGAAGGCGGCAAGGGCCCGTCGATCTGGGACACCTTCGGCCATGCCGGCAAGATCAGGGATGGCTCCACCGGCGACGTGACCGTCGACCACTATCACCGGTACAAAGACGACGTCCAGCTGATGAAGGCGATCGGGGCGACGGCATACCGGTTCTCCATCTCGTGGCCGCGCATCTTCCCCGATGGGGCCGGCCAGCCGAACCCCAAGGGTCTGGACTTCTATCGCCGACTGGTCGACGAGCTGCTCGCCAACGGCATCGAGCCGTTCGCCACGCTCTATCACTGGGATCTGCCGCAGGCGTTGCAGGACAAGGGTGGATGGCAGTCGCGTGACACGGCCGAGGCGTTCGGCGACTACGCCGGCTACGTCGCGGCGCAACTGAGCGACCGGGTGCGGCACTTCTTCACCATCAACGAGTTCTCCAGCTTCGTGGAGCTGGGGCACGGGAGGGGCATGCTCGCTCCCGGTCTGCAGCTACCTCCCGGTGAGGTCAACCAAGTTCGTCACCATGCCGTCTTGGGCCACGGTCTTGCCGTCCGGGCGATTCGCGCGCAGGCCCGCGCGGGGACCAAGGTCGGGCCGGCCGAGCAGATCATCGGCACGGCTCCCATCATCGAGACGCCCGAGAACATCCGGGCCGCCGCGGCCGCGTTGCGTGAGCTCAACGCGGGCTACATGACCGTGATGATGGAGGGCCGTTACACCGACGCGTTCCTCGCACAACACGGGGCGGATGCGCCGACGTTCACATCCGAGGATCTGCAGATCATCGGTAGCCCGGTCGACTTCATCGGCACCAATATCTACATGGCCCATGCCTTTGTCCAGGCATCCGACTCGGAGCCCGGGTACGAGGTGGTGGCAGGAAGCTTCATGGTGCCTCCGCCGGCGCGGCCCTATCACCCGAAGCATGCCCGCGCCCAGTATCCGAACTCCGAGGTCGCGTTGATGCTCAGCCCGGAGTCGATGTACTGGGGGTCGCGCCTGCTGGTCGACGTCTGGAACGCCAAGGAGATCTTCATCACCGAGAACGGCATGCCGACGACCGCCGAGGAGGACGCCGAGGGTTTCGACACGGGCCGCGTCATATGGCTCCGCGCCTTTCTCACCGAACTGCAGCGGGCGACGGCCGATGGTGTACCGGTGCGCGGTTACTTTCACTGGAGCCTGCTGGACAACCTCGAGTGGGGCGCGGGCATGCAGCCCAAGTTCGGGCTCTATCGCGTCGACCTCGCAACACAGAAGCGATCACCGAAGCTCAGCGCGCATTGGTTCCGCGAGGTGGCGCGGCAAAATGCGGTCGTTTGATTCGCGCGGCTTGCCGGAGTTCCGGATCGCCATCCGCGCCGAGGGACCTCCGGTTGTCCGAGGGGGCTGGGCAGCGGCTTAACACATGGCCTAGATTTTGTTGCATGACTGCGTACGACGTCGGAGTACTGATCCTGCGGGTGGTCCTTGGCCTGACCATGGCGGCCCACGGCTACAACAAGTTCTTCGGACCCGGAGGCCTCAAAGGCACCGCCGGGTGGTTCGACAGCATGGGGATGAGGCCGGGCAAGTTCCACGCCCGAGTCGCCGCGACGACCGAGATGGCGGCCGGCATCGGCCTCGCGGTGGGCCTGCTGACCCCGATCCCGGCGGCGGGCTTCGTGGCGCTCATGCTCGTCGCGGCGTGGACCGTGCACCGGCCCAACGGTTTCTTCATCGTCAAGGAGGGCTGGGAGTACAACCTCGTGCTCGCCGCCGCCGCGGTCGGGATCGCCACGATCGGCGCGGGCAAGATCAGCCTCGATCATCTCCTGTTCAGCTCGACGGGCTTCTACGACCTGCTGCACGGCTGGTGGGGTCTGGTCATCTCCCTGGGTCTCGGCCTCCTCGGCGGCATCGGTCAGCTGGCGATCTTCTACCGGCCTCCGGCCAAGACCGACGCCTGAGGCCCGCGCCCGCGCGAACCGCACCTGCATAGCTAGAACACGTTCTAGTCTGTGTTGCCATGGGGTTCTTGAAGCAGGACGCGCCCGTCGTCGATTTCGAGGAATGGAGTAAGGGCAGCCGCGCCGAGAAGATCGTGCCGATGGCGCGGCACTGGGCCGAGGTGGGGTTCGGGACGCCTGTCGTCCTGCACCTCTTCTATGTCGTCAAGATCCTGCTCTACATCCTGGGCGCGTGGCTGATCGCGCTCAGCACCGCGGGCATCGACGGATTCACCAACGTCGCTTCCTGGTACAACGAGCCGATCGTGTTCGAAAAGGTCGTGCTGTACACGATGCTGTTCGAGGTCGTCGGCCTCGGCTGCGGTTTCGGGCCGCTCAACAACCGGTTCTTCCCGCCGATGGGTTCGATCCTGTACTGGTTGCGGCCGAAGACGATTCGGCTGCCACCGTGGCCGAACCGCATCCCGCTCACCAAGGGCGACACCCGCACGCCGTTCGATGCGCTGCTGTACGGCGCGCTCCTGGTGATGCTCGTCGTGGCGCTGTTCTCCGACGGCACCGGCCCGATACCCGAATTCGGAACCGACGTCGGCGTGCTGCCGGTGTGGCAGATCGGCGCCATTCTCGGCGGTCTCGCGGTTCTGGGCCTGCGGGACAAGGTCATCTTCCTGGCCGCGCGTGGCGAGGTGTACGCCTCGCTCGCGGTCTGCTTCCTGTTCGCCGGCCCCGACATCATCATCGCGGCCAAACTCGTGTGCCTGACGATCTGGCTCGGCGCCGCGACCTCGAAGCTCAACAAGCACTTCCCGTTCGTCATCTCCACGATGATGAGCAATAACCCAGTTTTCCGGCCCAAGTGGATCAAACGCAGGTTCTTCGAACACTTTCCGGATGACCTGCGGCCGGGACGGGCCTCGCGCTGGCTGGCGCACTTCAGCACCGCGGTCGAAGGACTCGTTCCGCTCGTGCTGTTCTTCTCTCACGGAGGCTGGCCGACCTACGTCGCCGCGTTCGTGATGCTGGTCTTCCACTTCGGGATCCTGTCGTCGATCCCGATGGGCGTTCCGTTGGAGTGGAACGTCTTCATGATGTTCTCGGTGCTCGCACTGTTCGTGGGGCACTCCGACATCGGCCTCGGGGACCTGCAGAGCCCGTGGCCGATCGTGTTGTTCGCCGTCGTCGCCGGCACCGTTGTGCTGGGAAACCTGTTCCCGCGCAAGGTGTCCTTCCTGCCCGGCATGCGGTATTACGCGGGTAACTGGGACACCGGGTTGTGGTGTGTCAAACCGTCGGCATCGGAGAAGATCGAAGCGAACGTGGTCTCGATCGCGAGCATGCCGCAGGCTCAGATGGAGCGCTATTACGGCAGCCCGGAGACCGCGCAGATGTACCTCTACATGGGATATGCGTTTCGCGCCTTCAACTCTCACGGCCGCGCGATGTTCACCCTCGCGCACCGGGTGATGGCAGGACACAACGAGGACGACTATGTCCTGACCGACGGTGAGCGCATCTGCAGCACCGCGATCGGATGGAACTTCGGCGATGGGCACATGCACAACGAGCAGCTGATCGTGGCATTGCAGAAGCGCTGCCACTTCGAACCCGGCGAGGTGCTCGTCGTGCTCATCGACGGTCAGCCGATCCACAGACAGCGCCAGGAGTATCGGTTGGTCGACGCCGCCACAGGGGAATTCGAGCGCGGCTACATCAACGTCGCGGACATGGTCACGCGACAGCCGTGGGATGACACGATTCCCGTGCACGTGACGTGGCAACAGGACAAGGCAGACGCCCCCTAGCCGACGCCTCCGGTCGTCGTCAGCTCATGACGTCGCGGACCTTGACATCCTCGAGGCCCTGCAACAGCAGTTCCCGCGCGGTGTCGAGGTGCTTGCGCCAGTGCGCTTCGGCGGCCGCGCCGTCACCGGATCGCAACAGCTGCATCAGCTTTCGGTACGAGCGCATCAACTTGTCGAAGTCGGCCCGGGAGACGGGTCGCTGCTCCTTGAACAGAAAAGCGTTGTGCCGCACGGTGATCTCTTGCAGCATCCCGGCGATGATCGACAGCGTCGCGTTGCCCGACAGCTCGACGACGCGCAGATGGAAGTCACCGGTGGTCTCGGCCAGGGTGTCGTTCTGCCAACCGGACGGCACGTGCTCTTCGAGCAGCCGGTCGAGCTCGTCGAAGGCCTCGCCGTTCCCGGACTCGGCCAGCAGCCGCACCGCCATCGGCTCGATGCCGGCGCGCGCCGTCATCAAGTCGGCGATCGTCGCGCCGGACAACTCCAGGAGCAGGCCGGCGGGGCGG
>NZ_CVTB01000281.1 GCF_001050015.1 Mycolicibacterium malmesburyense
GCCCGCCCACACCGAACTGGCCAAGCCGATGTCGAGCGGCTGGGAGTCCGGCGCCTGGGTGCTCGACTTCATCGGGTCGTGGGAGTGGACGATCCCCGGCGGGGCGAGCGAGATCCAGCGCACCATCATCGGCGAGCGCGGCCTGGGGCTGCCGCGAGAACCGAGTGCCGTCTGATGACCGACTTCACCGAGTTTCACGACGAACTGCGCTCCGTGGCGGGCGATCTGCTCGCAAAGGACCGCAGCGTCGAGTGGTCGACGCTGGTGGACGCGGGCTGGGTCGGGCTCGAGGTACCCGAGGAGTTCGGCGGGGCCGGTGCGTCGTTCGCCGAGGTCGCGGTGATCTGCGAGGAGATCGGCCGCGCCGCGAACGCGGCCAGCTTCCTCGGCAGCGCCGTGCTCGCCGTCGGGGCACTGAACGCGGTGCAGCCCAGCGCCTCCCGCGACGGGCTGCTGTCCGAGATCGCCGACGGCACGACGCGGATCGCCGTCGCGCTGGAGCCCTACGACTTCGTGCCCGACGCCGAAGGCGCCGACCGACTCCTGGTCGTCACGGACTGCGGCCTCGCCGTGACCGAACAACGGGCCACCCCGCGACCCGTGGTCGACGAGACGCGCAGGCTCGCCGCCGTCGAACCCGACGCCGCGGTCACCGAAATCCTGCCGTTCGTCGGCGACGACGGACCACAACGACTGCGCGACCGGGCGGCCGCGGCGATCGCCTGCGACAGCCTCGGCCTGAGCGAGGCCATGCTCGCCGCGACCGTCGGATATGTGAAGGTGCGGAACCAGTTCGGCAGGGCGATCGGTTCATTCCAAGCCGTCAAGCACGCCTGCGCCGACATGCTGGTCGGCGTCTCGGTGTCCCGCCAACTCGTCGGCGCCGCGGTGCAGGCCGTCGCTGAGGACTCGCCGGACGCCGGGGTCGCGGTCGCCATGGCCAAGTCCTACGCATGCTCGGCAGCCGTCGACATCGCCGGCAAGGCCATGCAACTGCACGGCGGCATCGGATACACGTGGGAGAGCGGCATCCACGTCTACCTGAAACGCGCCACCCTCAACCGGTCACTGTTCGGCGCCCCGTCCGAACACCGAAAACGACTGTCACAACGCTATCTATAGAAGGCAAGGAGTTTTTCCCGTGGGCGTACCCGTATACAAGCGCATCCTCGACCTCTTCGAAGCCGAGGGTGTCAACACGTTGTTCGGCATCCCCGACCCCAACTTCGTGCACATGTTCACCGAGGCCCACGCCCGTGGCTGGTCGGTGGTCGCGCCGCACCACGAGCTGAGCGCGGGGTTCATGGCCGAGGCGGCGTCGCGGATGACCGGTAAGCCGGGCCTGTGCATCGGAACGCTCGGACCGGGCATGGCCAACATCGCCGGCGCGATCCAGTGCGCGCTCGTCGAGAACTCGCCCGTCATCTTCCTCGGCGGCCAGCGGGCCCGCATCACCGAACGCCGGGTCCGGCGCGGCCGCATCCAGTTCGTCCAGCAGGAGGAGCTTTTCGCGCCGTCGGTCAAGTACAGCAGCTCGATCGAATACGCCGACCAGACCGACGAGATCATCCGCGAAGCCATCCGCCAGTCCATGTCGGGCACGCCGGGCCCCAGCTACATCGAATACCCGTCGCACGTCATCCTCGAGGAGCTCGACGTGCCGGATCCGCTGCCGCCGCACCGGTATCGGCTCGTCAACCAGACCGCGGGCGAACGTGAGGTGGCCGAGGCAGTCGAGCTGATCAAGGCGGCGAAGAACCCGGTCCTGTTGGTGGGCCACGGTGTTCACACATCGCGCACCCAGGAGCCGGTCAGGGAGCTCGCCGAGCTCATGGGCTGCCCGGTGATCCAGACGTCGGGCGGCACCTCGTTCATTCCGGGTATACAGGACCGCACCTTCCCGTACCTGTTCTCGCCGGCCGCCAACGAAGCCGTAGAGAAGTCCGATCTGTGCTTGGCGCTGGGCACCGAACTCGGCGAACCCATGCACTACGGCCGCACCCAGCACTGGGCGGGCAACGACGCCAACCGCAAATGGATTCTCGTGGAACAGGATCCGACCGCCATCGGGGTCAACCGGCCGATCGACGTGCCGCTGGTCGGCGATCTGCGCGGGGTGGTTCCGCAACTGGTCGAGGCCCTGCGCGACACCCCGCGCACCCCGTCAGCCGACTTCGAAGCCCTGATCAAGTCCGACGCCGCCGAGATCGCGCGCGTGGCCGAAGAGGCCCCCAGTGGTCGCGCGCCGATCCACCCGGCCCGCTACGTCGTCGAGGCCACCAAGGCTTTCGACGAATGCACCGAGGACGGCATCCTCGTGCGCGACGGCGGCGCGACGGTGATCTTCCAGTGGACGTATTCGCAGACCAAACCGCGCGATGTGATCTGGAACCAGAACTTCGGTCATCTCGGGACCGGCCTGCCGTATGCCGTCGGCGCCTCGGTCGCCGAGGGCCGCAACCGCCCGGTCATGTTGCTCACCAGTGATTCGGCGTTCCTGTTCCACATCGCCGAACTCGAGACCGCGGTCCGCGAGAACGTGCCGCTGGTCTGCGTCGTGGGCGTCGACTACCAGTGGGGTCTGGAGGTCGGTGTGTACAAGCGCACGTTCGAACAACCGTCGCCGCAACCCGGGGTGCACTGGAGCAAGGACGTCCGGATGGACAAGATCGCCGAGGGTTTCGGCTGCCACGGCGAGTACGTCGAGAAGGACGACGAGATCGGCCCGGCGATCAAGCGGGCGTTCGCCAGCGGCAAGACCGCGGTGGTCCACGTCTGCATCGACCCGAAGGCCAACTCCGAGGAGATGCCGAAGTACGACCGGTTCCGCACCTGGTATGCAGAAGGCACCCAGTAGGCCGGCAATCTAGGGAAGAGTAAGAGCATGCGCGAATATCTCAAGTTCTACATCGACGGCCAGTGGGTCGACCCGATCCGGCCCAACACCCTCGAGGTCGACAACCCGACCACCGAACAGGTCTCCGGCAAGATCGCGATCGGTTCGGCGGCCGACGTCGACGTGGCGGTGCAGGCCGCCCGCCGGGCCTTCAACACCTGGTCGCAGACCAGCCGCGACGAACGACTCGACCTGCTCCAGGCGATCATGGGCGAGTACCAGAAGCGGGCGGGCGACCTCGCCGACGCGGTCAACGAGGAGATGGGCGCGCCGGCGTCGCTGGCGGCCGGCCCGCAGGTCAACCTCGGCCTCGGCCACCTCGCCACGGCCATCGACGTGCTGAAGAACTTCGAGTTCGAGGAGCAGCACGGCGCCACGTTGGTGGTCAAGGAACCGATCGGGGTGTGCGGGTTGATCACGCCGTGGAACTGGCCGATCAACCAGATCGCCTGCAAGGTGTTCCCCGCGCTGGCCACGGGCTGCACGATGGTGCTCAAGCCGTCGGAGGTCGCGCCGTACTCGGGCCAGATCTTCACCGAGATCCTCGATGCGGCAGGCGTTCCCGCGGGCGTGTACAACCTGGTGTTCGGCGACGGGCCCGGTGTCGGTGCGGCGTTGTCGTCTCATCCGGACATCGACATGGTGTCGTTCACCGGGTCGACGCGCGCCGGCGTCGACGTCGCCAAGAATGCCGCGCTGACGGTCAAGCGCGTCACCCAGGAACTCGGCGGCAAGAGCCCGAACATCGTGCTCGACGACGACGACTTCGCCAAGAGCGTCACCGCGGGTGTCTCGGTGATGATGATGAACAGCGGCCAGAGCTGCAACGCCCCGTCGCGCATGCTGGTGCCGAACTCCCGCATGGACGAGGCGATCACGATCGCCCGAGAGGTGGCGGGCGCGGTCAAGGTCGGTGACCCCGACGACAAGACCGCGATCGGCCCGGTCGCGTCCAAGGCGCAGTTCGACAAGATCCAGGGCCTGATCCAGAAGGGCATCGACGAGGGCGCGACCGTCGCCATCGGTGGCACCGGCCGTCCGGACGGGCTGGACAAGGGCTACTACGTCAAGCCGACGGTGTTCGCCAACGTCACCAACGACATGACGATCGCCCGCGAGGAGATCTTCGGTCCGGTGCTGTGCATCCTCGGATACGACGACCTGGACCAGGCGCTGGAGATCGCCAACGACACGGAATACGGTCTGGCGGGCTACGTTTCGGGCGCCGACCTGGAGAAGGCGCGGGCGGTGGCGCGGCGGATCCGGGCCGGTTCGGTGGCCATCAACCACGGCTTCGACATGGCCGCCCCGTTCGGCGGCTACAAGCGCAGCGGCAACGGACGCGAGTGGGGCCACTTCGCGTTCGACGAGTTCCTGGAGATCAAGGCCGCGCTGGGCTATGCGCCGGAGGCCGCCGCCGGGTAACCCGCTACGGCTTGAGCAGCGGCCGCAGGTCATCCAGGCGGTCGAACAGGTGCCAGATGTATGACGACGACCCGTTCTCCCGGTGGGCGTGGAGGTCCGCCAGCTCGGGGTCGTTGCAGTAGCCGTCGAACGCGTCGCGAGAGTCCCACTCGACGAGGATCAGCACCTTGCGCGGTTCGATGTCGCCGAGGACGGCCTCGCTGAATTGCCCGAGGGCGACCACACGACCGCCGTGCTTGGCGACCTCGGCGGGGGAGCGCTTCGAATAGGCGAGATACTCGTCGCGGTCGGCGACGTCGAAGAGGTTCAGCGCATATATCGTCACCTAGGTGACGGTACGCGGCGAGAAGTACGAATACGGCATCGATTTCGCGGGCATCGCAGCGGTCGACATCCACACCCACGTCGAAATCGACGGTCACGGCCACAAGGCCTACGTCGACGAGCTCGTCGCGGCGACCGAGAAGTACTTCAAGATGCCACCCGGGGCGACGGCGGGCGTCGACGCGGTCGCCGACCTGTACCGGCGCCACAACACCGCCGCGGTGGTGTTCACGATCGACGCGCGGACCGCGATGCGGCACACGCCGAACTCGATCGAGGACCTCGTCGCGGGTGCCGCGCGCAACAACGACGTGCTGATCCCGTTCGGCAGCGTCGACCCGTGGCACGAACGCCGGGCGGTGCACCGCGTGCACGAGCTCGTGCGCGACTACGGGGTCAAGGGTTTCAAGTTCCATCCGAGCATGCAGGCGTTCGAGCCCAACGACCGGCGCTTCTACCCGATCTACGAGGCGATCACCGAGGCCGGCCTGCCCGCGTTGTTCCACACCGGCCAGACCGGAATGGGGTCGGGGCTGCCCGGCGGGCACCGCATCAAGCTGCGCTATTCCGATCCGATGCTGCTCGACGACGTCGCCGCGGACTTCCCGGACCTGACGATCGTGATGGCCCATCCCGCGGTGCCGTGGGTCGACTCGCAGATCGCGATCGCCACACACAAGGCAAACGTGTACATCGACCTGTCCGGCTGGAGCCCGAAGTACTTCCCGCCGCAGCTGGTCCGCGCGATGAGCAGGCAGCTGCGGACGAAGGTCCTGTTCGGCACCGACTTCCCCTACATCCAGATCGACCGGTGGCGTAGCGACTTCGACACCCTCGACGTTGATCCGGCGGTGCAGTCGCTGATCTACAAGGAGAACGCGCTGCGCGTCCTCGGCGTCGCTTCTTGACGCGCCGTTCGGTGAGTTTTCGAGCCGACGGCGGTCTGCATCGGTGACTGACCACTCACCGCGAAGGAGACCGTCGTGCCCGTCCTTAATTCCGCCCCCGTGGGCGCCCCGATCTGGATCGACCTGGCGTCCTCGGACGTCGAACGCTCACAAGCCTTCTACGGCGAGGTGTTCGGTTGGACGTTCGAGTCCAGCGGCCCCGAGTTCGGCGGCTACGTCACCGCGTCCAAGGACGGCAGGCCGATCGCCGGGCTGATGTCCAACGATCCGCAGTGGAACAGCCCGGACGGCTGGACCACCTACTTCCACACCACCGACGCCGAGGTCACTCTCGATGCCGCGATCGCCGCGGGCGCGACGACCTGCGGAGCGTCCGTGATGGAGATCAAGGACAAGGGCTGGATGGGGATGCTGTCCGACCCCAGCGGAGCGTTCGTCGGGCTGTGGCAACCGGGCGGGCACGACGGATTCCAGGTCGTCAACGAACACGGCGCGCCGGTGTACTTCCAGTGGACCGGGCGCGACTACGCCGGGACGCAGCGGTTCTACCGCGACCTGTTCGGCTGGCAGATCGAGTCCGTCTCCGACACCGACGAATTCCGGTACAGCACGGCGGTGTTCGACGGCGAGGCGATGCTCGGGTTGATGGACGGCAGCGCCTTCCTGCCCGAGGGCGTGCCGTCGAACTGGAACTTCTTCCTGGGCGCCGACGACGTCGACAAGACCGTGCAGGTTGTCCTCGACAACGGCGGCAGCGTGATCCGCGACGCCGAGGACACGCCCTACGGGCGGCTGGCCGCGGTGGCCGATTGCACCGGGGCCGCGTTCAACCTGTCCTCGCTGCAGTGAGCGAGCGTCAGGCGGTCATCAGGTATTCGGTCCTGCCGACGAACACGATGCTCGCCGGGTTCGACGTCGTGGCCGCTTCGACGACGGCGTCGGCGAACGTCATGTGGCTCATGTCGCCGGACACCACCGTGAGTTGAACGCCCGCCTCGCGGAACTCCGAACGCCTTGTCAGCAGCGCTGTTTCGGCGGCCCGCATGCTCGCCGCGACGGCGGTGTAACCCTTGGGCACCGCCTTGTCGGGGAAGAAGTGGGCCTGGTGGCTGGTGACGAACACGATCCGTCCGCCGACCGGCATCAACGGCAGCGCCGCCAGCGCGAGCCGGCGTTGGGCGTCGCGGTTGAGGCGCATCGCGCACCCGGGTTCGGCGCCCGTGTCCAGCGCGTCCGACGAGTTGAGGATCAGGGTGTCGAGCCGGCCGAAGCGCGATGCGATGCCGTCGATCACCTCCGCGGTCTCGAACTCGTCGGAGATGTCGCGCGTCACGACGACGTGGGTGTCGACGCTGCCGAGCTGACGCGCGACCCGCGCGCCGAGGCCCGTCGAACCGCCGGTGACCAGGACGATGCGTTCGGGATCGTGATCCATGTCGGGCTCCTTCCGTCGCTGCGCCCGCGTGGACTCACCGTACACCCATTTCTAAGAAAAATAAGGCGGATTTAAGGTCACAATAAGGTAGCCGCCGAAGGGGTCATGATGGTGGCGTGGAAGCGACCCGCATAGACAGATGGCTGTGGTCGGTCCGGATCGCCAAGACCAGGCCGGATGCCGCGGAGGCATGCCGCGGCGGGCACGTCAGGATCAACGGTCGGCCCGCCAAGCCGGCGACCATGGTGTCGCCCGGCGACGAGGTCCGGGCCCGGATCGGGCAGACCACGCGCGTTGTGGAGGTGTTGCGGGTGATCCACAAGCGGGTGGGCGCCGCCGACGCGTCGACGTGCTATCTGGACCGAACCCCGAAGCCTCCGGTCACCGAAGCGGTGCAGTTCGCGGCCCGCGACCGCGGGGCGGGCCGGCCCACCAAACGGGACCGCCGGATGCTGGACAGGCTGCGGGCCCGATGAGGTTCAGCCCGTCGGGGCGGCGAGCTCGAAGTCCGCGAAATCGAACCCCGGCACCACCACGCAGCTGACCAGGCTCGGCTCGTCATCGCGGGGGCGGGCGCGCTGCCAGTGACCCGGCGGGACGACGAACTGCGGCTGCTCGCCGGCGAGGATGTCGACACCCAGTAGATGCGTTGTGGCCCGGTCCTGTTCGGGGCCGACCTCGAGCAGCAGCGGGCTGCCCGCGTGGAACAGCCACAGTTCGGCGCTGCGCACGGTGTGCCACGCCGACTGCTGGCCCGGCATCAGCAGGAACAGGATCGCCGTACCTGCGCTGCGAGGTCCGGTGTAGGCCGGTGGCAGCGCGGACTGCGGGACGGTCAGGTCGCTGCGCCAGGTCTCCCTGTACCAGCCGCCCTCCGGATGGGGGGACAGGTCGAGGCGGTGTGCCCAGTCCGGAAGCTCGGTCATTCCAGTACCTGCCTTTTCGGTGTCGGACACTCCAGAGTAGAGACCGGTGCGGCGCGAGCCAGCCGATAGGCTCGAGGCATGTCGCGACTGCGCCCCGGATGGTTGGTCGCCTTGTGTGGGGCGATCGTCTCGGTGAGTGCATGGCTGCCGTGGCTGACCGCGAACGGTGGCCGGGTCAGCGCGATCGGAGGCATTTTCGGCGACCTGCCCGCGCCGAAGCCGGGTTTCGGGGTGGGACAGCTGATCGTGCTGCTGGCGTCGCTGCTGATCGTCGCGGGCGCGATGTCGGCCCGCGGGTTCTCCGCTCGGCTGGCATCGACTGCCGCGCTGGCGATTTCGGTGCTGTTGGTGGTGCTGGCCGTGTGGTACTACCGGCTGTACGTGTACTCGCCCGTGTCCGCGGGGTACGGGCTCTATATCGGTGCTGCCATGGCTGTGGTCGCGGCGGTCTTGTCGGTGTGGGCGATGGTGACCGCGTGGGCGACGGTCGCGTAGACGGCGTGAGCGGATTCGTCGAGCCGGTCGTCTTGTCCGGTGACCGCTGGGTGATGCTGGAACCGTTGCGCCGCGAGCATGTTTCGGAGATCGCGGACGCCGCCGCCGACGGTGAGCTCGGCCGCCTGTGGTTCACCGCGGCGCCCGCACGCGAAGCCGTCGAGCAGTGGGTGGACGCTCGAATGGCGGTGCAGAGCCCCGACACCGGGTTGACGTTCGTGGTGCGACGCCACGACGGAACCCTGGTCGGGTCGTCGAGCTATATGAGCGTCGACCCGCCGAACCGGAGGCTCGAAATCGGCAATACGTGGTACGTGGCGTCGGCGCGGCGCAGCGGGATCAACTCCGAGACCAAACTGCTGATGCTCGGCCACGCGTTCGACGAACTGGATTGTGTCGCAGTCGAGTTCCGCACGCACTTCTTCAATATGACCAGCCGCGCCGCGATCGAGCGCCTCGGCGCCAAACTGGACGGCATCCTGCGCAGCCACCAGGTACTGCCCGACGGGTCGCGCCGGGATACGGCGGTGTACTCGATCCTCGACGTCGAATGGCCGGCCGTTCGGAACAACCTGCTGTACCGGTTGAGCCGTCACGCGTGACGCGCCGCCTCCTGAATCAGCGCAATCCGTGAGGTGCATCCGAGCTTGGCGTACACGTGGGTCAAGTGCGTCTGGACGGTGCGCGGCGAGATGAACATCCGTTCGGCGATGTCCTTGTTGCCCAATCCGTCGGCGGCGTGGCGCACGACGTCCCGCTCGGTCGGCGTGAGCGACTCCCAACCGCTCGCGGGTCGCTTGCGTTGCCCCCGTCCGCGCTCGGCGTAGGCGATGGCTTCCTCGATGCTCAGCGCCGCACCCTCCGCCCATGCTTCCTCGAAGTCGTTAACACCCAGCGCCTCTCGGGCGGCGGACACCGCGTCGTCGTAACCGATCGCGTAGACGGGCCACCGCGCTACGCCCATTGCGCTTCGACCCGCGGTGGCCGCGCCGAAGAGCCGGGCCGCGTGCCGATGATTGCCGTCATGAACCGCGCAACGTCCGAGAGCTTCGAGCGCTTCGGGAACATGCAAGAACGCGCTGGTCGCCAGTGCGAGCACCAGGGCGTCGTGGGCGTCCCGCTCGGCTTGGTCGCGTTCGCCCTGGGCAAGCGCTACGTGAGCTCGCGCCACCAGCGCGTTCATCTGATAGTTCCCGTTCGTCATGGTTACGGTTTCGTCGGCCCACCGCCTGGCGGCGGCGAGTTCGCCACAACTCAAGAGTGCGACGGTCATCGGCGTGAGGGCGCGTATGTAGGGCATCTGGTCGGGCGTCGTGAGCGCAAGCGCCGCCTCACAGGCGATCTTCGCCGCGGCGGCATCTCCGGCGGCCAAGTCTGCAAGAGCCAAGGTGATGTGCACCATGTTGTCGTGGAAGCCGCCCATTGCAATCGAGACTTCGTGTGCCTGTCTGGCCTTCGCCCGCGATGCCGATACTGTCCCGCGGTAGGCGAATGAGTTGCTCTCACACGTGAGGGCGAACAACTCGAGCATCGGTTCACCGGCGGCGTGCGCCTCTTCGCTGACGGCGCGGATCACCACGTCACCGTCGGTTGTCCGGCCTCGCCAGCCCAATGCGATTGCCAGCCATATCCTGCAGTGTCGCGACACGAAGTCGTCGCCGATCGCGTCGGCGACGAGACGCCCCTCTTCCGCCGCCAGTTGCGAGGCGAGCGGTTGCCCCGCCACATTCGTTGCCACGGCCAGGCAGCTGAGGTAGTAGCTCAGCTTCGACCGGTCATCTGCCTTCCGTGCGAGATCGATCGCGTCGGCCCAATACGCTTGCGACACCTCGGGGCTGTAGTAAGCGAGGCCGCCGCAAGCCGCCAAGCAAGACACAATCAGCCCGGGGTCACCCAATTCCCGAGCAGCGGCCAGCGCCTCCTCGCCGCGCTCCAAGCTCGCCGAGTCGGCGGTCCAGGCCGTCAGGATGCTTCGGTCGGCGACGGCGCGTATCCAGACTGCGGCAGCGACGTCGTCGTCCCGATAACGCTTGTCGTTGAACGCGAGATCGAATGCTGCGATGCCTTCGCGCATGCGACCGCGCGCCTCCCAGAGCCGCTGCAGGGTCGAAATCTGGCGTAGGGCTGGCTCGAACTCCCCGCAGTCGATGCTCCAGGCATGGGCCGCCCGGAGGTTTCCGGTCTCGCGCTCCGCCCAATCGATGAGCCGATCATGACCCTCCAGCCCTACCGCGGTGGCGACATAGTGGTCTCGATGACGGGTCCGCATCAGGGTGGCTTCGCCGGACTCGGCCAGCTTTTCGAGTGCGTACTGGCGGACCGTCTCGAGCAGGCGATACCGCATGGCGCCTGATTCCTCGTCAGCGGTAACGAGTGACTTGTCGACCAGCAGGGTGAGCTGATCGAGAATCTGAAACTGCTCAGCTTCGTTGGTGGCGGCGACAGCTTGTGCGCCATCGAAGTCGAACCCGTCCATGAATACGCCCAATCTGCGGAACAGGATCTGCTCGGTGTCGGTCAGCAACGCGTGCGACCAGTCCACGGAGGCCCGCAGGGTCTGCTGGCGGCGCATGGTGTTTCGGGTGCCGCCGGTGAGGAGCCGGAACCTGTCGTTGAGGCTGTCGGCGATCTGGTGCAGCGACAGAGCGCGGACCCGCGCCGCCGCCAACTCGATCGCGAGCGGCATTCCGTCGAGTCGCCGGCAGATGTCCACCACGAGCGCTAGGTCGTCGCCTGTCGCGTGGAAGGTAGGCCGCGCTCGCTGAGCCCGTTCGGTGAACAGCGCGACGGCTTCGTCCTCCAACGTCAGCGAGGGCACTCGCCAGGTGACCTCACCGGATACCGCGATCGTTTCACGACTGGTGGCGAGAATCGTCAAGTGCGGGCAGCTGTTCAGCAATCGTGTGATCACGTCGCCGCATGTGTCCAAGAGGTGTTCGCAGTTGTCCAGCAGCAGGAGGACTTCGCGATCGCCGATGAAGCGTTGCACCGTCTCCAAAGGGGTCCGTCCCGGTTGATCTGGCAGGCCGAGTGTGCGAGCGATCGTCAGGGAGACGACGGCCGGATCGGCGATGGCCGCCAGATCGACCCACCACAGGCCGTCGTTGAAATCCTCCGACAGAGCCTTCGCGGCCTCGATGGCGAGGCGGGTCTTACCGGCCCCGCCCGCGCCGGTCAGGGTGACGAGGCGGTTGTCGGCGAGCAGTCGGCACACCTCCTCGAGCTGCTCGGCCCGGCCGATGAAGCTCGTCAGTAAAGCCGGGAGGTTATGCGAGCGTGAGCTCTTAGCCGTACGCAGCGGCGGGAACTCGTTACGGACGTCGGGATGGCAGAGCTGCACCACACGCTCGGGCCGGGGCAGATCGCGGACCGGGTGCGTCCCGAGTTCGGCCAGCCACGCGTCTATGGGTAACCGGTCAGACACCAAATCCGTTGTCGTACCCGATAAGACGGTCTGCCCGCCGTGCGCAAGATCCCGTATCCGCGCGGTGCGGTTGATGGTCGGGCCGATGTAGTTGGCCTCGTCGCGTAACTGCACTTCGCCGGTGTGCAGGCCGATGCGCAGCCGGATCGGTGCCAGCGCGGCCCGCTGAAGGTCAAGGGCGCATGCGACCGCGTCGCTCGCGCGGCCGAAGGCGATGACGAAGCTGTCGCCCTCGCCCTGCTCGATGGGCCGGACCCCGCCGTGGGCGCCGACGACCTCGGCCAAGACGCGATCGAGGTTCGCAAAGGCGGCCGTCATTTCATCGGGCTGGGTCTCCCAGAGCCGGGTCGACCCCTCGACGTCCGCCAGCAGCAGCGTCACCGTTCCGGTCGGTACCAGCTCGCTCACGCCCAAGTCGCTCCAGTTCAACGGCGACGCGTCGATTCCAGTCATGCTAGCCAGCGTGCGGCCGCGGGCACAGCGAAACATCGGCGCTGATGCGTAGATCTGCCGCCAGGGGCGCGTAGACACGCCAAGGCTGCGGTCAGATCGCAGAACCGGACCGGAATGCGATCTGACCGCAGTCTCGACTAGGTGCGGTTACCCGGCTTCGACGGTCGTCGTCTCGATCGACTTCTGGCCGCCGCCGTGGGCGACGTCGATCTTGCGCGGCTTCGCGCGTTCGGCCATCGGGATGGAGACGGACAGCACGCCGTTTTCGTAGGTGGCCGAGATCTTCGACGCGTCAATGCCGTCGCCCAGGCTCAGCTGCCTGCGGTAGGTGCCGAAGAACCGCTCGTTGGCCAGCCACTGCACACCGTCATCGGAGCGTGCCGTGCGATGTGCGGAGATGGTCAGCGTGCCGTTGTCGACGCTGACATCTACCGAACCGGGATCGACGCCCGGTAGATCGGCGGTCAGCAGGTAGTGGTCGTCGACCTTGCAGAGGTCCATCGGCATGAACCTGGGGGAACGGTTTGATCCGGTCTGGCTCGTCAGGAGTCCCCGGGTCAGAGCATCTAGTTCGGTGAACGGATCAAAGCGAAGCACAGCAATTCACCTCCTACCTCAATCAGAGCCCGCCACCCTGGCGGGCAGCCAAATCACTGTGCGCACCTGCGAGATTAGCACTCAGGCCACGAGAGTGCTAGGAAAATTTTCTACGAAATCAGCACGGCCGACACCTGGGCGCCCGCCAGCGGTCGGCGACATCGGTCGCATGCGAAAACGGCGGTGAACGGGCCCCCGCACGTGGCGTGCGTCAGCAGGACCGCCCGTCCCTCGGGGTCGGCGAACCAGCGTTGCGCCCACTGCAGCGCCGAGATCAGCACCGGGAACAGCGCGCGGCCCTTCTCGGTCAGCTCGTACCGGTTGCCAGCGTCGACGAGCACGCCGTTGGCGGTGAAGGTCGCCAGTCGGTCGGCGACCGACCCGGGCGGCGCGCCCAGCTGGGACTGGAAGTCGGTGAACCGCCGCACACCGACGAACGCCGCCACCAGCAGGGCGAAGCCCCAACGGTTGCCCATGACGCTCATCGTCTGGGGGAACAGGCCGGCCGCGGCGTGTTGATCGGCCTCTGAGCGCCGGCGCGTCGAGACCGCGGCGGGCACCGACCGCTGCCACGATCCGCTCGGACCCCACTGCGGGACAACGTCTTTGTCGTCGGCCCGCTCGCCGCAGGACCGGCACGTCACCACCGGGGCGAAGTCGGCATCGCACGCGGCGTGGCGCATGGCAGGCAGCGGCTCGGCATGGTCGGGAACCCAGTGGCGCTCCCACTCCCAGATCGACAGCAACACCGGCCACAGCGACCGTCCTCGCGGCGTAGCCATGTACGCGAAACGCTGTGGGCGGTCCTGGTATTGGCGCCGCTCGAGTAGCCCGGCATCCGTCAGCGTCCGCAGCCGCGCGGTCAGCACCGAGTTCGAGATCGGCAGCCGGGTCTTGAACTCCCCGAATCGTGTCGCCCCCAGCAGCGACTGCTGCATGACCAGCAGCGTCCACTCGTCGCCGAGCAGCCCGAGCATGCGGGCGACGGCGTTCGGCTCGGGCGCGGTCACCTAGAAGCCGACGGCCTCGGCAGCCGAATCCGTTTCCCGCCACCGCCGCAACTCAGATCCAGGAGCCCACGTGGAGTGGGTTCCGCTCGAGATCCGTTCGGGCAAGGGGAGTTTGCACACCGGCCCGTCGGCGACCCTGGCGGCGTCGAACACCAGGCAGTAGGAGGCGTCGGCGTTCATGTCGGTGGTGAGCGTGATCAGGTATCCGTCGTCCTCACCGGTGGCGGTGGCAGTGGCCCCCGACCTGGGCGCCATCGCGGTTTCGCTGCCGTACACCCCGTCGGGAAGGCTGTACCGCTGCTCGGCCCCGGTGTGCAGGTCGTGTTTGACCAACCCGTCGAACAGGAACCACCCCGGCTTGCCGGTGGCCGCATACGTGTAGCGGTAGGGCAGCCCGGCGTAGCCGCCGTTGATCATGCCGAACTCGGTGATGGTGTCGGTCAGCTGTTCCTCGGTGGTCTGACCGGTGACGAGGTTGAACCGCCAGCGGCGCAGCCGTGTCTGCAGCCGGTCGAGCGCCAGGAACCGGAATGCGCGCTGCCACTTCTCGTCTGCCCTGGTGTCGACGGGCGACGGGTCACCTTGGAAGAAGCCGTCGAGGACGATCTCGTCCCCGTCCTCGTAGGCGTTGGTGAAGTGCAGCACGAACGTGGGATCGGCCTCGAACCACCGGATGTCGGAAGCCCCGCCGCGGCGCGGGATCACGGCGAACCGCGACGGCATGTCCGGGTGGAAACCGGGGAAGTGGATGTTGGCCTTGAGCAGCTCGGGATCCCAGAACATCGGAAAGTCGTTGAGGATCGCGTAGTTCTCGGTGAACGCCATGTCGTGCGGCAGCCGTGGGCCGGGCAGCGGGACGTCGGTGAGGTGCACGAGGTTGTTGTCCTCGTTGACGACGCCGTAGCGCATGTACGGGTCCTGCTTGCTGTACGAGAAGAACAACAGCTCGCCGGTGCGATCGTCGACCTTCGGGTGCGCCGACACGCCCCAGTCCGCCGGGAACCGGCCGTGCCAGTCCTCTTTGCCGAGGGTGTCTCCGGAGAACGGGTCGATGCGGTACAGGTCGCCGCACTGATAATGACTGGTGAGAGCCACGCCGCGATGCACGATGACATCGGTGCTCGACGCATCCTTCATCAAAGTCCGTGCGCCCCAGCCGTAATCGCGCTTAGCCAGTTCGATCGGCTCAGCCAGCCCGGGCCACAGCGGTCCGCCCGCGTCGTTCTCCTCGATGAAGGCGTCGGTGCGGACAAACCGGTTGCGGTAGAACGCCTTCCCGTCGCGGAACCCGACGACGTGCACCATGCCGTCGCCGTCGAAGGGGTGATAGAACTTCAGGGCCGGGTGAAGGGGATTCTCGGTGTTGCGCAGATAGACGCCGTCGAGGTCGGCCGGAATCTCGCCCTCGACGGGGTGCAGATCGTCGGCGTCCCTTTCGGTGCTCTGGGGGCGCCACGGCCCGGTCCGGTACGGGTGGTCGTCGTCGTCGGGAAGCGTCGTGAGGTACTTGCCGACGACTTCCACGTTCGCGCTGCCCATGTCATGCCTTCCCGACGATGAAACTGATGGTGGTGGCGGTGCTACCGCCGAAGTTCAAGGTGCCGAACGTGTTTGCGCCCTCGACCTGGTAGTCGCCCGCGGTGTCGCTGACCTGTTTGGCCGCATCCAGCAGCATGCGCACCCCGGAGGCGCCGACCGGGTGGCCGCCGCCGATCAGGCCGCCGCCGGGGTTGATCGGCAGCCGTCCACCGATTTCGATCTCGCCGTTCTCGATGGCCTTCCACGATTCGCCGGGCCCGGTGAGGCCGAGGTGGTCGATCGCGAGGTATTCGCTGGGGGTGAAGCAGTCGTGGACCTCGAACCCGTCGACGTCGTCGAGACTCACGCCGGCCCGGCCGAAAGCGTCGAGCACCGCGTCCCGAACGTGCGGCAACACATACGGATCGTCGGCGGCGCGATCGAGTTTCTGCTGCAGGCCCAACCCGACCGTCCGGTGACCCCAGCCGGTGATGCGGCCCAGTGGGCGCAAGCCAGGGTGGTCGCGGAGAAACTCGTCGGTCGCCAGGACGACGCCCGCGCCGCCATCGGTCAGCTGGCTGCAGTCGAAGCGGCGCAACCGCCCCTCGACGACAGGGTTCGTGGCGTCGTCGTCTCTCAGGGGATCGGGCACGGTCCAGCCGCGCGTCTGCGCGTTGGGGTTGGCGCGGGCGTTGCGGAAGTTCAGCGAAGCGATGGCGCGCAGGTGGGTTTCGTCGATGTCGTAGCGCCGGTCGTATTCGGCGGCCACGCGGTCGAACATGTGTGGCCACATGAATTGCGCATCGGCGCCCTCATGCCCGGTCCAGGCGGCGGCGCCGAGGTGGCGCGAGCCGGTGTCACCGGGGACGGTCTTCTCGAGCTCGACGCCGAGCACCAGTGCGGACCGATAGGCCCCGGATCGCAGATCGGCGATGGCCGACAGGATCGCGACGCTGCCCGACGCGCACGCCGCCTCGTGGCGCGCCGCCGGTGTGTCCCACAGGCCGTCGTGTACCGAGGCGGGCATCGCCCCGAGATGCCCCTGGAACGCGAAGAGTTCGCCGAACGCGTTGCCGACGTGCACCACTTCGACATCGGAGGCATCAATTTTGGCCGCCGCCAGCGTCGAATCGACCACGTTCCTGGTCAGATCGGCGAAATCGAGGCCCTCGCGGGTGAGATTCCTGGCGAAGTCGCTCTGATGGCCGCCGAGGATCCAGACGTCGGGTGCGCCCATGGCCGCGACACTACTACAACTAAGAGAGTGACTACGCGGCGACGGTTACAAGGGTCGGCCCCGTCGGCTGTTGTCTGAACCGACGAGACCTCGGCGCACGTGGCGGTCGACCGTCACGCGCGCCTGAGCACGACATGCCCAATGGTTCGCGCGGCAAACCACCGTGTACGAAAACGGCCGAACGGGAAGACTCCCCGACATGACGCAGCCTCGCACCCACGAGCTGGCCGAGCGGATGGCCGAGCTTGCGCGGGCGTCCGCGACGCCGCGCACGGTCGACGACGTGATCAAGGACGTCACCGAGACGGCACGTGAGCTGATTCCCGGCGCGGACACGGTCGGTGTGCTGATGATCGGGAAGGGCGGCCAGTTCGAATCGCTCGCGGGGACTTCTGAGCTGCCCCACATCCTCGACGAGATCCAGATGCAGTTCGGCGAAGGGCCGTGCGTGGAAGCCGCCCTGGATGAACTGGTGCTGCGCACCGACGACTTCCGCGCGGAAGACCGCTGGCCGCTGTATTCGGCCGCAGCGGTCGAGCGCGGCGTGCTGAGTGGGCTGTCGATCAAGCTCTATACGGCCGATCGCACCGCCGGTGCGCTCAACATGTTCAGCTTCAAACCACGGGCGTTCGACGCCGACGACGAGGTCACCGGCACGGTTCTGGCCGCACACGCGGCCGCGGCGATACTGGCCAGCCGGGAGGGCGAACAGCTGAAGTCGGCGATGGCAACCAGGGATCGTATCGGCCAGGCCAAAGGCATCATCATGGAGCGGTACGGCGTCGACGACATACGGGCGTTCGAAATGCTCAAGCAGCTCTCGCAGGACAGCAACGTCAGGCTGGCGGAGGTCGCTCAGCGTGTCATCGACACGCGCAACGGAAGCTGACCGCCAACCCTCTCGGCCACGGCGTGTCAAAGATCAGCCGAAGTGACTGTCAACCATCAGCCGAAACACTGTCAGCCATCACCCAAAGACCAAATCAGCCATCAACCGGCAGTAATACAACGATGAGTGCCCCCGGCAGGATTCGAACCTGCGACACCGGCTTTAGGAGAGCCGTGCTCTATCCCCTGAGCTACGAGGGCGGACCGCTGGGAGCTTACCGGCTGGTGGCCGAGGCCAGCACTGTGCAGGGCGACGCATCCACGAGCGCATGCCGCGTCGCATAAAGCGTCACCGCCCAAATCGTGACTCGATTACGCTACTGTACGTTCCGTAATTACATCGGCCGTCGCGGTCAGGAGGACATGTCGTGCGCAGTCGCTACGCGGGCACGCCGTTCACGACGCCCACCGCCGACATTCAGCGAGCGCTCGAGGACGTCAGCGTCCCCACCTTGTTGCTGAGCCTCGTCCACATCACCGGCGACACCCGCTTCATTCGTGACTACGCCCAGGCCGGGTTGTTCCTCAACGAGGTTCAGGGGTTCATGTCCGAAGAGGACAAGGCCCGGGCCAGAGCCGAAGCGCTCGAAGCCATCACCGCCTACCGCGACCGCGGCTGCCCCGAACCCGCGCCGCTCGACGCGTCCGTCATCAAGCAGATGATGGATTGGGCCGCATGCGAACCCGTCGGCGAGGAGTACCTGCCGCTGCTGACCGAGGAACTCGACCTCGACGGCGTCGACCCACGCAAGCCCGAATCGATCGAACCGGACGCGGCGGCCGAACTCCCCGTGCTCGTCATCGGCTGCGGCGAGTCCGGACTGCTCGCCGCCATCCGTCTCAAGCAGGCTGGCCTGCCGTTCACGGTCATCGAGAAGAACGCCGGGCCCGGCGGAACTTGGTGGGAGAACAGCTATCCGGGCGCCCGTGTCGACGTGGCCAACCACTTCTACTGCTACAGCTTCGAACCCAGCAACAAGTGGAGCCACTACTTCGCGGAGCAACCCGAGTTGCGTCAGTACTTCATCGACGTGATGGACAAGCACGCCATCGGCGAGCACGTGCGGTGGGAGACCGAAGTCGTGTCGGCCGAATGGGACGACGGGCCCGGCACCTGGACTGTCGCCCTGCGCGCCAAGGACGGACGCGTCTCACGGGTGACCGTACGCGCGATCATCAGCGCCGTCGGCCAGCTTAACCGGCCCCAGATTCCCGACATCGACGGTGCGGATTCGTTCGGCGGTCCAGCTTTTCACTCCGCGTCGTGGAACCACAACGTCGACGTCACGGGACGGCGGGTCGCATTGATCGGCGCCGGCGCGAGCGGGTTTCAGATCGCGCCCGCGATCGCCGACCGCGTCGAGCGTCTCGACGTCTACCAACGCACCGCGCAGTGGATGTTCCCGAACCCGATGTATCACTCCGAAGTTGGCGACGGGACCCGGTGGGCCATGGAACACCTGCCGTACTACAGCCGGTGGTACCGCTTCCTGCTGCTGTGGCCGGGCGCCGACAAGGGCCTGGACGCCGCCCGCGTCGATCCCGCTTACCAGCAGGGCGATTACGCGGTCAGCGACATCAACGCCGCCGCGCGGATGATGTTCACCGACTGGATCACCAGCCAGGTCGACGGCGACGACGAACTGCTCGCCAAGGTCCTTCCCGAGTACCCGGCGACGGGTAAACGCACGCTGCAGGATGACGGCACATGGCTGCAGACCCTGCGCCGGGACAACGTCGACCTGATTCGCACACCGATCGAGCGGATCACGCCGACGGGCGTGGTGACCGCCGACGGCCACGAGCGACGCGCCGATATCATCGTGTACGCCACCGGTTTCCGCGCGACCGACGTGCTGTGGCCGCTGCGGATCACCGGTCGCGACGGCGACGGCAATCCGATCGACCTGCGTGATGTCTGGGGTGACCGGCCGTTCGCGTACCGCGGGATCATGGTTCCCGGCTTTCCCAACTTCTTCCTCACCTACGGGCCCGGCACGCATCTCGCGCACGGCGGCAGCTTGATCTTCAACTCCGAGTTGCAGATGCGCTACATCGGACAGTGCCTGCACGCGCTGGCCGACGGACTGCACTCGATCGAACCGAAACCGGAGGCCACCGAGGAATGGCGTCACCGATCGCAGGAAGCCATCAAGATGACCGTCTGGTCGCACCCGTCGATCAAGCATTCCTACTTCAAGAACGCCCGCGGTGAGATCCACACCGTCAGCCCGTGGAAACTCTACGAATACCACGACGCGGTGCGCGAACCGGAATGGTCGGACTTCGTGGTGCGGTCGGCGGAATCCGCTGCGGCGCAACCGCTATAACTCGGCGATCACCTTCGCGAACGGTTCGGCGTGCAGCTGCTGGACCGTGATGTAGCTGATGCCGTACGTATCGCGGTAATGGCGCAACGTGTCGGCGATCTCGCTCGTGGAACCCGACAACACCGCCGGGATCGCCAGCAGTTCCTCGTCGGAGAGGTGGGGCAGGAATCGGCGGGTGATCGACAGGTCGGGTCTGCCGGAGTCGTCGGTCGGCATCGCCGTGACGGCGAGGTTGAGTTCCAGTTCGCCGAACCGGTCACCGGCGGCCTCGCGGACGAACGCGATGCGGTCAGCGAGCGGATCGGAGGTCGCGGTGATCGGGGCGCCGCCGGTGAACCCGATGATGTCGGCGTGCCGGGCGGCCAGCGTCAGCAGCTTGTCACCGTTGCCGGCGATCAGGATCGGCACATCGGGCGCGTGCTCGTTCATGTGCTCGGTGACATGGCGCAACCAGTCGACCCGCTGGCCTGCGGAGGGGAACGGGAGCTCGGCCTGCTCGAACTCCTCTTGGACGTAACCGGCGCCGAGCCCGAGATCGAAGCGTCCGCCGCTGAGGTCGCGCAGCGTGGTCACCTCACGCGCGAGCAGGGCCGGCCGATAGAAGCCCGCGTTGAGCACGAAGGTGCCCACGCGGAGGCGCTCGGTGGCCATCGCCATCGCCGTCATCATCGGGAACGGCGCCGTCGTGTAGAGGTGGTCGGCGACGTGCACGATGTCGTAGCCCATGTCCTCGGCGCGGCGGGCCCAGTCCTGCACTGACTTCTGACGGCGCGCGGCCTGAAGACCGACACCGAACCGGAAGGGTTTGGTCACGGATCGATCGTAGGAGGGTCGCAGGTCGGCCAAAGATGTTTGGCGCGCAGACGCGCTGGGCAATACATCTGCCGCCGACTTCGAATGATCGAAGTCCACTAGCCAAAGGACTTGCTGCCCCGATCCGGCCCGTCGTGAACCTTTCCGACGGGCCGGATCAATATTTTGAGAACCCAGTTATGGCCACTCATCCCACCATCGGTGTCGAAGAAGAGTTCCTGCTCGCCGACCCGGCGACCGGTGAACCGGTCGCGCTCAACGAGGCCGTCGCCGGCGAAGCCGCCGACCGCGGCGTGAAGCTGCAACTCGAGCTGACCACCTGCCAGGTCGAGACCACCAGCGAGGTGGTCGGCTCGACCCGCGAACTGCATGATCAGCTGACCCGGCTCCGCAAGATCTCCGCCGAGGCCGCACAGGCCGCCGGGGCCCAGCTGCTGGCGGTCGGGCTGCCGCCGACGCTGCCGCGGGACTTTCCCATCACCGACACTCCGCGGTACCGCGAGATCGGCGACAAGTTCGGCATGATCGCGCACGAGCAGGGCATCTGCGGCTGCCACGTCCACGTCGCGGTGCCCAGCCGGGAAGCCGCGATCCGGGTCAGCAACCGGCTGCGGCCCTGGCTGCCGAGCCTGCTTGCGCTGAGCGCGAACTCCGCGATCTACCGCAACTCCGACACCGGATACGCCAGCTGGCGCAGCGTGCTGTGGGCGCGGTGGCCCAGCGCGGGTCCGCCGCCGCACTTCGATTCCGTGGACGAGTACGACGCCGTCGTGCAGATGTTGCAGCAGGCCGGCGCGATGCTCGACGACGGCATGGTCTATTGGGATGTGCGCCCGTCGAAGACGTTCCCGACGATCGAGGTGCGCGTCGCCGACGTCCCCGCGACGGCGGCCGAGACCGTCCTGCTGGCGGCCTTGACGCGGGCCGCGGTCATGACGGCGCTCGAAGACGAGCGCAGCGGCGAGCCGACGCCACCGCTCGCCGCGCATGCGCTCAAGGCCGCGTACTGGAAGTCCGCGCGTGACGGCCTCGACGGCGATGCGGTGGATCTGATCGAGAGCCATCAACGCGTGCCCGCGCGCGAGCTCCTGGACCGGCTCGTCGACCACATCCGCCCCGCGCTGGAAGCGGTCGGCGACTACGACCTCGTGTTCGACGGATTGCACCGCGTCGCCGAACAGGGCAACGGCGCGATGCGACAACGGCGGGCGTGGCAGCGGCGCCGCGACGTGCGCGATGTCGTCGCCGAGGCGGCCGAGGCAACGCTGGCGGGAACCTAGGATCGCGCCTACGCCAGCGGCAGCTCGGCGAACGGCGCGCCGGTCGGCTCCTGGGACCCGCCGGGCGGTTCGACGGTGAACGCAAGAGTGCGGGAGTCGCCGAGATCCGGCAGGACCGCGGTGGTGGACGGGGCGACCGCCTGGGCGTCCATCGTGCCCGCGGGATGCGGGCCGTCGGCGTCGATCAGCCACATCTGGTAAACCGTGCCGGGCTGCGGCGGGGTGACGTTGTTCATCACCAGCACCCCGGCGTCCTTCTCACGGGAGAACACCACCGTCGCGGTGCCGCCACCCGGGATCTCGCCCGAAACGGTGCGCACATCCGGTGCGGCGAACACCTGCTCGGCGGTCGAGGGTTTCTCGCTCGGCCGCAGCGCCATACCGACGCCGACCGCGCCGAGACCGACCGCGATCACCGCCGCGGCGGCCAACGCCGTCTTCTGCCACCGGGTGGGCCGCTGCCGCAGCTGTCGCACCGGCTCCTCACGCCCACCGCCGACCTCGGCCAGCAGACGCTCGCGCAGGCGCGCCGGCGGCTCGGCCGCGGTGGAGGCCGACACCACCGCCATCGCCTCGCGGACCTTGCGCACCTCGTCGGTGAAGGCTTGGGCCACCGCGGGCGGGGCGGCCGCGACGCGGCGATCGACGTCGTCGCGTTCGCTGTCGGACATCGCGTCCAGCGCGTACGGCGCCGCCAGCGCGCCGAGGTCGGAATCCATGGGCTCGGTCATGCCATCCCCAAGCACTTGCGCAGACCGCGGAGACCGTCACGCATCCGCGATTTGATCGTGGCCAGGTTCGCCGAGAGTCGTTCGGAGACTTGGGCGTACGTCAGGCCGTCGTAGTAGGCCAGCTGGATGCACTCACGCTGCACATCGGTCAGCGAGCCCAGGCAATTGGCCACCTGTCGGCGTTCGTCACGCATGATCACCGAGTCGGCGACGTGATCGGCGGGCGGTTCGACGGTGGCCGCGCCGTATCGATCCTCTCGCTGGGTCGCCGCCTGTTCGGACCGCACCCGGTCGACCGCGCGCCGGTGGGCGAGCGTCATCAACCACGCGAGCGGAGAACCCGCCGAAGGGTCGTAGCTTTCCGCGGTGCGCCACACCTGTAGGTAGATGTCCTGCGTCGTCTCCTCGCTGTACCCGGGATCGCGCAGGACCCGCGACACCAGGCCGAAGACCCGCGCACGGGTGCGGTCGTAGAAGGTCGCGAACGCCTCGACGTCCTGCTCGGCAACCTGCCGCAGCAGCTCGTCGAGGTCCGTGGTCACCAGCGGTAGCCTAGCCATCCGCGTCTGCACCGTCATGGTTATCGCGATTCGGCCGCATGGGTCACCAAAGCCTCTGCCGCAGCATCGGTTTCACCGACTCGAATGGCGCTCTGTGCGACGGGTACGCGCCGCAGCCGCAGCGTCAGGTGTTGAAGCCGGTACTCCAGCGCGGTCATCAGCGGCTCCAACGGAGCGGCCACCTGCATCCGCAGCACCTCGGCGACGGTTGCGCGCCTGCGGCTACCACGCACCGTCGCGATGAACGCCGGTCCGCTGCCGTAGTGCAGCGACACCGTCACGTTCACCTCCTCGTCCGGGTGTGGCGCGCGCACCAGGTAGTGACCGTCGGTGCCGTTGAACGGCGACACTCGCAGCTTCTTCGGCGCCATCGATGTCCCGTCCGGGCTCGGCGGCAACAGGTATGCATGCCGTCCTCCGCGGTGGTTGTGCATCTCCATGACGACGTGGCGCAGCACGCCCTCGGCGTCGTGGCACCAGTACAGCGTGACCGGATTGAAGACATAGCCGAGCACCCGCGCCTGCAGCAGCGCGGTGATCCGTCCGCCGCCCAGGTCGACTCCGCGGTCCCACAAGAACGCGTCGACGCGCTGTCGCAGTGCGTCCCCCGGGGCGCCGTCCAGGTGGTCGCGGGCGTCGAACCGCGCGAACGGGCGCACCCACCACGGGACTCTCGGAAGCCGGTCAACGTCGACGAGCCAGCTGTAGCCGTGGTGCTCGAAATGGTGGTACACCGGCGCACGCCGCAGGTGCGCGGTTCGGGTCCGGTACAAGTACGCGCCATCCACATACCGGTATTCGGAGCCGCCCGCGGTCTGGATGGGTGCTCAGGCGGGGCAGTACAGCGCGTCGAGAATCGCGCCTCGCGGGTCGTCGGCCGGTGCCGTCGACTCCGGCGACTGGGTCAGCGTCACCGAGACGGCCGGGCCGTCGACGGTCTTGACCGCGAAGCTGTGGAACCCGTTGATGTCACCGCCGTGGCCCCATGCGGTGACGCCGCACGGCAACGACACCCGCCCCAGGCCCAACCCGTAGGACAGGAGACCGTCGGTGTCCGGCATCGGGACCGTTCGCATCATCTCCTCGAGTTGGGGGCCGGGCACGACCCGCCCGTCGAGCAGGGCGGTGTAGAACGCCGTCGTGTCCTCGTTGGTGGACACCAGCCCCCCGGCGGTCCACGCCGCGGAGGCGTTGAAGTCGGTGACGTCGGTGCGGCTGCCGTCGAGCACCTCATAGCCGTGGGCGAACGGCACCCGCAGTCCGCGGTCGCCGGGGGCGGGGAAGTACGTGTCGAACAGGCCCAGCGGCAGCATGATTCGGGCGGTGATCTCGTCGGCGGCCGGTCGTCCCGTGATCCTCTCGATCAGCAGCCCCGCGATGATGTAGTTGGTGTTGGTGTACTTCATCGCCGCGCCGGGGGCGAACTGCGCGGGCCCGGGGAGCGCCATGTCGAGCAGCCGATCGCCCGACACAGGCTCCTGCGGGACCTCGGTGAGATCGTCGAAATAGTCCGGCAGGCCGCTCTGGTGCCGTAGCAACTGGCGCACGGTGATCGCGGTGGCATCGATGCCCTCGCCCCGGATCCGGCCGGGCAGGTACGTCTCGATCGGCTCGTCGAGCTTGATTTTGCCCTCGGCGACCAGCTGTAGAACCGTCGCTGCCACAAAGGTTTTCGTGATGCTGCCGACCCGCACGTGGGTGTTGGGCGCGAAGCCGTCCTTGGTGTCGACGTCGGAGTATCCGGCCGAGTATCGAGTCAGATGGGCGCCGTCGCGGATCACGACGACCCCGCCGGCGAGTCCTTCGAACGCGACGCTCTGGGAGAGTGTTGCGTCGACGGGGGCGGGCTGGGCGTGCACGGGCGCCGCGGTGAGCATGAGGAACAGGACCGCCAGAGCCGCGATACGCATCAAGCCGACAGTAGTTCCCAGGAATGCGCGGACGCGACGAGCCCCTGGATCAGTGCGGACGTCGCCGGCGTGAGCCCGTCATCGCCGGGTAGCTGGCTGCGGGGGCTGATGCCGCGCACCCGCGGCGTCAGCTCGAGTTGCGCCCCGCCCCCGCGGACGCGGTTGACGGGGTTGTCGGGATGCATTCCGCGCAGCTCGCGGGGGATCGCGTCGAGATCGGTGATCACCTGGTAGCCGGGCACTTCGACGTGCTCGGCGAGGTGCCCGGCGAGTGCGCGGTTGCGGCCGCCGGCGAGCAATTGCGTGCTGCGACCGATGCGGCCGTAGCCGTGCAGCGACACCGCGACGTCGACGTGGTCGAGGAACTCCGCAAGACGTTGGGACTCCTGTGCGCGGTAGAGCGCCGAGGGCAGATGGTGTGGGTAGTGGTCGGGATGGCGCACCACATACAGCGAGGCGCCCGCCGCGTCGGCCGCGCGTTCGGCGATCACATCGGTCATCTGCTCGAGGCCGCCGCCGTGAATGGCCAGAAAACCGAAGCGAGACCGCAGTATTCGTTCCTCGACGATGCCCGGCTGCGCGAGGAGGTCCGAAAGTGACTGTGGGGCGGGGATATCGGATTGCCCGGTGCGCCCGGGCCAGTGTGCCGGGTCCCACCGCTTGAGGAACTCGACCCAGCGCACCGGTAGGCCGTGATGGAGGGCGCCATCGATGATGCGCTCCAGGTATCCGGGTCGCGGTGGACCGGGGTCGACGCGGTGGTCGATGTACACCCACGCCTCTGCCGGTCCGTCGTCGGTGTGCACGGTGAGCCGGTCGCGGCGGTAGCGCACCGGTACGCCTTCTGCGCTGTCGAGCACCGCCAGATCGCGATCGGTGAGCTGCCACAGCACACCGTGCACTTCGGAGCCGTCGAACGGTTCGACCGTGGCGACGCCGCGCTCGTTGATCAGCCAGTCGTGGTCGGCCAGTTTCGCCGGCCGGGGATTCACCGCGTCGGGACACCGCAACGCCATCTGAGAGACGTTGAGGTTCGACCCGTACGCGAAGTACGCGTGCATCAACCCGTGAGCGTCAGATAGATCAACACCACGTTCAAGAGGGTAATCAGGCCGGCGATGACCCACCCGAGAGCCGTCGTCACCCGATGGTTGACGTCGTCGCCCATCAGGGCCCGGTCGCTGGTCAGCCGCACCAGCGGGATCAGCGCGAACGGAATCCCGAACGAGAGCACCACCTGCGACAGCACCAGCGCGCGGCTGGGGTCCAGGCCCACGGCCAGCACCGCCAGCGCCGGCAGCAGCGTGATGAGCCGCCGCAGCACCAGCGGAATGGAGCGGTGCAGCAGACCCTGCATGATCATGGCGCCGGCGTAGGCGCCGACCGACGACGACGCCAGCCCCGAGGCGAGCAGGCCGATCGCGAACAGCAGCGCGATCGTCGGCCCGAGCGTCTCGCCGACCGCCGTGTGTGCCCCCTCGATCGAATCGGTGTTCTCCTGACCTCGCAGGTTCGTCGCGGCGACCAACACCATCGACAGGTTGACCGCCCCGGCGATGACCATCGCGATGCCGACGTCCCAGCGGGTGACCCGCAGCAGCATCCGGCGCATCGGCCCGGCCTCGGGATGGCCGTGCCGGTCCCGAGCCAGCCCCGAGTGCAGATACACCGCGTGGGGCATCACGGTGGCACCCAGCATCGCCGCTGCGATCAACACGCTCTCGGTGCCCGCGAACTTCGGTACCAGTCCGGCCGCCGCCTGGTCGATCGGTGGGGGAGCGACGAACAGGCTGGCGAGGAAGCCGACCGCGATGACGGCCAGCAGTCCGGTGATGACGCGTTCGAACGAGTTCTGACCGCGGCGGTCCTTGACCATGAGCAACACCAGCGAGACGACGCCGGTGATGATGCCGCCGGTGAGCAGCGGTAGGTCGAACAGCAGGTACAGCGCGATCGCACCGCCCACGACCTCGGCGAGATCGGTTGCCATCGCGACCATTTCGGCCTGCAGCCAGTAGGTCAGCCGGGTGCGGCGCCGCATCCGGCCGCCCACCGCCTCCGGCAGCGACATCCCGGTCACCAGGCCGAGCTTCGCCGAGAGGTACTGCACGATGCAGGCCATTGCGTTGGCCGCGACGATCACCCAGATCAGCAGGAAGCCGAACTGCGCGCCGGCGCTGACGTTGGCGGCGACGTTGCCGGGGTCGACGTAAGCGATGGCCGCAACGAACGCCGGTCCGAGCAGCAGCCAACTCGGCCGCGCCTTCACCTCGGTGCTCTGGGCCACCCCACCTCGCTCTATCCGGAGTTGCGAATAGAAAAGTTAGGGTAGCCGAAACCTTCGCTTGCGGGTGGACCGGGCCTTACTTGTGCCCGCCGCCGAGTCCGATGACCAGGCCGCCGCCCCACGGCCAACCCCAGTACGGGTTGGTCTGCACCGACGGAGACGTGACGATTTGCGAGCTTCCGTTGGTCTGGCACTGCGTGGTGTTCGGGCTGATGTTGGTGCATTCGGGCGCCGCGCCGGCGACGGGTGCGACGAGCGCGCACACGGCGACGCCACCCGCCGCGAGAAGCGGTGGCAGGCAACGATATACGGCCTTCATGGTTGGCCTCCTCGGGCCAGGGGACGTCTGACCAGTGGCCGCTGTCGACGGCGGCACCGTGAAAGACGTTGAGAGTCAATCCCCGACGATCACGGGAAGAAGAAGCCGTCGCCTTCCCACATGCTGCCCCACGGGCCGACGTACTCCTGCTCGGCGGGAGTGGCGTTGATCGAGACGTTGCCCGGCGTCACGCATTCGGTGGTGGAACCGCCGATGGCCTGCGCGCCGCCGGTGTCGACGCACTGCGGCAGGGTGGGATTCGGGGCCGGTTCGGCGACGGCCAGCGGGGACGCCGCGAGCGCTGCCGCGATGCCGCCGGCAGCGATCGCCGGAGCGAGATAACGAAGGGTGGTCCGCATAGGCACGTCCTCGATTCTGGTCTACCCCCGGCCTTGCTGCACAGCGTACAACCCTTTTCCGGTGATCAGCGGCAAGTCGAGCGTCGTCCGGATGCCCGGTGGCGCCGCCACGACCGCGGGGATGGCGTTGACGACACGGGCGGCCGTCGCGACGAGTCCGGCGTGGTTGTGGTCACCGTTCGGGCTGCTCAGGCAGAGGTCGATCGTGTACGACGGTTCGCCGGTGATCTCGATGCGGTACGAGCCGCCCTCCTGCGCCGGTTGCGGCCAGTCCGGGTGCAGGTCGTCGCGCAGGCGGGTGACGTGTTCCAGCACGACGGCGACCTTGCCGTCCTTGATGCCCTGGACTTCGAAGCGCAGCGCGGCGGCGGTGCCCTTGGCGATGTGGCCCGAGGCGATGTCGAAATCCTCCGGAGCCGGTTCGCGCACATAGGTTTCGGACACCTTGTCGAGTTCGATGCCGAGCCCCGCTGCCAGTTGCCTGACCACCGATCCCCAGGCCAGGCTCAGCACACCGGGTTGCAACAGCATCGGGATCTCGTCGAGCGGCTTGCCGAAGCCCATCACGTCGAACATGACCGTGGCGCTGTCGTAGGTGTCGTAGTTGATGATCTCCATGCACCGGATCTGCTCGACGCTCTGGCAGGTTCCGGCGAGCGCGAGCGGAAGCAGGTCGTTGGCGAAACCGGGGTCGATTCCGTTGACGAAGACGCTCGACTGGCCGGTATGCGTCGCTTCCTCGATCGGCGTGACGAGTTCGGAGGGCAGCACCTGCCACGGGTACTGCAGGAAGACCGCGCTGCTGCCGACGACGTTGACGCCGGCGGCCAGGATGCGGCGGTAGTCCTCGAGCGCCTCGGGTAGCCGGTTGTCGGCCATCGCGGTGTAGACCGCGCAGTCGGGTTTGGTGGCCAGCACCGCGTCGAGGTCCGTCGTGGCCGTGACGCCCGTCGAAATCTGCAGTCCGGCAAGCTCACCCGCGTCCTTGCCGGCCTTGGCCTCCGACGACACCCAAACGGCGGTGAGTTCGTACTGCGGGTCGTTGATGAGCTGGGTCAGCGCGTGCCTGCCGACGTTGCCGGTGCCGATCGCGGCCACTTTGATCGTCATGGAAGTCCTCTCAGAGGTCCGGGATGGGCATGTCGAGATTGGGCATCGTCAGGCCGCCGTCGACCTCGAGCGTCTTGCCCGTCAGATAACTGCCGGCCGGGGAGGCGAGGTACACCGCGGCGGCGGCGATGTCCTGCGGATCGCCCAATCGGCGCATCGGGGTGGCCTGTTCCATCGGCTCACGCAGTTCGTCGTTGGAGGCGACGATGTCGAGTGCCGACGTGAGGATCGACCCCGGGGCGATCGCGTTGACGCGGATCCGCGGGCACAGGTCGAGCGCGGACAACCGGGTGTAGTGCGCGAGCGCGGCCTTGGCCGTCCCGTAGGCGGCGAATCCCCGGCCGGCGAGTCGACCCATCGTCGAGGTGATGTTGATGATGCTGCCGCCGCCGGAGTGCTCGAGCATCAGCGGTACCGCGGCGGTGGTGAGCGCGTGCGCGGTGGTGACGTTGAAGGTGAACGCGTCGCGCAGGTCCTTGGTGGAGGTGTTCAGCAGTGCATTCGGCATGGTGCCGCCGACGTTGTTGACGACGATGTCTAGTTTCCCGAACGCCTCGACTGCGGCGCCGGCCAGCGTGGCGGTGTCCGCGGGGTGGGCCAGGTCGGCGACCACGATGTGCGCCCTGCGACCGACGCCCTTGATCTGCTCGGCGACCTCTTCGAGCTGCGACTGCGTGCGCGCCGCGATCACCACGTCCGCACCGGCTTCCGCGAATGCGACGGCCATCGCGGCACCCAGACCGCGGCCCGCCCCGGTCACTACGGCCACCTGATCGTCGAGCCGGAATCTGTCAAGAATCACGTTTCGAGTCCTTCCCTCGCCGGGCGAACCGTAACACCGGCGCGAGTCCGCGTGGGGAGGCTTTCTGAAACACGTTCTAATCGCGATGTTCGGGCGTTGAGCGCGTCGGACGTGTCGGCGGGGTGGGGTAGTATCGAAAGTATGTTCGAAGAGCCTTCGGATGCCGATCTGATCACCTTCATGGGTGAGGAGGCGCGTGAGGAGTCGGCGGCGATGGGTCGGCG
>NZ_CVTB01000282.1 GCF_001050015.1 Mycolicibacterium malmesburyense
TCACCGGCTTCGAGCAACCGATGGGAGCGGTACCCGGTTTGGGCCAGCACACCGACGCCACGGGCGCGATCGCCAAGCGGGCCAACGAACTGCTGCGCGACGGGCTCAAGGGCGTCAAGCGGGTGCCGCTGTCGCGGGCGCTAAAGACCGCGCAGCGCCACGATTACCTCGACGCCTACGTCTCCGATCTGCCGAACGTCGTCGACCTGGACGCGATCAGGGCTCAGAAGATCCGCATCGGTGCCGATCCGCTCGGCGGTGCGAGCGTCGACTACTGGGGCGCGATCGCCGAACGCCACGACCTCGATCTGACGGTGGTCAATCCGCTCGTCGACGCGACGTGGCGGTTCATGACGCTGGACACCGACGGCAAGATCCGGATGGACTGCAGCTCGCCGAACGCGATGGCCGGCCTGCTTCGGGCGATGAGCGACGACCCTGACGCCTACCAGATCGCCACCGGAAACGACGCGGACAGTGACCGGCACGGCATCGTCACCCCCGACGGGGGCCTGCTCAATCCGAACCACTACCTGGCCGTCGCGATCGACTATCTCTACTCGAACCGGCCGTCGTGGCCGGCGTCGACGGCGGTCGGGAAGACGGCGGTCAGTTCGTCGATCATCGACCGCGTGGTCGCCGGGCTGGGACGCAAGCTGGTCGAGGTACCGGTCGGGTTCAAGTGGTTCGTCGACGGATTGCTCAGCGGGACAATCGGTTTCGGCGGCGAGGAGAGCGCCGGGGCGTCGTTCCTGCGGCAGGACGGCTCGGTGTGGACGACCGACAAGGACGGCATCATCTTGGCGCTGCTGGCGTCGGAGATCCTGGCGGTGACGGGGGAGACGCCGTCGCAGCGCTATGCCAAACTGGCCGAGAAGTACGGCGCCCCAACGTATGCCCGCGTCGATGCGCCCGCCGACCGTGAGCAGAAGGCGCGACTGTCGAAGCTGTCGGCGGAGCAGGTGTCTGCGACCGAGTTGGCGGGCGAGCCGATCACGGCGAAGCTGACGACGGCGCCGGGCAACGGTGCCCCGCTGGGCGGGCTCAAGGTGACGACGGAGAACGCGTGGTTCGCGGCGCGGCCGTCGGGCACCGAGGACGTGTACAAGATCTACGCCGAGTCGTTCAAGGGTCCCGAGCATCTGGCGGAGGTCCAGGAAGCGGCGCGCGAGGTGGTCAATAAGGTCATCGGGTGAGCTCTGAACCGGAGGGCGACTGCCGAACCGGGCCCGATGCGACGGCGCACAAGCCGAAGCTTCCGCGTGAGGTCTGGCTGCTCGTCGGCGCCAATGTCGTGGTGGCGCTGGGTTATGGCGTCGTGGCGCCCGTGCTGCCGCAGTATGCGCGTCACTTCGGGGTGAGCATCAGCGCGGCGACGTTCGTCATCACGGCGTTCGCGTTGATGCGGTTGATCGCCGCGCCGCCCGCCGGGCTGCTGGTGCAGCGCCTGGGTGAGCGGCGGGTGTACATCAGCGGGCTGATCATCGTCGCGTTGTCGACCGCGGCGTGCGCGTTCGCGCAGACGTATTGGCAGCTGCTGGTGTTCCGCTCGCTCGGCGGACTCGGCTCGGCGATGTTCACGGTGTCGTCGCTGGGGCTGATGATCCGGATCTCGCCGGAGAACGCTCGCGGCAGGGTCGCGGGCATGTTCTCGACCGGATTCCTGGTCGGTTCGGTGGGCGGCCCGGTGCTGGGCAGCCTGACGGCGGGCCTCGGGCTGGCGGCGCCGTTCCTGATCTACGGGGCGGCGCTGCTGGTCGCTGCGGGTGTCGTCTTCGTCAGCTTGCGGGGGAGCACGCTCGCCGCGCCCGAGGAGACGGAGGACGCGGCGGTGTCGGTGCGTCAGGTGCTGCGGCACCGCGCCTATCGCGCGGCGTTGTTCTCGAACTTCAGCACGGGGTGGGCGGCGTTCGGGCTGCGGATCGCGCTGGTGCCGCTGTTCGTGGTCGAGGGGCTCGGCTATGGCGCGGGCGCGGCGGGGCTGGCGCTGGCGACGTTCGCGATCGGCAACGTCTCCGTCGTCATTCCCAGCGGCTACCTGTCCGACCGGATCGGGCGGCGCAAGCTGCTGATCGTCGGGCTCACGGTGTCGGCGGCGGCGACGATCCTGGTCGGCTACACGACGTCGCTGTCGATCTTTTTGGTCGCGGCGTACGTCACCGGGGCGGCGACGGGCATCTTCGTCTCACCGCAGCAGGCCGCGGTGGCCGACATCGTCGGGAACAAGGCACGCGGCGGGACCGCGGTCGCGATCTTCCAGATGATGGCGGACCTGGGTTCGATCATCGGATCGCTGGTGGTGGGGCAGATCGCCGAGCGCGCGTCGTTCGAATGGGCGTTCCTGGTCAGCGGGGTGATCCTGGCGGTCGCGGCGCTGGGTTGGGCCTTCGCGCCGGAGACCCGCGGCCGGCCCGCCGCGCACACGCCGGCGCGCGCCATCGGCCCCGAGGCCGGTGGTGAGGTGCCGTAACCAGCGATTTTGAGCGCTTCCCGCAGGTGGTGTAACTTCGATGGGCACGACTTCAGGGGCTATGGCGCAGCTGGTAGCGCACCACACTGGCAGTGTGGGGGTCAGGGGTTCGAGTCCCCTTAGCTCCACCAAAGTTGCCTCTTTCAAACCCGCGCCATTGTGCGCGGGTTTGTTGTTTTGGCGCAGAACGGTAGTTAAGCTCGGCGGATTCTCGGGCTGCTCAGGGTCAGAGCATGAGACCGACGCAACGTACCGCTGCGCTGCGGCGGCGACCTCCTCGCTCAGTAGCGCTTTGAACGGCTCAGCAAGTTCCGCCTGAATCTCGTCGTCATAAACATCGATGCGGGTGAAAAATGCCTGGTTCAGCAGGCGGCGCTCCTGCGGGCCGGCACACATGTAGGCCTTATAGCTGTGGGTTGCGTATTCGAGCGCTGTCTGCAGGCACGTCTCGATCTTGTCGAACTCAACATTCATTGCGGTGAGTCGTGACTCGACCTCTGACATCTGGCGCGCGATACGCTCCTGCTCGGTCTTGAGCAGGTCGAGCGGAACGGCGCCGGCGTAGTGTGCTTGTAGGAGCCGTGACCGTTCGTTGGTCAGACGTTCTTTCCTTGTCTGTAGTTGGCGACTCTCAACCTCTGAGCTTCTGCGCAACGACGACAGCTCGTCACGGAGCATTGCCTCGATCTGATCACGGAGCGACGGGTCCAAATGGTGGTCCAGATAATGCTCCTCAATCCGCTCTTCGACCCGGGAGATCAACAGGGCTCGCTGAGTGCAGTTCGTCGTCTTTTGGTGACGGCCGAGGCAGATGAAATACGGATACACGGTGCCGTGACGGTTCTTCGACATTGTGACGATAAGGCGGCTGCCGCAGTTCCCGCAGAAGACGCTGGACTTGAGGTAATGCGGGTGTTCGCGTTGTTTTTCGCCGGTCGCGTGGGAATTGAGCACATCTTGAACACGGTTCCACGTTGCTTCGTCGACGAGCGGCTCATGGCGACCCGGATAGCGAACACCGCGATACGTGACTTCACCCCTGTAGTAGGGCGTGGAAAGAATTTTGTGCAGTCCGTTGTACGTGAGTGGTCGAGCAGGCGACCGAGGAGTGGGCCGTGTTGTCAGTCCCCGACGCTCAAGTTCGGCAGCCAGCCGTTTGAGCGTCCACTCGCCAGTCGCATACGCGACGAAGGCCCATGTAATGAGCGGTGCCCGATCAGAATCCACCTCTACGGTGCGAACCTCGCGGCCTTCCTCGGTCACTCTGCGGACGTTGCAGTAGCCGAGGGGCGCCCTGCCCGGTGTACCGCCAATTTTGGCTTTCTGCTCCATCCCCTTCACGACTTCATGAGCCAGATTGCGGCTGTAAAACTCGGCGATCGAGCTCATGATGCCGTGCAGCAGCGTGCCGGAGGGTGTCTCGTCAATATTCTCTGTGGCTGATACGAGCTGGGCCCCAGCTTGTTTGATGAGCAGGTGGATTTGCGCGTCATCGAGACGGTTTCTGGCCAGCCGGTCGACCTTGTGCACAATCACGTAATCGACAGGGTGCTCCTTGATGTATGCGAGCATCCTCTGCAGTTCTGGTCGCGTGTCGGCAAATTTGGCTGACTCTCCGCGCTCGACAAACTCCTGGACGACCAGCGCGTTCAGGGATGCCGCCTTGCGGCGGTTCGCTTCAAGTTGTGCTGGCAGCGAGTAGCCCTCAGGGTCGCCATCCCGCTCCGCCTGCTCCCTGGTCGAGACGCGAGCGTAGGACACTGCGACCTGGGCCGGGTGCTTGTTGCCAACTTCATCTGAACGAACGTCGCTCACTACTAGGCCTCCTTAAGTGGCGAGTCGAGTGCGTCGCTGGACGTCGAGCCGGCGCTGAGTGGACCGTCATTCCCGTCAATGCTGACACCGTATTTGCGTGCAACAGCTTCAAAGTGTGCCTCGATCTCCCGTAGCGCATCTTCCGGCAGCTGGTGATACTTGGCGCGCAGATACGGCCCGATTGAGGGCAGCTCGCCGCTTGGAATCCATCCAACAATTGCGAACAGGTCGATAGCCGGGATGCCAAGGACCCTGCCAATAGCCTTGAGGCTCTCCGCTTTTGGCGTGGGAATCAAGCCCTGCTCGATCCGCCATACTGTCCCGCCGTCGACATCCGCTCGCCGTCCAACCTCTGCCACGCTTAAACTAGCCTCTGCACGCTTTGTCGAGAGCAGATTTATCAATTGCACTGTCTGTTCTGGTGTCATCAGAATTGCCTCCTTTTCTATTTCCCATTGTATATTGAATTGTTGAATCAATTCAATGGGAACAGACAATTCCACAACGCAAAAAACAATGCGCAGCGAAGGCTGGCCTGAATAATCCGTGGCTATAATTGCGCTATCCGCGTCGCACATTCGGCTATACGTTTCCCTGGAAGATCCAAACGCCGCCGTCTGGGCTCGCGACTGTGTAGAAGTCACCGGACAGCTCCATATCGCGTGCAAGGGCTTCGCTGTCGAAGCGCAGGTACGGTCGCAGTGACTCGGGCAGTTTGGCCAGTTCGTCGGTGTAGCCGAGGTCGTCGATGAGCTGGTCGGCGTAATCCTGGACTGAGTCATAGTGGCCGAGGTAGGCCTCGGTGAAGTCGTCCCATCGTTCCGGGTTGCCTTCGTGAACCTCGGCCCAGGCGGCGAAGGCGTAGCCGTGTTCTTGGATGCCGCGAGCGATGCGGGCGACCAGATCGATCGGGTCGTGTTCGTGGATACGACAGCATCCGAACTGGTCGTAGTCGAAGATGGCCCATTCTTCGGCGTTCGGTTCGCGTGAGTCGGCCAGCATGGTGTTGATGTCGGCCTCAATGTCCTCAGGTTCTCGGGCGGCGTCGATCCAGGTGCCGTGCAGGACGCCGTTGTTGTAGTCGGCCAGGCTGGCGACGTAGATGGCCGGTGACGGTTTCGGTTCCTTCTCGCGATGCTCCGCAACTTCTGGCTGATGCTCGGGTTCTGTTGGTTCGTGATGTGTTTCATTCATTCTCACCTCCTTTCTGTTCTTGGTGGGTAGTAGGAGGCCGGTCGGGAAGCAGAGAGCGCGAGGCTCGATCTGCTTCCCGCCGGCCCCGATGTGCGCCGTGAGGTTCACTGACGCGCGTGTCCTATGCAGGCACGCTCAGTTCTCCGATGAGGCGTCACCTCCCTTAGTGCTCCGGCGTGACCGGGACGAACCTGTGGACTCGCCGCCGTCGGCGAACAGGGTGGCGATGGCCTGCGCACGCGCTGCGGCTTCGCGCTCGATTTCGGCGCGGGCCTCAGCGGCGCGGCTGGCCAGGTCCGGATCGTCTTTAGCGCGCGTGATGTGCTCGGCAATGGCGATCTGGATCTCATCAGTGATGGTGCCATCGCGCAGCTGGGCGATGAAGCTCAGCTGGGCGTGGACGTCCGGCTTGAGTTTGATGCCAAGAGTTTTGACGCCTCTGCTCAACTCGTCGGGTACGGACATAGCGACCTCCTCGGTGCTGTGCGGCCGGTCAGCGCATAGTGCGTTGACGACGACGGCCGCATGACACCGACGAGGCAGCCGCTGGATCATGCGGCTGTCCTCTCGGGTAGCGCCTTAGGCGGACTCGGGCGGGCTGCGGCGATACGGTTCTTAGCGACCGCCGCGAATTCGGGATTCAGCTCAATGCCCAGCCAGTCCCGACCGAGGTTCTCGGCGGCGACAGCGGTGGTGCCGCTACCCATGAAGGGATCGAGCACGAGACCCGGCTCGCTTTCGGTTGGGCATTCGCAAGTGGGTGCGAGCGCGGCGCGGGTCGCGACTCCTCCGAGGGCGCGGATAACCCGGCGTCTCCACGGCAGCCGGCATGTGCTGCAGCGGGCTTCGGGACAGCCGGCGGCGACCATGCGTTCGGCAAGCGGGAACGGAAAGGTTGCGTGATGGGCGCCGCGGTAGCCGCCAGGCGCGATCGTCCAGACGTCGCCGGGGTTCTTACCCAGCGGATGGCCTACTCTGCCCTGGGCTTTGAGCGCGTGCAAGCCGTGCGCGGCCATGCCGTTCGGACCGCGCCACTGCTCACGCAGTCTGCCTTCGTGATTCCCTGTTCGCGTCGTGCTGGGTGCCGAACGGTGCGGCACACGAATGGCGTCGAGGTCGAAGAAATAGCGGGGTTGCTTGGCGAGCACGTAGATGACTTCGTAGGTGCAGTTGAGCCGGTCGGCGATGCTGCTGGGGACCGGATTGGGCTTGGCCCAGACGATCTTGTTGCGGATGATCCAGCCTGACTGCTGCAGGCGCATCGCCAGCCGCTCCGGTGCCATGAGCAGGTTCTTGCGCCCGGCGCCTTGTGAGGGGTGACTGGAATAGGTGTCGCCGAGGTTGAGCCAGTAGGTGCCGGTCGGAACCAGGACGCGGCGGACCTGCTCGCTGATCGCCGCCAACTGCTCGACCCACTGGTCAACGTGCGCCTCGAGACCGAGCTGCCCGTCGGCGTCATAGTCGCGCAGTCGGAAGTACGGCGGGCTAGTGATCACGCTGTCAATCGAGCCGCCCGGGAGGCGGCGCAGCCGGTCGAGCGCGTCACCGACGACGATCCGGTTGCGCGGCACTGCGGTCGGCGCACTCACTGCATACCTCCGCTTCGGATAAGCGGCAGCACACCGTCGGGTGCGACGATGCGGAACAGCGCGCTCGGCACGGCGGGGTCGGCGGCGATGGCGTCGGCGAGGGCTTGGCGGCGGCGTGCGGCTTTTGCCGGGTCGGGATGCGTGAGTGACCAGATGACGAGCGGGAAGGCGCCGTGGCGGTCCTGTTCGATGCCGGTCTGCCGGTAGGCCTTGTACTCACGGCATTTCGTGAGCAGCGTCGGAATGTGCTCGGTGCCGAGGTCGATTTCGATGAACCAGGCACGAACAAGGTCGCCCTCCGCGGCGGTCTCGGCGAAGACATCGGGCTTGAGGGTGCGCCGAGCCGCGCCAAGCCCTGTATAGGTGCGCCAGGTCGCCGGTTCGACGGCGCTGTCAGTGAGTTCGATCTGTCGGCCGCGGTCAGCCTCGATCAGAGCGACGTGGGCATCGGCGACAGCCAGCCGGTGGGCGACAAAGCGGGCCGAGGGTTCGTAACGCAGCCGCCCGCTGCGCCGCACGGGCCGCTCCAGCAGACGGTCACCGGCGACGCCAACGTGATAAACCAGCCCGTTCGACCCGGCCCGGGCACCACCGATGCGGCGGTCGAGTGTGTCCAGGACGCGCAGGCCGCGTAGCCGTGCTAGCGCTCGTCGGGTGATGCGGCTGCGGGCATCCGGGGCGATGGAGTCGAAGTACAGCGCTTCGATGTGCCGGGCGGTGAGGAATTGATGGTCGTCGACGGAGCCCAGGACGAGGCGGTCACGATCGCTGAGACGATGGGCGATGACGTCAATGGCAGCGGCAGACAGACGTCCGTCTGAGGACCGATTGGCGGGTGCTGTGGTGCCCTGTGCGGCACCACAATTCCCTGACGCTATCCGGCAAGATTGTCCTTCTGTCAGGGGCAACGCGGATGGAACATTCGACGCGATGGGACCGGCGATCGGACCGCCCTGCCCGGTTGCGTTCGGATAATGCCGCGGCCGCTTCATGGCTGCCTCCTGCGCTTGCGCGGTGCGCCGATGTCGTCGGTGCTGTCGCCGGTGGTAGCGCCCTCGACGAGTGCAGCGAAGGCGGCCTCGATGTCGGTCAGCGACTGGCCGTAACACTGGCGGCTGCGGCGCCGGATGTCGGATGGGCTGCTACTCGGAGCCGGTGCCGGTTTGGTGACACCGGACGCCCAGGGCTGCACGGCGCTATCGCGCACCAGGCTGGCGTAGACGTGGTGCGCCGGTAGGCGGGTGAAGTCCTCGACCGAGAGCACCGATTGGCCAGCCGTCATTTCCTTGGCGTCTCCGGCTTGGAGCTGGAAGCAAACGCGGGAGCGGGCGTTGTTTCTGAAGGCGTCGAGCATGCTTGACGGCAGCTGTTTCTCGTACTGGTGGGCCAGATGGAAGCCGGCACCGAGGCTGCGGGCGGTGGCCAGCGCATCGCCCAGATCGGTGGGCAGACGCAAGTAGTCCTGGACTTCGTCGATGTAGACCATGACTGGATCGCGGCTGCCCTCAGGCGAGCCGGCGCGTTCGCGGATGGCCTGCCATAGTTCGGCGACGACGAGGGCGCCGAGAAGCTGGGCGTTCTCCGGCCCGATGACGCCCTTTTGCAGCGGCACGAGTAGGACCTTCTTCTCACGCAGCACCTGGCGGACATTGAACTTCGGGTGCTGCTGCGCCAGAACATCTCTCAAGGGTTTGCTGAGCAGCGGGCGCAGCTTGTTGCTGAGCGGCGCGATGGTGGTGGCTGTGGCCTCAGGGGAGAGGCTGTCGAACCACTGCCAGAACGGTCCGGCGGCAAACGGGTCCTGCTGCATGACGTGTCGGGTCAGGCGGCGGCGGAAGCCAGGGTTGGTCAGCAGCAGCGGCAGCATGACGAGCGAAGCGTCGTCGCGGCGGGCCAGCAGATCCAGGCAGTTACGCAGGATGTCCGACGAGCGCGGCCCGAGGCTGTCGCCCCAGATCGCGCGGAAGGTGCCGAACAGGCTGTCGGCGACGACTTCGGAGGAGCGACCGTGCCGGTGACTGGCATCCAGTGGGTTGATGCCTACCGGCGCGTGGTCGAACGGGTCGAGCACCACGATGTCATCGCGGCGCTTCTCCGGGATACGGGCCAGCAGATCGGCGATGAGGTCCTTGGGCTCGATGACGACGATCGGCCGGTCGGCCTCGAGGTCCTGCAGGATCAGGTTGAGCAGCAGCGTCGACTTCCCTACTCCGTTCGGCCCGATCACCCAGGTATGGCGCAGGGCGTCGGCCGTGTCGTAGCCGATGGTGCCGCCCGCGCCGGGCGCGCTCGCGTCCGCCACGACGCGCTGCCCGGACTGGAGTAGCGCGCTGGGCCGGACGGGACGCGGGTGCAGTGGCGGCTGGCCCGGGAAGTGTTCGTCACGGTCGGCGATCGGCCAGCCGGACAGGCGGGCGACTTCGGTGACGGTCAGGCGCTGCGACGGCGTGAACACCGACCAGGACGCGCGCGGCGTGTTGACCCGGTCAGCTTTCTCCTGACGCAGGGTGATCCGCACGTCCGGGGATTCGGTGGTGCCGATCGCGGCGGCCAAACCGAGGAGCAGTGACTTGCGCCGCTCAGCGGTCGGGGCGTGCACGCCCAGCCGGACGGCCGCAGTGAAGGCGTGCTGACCGAGCTTGTGCGCCAAGGCTTGTCGCGCGCCGGGTCGGGTGTCGGTCAGGACACCGTGCAGCAGTCTGGAGACCATCAGCTGGTCGTCCCGCTTGGGTTCGGCCGGGACGACCTTGGGGTGCTGGCGGGGGCCGAGCACGATCTGGATGGTCAGGCGCTCACCTTTCCCGACGGCGGTCAGGGCGTGCAGGATGGAGCGGTGTGACGCCACCGCGTCAGCGGGCTCAAGCTGGCGGGCGTTGGTGCTCAACTGGATTCGGCGCGCAGTCGCGACGTGCTCGCGATCGTCGGTCTCGAAGGCGGTGACGATGGCGCCACCGACCAGCTGCTCGACGGCACGGCGGACGGCCGCCTTGTGCCGGAGCTGACTACCGATCAGGTATTCCACGCCGGTCACGTCGGCGCGCGCTTCCAGGATGAGTTGCGGGGCGTGGGTTTGCGCTGCCCAGTGGCGTAGCAGTGCGAAGGCCGTCGCTGCTGTGAGCGGCTGTGGCCAGAACAACTGCTGCCAGACCAGCGAACCCGCCGACACGGTGGCATCACTTGAGTCAGCCATTGGCAGGCTCCGGGTGGTCGGTGCCGGTCACGGTACTCAGTCCGGTGCCGCTTGTGTTCGTGCCGTTCATTGCTTCTCGGGCTTCGGCCTCGGCTTCGGCATCGCGCAGGGCCATGGCGATGACTGCCCGGCTCAATTTGCGCAAATCCGGCGGATCGCGCCGTTCGCCGCGAACGGTGATGTACCGCTCGCCTTTTCGGCTGCCGCGTGCACCGCGGCGATAATTGGTTCTTCCTGTTTTAGACATAGGTATCCTCCTTTCGGAATTGTGGGATTAAGTAGTGCGCGGTTATTGAATCAATTCAATGGCGCATCGTGATTATGCATTGAATTGATTCAATAGTCAATAGCTTTTTGCCTACTCCGCAAAGTGTTCATTTCCCTGTCAATAGAGGTAGAAGCGCCTATTTTCACCACGAATTCTTTGATGTGTAATAGACAACGGTGCGAATAATTAGCGCGATAAGTGCCACGGCGCCGACGGTCATGACAAGCGCTGGCCAGATGGCTTCGAGCACCTTAACTGCGCAATAGAGCGCGATCACCGCGCCGAGGATGCCGAAGCACCAGCCGATCAGCCGGTCCATCCAGCGGCTTGGGCTCTCACCACTCATGCCCGTTGCTCCGCAGCTCGGTCAACAGTCCGTGATCAAAGCCTGCGGTCACACAGCCCTCTACAAAGCGGCGTTGGTCGAACGGAAAGCGCCGGGCGAAGGCCTGCACATAGGCCTGGCCGGTGAGGTCGGCGTGCAGCAGCCGCCACACTAAGGAACCGCGTTCGTAGCCGATCGCTTCCAGCTGACCCAGGTGCCAGAGCGACAACTCCAGTTCGTCGACCAGATCGAAGCTCAAGCGATGCCGGACGTGATTGACGTCATGCCAGAACCGCAACGCGCTGTTGACGGTCGGCCGGCTGTAGATGACGGCGTCACTGTTGTCGGACGAGATTGGCAGCGGCACACCGTTCGTCACACTGCGCTCGAACGCCTCGGTCAGCGCGGAGAAGGTGTTCGGCGCATCAGGGACGAGGACGTAGCCGAAGCCCACTTCGTCGGCGGTTCGGCGGGCGGCCTCCTCGATGAACCCACTGAGGACGTCGACGGCCTCGACGATCTCGTCGCCGACAATGCTTAGGCGGTCATACAGCGCGGTCATCGGCGGCCTCCCCGGCAGGCGGCTGCCTGCTCGCGGACGAGCTGCTGGGCGACTAGGAAAGCGGCTCCAATCCGGTACACCGATGCCTCGGCCTGCCGGTCAATCCGCGCGAGCTCCTGACGCAAGTTATGCCGAGCCTGTTGACGGCGCCGGAAGGCCATTAGCAGGGCGTCGATACCGAACAAGAGCAGGGCGTAGGCGCCCGAGAGCAGCAGCCACCAGAACAACCAAGTGAGCAGGAAGGTAACCAGCGTTTCGCTCATGATGGCCACCGCTCGATCCAGTCGAGGACTGTCCCAGCAATGGCGCTCGTCAGGTCGAGGACGTGCTGACTGCTCGCCGGAGCGTTATCCCCGTGTCGGTTTACGATGGCTTGCAATTCGTTGTGCAGGGCTTCGGTGCGCGCCAGTACCTGGTTGAGCACGGCACTCGCCTCGTGCCGGTCATCCCCGCCGGGAACGGCCGGACGGATCTGCTCCGTGCGATCAATAATGCTCGTCCGTGATGTCGTCATGAGCGCCGTCCTCAGCGTCCGAACCGGGCGACTTCGTGGCCGACATAGCTCGCGAACTGGTCAACGATGTGGTTCAGCCGACTGGCTGTCAACGGGTCGCCATCGGCCTGGAAGGCCGCTTCGCGGCTGAGCATCGCCGTTGCCTGTAGCCCGATGCCGGCCACCGTGGCCGCGGCCTGGACTCTGGTCGCCGTCACTAGACCACGGGTGATTTCCGCGTTCTGCAAGCGAGCCAACTGCTTGCCTTCGGCGCGACCAAAGCCGCTCGGCACCTGTTGAGCAGCAACGGCATTACTCGCGTGGGGAATGAGGTCTGTCATCCATCATCTCCTGTTCGGGGGTCGGACTGCACCGGTCCCGTTGAACCGGTACAACTACCGTCCCGGAGGTGTCCGGCATGCCGATACCCAGCGGAGAGCGAGTTTTGGAGCGGTGCGGGCCTTTAGACTGGCCCGCACGCTGGGTTGCACCATCTGGCCTGACGGGGGCAGGAGACACCGATTGACATCAGAACTTCTAGATGAGGATGAGTCACCCACAAGGGTGCCGTCATTCGAGGACGTCCACCAAGACCTCAAGCGGGTGAGACAGAAAGAAGGCGTATCGATACGTCGCATCGTCAAATATGGGGAGAACCTTCAGTGCCTCCGAATAAGTCAGGACGAGTTCCGTCGATCCGGCGCGCAAGCCGGAACGCTTCCCATGGCTACCATCACAGCACTCGAATGTGCGGTGAAGTCATTTGATCCTGACAGCCTATTTTTCATCATTTTGAATGCAACGCTCAATTTTCGAGGCCTGCGCGAGAACCTCGGAGAGCGGCAGCATAACGTCATGAGAACGCTTGGCATCCAGTCCACGACCACGTATGAGTTACATGAACAAGACGTTTACGAGTTATTCGCATTCAAGATCAACCAGAAGGATAAGTCATTCTGCAGCGAGAGTGACGGCGCTGAAGCGATCGCGAAATTACCGTTTGAGCAGCGAGTTACGTTTATCCGATTGCTTCTAGAAGTGCGGTTCGCTAATTTAGCGGTGGATCAAAAAGCGGCAGCGGACGACTTCATGCGGGCGTTCTCTGAGTGGTCGGGTGCCATACATATACCAAGCGATGACCCACAGACAATGCGAGACTCCATTATTTCGTCCGCCATCGGCTACGAAGTATCTCAACCGCATGACACTGCAATAGACGAAACAGCGGTATACGTTACGGGCCAGATCTTTGATAAATTGCAGGAGCATGGTCTCGAGCCAACGCAAACGTTTGTTGCTATCGCTAAAGAACTTGATCGGAGTGCAGCGACTTACCTTTTTGGCAGGGAGTATGAGAGTGATTCCACCGAACTCGGCCCATTTGGGAAGGTGCCATGGTTTACTCGATTTCGCTTGAGGTGGTTTAAGAGGGGGTTATTCTTTGACGGTAAGGCCCCGACCGAACGATTTGAGTGGATTCGTCGCAGGGGCCTAGGGCTGCTTGCTCATACCATTGTCAAAGTAACTGAAGATAGCAACGGCATAGAAACACCACCCATAACGGGTCCCACATCGCCGAAATTGCCCTCGGATACCTCACAGCCGCCGATACCGCCGACTCCGAGCACAGACGCCCCGCAGCATCGGAAGTCGGCTTCTGACATCGATCCGGAAAGGCTGATGCCCCGAACGAGATCTAAAGAATGGCCCGGTGAGGACTAGTTTCACTTACCACCAGGCTCGGAAGCGGAACAAATATCAGAACAGCGCGCCAAGCTTGTCATACCTCCGGCATAGGCTCCAGGTAATTAGCGTTAACCAGCTGTACGCCGCTGACCTGGGAAAACCGGAAAGTTCCCTGCTATAATTGAAAACGATTATCAACAAGCATTAAACGGAGACACAGCGCTGTGACACTGCAGGAGTCCCACCTCAAGGCAATACATGGAGAGTGAGTCAAATACCCGAAAGCAGCGAATAGACCCGCGACTGACCGCAGCGGGCTGGACAGTCACGCCGTTCGATCCGTCAATGCCGAGCGTCATTCCGGCCGTGAGTGCTGTCGAAGAGTGGCCGACTGAAGCGGGCCCCGCCGACTATGCGCTTTGCGATGAACACGCCGTGCGCGGCGTCGTCGAGGCCAAGAAGCTGACGGTTGGTGCGCAGGGCATCCTGCCGCAAGCCGAGCGCTACGCCCGGGCGATCAGGATTGATCAGGTATGGCAGGGCGAGTATGGCGTGCCGTTTCTGTACTCGACCAGCGGCGAGGAGACGTGGTTTCACGACATCCGTCGCCCGCAGAACCGCTCACGGAAGGTGGCGACGTTCCACACTCCGAACGCGCTAAGGGAGCTGCTCGAACGGGATAGCGATGCAGAGTTCGCCAAGCTGCGCACAATTCCGCTAAATCCGGGGCTGCGTCCGTATCAGATAGAGGCCAACACAGCGATCGAACAGAACGTCGCTGACGGCAAGCGCAAGATGCTGGTGACGATGGCGACCGGCACCGGCAAGACGCTGATGACAGTCAACGAAATCTATCGGCTCATGAAGTCCGGTGTCGCCCGTCGTGTCCTGTTCCTAGTCGACCGCCGCGCACTGGCCGCGCAGACGGTGCGAGCTTTCGCCAGCTTTGAGGCCGAACCTGGTCTCAAGTTCGACAAGCTCTACCCGGTCTATTCGCAGCGTTTTCAGCAGACCGATTTCGACAAGGATGAGAAATTCGACCCGAACGTGATGCCGAACTCGCTGCTAACCAACCCCAAGCTCGGTGACGCGTTCGTTTATGTCAGCACTATCCAGCGGATGAGTATCAACCTGTTTGGTCGTGAAGCTGGAATTCGTTTCGGCGAGGGGGACGGCGGCGATGAGGATGCCAAGAAGCTCGATATCCCGATCCACGCCTTCGATTTGATCGTCGCCGACGAGTGCCATCGCGGGTACTCGGCCAAGGAGCTGTCGACGTGGCGGAACACACTCGATTGGTTTGACGCCATCAAGGTCGGGCTTACGGCCACGCCGGCTGCCCACACCATGGCCTACTTCGAGAACTTGGTATATCGGTACGACTACGAGCGTGCAGTGCGTGAGGGTTACCTCGTTGACTATGACGTGGTGCGTGTGCGCAGCGATGTTCGCATGAACGGCGTATTCCTCAACGAAGGCGAGCAGGTCGACCAGGTGGATCCCGACTCCGGTGCCCGGCAACTGGATCTGCTCGAGGACGAGCGTGCCTATGACGCCTCAAAGGTAGAACGGGAAATCACTGCTCCTGACAGCAATCGTAAGGTGCTGGAGGAACTGAAAAAGTACGCCGAAGCCCATGAAGCCGAAACCGGCCGCTTCCCAAAGACGCTCATTTTTGCCGCCAACGACCTGCCGCATGTGTCCCACGCCGACCAGCTGGTCGAGCTCGCCAAAGACGTATTCGGCCGAGGGGAGTCGTTTGCCGGCAAGATCACCGGACGTGTCGACCGGCCACTGCAGAAGATCCGCCAGTTCCGTAACCGGCCCAACCCCAAAATCGTTGTCACGGTTGATCTTCTGACGACCGGTGTCGACATCCCGGATCTTGAATTCCTGGTTTTCCTGCGGCCAGTCAAGTCCCGCATCCTGTTCGAGCAGATGCTTGGTCGCGGCACCCGCCGCTCACCTGACCTGACACCAGCCAAGTCACACTTCACCGTGTTCGACTGCTTCGACGGCACGCTGCTCGAATACTTCCGGGCGACCACCGGCATGACCGTCGAACCACCTGAGGGCGACAGCAAGACCATCGGGCAGATCGTCGAGGACATCTGGCAGAACCGTGACCGCGACTACAACCAAAAACGCCTCGTCAAGCGGCTGCAGCGGATCGACAAGAACATGAGCGGCGAGGCCCGTGACCTGTTCGCACGCTTCATCCCCGATGGCGACGTTGCCGCCTTCGCTGAGGACCTGCCCGCCAAGCTGCGCGGCGAGTTCGCGGGCACGATGAAGATCCTGCGTGACGCCGACTTCCTTAAACTGTGCGTCGACTATCCGCGGGCGAGAACACGCTTTGTTGTCGCGTCGGGCGTGACGGATACCGTCGAGTCCGAGGTGCTAATCAAGGCTGGCATCGGCAAGGAGTACAAGCCCGACGATTATCTACAGCTGTTCGTCCGCTTCGTCGAGGAGCACGAGCGCGAGATCGAGGCCGTGCAGATTCTGCTCGGCCGGCCGAATGACTGGAGTGCGGATGCTCTACGCGAACTGCGAGACGCATTGAGCCAGGCGCCCGAACACTTCACCGACGACAACCTCCAGAAGGCGTTCAATGCGACCCATCACAAAGCGTTGGTCGACATCATTTCGATGGTCAAACGGGCAGCCCTCGACGAGGCACCGCTACTGACGGCCGAGGAGCGGGTCAACGCGGCCGTAGCCAAAGTCACCGCCGACCATCAATTGACCGGAGAGCAAGCCAAGTGGCTCGAGTACATCCGCCAGCACTTGGTGCAAAATCTCAGCATCGAGCGGGAGGACTTCGAGGTCATCCCCATCCTGTTTGATCGTGGTGGTTGGGGACGAGCGAACCGCGTGTTCGACGGGAAGCTCGATGAACTGATTAAAGAACTGAATAAGGAGCTTGTCGCCGCATGAGAACTGGTGATGTTGTAAACAAACTTTGGGGCTTCTGCCACGTTCTGCGGCACGATGGTATCGACTACGGCGACTACATCGAGCAGCTGACATATCTGCTATTTATCAAGATGGCCGACGAGCGTGGTGTAGAACTACCCGAGCACACCGACTGGCCGTATTTGCGCAAGCAGTCCGGCAGCGACCTGCTCGACGCCTATGTCGAGGCGTTGCGCACATTGGGGAAAGAACACGGTATCCTCGGCGACATTTTCTCCGGCTCGCAGAATCGTTTCACCAATCCGGTCAACCTGCAGAAGCTCATCGGCCTGATCGACGAGACCGAATGGACGGCCATCGACACCGACGTAAAGGCCGCAGCGTTCGAGGGGCTACTAGAGAAGGCTGCCAGCGAAGGCAAGAAAGGCGCCGGTCAATACTTCACGCCTCGCATCCTCATCGAGTCCATGGTGCGCTGCATCAAACCCGACCCTCGCGTGAGCAAGGACTTCAAGATCTGTGACCCGGCCGTCGGTACGGGCGGATTCCTCATCGCTGCCTACGAGTGGCTGAAGGCCGAGACCAAGGGCGGTGCGCTCGACCGTGATACGGCCAAGCGCATCCGTACCCAGACGTACTACGGCAACGAACTTGTACAGCGGCCTCGTCGGTTGGCGCTGATGAATCTTTACCTGCACCAGGTCGAGCCACACATCGCACTCGGCGATTCGATCTACGAGACACCGGGCAGCCAGCGCTATGACGTCATCCTGATGAATCCGCCGTTTGGCACCAAGGGCGCTGCCCAAGCGCCTGACCGTGAGGACTTCGTCGTCCAGACCAGCAACAAACAGCTCAACTTCCTGCAGCACATCCTGACCACACTCAAGAAAGGCGGCCGCGCAGCAGTCGTCGTGCCCGACAATGTGCTGTTCGCTCAGCAGGCGGGCGAAGTGTTCCAGGTGCTCATGGAGGACTGCGACCTGCACACCGTGTTGCGTTGTCCCCGAGGCACATTCAGCCCCTACACCGAGGGCACCAAGACCAACGTCATCTTCTTCACCAAGGGTCGGCCGACCGAACGGACCTGGATCTACGACGCTCGATCCAACGTGCCAAAGATCACCAAGAAGAGCCGGCCGCTCAGTCCCAAGCACTTCGCCGAGTTCGAAAAGTGTTACGGCGAAGACCCGAACGGGTTCAGCAAGCGGTCCGAGAACGACTCATCCGAAGGACGCTGGCGCAGCTTCACTATCGACGAGGTGAAAGAACACCACTACAAGCTCGATGCCTTCAAGTGGATCCGCGACGAAGAACTCGACGACCCCGACGAGCTGCTCGACCCGGAGGAACTCATCACTACTGCGATGGAGGAACTCCAACTTGCCCTCGACGATCTCGCCGACATCCAGAAGCTGTTGGAGGGCAACGGTAACGGAGTAGAAGTGTGAGCGACTGGCCGACCGTTCCACTAGGGACGCTACTGACTGACATCCAGCCGGGTTTCGCCTCCGGACGACACAACTCGGAGGGCGAAGGAATCCCGCACTTTCGTCCGATGAATGTTTCCACCAACGGTCAGATCGAACGTTCTGTGTTGAAGTATGTGGAACCTTCGACGGGCCGTCCTGAAATCCGCTTATCGGCGGGAGACATTCTTTTCAACAACACCAATAGTCCCGAGCTTGTTGGCAAGACCGCACTATTTGATGGCGACGACTCTCCAGCCTTCTCGAATCACATGACAAGGCTTCGGGTTGACCCAAATCGCCTCGACCCCGGGTACACCGCACTACGGCTCCACCAGGCATGGCGGGAGGGCTGGTTTGCCGCGCACTGCAACAACCACGTCTCGCAGGCGAGCATTGGCCGCGACGTCATAAAAGGCTTCGAGATTGAGTTGCCCCCGTTGGACGTGCAGCACGCAATTGTTTCGCTTAGCGACGCAATTGGTAACTCTCGTTTGTCCGCATCGAGCCACCTATCGGCCGCGAGGATTGCGATCGAACGCTTCCGTCAAGCCGTCCTCGCCGCCGCCTGCTCCGGCCGTCTCACCGCCGACTGGCGAAAAGCGCACCCGGAAGCTGTCGCGACCGTGCCTACAGTGACGCCCAGTCGAAAGCGCCGGTCGGCTGAAGCGCAGCCACTCGACCTCGAGCTGCCGGACCTCCCTGAGACGTACGTGCTCACCACCATTGGTGCGGCCGCAGTGATTCTCGAATACGGCACGTCCAAGAAAGCCGACAACGATACAACCGGAGTACCGGTGCTGCGAATGGGCAACATCCAAGACGGTCGACTGGCACTAGATGACCTCAAGTACTGCGCCACCGACCGTGAGATTGAACGGCTCATACTGCAAGACGGCGATCTTCTGTTCAACCGCACCAATAGCCCGGAACTCGTTGGCAAAGCAGCGGTGTTCCACGAAACCGAGAGTATGACGTTCGCGTCGTATCTCATCCGCGCGCGCTTCCCGCTCGACGTCGCAGATCCTGATTTCGTCAACTACTGGCTCAACTCCGCGTGGGGTCGCGCCTGGGCGCGCCACGTCAAGACAGACGGTGTCAGTCAGTCAAATATCAACGGCACGAAACTCGGTGCGATGCCGCTTCCTCTCCCGCCAATCGCTGAACAGCGTGAGATCGTTCGACGCTCCGAGGCTCTGCTCGATAAGGCCAACCGGCTTACGACGGCGATTGACGCCGCCTCGAAACGAATCGACCGCAGCTCGCAAGCCATCCTCGCCAAAGCTTTCCGCGGCGAACTCGTTGGAAATGGCCTTCGGGAGCAGAGCAAATAGGCATGGCGACGTCGATTCAGTCTTCGTTTCTTGTCTTCAAATCGAATCTGGAGATCACCGGTCTCCAACAGTCGACAGTCTCAGCGAGACAACAGAGCGTTCGTGCAGCAGTTGCTCGCAGCCTCACCGTGACAAATTCGTTTGTGACAGGTTCGTACAGCCGGCACACGATGATTAGTCCACTCAATTCCGCGGACATCGATATCTTCGTCGTCCTTGACGCTGCCTACTTCGATTCGAACGGATACGCGACGGTCCTCGATCATGTCCGTCGTGTATTGCTCGAGACGTATCCAACCACTCCGAAAATCAGTCGCAACGGACAAGCTGTGACCATTACGTTCACTGACTTTGTGGTGGATGTGGTACCCGCCTTCAATCGGTCCGGCGGCGGATATTTGATCCCGAGCACGACAGAGCGACGTTGGATCCCCACCAACCCAAAACAACACGAAATCTTTATGAGCAACGCGAACCACACCCATGATGGTGACTTGGTGCCAGTTGTGAAAATGATCAAGGCATGGAATCGGCAGATTGGCGATGCATTCCGATCCTTCTACTTAGAGCTCTTAGTTGAACGCGCGCTCAGAAACGTTCGGATAACCGATTTTCCTAGTGGCTGCCGCTTCGTGTTTGACAAGGGGCGAGAGCTTATCAAGTACACGATCAGTGATCCGGCGGGCCTGGGCAGCAACGTCCATGGGCTTGCCGGAGCGAACAACGTCAGTGAGGCGGTAAGCCGGTTCGAGACCGCGTACAACAGAGCGGTGCTCGCCGAGGCGTACGCCAACCAGGGCAGGGTTGCAGATGCGGTAGCCGAGTGGAGAAAGGTGTTCGGGAACTACTTCCCGGCGTATGGGTAGTCATGGCAAACAATGCTCCCGCTGGCCCATCGATGGCGGAAATCGGCACTGCTCAGAATGAGGAGGCGAGTCTTCGGCGCTACCTTGCTGCTGATCATTACTACGGAATTGCCAAATGGCTGTACTTCGGTGGCCTGTCGCTCACTGTCGCTCTCGCTCTGATCTCGCCTTTGGTCCTTCTCTTCTGGGCGGACGCCGGCCCGGCGCTCGGCGCCATCGCCGGCGCATGGCTGTTTGTTTCGAGACTTCTTCTAGAGCGTTTGAAGCGGGAACATCAGCTCAAGGGAGCGACGGCGCAAGAGATGTTCGACTGCGGCGTCTTCAAGCTCGACTGGAACGAGACGCTGGTTCGCCGCCTGTCCGAGGAAGAGATCCGCGGCGCAAGCGGATTGATGAGCAACGCTGACAGGGTGCGTAACTGGTACCCGACGAGTGAGGCGATGCCGTGGCCAAGGAGCGTCCTGGTATGTCAACGCGCTAATGCCGTATGGGCTCGACGCCAGCATCGCGCGTACAGCCGTGTGTTGATGATTGGTGCAGGCGCATGGGCCATCGTCGGAGTGGTAGTTGCTGTGGCGGACGGCGCAAGCCTTGCCACGTATCTAGTGACGATTGCGCTTCCCTCGTTGCCGGCATTACTCGATGCCACTGAATTCGCCCGCGCGCATTCCACCAACGCGGAGAAGCGGCAGCTCGTTGAGGACAAGGTCGACGGCCTTCTGAAGAACGGCGATGGAACCAGCCAGGATCTTCGTGAGATCCAAGATCAGCTCTTCAACTTGCGTCGGGACGCCCCGCTCGTGCCGGGTTGGTTCTACAAGCTGATTAGAGCCAGGTTCGAAGAAGACATGCGATACGCCGCTCGCCGCACTGCCGAGGGTGGATCTACTAATAAGGAGGGGAAATGAAAGCCACCGAAGCAAAAATGTTGAGCTTCCTTCAGAAATCGCCTCAATTCATTGTGCCGATTTATCAACGAACATACAGCTGGACACAGAAGGAATGTCTGCAACTCTGGGATGACATCATGCGAGCTGGCGGCGATGACGACGTATCGGCCCACTTTGTGGGATCGATTGTATATGTAGAGAAAGGACTGTACTCGGTTTCGAGCCAATCTCCCTTATTGGTGATCGATGGGCAGCAGCGACTCACGACCGTCACGCTTTTGATTGAAGCGCTTGCACGTACGGTTGGCCCAACGGAGCCTATAAAGGGCTTCTCGGCAACGAAATTGCGAAGCTATTACCTCCTAAATGCACTGGAAGAGGACGAAGCGCGCTATAAGCTCTTGCTGTCCGAAACCGACAAAGAGACATTGCTTGCCCTGCTTGAACAGCGTCCAGTACCTCCAAAACACTCAGTGAGAGTAATGGACAACTTCGAAATGTTCGAAACAATGATGAAGGACAGTAACGTCGATTTAGCGACGCTGTGCCGCGGGCTAGCGAAGCTTGTGATTGTCGACATTTCACTTGACCGCGAACAAGACGACCCGCAACTGATTTTCGAAAGTCTCAACTCCACCGGGCGAGAACTGAGTCAGGCAGATCTCATTCGAAACTTCGTCCTGATGGGGCTGGAACCGCATCAGCAGACGAAGCTATACAACAACTACTGGCGTCCAGTTGAAGACAATTTTGGACAGGAGAGTTACACCGCCTACTTCGACGGCTTCATGCGTCATTTCCTGACCGTGAAGACGGGAGAGATACCAAACGTCCGCGCAGTCTATGAGTCGTTCAAGCAATATGCACGCTCCCCGGCAGTGGCGAAGGCCGGCATCGAGGAGCTTCTGGCGGACATAAAAAGCAACTCTCGCTACTACTGCGCCATGGCACTCGGCGCCGAAACCGACGCTGAACTCGGTGCGGCATTCCACGATCTACGGGAGCTCAAGGTCGACGTTGCTTACCCTCTGCTGCTGGAGCTTTACCAAGACTACGCTTCCGGCGTCCTTTCCAAGCCCGAGTTTCTCAGATGTCTGCGGCTCGTCGAGAGCTATGTATTCCGCCGGGCTATCTGCGCGATTCCAACCAATTCGATGAACCGCACATTCGCGGGCTTCGCTAAGTCCCTGAAAAAGGACCGTTACGTTGAGAGCTTCGAAGCGGGCTTTTCCCTGCTTCCCTCGTACCGCCGTTTCCCGAGCGACACGGAGTTCGAACGCGACATCAAACCACGCGACCTTTACAACTTTCGGAATCGCAGCTATTGGCTACGAAAGATGGAAAACCACGACCGTAAAGAGCGCGTATCGGTCGAGGAGTACACAATCGAACACATCCTGCCGCAAAACGAAAATTTATCGGCGGCATGGAGGGAGGACCTGGGTCCAGATTGGCAGCGCATCCAGAAGGAATGGCTGCACACGCTCGGCAACCTCACGTTGACCGGGTACAACTCCGAAATGAGCGATCGACCCTTCAAGGAGAAGCGCGACATGAAGGGCGGCTTCGCGGACAGTCCCCTGAGGATGAACCAGGGTTTGGGACAACTCGACGCGTGGACCGAGGGCGACATCCGGGCGCGAGGCGATCAGCTCGCGACGAAAGCCATCACGGTATGGACGTCCCCTGCGCTAGACAGCTCCGTTCTGGACCAGTACCGGCCAAAGGCTGTGCCGACGACAAGTACGTACTCGCTTAAGGATCATCCTCATCTTGAGACGGGCCCGCTCCGCGAAGTGTTTGAGGCCTTCCGTCGAGAGGTACTGTCGCTCGACCCCGCCGTCAGTGAAGAAATTTTGAAACTGTATATCGCGTTTAAGGCCGAAACAAACTTCGCCGACGTTGTCCCGCAGGCGAAGTCGCTTCGCATATCGCTCAATATGAAGTTCCCCGAAATCAACGACCCGAAAGGAATCTGCAGGGACGTCACCAATTTAGGACGATGGGGTAACGGGGACGTCGAGTTCCGTCTATCCCGCATCGATGAGATCCCGTATGCCATCGGTCTCGTCGAGCAGTCCCTGCAAAGCCAGCTGGGCGATGTTTCGAGCTGATATGCCTCAAAGGTCAAGTAATCTGGCGCTTGGTAAGCTTATGGACAGCTTCATGTTGGACTGGCGTAAAGGTCCATTGTGGTGAGGTATATGACAAGCGGCAATTCCCTGAATTACACATCGCTTCCAAGGAGCGCCGCGTAAGTGCGTGGGCGCGCGCGTTGGCTGGGGTTCGTCGAGTCATCGCGCGACGAATGCCTTAACGCCGTTGAGTTCTACAACCGCCCAGGCAGCCGGCGCCCATTAGAAGCCTTCCTGGTGCACATGCACATCGCGTGGTTGTACTTGCTACAGGCAGAGTTCGAGCGCGATGGCGTCAACTACTACTACCTCGCGAGTACGTCGCCTCGGCGCTACGTGAAGGTTGATGGAGAGAAGAAATCGTGGGATCTGTATCGATGCGTTGCAGAACGATGGCCAGACCCGCAACACCCGGTTCGTAAGAACCTCGAGCTTACGATAAACCTGCGGAACAAGATCGAGCATCGCTACGAGCAGGGCTTGGTGGTGGCTTCGGCGGGTTTCTGTCAAGCACTTGTCCTCAACTATGAGGCGGAGCTGACGGAGAAATTCGATTCCGGTATGTCTGTTGCTGATCTGGTCCACCTGCCGGTTTCACTCAGTACGTTCAACGAGGCCGGCGTCAAGAGCCTCGTGGCGGCACAGCAAGCTCTTCCCAAGAAGTTGAAAGACTTCTTTGTCGACTATCGAAGCGGGCTTAGTGACGATGTCTTGAGTGACCGCCGGTTCGAGTTTCGCGTCGAGTTAGTCCAGAAGCGGGCGCCTCGTGGCAGTGCTGATCTGGCCGTTAGCTTTGTGCGCGAGGCGGATCTATCTCGCGAAGAGCGCCAAGCCTACGAAGCGCTGGAAAAGACAGGGCGCGTCATTGTGCGCGATAAGTTTCGGCCCGTCGCGAACCTTGGGCAGTTCCGGCCTAGCGACGTCTGTAAGCGGGTCGAAGTAGCGATTCCTTTCAAGTTCAACGCTTCTGCCGAATTCCCCCAAGCGTGGAAGCGGCTCAAGCTGCGACCGCCTAGTTCTGCCAAAGGTGATGCAAAGAAGATCACCGATGAGCGTTATTGCTTTTACGATGCTGTACACCGGGACTACATCTATACGCAAGCCTGCGTCGATATGTTGATCAAGAAGTGCAGCACCGAAGAGGGGTTTAAAGAGGTCATTGGCCGCTCCCCTCGACACAAGACTGCGAAGCAGTGATGAATTTTGACATCGCTAGTAATCACAGCCAACATTGGCGCCGTGTGACGCGCCCGGCTGCCTTGAGGACGTTGCCACGGTGGAAAATTTCACCTCGTTCTGGCGCTTAGATACCATGCGATTCCGCCCGCCGCTAGAAGCAGCGCTACTCCACCCCCTAACATCCATGGAGTCCAATCGATAGTTGATTTGGACATTGAGGCAGTAGAAGAATCTTCGGTACGGTTCCTCTCAGGTTGAGGTGAGGTCGTTGGACTTGGGCTGACGCTCGCGGGTTGAGATGAATTTGAAACCTGCGTATCCCCGCTTGCCTTTTGTGCTGCTTCTTCTCTTGCCTGTGCGTTATTGTTGTTATTGTTGACCCCTGGCTTAAAGGCTGCACGCGCTTGATAGGACTGCTGCCCAAACGTAAACATTACCAAGGAAAGCGCTATTACAGGTAATGACATTACATGAAACTTTTGACGGCCCGATTTCGAAAAATACTTAATCATTAGCACCACAATAGCAAAGAGACCTTTGTAGACAAAGGTCTCGCGATAACGCTACCTGTATACTTCTTACGGACCTCCTACTGTGGAATCATCGTCATTCTGAAAATCATTTATGCCTACGGCTATGGCAGCGAAGTCTTCATGATCGCCGGTACCATTTGTGCCGCTAGAAGTAGCACTACTCCGCCATCGACCAGCCTAAGGGGTAACCACGCCGCTATGTCGATTACTGAGGATGTACGATTATTGGTTTGCTTGCTTGCTCTACATTAGTCCGGCACTGTGACTTCGCCTCTGACTCTGTCATCGCCTTGTAGCCAAAACTATCCGCGCTTGACCCGCCCGGTAATGCATAGCTTTGTCCCTTAGTCCTAATTATGCCTCCGGTGATTCGTTCACAGATTGACACATCTTTTTCGCTTACTGCATCTTCCAGCAGCTTAATGTTCGCATCACTTCTTGCCTTAGCAGATTGCTGCTGTCCCCTTTCATTAGACGACCACAAAACGTACAGCACGCTTGCAACGATTAACACTATTAAGAAAACAAAACCTATAACAAATAATACTTTTCGCTTCACTTTCTTCGATGATTTTCTAACCATAAGCATATAATAACAAAGAATATCGAATATTAATAATCAATATTCACCGTAAAAGAGGGCTTCAGTCAGCTAGCAAAGCCCTCTCCGTCCTAGTTGATTCTGATCGCTCTGTTGAATTATACGGCTGTGAAACTTCCGTTATGGATGAAACCCCCCATGCCTTCCATTATTGCACTCCAGTCATCATGATCGCCTGTGCCGTGAGACCCATCTGAATAGTTAATCGTTGACACATCTGCCAGACCTGGAAGTGTATAGTTATTGTTCATTACGCTTTTCCAGTTATTGTCCCCGTTCGTTGTGTCGATGTACTGGTATACGCAATCTGTATCCTGCTGAACCCATTCATGGGTTTGAGTGAGACAGAGAAGATGCCCAATCTCGTGGGCCATTAGCCCAGCCAATGCCCTGTCCTTAGTGTATTGGTAACCTGTCACTGCATTTGTATTCTCTGATGCAACAATTGTGTCATCTCCCATACCATCAGCTACTCCACCTACGGTAATAGGCAAGTCTGATATTCTATTCACGCCGTGCACCATATAACGCCAGATATTCTGACGATGTGAATCAAATTGTGCAAGAAGAGTATAGTTAGCTATCCCAGTAGCTGTTGAATCACCGCCATTTTTGAAGTCATACATATCCAGTGCGTTAGTCAAGTTGGTCGCATCGTTCCAGTTCAAGCTACTAGAATAGACGGGCAGGCGTTTTCCTCCGCCGTAATCTCCTACATCGAAATGCGCCACGATACCATGGTTGCTATACATGCTCACTAGGTCACTGATTTGGGTTGAGTTGGGTTTGTAATCGGTAGTTCCGTCATACATCCAGTCTATTTCAACAAACAAATCTTTTCGGTTCGGGTTAGGGTACGTGCACGTGTGCGGGGTCGTAGTTGTATCGCAGTAAGTCTCATCGAAGTTAAGCTTCCAAAGAGATTCATTATAGTCGCTTATGCCGTCCCCGTCTGTATCCACTTTTGTTGAATCGTCAAATGTACCCTGTGCCCACTCTTGTGCCGTAGTCAAGCCATCACCATCGACATCGGTCGCCATTGCTGGTACGGCAGTCCCCGCATAACCTGAGGGATTTGTGTACGCAAATGTCGACAACCACAACCTAGGGTTCGATACCTGGTAATCACTTGATAAGACAGTTGGGTAATAGGACACTGCATTTGCAAAATTTTGAGTACAACCATATGTCCCATTTTGTGTTCCATACACGGTAACAGACCAAAGAGGTGTCCAGTCGCCATAAGCGGTACCTCCAACACTAAGTCCGTAATGACCTGATCCGTAAAGTATTGAATCGTTACCGTTGAACTGTGCACTATCGTGCGTTTCCGACCAAATAATCGTTACTGCAGCGTCTTGGCTTCCGACCGTTGCCACATCACTCTGTTTAAATGCCCAATCCCCATTCTTTAGTGCAGTTCTATATGATTCCCAGAGCGTTGACGAGCAACCTTCCGCTATCGCATTTGTAAACGATTTTTCGACAACAGCATTAGGTTGTGATTCTGCCGTACAGTTATTCCAGTTACTATCGGGGCAATAACGCATATATAACGATGACACGGTATTAATCGCGCTATCGTATACGCTTATAGCGAATGCGCTGGACACTGGCGTTAGTCCAAGAACGAACGAGCTAAGAACTAGTAGTCCCGCCTCAAATACCTTGCTACGCTTAAGCTCTCCCCGCCGACTGCAGGCGCTTATTATTTGAAATTGTTTGATAAATCTGTCACGCATACCACCCCCTTATTTAATTGACAGGATCACGATAACTTTAATGTTTGGAAATACAATGGCGTGCCTTTAGTGCGTTTTCCACAGTTCGACCACTGTTAATGAGCAACATCTTTTCAGGCTTTTACAAGCTTGATCTGTATTTCGTGTGTAAATATCACAACAAATTTTGGCTGGTTCTTTATTGAATTGGCTTCAACAGAGCTTCGTTAGTCGATGAATCTTACTGTTGCCGGCCGTGAGTGTCGCGCATCTTCACACCGGCTTTCTTGAGAACCTTGTGAACGGTCGAGGCGTGGACATCTAGGTGCGTACCAATTTCGGCCAGAGAATGCCCTGAGGCGTAGAGCTGTGCAGCGAGGGCGACCTTTTCGGGTTTCATCTTGGTATGGTCCCCGCGGAGGGCGACACGTTCGCGCTTAAGGTGCTTCGTGACTGTGTGCCGGTTGATGCCGTATTGACGGGCCAGGTCGAGCGCTGAAAAGCCGAGTCGATACTGCTCGGCCAGCTGAGCCCGTTGGGCGGCTGTGAGTCGAATGTTCGGGCGGTAGGGCCGTTCATCCCTCGTGAGCGGCGGTGATGCTGGACGGAGAGCGTTCGTTAGGGTACCCTTACCTTGGTGAATCAAGGTTGCAAACGGAGTGTTTTGGCTTGAAAGCGCTTCGCGAAGGACCACTTTTCGCAGAGCCCGCTTCGACCATCGGTCGGGGCGGGTTTCGTCGTTTGCGCGGCCGGTCGGAGAGCCGTCTTGACGAGCTGCGAACTCGTGAGGTGACAGCGAGTACGTCGCCGTCCTGTACCGCCACGCCGGCAAGCGGACCTCCACCTCATTCGAGGACTGGCCCGGCGCATTCCGATAACGCGACCGTCGCGCCATGAACAGGTGCGCCGACCCTTTGGTGCAATCGCGCCAAGTTGGGAGCCCTTATGGGATCGGCCGAACGGCTGAAGCTGAGGGCATAGTGTTCGCGCCGAGCACATTGCCGCCGGTACGGGCGGCCCAGAACTGTGATTGGCGAGAAAGGACCTTCATGCGAGTGCCTCGCGCCGTCGCGAACTTCAATCGCCGTGTGACTAATCCTGTGGCCCGCTCGCTCACACCGTGGCTTCCATGCCTCGGGACGCTCGAGCACACCGGACGTAAGTCAGGCAGGCGCTACCGAACGCCTCTTCTGATTTTCAAGACGGGCGACGGCTTCGTTGTTCTCATCGGCTACGGGCCTGAAACGGACTGGCTGAAGAATGTATTGGCCGGCGGGCCGACCGTACTGCACAAACTGGGCAAGGATATCGCGTTGGCCAACCCGCAAATCGTCAGTAAAGCTGAGGCCGCACCCCTTATCGCGCCGGGGCCCCGATTGTTCTATCGCCTGTTCCCCTACAACGAAGCAGCATTGGTGTTGACGAAAACCGCCCGCGCCGACTGACTTTCGTCACTCGTCACTCGTCACTCGTCACTCGTCACTCGTCGCGCGTCACTCGTCGCGCGTTCGCGCAGCACCGCAGTAAATGAAAATTGACGGCGCGCGGCCGAGGGGGTCAGCCGGTATAGGGCGACCGAGGCGCCATTCATTGCGGCCGTCGCGGCCGGCGACCCAATCATGGTGGTGAACTATTCGCGGCGCGTGCCGCGATGTTTCGAGCTGGCCGTCAGGCGGCGCGGTCTCCTGGGGGTGAGGGTCCGCCGGGTTCGTCGGTTCCGTCGAGTGAGGGGGCTTCTCCCGGTTCGGTTTCGGCGATCGGGTCCTCATCGGCGGGCTTGGTATCGGGCTGCGGGT
>NZ_CVTB01000283.1 GCF_001050015.1 Mycolicibacterium malmesburyense
CTCGCGGACCTCGTAGGAGATCACCCGCCCCTCGGGTCCGACGGCCCTCAGCAGCGAGCACGTCAGCGCGCCGGAGCCCGCGCCGGCCTCGAGCACCCGCGCGCCCGGGAAGATGTCACCCTCGTGCACGATCTGGGCGGCGTCCTTGGGATAGACGACCTGCGCGCCGCGCGGCATCGACATCACGTAGTCGACGAGCAGCGGCCGCAGCACGAGGAACTGGTCGCCGCTGGTCGACTTGACGACGCTGCCCTCGGGCAGGCCGATCACGTCGTCGAGCGAGATGACGCCGCGATGGGTGTGGAACTCCCCGCCGGGCGTCAACACCATCGTGTAGTGACGACCCTTGGCGTCGGTCAGCTGCACCCGATCGCCGACGGCGAACGGACCGGTTCTTGGCACAGCCCTTCAGCCTGCCAGTAGACGCGCCGCCATGGGTGGCCGGGGTTGTCGGACACCGGTCTTAGGCTGACGGCATGACCGACCGGGGCGAGCAGAAGACGCGACGCCCGGCGCTGTCCCCGTCGCGGGCCGCCGACTTCAAGCAGTGCCCGCTGCTCTACCGCTTCCGCGCGATCGACCGGCTGTCCGAGCCGTCCTCGGTCGCCCAGGTCCGCGGTTCGGTCGTGCACGCCGCGCTCGAGCAGCTGTATGCGCTGCCGGCCGCCGAGCGCCGCCGCGAGACCGCGCTGACGCTCGTCGAGCCGGCGTGGGAGCGGATCGTCGCCGAACGGCCCGGCATCGCCGACGAGTTCGCCCCCGAGGTCCGTGCCACGCTGTTGACCGAGGCCCGCGACCTGCTCGCGGGCTACTACCGCCTCGAGGACCCCACCCGGTTCGACCCGCAGGGCTGCGAACAGCGAGTCGAGGTCGAGCTGGAGGACGGGACGCTGCTGCGCGGCTTCGTCGACCGCATCGACGTCGCCCCCACGGGCGAGATGCGGGTGGTCGACTACAAGACCGGCAAGGCGCCGCCGGAGGCCCGCGCCCTGGCCGAGTTCAAGGCCATGTTCCAGATGAAGTTCTACGCGGTGGCGTTGCTGCGCTCGCGCGGTGTGCTGCCGGCGCGGCTGCGCCTGCTGTACCTGGCTGACGGCCAGATCCTCGATTACACGCCGGACCACGACGAGCTGTCGCGGTTCGAGAAGACGCTGACGGCCATCTGGCGGGCCATCCAGAACGCCGGCACCACAGGCGATTTCCGACCGCAGCCGTCGACGATGTGCGACTGGTGCGCCCATCACGCGCACTGTCCGGTGTTCGGCGGTACGCCGCCGCCGTATCCCGGTTGGCCCGAGGTGCCCGACGAGGGCTCGCCGACGGCCGAGGACATCGTGATGCGGGCGACGGAGTCTGCTGCGTGATCGCCCGAAGGCGACCGCGAGTGAGGATCGCAGCGCAGCGAGGAGCGGAGGGAGCGGGAGCCGAGGCATGATCGAATGCATGTACCGGCGCGTCGGCGTCGACGGCGAGTACCAGGTGTTCGATTCCACCGACGGCACCCGCAGCAACTGGGATCCCGAGATTCAGCACGGTTCGCCGCCGCTGGCGTTGATGACGCGGCTGATCGAAGACCTCGCCGCGGGTTCGGGGTTGCGGGTCGGCCGGTTGACGCTCGACATCCTGGGCGCGATACCCGTTGCGCAGGTGCGCGTTCGCGCGTGGGTGGACCGCCCGGGCAGGCGGACCTCATTGATGGTCGCGGAGATGACGGCGGCCGGGTCCGACGGCAGGCAGCGGGCGGTCGCGCGGGTGTCGGGGTGGCTGCTGGCGCCCAGCGATACCACCGACGCGGCGACCGACCGCTATCCCCCGCTGGTCGAAGGCGACGCCGTGGAGGTCCCGCACGGCTGGGTCGGCGCCAAGGGCTACCTCGAGACGGTCAGCTGGCGGCGCCAACCCGAGACCGGTGAGACCGGCAACGTCGTGTGGATGAGTCCGCTTGTCCCGCTGGTAGATTCGGAGCCGACGACGGCGCTGCAGCGGCTCGCGCTGGTGGTCGACAGCGCGAACGGCGCCGGCGCCGCGCTGGATCCGGAGTCGTTCGTGTTCATGAACACCGACACCGCCGTGCATCTGCACCGGCTGCCCACCGGGGACGACTTCGCCGTGCGGGCGCGCGGTTCGATCGGCCCCGACGGTATCGGGGTGACCACCGCGGAGCTCTTCGATCGACAGGGCTTCATCGGCACGTCCGCGCAGACGCTGCTGGTGCAACGCCGAATCGGGTAGTTCTACCTACCCACAGCGCCGTTGGAGACTGCACGCTGGCGGCATGGACACACCGACCACCTCCCGGACCACCGCCGCCTACTTCCTCCAAGCCGCCATCGCCTTCGGCGTGAGCTTGCTCGGCATGCTCGGCGGCATCCTGTTTCTGCCTCTCGACCCGTGGCAGCGGCTGTTCCTCGGTATGACCGCGCTCTTCCTCGTCACCAGTTCGTTCACCCTCGCCAAGGTGATCCGCGACCAACAGGAGGCCGCGACGATCCGGGTGCGGCTCGACGAGGCACGCATCGAGAAGCTGATCGCCGAACACGATCCGTTCACGACGACCTGACATATATACGTTTGCATCTATATAGACGTAGTGCAATACTGCTCGCATGGACGTCTTCGAAGCGGTCGCCGAGCCGAGCCGGCGCGCGCTGCTCGACCAGCTCGTCGACGGTGAACGCACCGCGGGCGAGCTGGTCGCCAGCCTTCCGGAGCTGACCCAGCCGACCGTGTCGCGCCATCTGCGGGTGCTGCGCGAGGTCGGTCTGGTCGAGGTCCGCCCCGACGCGCAGCGCCGCATCTACGCCTTGCGCGCCGACGGACTCATGGCGATCGACGACTGGATCACGCGCTACCGGCGCATCTGGACCGACCACCTCGACGCCCTGGAGCGTCACCTGGAAGCCAAGCACGGGAGTTCGGATGAGTGACCGCAACGGGCGGCTGACGATCGACGGTGACCGGGCCGTCCTGACCTTCGAGCGCCGACTGCCCTTCCCGATCGAGGCGGTGTGGTCGGCGATCACCGATCCCGAGGAACGCCGGGAGTGGTTGGGGGTGACGACGATCGAACCGCGTGAGGGCGGGACCATCGACATGGTTCCCACCGGGCCGACGCTACCGCCGGACCGAATGCGCGTGACCGGGCGCATCCTCGTCTGGGAACCGCCGCACGTCCTCGAACACGAATGGCATCAACCGATCGTCGAGGACGGCACCGTGCGCTACGAGCTCACCCCCGACGGCACCGGCACGCTGTTGCGGTTCACCCATCGCGGGCTCGGTGTGCGCACCGCGGGCGGATTCCTCGGCGGCACCCACGCCTACCTCGACCGACTCCAGGCCCACCTGGAACATGAGCCGCTGCCGGACTGGCTGACCAGACGAGCAGAGATCAACAGCACGCAGACGGGAACGAGTTGAGATGACACACAACGGATCTGACATCGCCGCACCGGCAGTGGCCGTCGCCTACCATTCGGGGTTCGGCCACACCGCCACCCTCGCCGAAGCCGTCGTGGCCGGAGCACGCGAGGCGGGTGCCGTCGTGACGCCGATCGCCGTCGACCGGATGACCGACGCCGACTGGGACGTCCTCGATTCGGCCGACGGCATCGTCTTCGGGACCGCGACGTACATGGGCAACGTCTCCTCGGCTTTCCAGGGTTTCGCCGAGAAGACCGGGCAACGGTGTGCCACCGGCGCATGGCGAGACAAGGTCGCCGGCGGCTTCACCAATTCCGGCGGCAAGAGCGGCGACAAGCTCAACACCCTGGTCTCGCTGGCGGTGTTCGCCGCACAGCACCGCATGCACTGGGTCAACCTCGGGCTGCCCCCGGGCTGGAACCATTCGCACGCGAGCGAGAACGACCTCAACCGGCTGGGCTTCTTCCTCGGCGCCGGCGCGCAGACCGACGTCGACGCCGACCCCGATCAGGTCCACCCCGCCGACGTCGCCACCCACCGGCACCTGGGCCACCGGTTTGCCTCGGTGACAAGGCAATTCATCGTCGGCCGCTCGGTCACCGCAGCGGCTTCATCTCCTGCAGCATCGTAGGCACCAACTCGCTGACCGTCGGATGGATGTGCATGGTGTGCGATATCGCGGTGTAGGGCTTCTCGGCGGTCATGATGTCGAGGATCGAGTGGATCACCTCGTCGCCGCCGACCCCGAGGATCGCGGCGCCGAGGATCTGCGCGGTCTCCGCGTCGACGACCACCTTCATGAAGCCCTGTGTCTCCCCCTTCTCCACCGCGCGACCGACCCGCGTCATCGGCCGCTTGCCCACCAACGCCTTTCGCCCGGACTTGCGCACCTGGGCCTCGGTCATCCCGGCACGCCCCAGCGGCGGGTCGATGTAGAGCGCGTAGGTGGTGATGCGGTCGCTCACGCGGCGCGGGTCATCGTCGAGCAGGTTCGCCGCGACGATCTCGAAATCGTTGTACGACGTGTGTGTGAACGCGCCCTTGCCGTTGCAGTCGCCCATTGCCCAGATGTGCTGGACGTTGGTGCGCAGTTGGTCGTCGACGACGATGTAACCGCGGTCGTCGGTTTGGACTCCCGCCCTGTCGAGTCCCAGGTCGTCGGTGTTGGGTGTGCGGCCGACGGCGACGAGCAGATGCGTTCCCGCGATCGGTGTCGCACCGTCGCTCGGGACCACGTCGAAGCCGCCGTCGGTCTTGGTGAATCGGATCGCGTCGGCGTTGAGCACGACGTCGATGCCCTCGGCCTCGAGGATGTCTTTGACCGCGGCCGAGACATCCTCGTCCTCACGTGAGGTCAGTCGCGGCCCCTTCTCGATCACGGTGACACCCGCCCCGAACCGCCGGTACATCTGCGCGAACTCCAGCGCGATGTAGCTGCCCCCGACGATGACGAGATGTTCGGGGACCGTGTCGAGTTCGAGAATGCCGACGTTGGTCAGGTAGTCGACGTCGGCGAGGCCCGGCATGTCCGGTGCGACGGCACGACCGCCCACGTTGAGGAAGATCCTGTCCCCGTGGAGGACTCGGTCGTCGACGCGGATCGTGTGCGGATCCTCGAAACGTGCGTGGCCCCGCAGGAAGGTGCACCCGTCCATACCCTCGAGCCAGGACTCCACGCCCTCGCGGTCGCCGTGCACGATCTTGTCCTTGCGCTCCTTGACCTTTCCCATGTCGACGCTGACTTCGCCTGTCTGAACACCGTATTCGGCGCCGCGGCGGGCCAGATGGGCGGTGTGTGCGCTGGCGACGAGGGTCTTGGTCGGTATGCATCCGTAGTTGACGCACGTACCGCCGACGAGCTTGCGCTCGATCACCGCGACCTTCTGCCCCGCCTGCGTGAGCCGCCCCGCCAGCGGTGGTCCGGCCTGGCCCGCGCCGACGATGATCGCATCGAATCGCTCTGTCACTTCAGCCATTTCAAACGGCATCTATTCACACCAGGCTGACCAGGAACGCGGTCAGGAAGCCGCCACCCACCGCGATGACGTCCTCGAGTATCGCGCCGGGACGGTCCTGACCGTTGCGCAGGTCGGCGAAACGCTGGCGTGCCGCCGCGCCGGCCATGGTGCCAAGTACCGCGCCGATCATGCCGGCGCCGATAGCGCTGAACGTGTGGAAGTAGGCGCTGCCGATCACCGCTCCCGCGAAGCCGCCCATGATGAGCCGCGTGATGAACTGGGGCGCAGACTTACGGCTGGGGGTGCTCGGCAGCTGGTCGGTGACCAGTTCGACGAGCAGGAATATCGTCAGCACCGTGACGGTGATCGGATGAGCCATCCACTCCGACCATTTCCCCTCGACGTCTATCCATCCGAGCAACGCGCCCCAGGAGACGACCGCGGGTGCGGTCAGTGCGCGCAAACCGGCGATGACGCCGATCAACAGTGCGAGAACCAGAATCAGGACCTGCGTCATTGCGACCTCCGGCCGGTGTTGTCGACCCCCGGACGCTAACACGCAGCCCGGGCCGGGTCGCGGCGAATCAGAAGCGGCAGAACCGGATGTCGGAGGCCAGAATCGCCTTCGCACCGATGGCGGCGAGCTCGTCCATGATCTTGTTGACGTCGCGCCGCGGCACCAAGGCGCGCACGGCCACCCACGCCGGATCCGCCAGCGGAGCGATCGTCGGCGACTCCAGGCCGGGTGTCACCGCGGTTGCGCTGTCGAGCAGGCTACGGGGACAGTCGTAATCGAGCATCAGATACTGCTGGCCGAACACCACGCCCTGCACGCGCGCCACCAACTGCGCACCGGTGGTGCTGTCCGGGGCGCCATCCCGCTCGATCAGCACCGCCTCGGAGTCACAAAGGGACGCACCGAACGCCACCATGTTGTGCAGTCCCAGGGTGCGGCCGGAGCCGACCACGTCGGCGATCGCGTCGGCCACACCGAGCTGCACGGAGATCTCCACCGCACCGTCGAGCCGGATCACCGTCGCCTCGATTCCGTGCGCTTCGAGGTCCTTGCGGACCAGGTTCGGGAACGCGGTGGCGATCCGCTTGCCCGCGAGATCCTCGACCCGCCAATCCCGTCCGGCCGGAGCGGCGTACCGGAACGTCGATGACCCGAAGCCGAGCGCCAGCCGTTCCCGCACCGGTGCCTCGGATTCGGCGGCGAGATCTCGTCCGGTGATGCCGAAGTCGAGCTGCCCCGACCCGACATAGATCGCAATGTCCTTGGGCCGCAGGAAGAAGAACTCGACGTTGTTCGCCGGGTCGACGACCGTGAGGTCCTTTGTGTCGGTGCGGCGCCGGTAACCGGCCTCGGAGAGGATGTCGCTTGCCGGCTCGGAGAGCGTGCCCTTGTTGGGGACCGCGACGCGAAGGGCAGGCATCACAACTTCTCGTAGATGTCGTCGAGGGTGAGGCCGCGCGAGATCATCAGCACCTGCGTCCAGTACAGCAGCTGGCTGATCTCCTCGGCGAGCGCGTCGTCGCTCTCGTGTTCGGCCGCGAGCCACACCTCACCGGCCTCCTCGAGGATCTTCTTGCCGATCCCGTGCACGCCGCCGTCCAGCGCGGCGACGGTGCCGCTACCGGCGGGGCGGGTCCGGGCGCGTTCGCTGAGCTCAGCGAACAGGGCGTCGAAGGTCTTCACGGCACGCGATTGTGTCACGGTCGCACCCGCCGGGTCACGTCGGTTTGCCCGGCGCCCTCATCGACCCGCCATATGCAGCGCCGCGCGGTGGCTGAACAGCAGCGAGGCCCCGATCGGGTTGCCGCCGCCGGGATAGGTCTCCCCCGACACCGCCGCCATCGTGTTGCCCGCCGCGTACAGCCCCGGAATCGGCCGGTCGGACGCGTCGAGGACGCGGGCGTCGGTGTCGGTGCGCAACCCGCCCTTGGTGCCGAGGTCGGACACCCCGAACGCCGCAGCGCGGTAGGGCGGTGTGTCGATCGGCACCAGCGGTGACGCGCCTCCGGTGAAGGCCCGGTCGAACGATTCGGCGCCGCGTCCGAAATCGTCGTCGACGCCGCGCGCCGCGAACTCGTTGAACCGGCGGACGGTGTCCTCCAATTGCCCTGCCGGAACACCGATCTGGTCGGCAAGTCCGGCGAGCGTGTCCGCCTGCACCCACAACCCCCGCGAGATGTACTGCTCCGTCGGCGAAAAAGACACGTTGGTGGCCATGACGGGCGGCTGCTCACCGGCGCCACTGTCGTAGACCATCCAGTACGGCGAGCCGACCGTGCCGTCACGCATCGCGCGCAGTATCTCGCGGCCCAGGCGGTCGTACGCAGCGGATTCGTTGGCGAAGCGGCGGCCGGACCGGTCGACGAAGATGCCCCCGGTGAAGCACAGCGCGAATGCGGCGCGACCGTCCGGATGGATCAGCCCCGGAGACCACCACGCCTGATCCATCAGGTCGGTGCTCGCCCCGACGGCCATCGCGGCCCGGTGCGCCAGTCCGGTGTTCGCCGGGGCGCCCATGGTGTCGCGGGCCGAACCCGGGACGCCGAATTCGGCGCGCATCTCGGCGTTCTGTTCGAAGCCGCCCGTGGCGAGCAGGACCCCTCGTCGTGCCCTGATCGTGCGGCGCATGCCGTCGTGCTCGACAAGCGCACCGACGACCCGGCCATCTTCGACGACCAGTTCGACGAGGCGGGTGGACAGATGGGCCGTCACGGCGGGGTTGTCCGCCATCGCCCACAGAAATCGACCCACCAGCGCCCGGCCGCCGGTCAGCAGATCGGGCTGCGGCGCGCCGAGGCGTTCGTGGTCGAGCGGCCCGCGCACCGTGCCCGCGAACCGGCCGAGGCGTTCGTCGGGCACCGCCTTGGAGACGATGTGACGCATGCCGTCGGTGCGGGCCCCGGCCGCCGAACTGTAGTAGTCGGGCCACGGCAGGATCTTGAACGCGAAGTGCTCGTCGCGTTCGAGGTATTCGATCAGCGCGGCGCCGCCGCGGACATAGGTCTCCTGAAGCTCCGCGGGGGTGCGGTCGCCGACGACCTCGCGGTAGTAGCGCAGCGCGTCCTCGAGGGTGTCGTCGGCGCCGGCCCGGGCGAGCACCGGATTGCACGGATACCACATCCCGCCGCCACCGGAGTAGGCGAACGTACCGCCGAACCGGTCGGTCGCTTCGACAATGGCAACCGAAAGCCCTTCCCGCGCAGCGGTATAGGCACCGGCAAGTGCTCCAGCGGAGCCGGCGATCAGGACGTCGACCGACTCGTCGTTGCCGCTCAGACGTTCTCCTGCTGCGATGTGGCCTCGTTACCCATGTCCTCGAGGTGCTTGCCCTTGGTCTCGGCGACGAACTTCCACACGAAGAAGAAGGACAGCACCGCGCAGAGCGCGTAGAAGCCGTAGGCGACGCCGAGCGAGAAGTCACCGAGGGCGGGGAACGACGCCGTGATCGCACAGTTCGCGATCCACTGCGCCGCGGCGGCCAGGCCCAGGGCGGCACCGCGGATGCGGTTGGGGAACATCTCGCCGAGCAGCACCCACACCACCGGGCCCCACGACATGCCGAATGAGACGACGAACAGGTTGGCTGCAATCAACGCGATCAGCCCGGCGGTATCCGACGGAGCCGGTTGGCCGTCGACGACCGGCGCCGTGCCGAAGATGACGGCCATCGTGCCGAGGGTGACGGCCATGCCCGTAGAACCCACCAGCAGCAGGGGTTTCCGGCCGACCTTGTCGATCAAGGCGATCGCGATCAGCGTGGTGACGATGTTCGTCACCGAGGTGACCACGGTGATGGTGAACGCCTGGCTTTCCTCCCAGCCGACGGACTCCCACAGCACGTTGGAGTAGTAGAAGATCACGTTGATGCCGACGAACTGCTGGAATATCGACAGGAACACGCCGACCCAGACGATGCCGTAGATCCCCCCGGTCGGTTTCCTGAGGTCCGACCAGGACGGCGGTTTCTCCGACTTCAAGGACTCCTTGATCCGGGTGATCGTCAGCTCGAGGTTCTTCTCCCCCAACAACCTGGTCAGCACCCGCCGAGCCTCCGGAATGCGGTATGTCGCAACCAGATATCGCGGCGACTCCGGGATCGTGAACGCCAGCGCGCCGTAGACCACCGCGGGAACCGCCATCACCAGAAACATCCACCGCCACGCCGGCATGCCCAGCCACAGCTCCTCGCGGGCGCCACCGGCGAGGCGAGCCAACAGCGCGTCGATCGCCAGCGACACGAAGATGCCGGTGACGATAGCCAGCTGTTGCAGCGAACCCAGCCGGCCTCGGATCCGGGGCGGTGACGTCTCGGCGATGTAGGCCGGTGCGATCACCGATGCCACGCCGACACCGATACCACCCACGACGCGGAAGAACGCGAACACCCAGACGTTCGTCGCCAGCCCGGTGCCGAAGGCGCTGACGAGGAACAGCAGCGCGGCGATCTTCATCACCGACAGCCGGCCGATCTTGTCGGCGAGCCGACCGGCGACCACCGCACCGAGCGCCGCGCCGATCAGTGCGGCCGCAACGGCTGCGCCCGTCACCGCCTTGGCGGTCTGGAAGTGGTCCTCGACGGCCGCGACGGCACCGTTGATGACCGCGCTGTCGTAGCCGAAGAGCAGGCCACCGAGCGCCGCCACGGACGCGATGAGGACGACGCGCCCGCTGTGCTCGGATTCCTCGTAATCCACGCCTGCCGAGTGATCACCGGCGGGTCCGTGCGTCATGTGCGACCTCCCAGCGTCGGGTGATGGACGTCACATTCAATCACAGACCGATGGTCAGGCGGTGGGTTCTCCCGGGGCCGTCACGAGTTCGGAATGAACGCGGCGCAGGTCCGCGGCGCGCACCCCGACGAGCGAGGAAATCTGTCGCCGGCGCGGCCCGGTCGGCACCGCTACGTCGTTGGGCACCACCAGCACCGGGCATCCCGCGCCCTCGGCGGCCGCGGTGCCGGTCACCGAGTCCTCGATGGCCAGACACCCGCCGGGATCGAGATTCAACAGCGCCGCCGCGCGCTCGTACACGTCGGGTGCGGGCTTGCCGCGGGTCACCTCATCGCCGCAGACCGTCACCGAAAAATAGTGCGCACCAATGCTCTTCAGTGCGCGATCGGTGAGCGTGCGCAGAGTATTGGTGACCAGGGCCATCGGGATATCCTCTGCGACAAGCTCTTCCAGCAGTTCCTGCGCCCCGTCACACCACGGCAGGCCCCCGTCGAACAGCTCCGCGGTGTAATCGTGCAGCCACTTGCTCGATTCGGCCATGGCCCGCGGATCCGGATCGAGGCCGAGGTCGGTGTACACCGTCGCGATGGTGTCCTCGGCCGAACCGCCGACCATCGATTCGCGCACCTGCGGGGTCAGTTCCCCGCCCAGTTCGGTGTACAAGGCCGCCAGCGAGATGTCCCAGAGCTTCTCGGAATCGACAAGGGTGCCGTCCATATCGAAGAGAACGGCTCGCATGGGCCCGATTGTGTCATGCGCGCCGCGTACGGTGAAATCATGACGATTCTGGTGACCGGAGCGACGGGAAACATCGGCCGACGCGTCGTCGATCGCCTGATCAATATGGGGTGCAACGATATCCGCGCGCTGACGAAGAATCCCGCGCGGGCAGATCTGCCTTACGGCGTGGCCGCCGTCACCGGCTACCTCGGCGAACCGGCGACGCTGCCGTCCGCACTGGAGGGAGTGGAGGCGATGTACCTCGCCCCGCTCCCCGCGACCCTGGATGTCACCCTCGAACTGGTCAAGCAGGCCGGTGTCGGATACGTCGTCGCGTTGTCGGGCAGCGGGGACTGGCAGGAACACGCCGACAAGATCACGGCCTCGGGGCTCATCAATACGCAGCTGGGCCCGGGCGAGTTCACCGACAACTTCACGATCTGGTCCGAGCAGATCAAGGCCGGCCGCACCGTGCTCGAAGCGTATCCGTCAGTGGTCGAGGCACCGATCGCCATGGACGACATCGCACGAGTCGCGGCGGCGCTGCTGATGAGACCCGACCGGGCGCACCACGGTCGGTCCTACCCCATCACCGGCCCCGCGGCGCTGACCCGCGCCGAGATCGTGCAGCAGATCGGCGAGGGCATCGGCATCGACGTCACGGTCGAGCACTGCAGCCGAGAGCAGGCCGAGGCGGCTCTGCGGCCCGCGATGGGTGAATACGCGCGCTGGTATCTCGACCAGATCGAGACCGGTCTCGACGCCCCACAACAGGCCAACCAGCTGGTCGCCGAACTCACCGGTACACCGGCTCAATCGGTGGCGGAGTGGGCCGCCGCAAACGCCGAATCGTTTCGTTGATCCGGACGAGTGAGCCTCAATCCTCCGGGTTGTAGCCGAGGTTGGAGGCCAGCCAGCGCTCGGCCTCCTTCAGCGTCCAGCCTTTTCGCCTGGCGTAGTCGGCGACCTGGTCCTGCGCCAGGCGGCCGACCACGAAGTACTGCGACTGCGGATGCGAGAAGTACCAACCGCTGACGGCGGCACCGGGCCACATCGCCATCGACTCGGTCAACTCGATGCCGGTGCGCTCCTTGACGTCCATCAGCTTCCAGAGCGTCACCTTCTCGGTGTGCTCCGGGCACGCGGGATAACCGGGGGCAGGGCGAATTCCGACGTACTTCTCACCGATCAGCGCGTCGTTGTCGAGCTGTTCGTCGGGCTGGTAACCCCAGAACTCCGTGCGGACCCGCTGGTGCAACCGTTCGGCGAAGGCCTCGGCCAGCCGGTCGGCAAGCGATTCCAGCAGGATCGCGCTGTAATCGTCGTTCGCCGCCTTGAACTCGGTGATCTTCTCGGTGCTGCCGAGGCCCGCGGTGACGGCGAACGCGCCGATGTAGTCCGGCAGGCCCGTGTCCTTGGGGGCGACGAAATCGCCGAGTGACCGGTTCGGGATGCCCTCGCGATGCTCACCCTGCTGACGCAGGTTGTGCAACGTCGTGAGCACTTCGCAGCGGGTGTCGTCGGTGTAGACCTCGATGTCGTCGCCGACCGCGTTCGCCGGGAAGAAGCCGATCACCCCGTTGGCCGTCAGCCACTTCTCCTTGATCAGGGTGTCGAGCATCTCCTGGGCGTCGTCGTAGAGCTTGCGGGCCGCCTCGCCCGACGCCGGGTTGTTGAGGATGTCCGGGAACCTGCCCTTCATCTCCCAGGCGTTGAAAAACGGTTGCCAGTCGATGAACTCGCGCAACTCGGCGAGGTCGTAGTCGAGAAACTCCCGTACCCCCGCACCCGTGGCGGGTGCCGGAGGCGCGTAGCCGTTCCAGTCGATCGGCGTCCGGTTTTCGCGGGCCTTCTCCAGCGTCACCATCGGCCGCTCGTTCTTCTGGGCGTGGCGTTCCCGCAGCGACGCGTAGTCCTTCTCGGTCTCCTCGAGCAGCGCGGGACGTTGCCGGTCGTCGAGCAGCGCCGCGGCCACCGGCACCGAGCGGGACGCGTCCTTGACCCAGATCACCGGCCCGGCCCGCCGCGGCGAGATCTTGACGGCGGTGTGGGCGCGGGAGGTGGTCGCCCCGCCGATCAGCAGCGGAATCTCCAGACCCTCGCGTTCCATCTCGACGGCGAAGTTGGCCATCTCGTCCAACGACGGGGTGATCAGGCCCGACAGCCCGATGATGTCGGCGTCGTGCTCCTTGGCAGCGTCCAGGATCTTCTGCGCGGGCACCATCACCCCGAGGTCGATCACCTCGAAATTGTTGCACTGCAACACGACCCCGACGATGTTCTTGCCGATGTCGTGGACATCGCCCTTGACGGTCGCCATCACGATCGTGCCGTTGGTGTCCTTGGCGCCGGTTGTACCGGCCTCCTCCTTCTCCGCCTCGATGTAGGGCAGCAGGTAGGCGACGGCCTTCTTCATCACGCGCGCGGACTTCACGACCTGGGGCAAGAACATCTTGCCCGAACCGAACAGGTCGCCGACGACGTTCATGCCGTCCATCAGCGGTCCCTCGATCACCTCGATCGGGCGCCCGCCAGCGGCGGCGATCTCGGCCCGCAGTTCCTCGGTGTCCTCTTCGGCGTGGGCGTCGATGCCCTTGACCAGGGCGTGCGTGATCCGCTCGCGAACCGGCAGGCTGCGCCACTCGGCCGCCGACGCATCGTCGGCCTTGTCGTCTTTCTTGTTGAAGCGCTCGGCGATCTCGAGCAGTCGTTCGGCGGCGTCCTCGCGACGGTTCAGCACGACGTCCTCGATGCGCTCCCGCAATTCGGCGTCGATCGAGTCGTAGGGCACCAGCGCACCGGCGTTGACGATGCCCATGTCCAGGCCGGCCTTGATGGCGTGATACAGGAACACCGCGTGGATCGCCTCGCGCACCGGGTTGTTGCCGCGGAAGGAGAACGACACGTTGGAGATACCGCCGGACAGGTGCACCCCGGGCAGGTTCTCCTTGATCCAGGCGCAGGCCTCGATGAAGTCGATCCCGTATGTCGCGTGCTCCTCGATACCGGTGGCCAGCGCGAAGCAGTTCGGGTCGAAGATGATGTCCTCGGCCGGGAACCCGACCTCGTCGGTCAAAATCCGATAGGCGCGCTCGCAGATCTCTTTGCGGCGCTCCAGGTTGTCGGCCTGGCCCTGCTCGTCGAAGGCCATCACGACGACGGCGGCGCCGTACTTGCGGCACAGCCGTGCCTCGCGGACGAACTTCTCCTCGCCCTCCTTCAGGGAGATCGAGTTGACGATCGGCTTTCCCTGCACGTTCTTCAGGCCCGCCTCGATGACCTCCCACTTGGAGGAGTCGATCATCACCGGCACCCGGCTGATGTCGGGTTCGGACGCGATCAGCCGGGTGAACCGGTCCATCGCGGCGACGCCGTCGATCATGCCCTCGTCCATGTTGATGTCGATGACCTGCGCACCGACCTCGACCTGCTGCAGGGCCACCGACAGCGCGGTGTCGTAGTCCTCGGCCTTGATCAGGTTGCGGAACCGGGCCGAGCCGGTGATGTTGGTGCGCTCACCGATGTTCACGAACAACGAGTCGTCGTCGATGTTGAGCGGCTCCAGACCCGAGAGCCGGGTGGCGACGGGGATCTCCGGCACCTGACGCGGCGGCTTTCCCTCGACGGCCTCGGCGATCTTGGCGATGTGTGCAGGCGTCGTGCCGCAGCACCCGCCGACCAGGTTGACGAAACCCGCCTCGGCGAAGTCGGCGACGTATCCGGCCTGGCTGTCGGGGGTTTCGTCGTATTCGGCGAAGGCGTTCGGCAGGCCCGCGTTCGGATAGCAGGACACGAAGGTGTCGGCGATGCGCGACATCTCGGCGATGTAGGGCCTCATCTCGGGTGCGCCCAGCGCGCAGTTCAGGCCGACCGCCAGCGGCCTGGCGTGCCGGATCGAGTTCCAGAACGCCTCGGTGACCTGGCCTGACAGCGTCCGTCCGGAGGCATCGGTGATGGTGCCCGAGATGATCACCGGCCAGCGGCGCCCGCGCTCCTCGAACATGGTCTCGATCGCGAACACCGCGGCCTTGGCGTTGAGCGTGTCGAAGATCGTCTCGACCAGGATGATGTCGGCGCCGCCGTCGATGAGGCCGTTGGCGGCTTCCAGGTAGGCCGACGCCAGTTCGTCGTAGGTGACGTTGCGGGCCCCGGGGTTGTTGACGTCGGGCGAGATCGACGCCGTCCGCGTCGTCGGCCCGAGGACGCCGGCGACATAGCGCGGCTTGTCCGACGTGGCGACCTCGTCGCAGGCCGTGCGGGCCAATGCCGCACCCGTGTGGTTGAACTCGTAGGCGAACTCCTCCATGCCGTAGTCGGAGAGCGAAATCGCGTTCGCGTTGAACGTGTTGGTCTCGATGATGTCGGCGCCGGCTTCGAGGTACTCGCGGTGAATCGCCTCGATGATCTGCGGCTGGGTCAGGTTGAGCAGGTCGTTGTTGCCCTGGACGTCGCTCGGCCAGTCCTTGAACCGCTCGCCGCGGTAGCCGGCCTCGTCGGGGCGGTCGCGCTGGATCGCCGTGCCCATCGCGCCGTCGATCACCAGGATCCGCTGCCGCAGTGCCGCCGAGAGTTCATCGGTGCAGTCAGGGCGGATGTTCGGCGTGAGGGTGGTCGACTCAACGGCGGTCATGTGCGCTCCTTCCGGTTAGGAAGGCGTCCTTGCTTTCTGCCGAGCGTGGCGGACACCGCGCGGGGAACCGGTCCCGGGGTTGTCCGTTGCAACGCCTCTCGACCAGGAAAGTCTACGTTGTCACCCGATCGACGTGTGGACGCCCGTGTCGTCGCGTCGATCGAGACAACCTGCTCGGCGAAACGCGCGCTCGAGCGACGGTTGGCGGATCTTGTCGGCAACTGTGTCGACACCTTGGTCAACCGACAAGCAGCCGAACGTATTTCGTCTCCGTGACGGTCGCACACGTTTCGTTCGGCATTTCGAAGTTGTCGAGTTCGGGATCGGCCGTGTGAAGCCGGCTGCACATCGCGCCGCCATCGACCATCGAGCGCGCCGCGCGGGCGTCGAGCAAATCGGTGTCGTAGACGCGAGCGTTCACATCAGCCACGGATCCAGGGTAGTCGGCAGATCAAATCAGCACGTGTGGCGATGGCGCTCCTACCCGCACCGCAGGGCTTACGCTGGCGTTGTGACCCTGTCGGATGCGAGCGGTTTCAAACCGCCCGACCTGCCCGAACTGACCGACACGATCGTCGTCGCGGCGTTCGAGGGCTGGAATGACGCGGGCGATGCGGCCAGCGATGCGGTGGAGCACCTGGACGCCATCTGGGAAGCCGAGACGATCGTCGAGATCGACGACGAGGCCTACTACGACTACCAGGTCAACCGGCCGGTGATCCGGCAGGTCGACGGGGTCACGCGCGAGCTGGTGTGGCCCTCGATGCGGATTTCGCACTGCCGACCGCCGGGATCGGACCGGGACATCGTGTTGATGCACGGCGTCGAACCCAACATGCGCTGGCGCACGTTCTGTTCGGAGCTGTTGGCGATCGCCGACAAGCTCAACGTGCAAACCGTCGTCATCCTCGGCGCGCTTCTGGCCGACACACCGCATACGCGTCCGGTGCCGGTCTCGGGTGCGGCGTATTCGTCGGACTCCGCCAAGGTCTTCGGGCTGGAGGAGACGCGCTATGAGGGCCCGACCGGTATCGCCGGCGTGTTCCAGGACGCGTGCGTGCAGGCCGGTATCCCCGCGGTGACGTTCTGGGCTGCGGTCCCCCACTACGTCTCCCAGCCACCGAATCCGAAGGCGACGGTGGCGCTGCTGCGCCGCGTCGAGGATGTGCTCGACATCGAGGTGCCGCTGGCCGACCTGCCGACCGCCGCCGAGGAGTGGGAGCAGGCGGTCTCGGAGATGACCGCCGAGGACGACGAGATCGCCGAGTACGTGCAGTCGCTGGAGGAGCGCGGAGACGCCGAGGTCGACATGACCGAGGCGCTCGGCAAGATCGACGGCGACGCGCTGGCCGCCGAATTCGAGCGTTACCTGCGACGCCGGGGCCCGGGCTTCCGCGGCTGACGTTTCATTGCGCTCGCGGAGGGTGGGTGACCCCGCGGATGGGTCAACGCTTTTCGAGCGCTTCGGTGCGAGCGCTCATCGAGCGGCCCAGCGCCGCCACTTCGGCGTCCATCTTCGGCAGCAGTTCGGGTACCGACTTGAGCGCGGCGCGATCCCCGACCCGCGAGGTCAGCAGCGGCTTGAGCCAGCGCATCAGCCCGACGAACCGGGGACAGTTGACCTGCCGTCTGCGCGCCTCGATGCCCTGGACGAACAACTCCCCGCATTCCCGCACCGATGTGGTCTTGCCCAGCGGGCCCGGGAGGGTGTCGAGCATCGCGCGGGCACTGGGCAGATCCGACCGGCTCTCCTGCACCAGCGGGGTGTCGATCCAGAGCATGTGGGCCGACCCGACGTCGACGCCGTGGTGCGCGACCTCCAGGCGCAGCGCATTGGCGAAGTGTTCCACCGCAGCCTTGGAGGCGTCGTAGGGCGCCATGCCGGCCGATGCGGCGTAGGCGGCCGCCGACGACACGATCAGCACATAGCCGCGGCGCTCGATCACCGAGGGCAGCGCGGCGCGCACGGTGTGGAACACGCCGACGACGTTGACGTCCATGATCGTCTGGAACGCCTTCGGGTCGACCTGCAGCACCGAGCCGTAGGTCGCGATACCCGCATTGGCCATCACGATGTCGATGCCGCCGAACCGTTCGACGCCCTTGGCGACGGCGGATTCCATCGCGTCCAGGTCGCGCACGTCGGCGACGGCGGTGACCACGCCTTCATTGCCGAACCGGCTGGCCACCTCGTTGAGCCGGTTTTCGTCGAGGTCCACCAGCACCAGCTTGGCGCCCTTGTCGTGCAGGCGGCGCGCCACCTCTTCGCCGATGCCGTTCGCCGCGCCGGTGATCAGGGCGACTTTGCCGTTCACAGAAGCCATGGGCGACAACGTACCCCGCCCGGTGAGACCGCGGATGAGTTCTACAGGCGAATGCCCAGCAACGCGTCGACGGCGGCCGCCACCATGTGCCCGGCCTCGGGATCGTGTCCGCCGTACCTCAGCGCGTCGGTGGTCCAACCGTCCAGCGCGGCAAGCGCTTTCGGAGTGTCGAGATCGTCGGCCAGGTACCGGCGGACGCGGTTCACCACGTCGGTCGCGTCGGGTGCGCCGGGCAGTGCCACCGCCGTACGCCACCGGCCCAACCGGTCGACCGCCTCGGCGAGCACCTCGTCGCTCCAGTACCGGTCCTCGCGGTAGTGGCCGGCGAACAGCCCCAGCCGGATCGCGGCGGGGTCGACGCCGTCGGCGCGCAGGCGCGAGACCAGCACCAGGTTCCCGCGGCTCTTGCTCATCTTGTGGCCGTCCCAGCCGATCATGCCGGCGTGCACGTAGTGACGCGCGAATCTCCGCTCGCCGGTGACGGATTCGGCGTGGGCCGCCGAAAACTCGTGGTGCGGGAAGATCAGGTCGCTGCCGCCGCCCTGGATGTCGAGGTCGGTGCCGATCCGGTCCAACGCGATCGCGGCGCATTCCACGTGCCAGCCCGGCCGGCCAGGACCGAACGGCGACGGCCAGCTCGGCTCGCCCGGCCGCTGCGCCCGCCACAGCAGCGCGTCGAGCTCGTCACCCTTGCCGGGGCGCTCGGGGTCGCCGCCGCGTTCGGCGAACAGCCGCCGCATGGTGTCGCGGTCGTAGCCGGACTCGTAGCCGAACTGGGCGGTCGCGTCCGCGCGGAAGTACACGTCGGGATACTCGGCGTCGTCGACGACGTAGGCCGCGCCGGACGCCAGCAGCTTCTCGACGATCTCGATGACCTCGGCGATGGCCTCGGTCGCGGCGACGTAGTCGTGCGGCGGCAGCACCCGCAGCGCCGCCATGTCCTCACAGAACAGCTCGGTCTCCCGGTCGGCGAGCTCGCGCCAGTCGACACCGTCGCGTTGCGCGCGTTCGAACAGCGGGTCGTCGACGTCGGTGATGTTCTGCACGTAGCGCACCTGGTGGCCGGCATCGAGCCAGACGCGGTGGATGAGGTCGAAGGCCAGGTAGGTAGCGGCGTGACCGAGGTGCGTCGCGTCGTAGGGCGTGATGCCGCAGACGTACATCGTGGCCGTCTCGCCCGCGCCCACGGGCCGGACCTGACGGTCGGCGCTGTCGTAGAGCCGTAGCTGGAGGCCGCGACCCGGCAGCGCCGGGACGATGGGGGCCGGCCACGAGTTCATGGTCTCGACTTTAGGCATCGACCTCACCTACATCGCGGGCGGCCATTTCATTCCCGGTCAGTGCCGCCAGCGGTTCCGGTACGCCGACAGGATCTCCTCCAGCAGCGCCTCGGCCACTTCCGGCCGGCACATCAGCAGGTCGGGCAGGTAGGGATCGCGTCGGTTGTAGATCAGCTCCGAGCCGTCCAGCCGCGACGCGTGCAGGCCAGCGGCCTGGACCACTCCCGCCGGTGCCGCGGAGTCCCACTCCCACTGACCGCCGGCGTGCAGATAGGCGTCGACGTCCCCGCGCACCACCGCCATCGCCTTGGCGCCCGCCGATCCGATGCGCACCAGCTGGATGTCCATCCGGTCGCGCAGCCACCACAGCACCGGGGGCGGGCGGTTGGCGCTCGCGGTGATGAGGATCGGGCCTTCGGTGCGCGGTGGCGGCGGCGTGACGGTGTCGGTGCGGTAGACCTCGTGCCGGGCCGGCAGCGCGACGGCGGCGTCGGTGATGCGCCCGTTCGGTCCGCCGTCGCGGCGCCACAGCGCGATGTGCACGGCCCAGTCCGTGCGGCGCGGCATGGAGAACTCGTGGGTGCCGTCGACCGGATCGACGATCCAGACCCGGTCGGCGTCCACGCGCGACAGATCGTCGACGGCCTCCTCGCTCAGCACCTTGTCATCCGGGCGCGCCGCGCGGAGCCGCTCCAGAATCAGCTTGTTGGCCAGCTTGTCCCCGGTGTCTCCGAGGTCGTAGGGATCGTAGAAGCCCACCTGATCGCGGACCTTCAGCAGCATCTCGCCCGCCTCGGCGGCCACCTCGGCGGCCAGCGCCGCATCGGTCAGGCTCATCAGGTCAGTATCACCAACCGGTCTTCACGAGGCGCGACAGGCTCGGCCTCAGAATGCCGGCCACGGGATCGGGCGGTGCCGATCGGGTGAGGGCATCACCGGATCGGCGAGCAGCGCAACGGTTCTGGACAGCAGCGCCGCAATCTCCCGCTCGGTGATGATCGTGCACAGTTCGTCGACCAAGCCGTCGCGCAACTGATCGCGCAGCGCGGCCACCGATTCGAGCGTCTGGTCGTCGACGGGTTTCCCGGCCCAGCCCCACAGCACGGTGCGCAGCTTGTCCTCGACGTGCAGGGTCACCCCGTGGTCGACGCCGTACACGCCCCCGTCCACCCCGGACAGGATGTGACCGCCCTTGCGGTCGGCGTTGTTGACCAGCACGTCGAACACCGCCATCCGGCGCAGCCGGTCGTCATCGGCGTGTACCAGGGTCACCTCGTCACCCGCGTAGTCGTAGGCCTGAAGGATCGGCAGGAAGCCCGGCGGGATGCGGCCCGCCGGAAGCAGATCCACCAGATCCGGCCCCGGCGGCCGTTCGTCGTCGACCTCGTCGCCCGGTTGGTCCACCCACAGCTGCACCATGCCCTCGCCGGCAGGTCCGTCACGAATGATGGTGTAGGGCACCACGTTCCATCCCAGCGCCGCCGACACCAGATAGGCCCCGCGCTCGCGCCCGGCCAGCGTGCCGTCGGGGAAGTCCCACAGCGGCGCCTCACCGGCGACCGGCTTGTAGACGCAATGCACCTGGCGCTCACCGAGATTCGCCTCGCACAGGAATGTCGCGTTGCTCGCCGAGCGGATCCGCCCGATGACCGTCAGCTCGCCGCGGCGCAACACCTCTTCGCCGGCGGCGTCGGACCCGCCGTCAGATGTCGATGTCATCGTCGGACTCGGCGAAGGCGCCGCGCCGGTAGCCGTTGGTACGCACGCAGATGTGGCCCTCGGGATCCAGCGGCTCGTCACACAGCGGACAGGGCGGTCGGCCTGCCGAGATGACCCGGTTCGAACGAGTCGCGAACTCGCGGGCGGACTCCGGCGTGAGGAACACCCGCACCGCGTCGGGCCCCTCCTCAGCGTCGTCGAGCACCACCGACGCGTCGAATTCGGTCTCCGTCACCGCGAGGAGCTCCACGACGACCGTCTGCGCCTCGGAGTCCCAGCCCAGCCCCATGGTCCCGACCCGGAACTCGGCGTCGACCGGGGTGATCAGCGGGCTGAGATCTTCGACCTCGCCGGTGTCGGGAGGGACCGGCGTGCCGAACCGGCGATTGATCTCGAGCAGCAGCGCGGCAATCCGCTCGGCGAGCACGGCGACCTGTTGCTTCTCCAGCACCACCGACACGACGCGCTTGTCGTGGACGGCCTGGAGGTAGAACGTGCGGTTGCCGGGCTGGCCGACGGTCCCGGCCACGAAGCGGTCGGGTGTGCGGAAGACGTGAATTGCGCGGGGCATGGCACTTTCCAAAATACCGGTTCGGGCTAGTCAGCCGTAATTCCGACTAGCCGGTCGATCCCCCGACGACCGCGTCCTCCGGCGGCACCTCACCGTCACCGGAATCGGCCTGACCGTCGCTCTTGGCGGGTTTCTGCGACAGTGCGGACGTCAGTTGGTCACCAGTGTGGTTGACGTGGATCACGAACGGCCGCACCGACGTGTAACGGATCACGCTCATCGACGCCGGATCGGCGGTGATGCGCTGGAAGCTGTCGAGATGGGTCCCGAGCGCATCGGCGACGATGGCCTTGATCACATCGCCGTGGGTGCACGCGACCCAGAGCACGTCGGCCTGGTGCTCCTCGGCGAGGCGTCGGTCGTGCTCGCGCACCGCGGCGACCGCGCGGGCCTGCACGTGGGCGAGGCCTTCGCCGTCCGGGAACACCGCGGCGCTCGGCTGCTGCTGCACCACGGCCCACAGCGGTTCGGAGACCAGTTCGGAGATCTTGCGACCCGTCCATGCGCCGTAGTCGACCTCGGATATCCGCTCGTCGACGATCGGCGTCAGGCCCAGCGCCTCGGCCAGCGGTTCCACGGTTCGTTCGCACCGCAGCAGCGGCGAGCGCACGATCGCGCGGACCGGCAGTGCGCCGATGCGGTTCGCCACCGCCTGTGCCTGTTCGCGGCCCTTGTCGTCGAGGTCCACGCCGTCGGACCGGCCCGCGAGCGTGTGGGCGGTGTTCGAGGTCGAGCGGCCGTGCCGCAACAGGATCACGGTCATGTCGCCGCCACCACCCCGGTCCCCAGCAAGATCAACACCACGGTTCCCAGCATGACGCGATAGCCGACGAACCAGTACATGCTGTGCCTGACCAGGAACCGCAGGAACCATGCCACCGCCGCGAAACCGACGACGAACGCGATCACCGTGGCCACCAACAGCTGCGGGCCGGTGGCGCTCATTCCCTCACCGACCGGATGGAACGCGTCGGGCAGCGAGAAGAGCCCGGAGGCGAACACCGCCGGGATGGCGAGCAGGAAGCCGAACCGGGCCGCCACCTCGCGGTTGAGACCCAGGAACAGGCCCGCGCTGATCGTCGCGCCGGACCGGGACACCCCGGGCAGCAACGCCAGGCATTGCGCGAGGCCCACGATGATGCTGTCCTTCCACGTCAGTTGCTCCACGGTGCGCACCCGGCGACCGAAGTACTCGGCGGCGGCGATGACGGCCGAGAACACGATGAGCGCGATCGCGATCGCCCACAGATTGCGTGCCCCCGTGCGGATCTGGTCCTTGAACAGCAGGCCCAGGATGCCGATCGGGATGGTGCCGACAATGACGTACCAGCCGAGCCAGTAATCGGCGTTGCGGTGGGCGGTGACGAACAGCCCGTTGAACCAGGCCTTGACGATGCGCGCGATGTCCTTGGCGAAATAGACCAGCACCGCGAACTCGGTGCCCAGCTGGGTGACCGCGGTGAAGGACGCCCCCGCATCGTCGGCGAAGAACACTCGCGAGGTGATCGCCAGGTGTCCCGACGATGAGACGGGCAGGAATTCCGTCAGCCCTTGAACTATCGCGAGGACGACAACCTGCACCCATGACATTGCCGGCACGTCCGTCACGACGACGACCGTACCGTGGGCGATGGTCAGCGGCTGGTGCGCGCCACCGGCTCGGCTTCGGCGACGAGATCACGCACCGCGGCCCCCACGCTGCGCCGATCGGTGAGGTCGATGTCGGTCAGCTTGCGGCTGGCCGCCGCGACCACGTCCTCCTCGTGCGGGACGGGGCCCGCCAACCGCGGGCGGTAGATCTCGACGACCAACATCTGGCGCTCGACGTGAAACGAGAAACTGCGGCCATCGCCCACCTGGCCGAACCCGCTGGCGTGCAGGCCAGTGGTCATGTCCTCGATCACAAAATCCCGGGCACCCAGTGCACGGTCCGCGGCGAGGCTCATGACCGCACCATACCGCCGTCGCGGCCGCCGTCCGGGGAGCCACGGCGAGCGGCCGAGAACCCCAGGGCAGCGATCTGCCTAAACTGGCCGTTCAGTCGATTTGCCGTACGCACGAACCGAGAGCTACCCCTTGCCGCCACTTGTAAACACCCGGAATCAGCCGATTCGCCGGATCGTGGCGGCTCTGGCAATCTTGGCGGCGGTTGTGCCGGTCGGCTGCTCGTCGGAGGCTGCCGATACACCCCCCACCATCGCTCCAGCTCAGGCCGCGGTATCACCGCCGGTGACCGGCCCGCCGGACGGCGTGGTGCGGCCGTTGAGCGGTGATGCGCAAACGGCGTTCGTCGACACAGCGACCGGCTCGCTGGCCGTGCTGGCGCCCGCCCCCGCGGACCGATCGCAGGTCACGGTGTTCTCCCCCGGCGGTGCGGAGTCGGCGACGGTGCCGCTGTCCGGCCCCGCGACCGCGTTGACCGGCGACGGCCACGGCCACGCCTACGCCGCCACGCGCGGCGGCTACCACCGGATCGACCTCGCCGCCCGCTCCGCGGTCAAGGTCGACGTCGAGGGGCAGCCAGACACCGAGTTCACCGCGATCGCCCGGCGCGCCGACGGCCGGCTGGTGCTCGGCAGCGCCGACGGAGCCGTCTACACCCTGGGCTCGGATACGAACGTCGCGGCGCAGATGAAGATCTTCGCGCGCGTCGACGCCCTTGTCACACAAGGCAATACGACCGTCGTGCTGGATCGCGCCCAGACGTCGGTGACGGCGCTCACCGAGGACGGCGACCAGCGGGCGCAGGCGCTGCGTGCCGGTGAGGGTGCGACGACGATGGCCGCCGATCCGGTCGGCCGTGTGCTGGTCGCCGACACGCGGGGTGAAGGACTGCTGGTCTTCGACACCGACCCGCTGATCCTGCGCCAGCGGTATCCGGTGCGCGACTCCCCCTACGGCCTGGCCGGGTCGTCGGGCCTGGCCTGGGTGTCGCAGACAGCGTCGAACACCGTCGTTGGCTACGATCTGGCCACCGGCATTCCCGTCGAGAAGGTGCGATATCGAACCGTGCAGCAACCGAACTCCCTGGCTTATGACGAATCCTCTGGCACGCTGTACGTGGTGTCCGGATCGGGAGCGGGTGTGCAGGTGATCGTCGATGCGGCGAGAGCCCACGCATGAGCGCGGTTCAACGCGGACGGATGCCCCCGGGCTGGGAGGAAGTCGTCAAGGCCGAACCTTCGGACGACTACGAGTGGATTCCCCTGAGGCTGCCGCCGGACGTCACGCGCGTCAGCGCCTCGACCCGATTGTCGATCGAGGCCGAGTACCGCGGCTGGGAACTCACCCGTGTCCGGCTCTACACCGACGGTTCGCGGCGGGTGTTGTTGCGTCGCAAGAAGACAGCGGCGGGTCGGACGGGCACTCCCGAGCAACCCGCGCAGTGATCGCATGATGTACGGCGCGCTGCGGCGGGCGTTCTTTCTCGTTGCGCCCGAACGGATTCACACCTGGGTGTTCGCCGTGCTGCGGGCGGCCACCTACTTTTCGTGGCCGCGACGGGCGCTGAAACGCTGGTTGGGTCCCCGCGATCCGATCCTGGCAAGCACCGTGTTCGGGGTTCGGTTTCCCGGGCCGCTCGGCCTGGCCGCGGGTTTCGACAAGGACGGCGCCGGACTGCGGACCTGGGGCGCGCTCGGATTCGGGTACGCCGAGGTGGGCACGGTCACCGCGCAGGCCCAGCCGGGCAACCCCAAGCCGCGGATGTTCCGGCTCGCCGAGGATCATGCGCTGTTGAACCGGATGGGTTTCAACAACCACGGCGCGGGCGAACTGGCGGTGCGGCTGGCCCGCCACCTTCCGGATGTGCCGATCGGGGTGAACATCGGCAAGACGAAGGTCACGCCCGCGGAGGCGGCCGTGCAGGATTACGCCACGTCGGCCCGCCTGCTGGGACCGCTCGCCTCGTTCGTGGTGGTCAACGTCAGCTCACCCAACACGCCCGGATTGCGGGATCTGCAGGCGGTCGAGTCGCTGCGGCCGATCCTGACCGCGGTGCAGGCCCAGACGTCGACGCCGGTGCTGGTGAAGATCGCACCCGATCTCTCCGACGAGGACGTCGACGAGATCGCCGATCTGGCAGTCGAACTCGGCTTGGCAGGCATCGTCGCCGCCAACACGACGGTGTCGCGCGAGGGGTTGTCCACGCCTGGTGTCGACGAACTGGGACCCGGCGGGATCTCGGGGCGTCCGGTGGCCAGGCGCTCGGCGGAGGTGCTGCGCAGGCTTCACCGCCGCGTCGGGGACCGACTGGTGTTGGTCAGCGTCGGCGGCATCGAAACCGCCGATGACGCCTGGGACCGGATCACCTCCGGCGCCTCGCTGCTGCAGGGCTACACCGGATTCGTGTACGGCGGCGGGCTGTGGGCCAAACGAATTCACGATGGCATCGCCCGCCGCCTTCACGAGGGGGGCTTCGGCTCACTGGCCGATGCGGTCGGTTCGGCGGCTCGATAGCCCTTGCGGCGCTTTACTTCTGTTCGTAGGTGGCGTGAATCAGCGCCCGCGCGATCGCGTTCTGGAACAGGTTGAAGCCGAGGTACGCGGGGGTCGCATCCTCGGGCAGGTCCAGCTTCTCGACGCCGACGGCGTGCACGGCGACGATGTAGCGGTGCGGGCCGTGTCCCGGCGGCGGGGCGGCGCCGATGAAGCGCTTGGCGCCGGCGTCGTTGCGCAGCGTGAGCGCATCGCCGGGCAGTCCGCTGCCGTCGCCGACGCCCTCGGGCAGCTCGGTCACGGTGGCGGGCAGGTTCGCCACGGCCCAGTGCCAGAATCCGGACGCGGTCGGGGCGTCGGGGTCGAAGACGGTGACCGCGAAGCTGCGGGTCTCCTCGGGGAACCCCGACCATGTCAGGTGCGGCGACACGTCGTTGCCTCCGGCGCCCATGATGCCGCTGACCTGGTTGTTACCGAGCGCGTCACCGTCGTTGAAGGTGTTCGAGGACACCGTGAACGTGGGTAGTTTCGGGAGGAACTCGTACGGGTTGTAGTCAAACGCCATGACTCGTCCTTTCGTCGATCAGCTGTGCAACAGGAAGTGTTCGAGAACCTGGGTACCGAACTTCAACGCGTCAACGGGTACCCGTTCGTCGACGCCGTGGAACAGCGCGGTGAAATCGAGGTCGGGCGGCAGCTGCAGCGGCGCGAAGCCGAAACAGCGAATCCCCAACTGCGCGAACGCCTTTGCGTCCGTTCCGCCCGAGAGCATGTAGGGTACGATCCGGGCGTCGGGGTCGACCGACAGGATCGCGCCGTTCATCGCGTCGACCAGGTCGCCGTCAAAGGTGGTCTCGTAGGACGGCAGCTCGGTGACCCACTCCCGGGTCACGTTCGGACCGATCAGCTCGTCGACCTCGCGTTCGAAGGCGGCCTGGCGGCCGGGCAGGATGCGGCAGTCGACCACCGCTCCGGCCGACGCGGGGATGACGTTGGCCTTGTAGCCGGCCTTGAGCATCGTCGGGTTGGCGGTGTCGCGCAGCGTGGCGCCGACCACGCGGGCGATCGGCCCCAGCTTGGCGATGGCTCCGGCCAGGTCCGGGGAGTCGATGTCGAACGAGTAGCCGGTCTCCTCGGTGACGGCCTGCAGGAACTGGCCGACGGCATCGGTCATCACCAGCGGGAACTCGTGGCGACCGAGCTTGGCGACCGCTTCGGCGACAGCGGTGACCGAGTTGCTGTCGTGGATCATCGAGCCGTGACCGGCGTGGCTGCGCGCGGTCAGCTTCATCCAGTTCATCGACTTTTCGGCCGTCTCGACCAGGTAGAGGCGCCGCTCGCCGCCGTCCTTGCGGGGCACGGTCAGCGAGAAGCCGCCGACCTCGCCGACGGCCTCGGTGACGCCGGCGAACAGGTCGGGCCGGTTCTTGACCAGCCAGTGCGACCCGAACTTGCCGCCGGCCTCCTCGTCGGACAGGAACGCGAAGATCAGGTCGCGCGGCGGGGTGATCCCCGAGCGTTTGAAGTGCCGCGCGATCGCGATCAGCATGCCGCACATGTCCTTCATGTCGACCGCGCCGCGGCCCCACACGTAGCCGTTCTCGACCGCGCCGGAGAACGGGTGCACGCTCCAGTCAGAGGCCTCGGCGGGCACGACGTCGAGGTGACCGTGCAGCAGCAGCGAACCGCGTGAGCTGTCGGCGCCCTCGAGCCGGGCGAACACGTTGCCCCTGCCCGGCGCCCCCGCCTCGACGTATTCGGTCGCGTAGCCGACCTCTTCGAGTTGTTGGGCCACCCAACGCGCGCATTCGGCCTCGCCCTTGGTGGTGGCCGGGTCGCCCGTGTTGGACGTGTCGAACCGGATGAGCGTGCTGACGAGGTCGACGACCTCCGCTTCGGCGTTGAGGGGACCAGTCACAGTCACCATTCGTACCATTGACATGCCAGCTGGGTTTGGGTCCGGCCTCGGTGATCCGATAGCCTTAGCTGCCCACAACGAGTCCGAGTGGCGGAATGGCAGACGCGCTAGCTTGAGGTGCTAGTGCCCTATTAACGGGCGTGGGGGTTCAAGTCCCCCCTCGGACACCAGGTCACTAGGCCTTCTCAAGCGAAGCGTTCCAGGCAGTGGTCCTGGTCGGCCAGCACGCCGACGCGGAACGCGTCGATTCGCGCGAACCGGCGGGCGCTGACTGCCCGTTGACGTCGCTGGCCGCCAATCCGTTGCCGGTGGACAGCCGGAAGCGGCGCGCGTTTCCCTCCGCCACCCACCGCATGTAGGCGCCGGCGAAACAGTCGGCCTGTTGCTCGGCAACCAGGGTCGGCGTGCTCGGGTGGTTCAGCTCGGCCTGGTACTGGACGGAATGGCCGTACTCATGCGCCAGCACCATGGCGAGGCCCATCTCGCCATAGGACTTTTTCAGCGATGGCAGCGGCACGCCGCGGTCCCAACCGATCGAACCGTCGGGCGGGCAGAACGCGGTGTTGACAAGTCCCGCGGTGCCCTCACCGCAGAACGACGTGGACCTGTCGCGACGGTTCGCATCCCAGGAAAGGAGCTTGCGCACGGGCGTGAATTCGCCTGCGAGCGCTTGGGCGAACGTGCCCTTCCAGTAGTCCTCGACGTCGCTGACGGACTGCACCGCGAGCAGATCGATGGGTCCGCCGTCGGTGTTGGCCACCTTCCGCGACGGCCCGGGCGCACCGTCCCTCAACCCCGAGGGCCCGTCGGCGACTCGCATACCGGCCACCGCGAACGGATCCGCCGACCCTTGAGTCGTCGTGCCGCAGGCGACTAGCACGACTGCCGCCGCCATGACGGCAGCGCGCTTGACGGCAATGTGAATGCGGTGATTCACGGCGAGTCATTTATCCGCCGCCCACGCGTCGCCCGCCGGACATTCTCGATATCGCCGAGGTTCGTTGACTCTGCGCCCAGGGCCTACTTTCCGCGCTCAGACTCAATCGGTCGCTGCAACACCTGATTGGTTGAGAGGTGTTGTTCGATG